>NZ_JBSGIP010000008.1:0-213200 GCF_053605105.1 Nocardia sp. NPDC003963
GGCCTTCACCCTGAAGTGCAGCGACGCAGGCCGCTCCGGCAGCATCGATCCGATCGTTCTTGCGTCGGCCGCCGCGAGACAGCTCACGCAGCCGCCGTCAGGAGCCGGCGACCTCGACGATCGCCGCGCTCGGCGCGTTGGTCTGCACTGAAGCGATGCCCTTCTTGGCGGCATCCCGGGTGGCGTAGGCCTGGCTCTGGGCGATCGTCTCGCCGTTACCGGCCTTGAGACGCCAGCGGAATTTATCGCTCGCGTCGGTGAACAGTTCGAACTTGCCTGCCATGACTCACCTCGTCTCGACGTACGAGAATGTGATGTGCGGACCAGCGCAGAATACGTCCGCCGAGGTGCCCGCCGGACCGGATGACCGGAAGTCGACGCGAACCGGTGCCGTACCGGTGACCGGACTGTTAGCTTCGGAATGTGGAATTCGGGATCTATGTACCGCAGATCGTTTCGGAATTCTCGTCCCTGCTCGATATCGCCCGGACGGCCGAGCGCACCGGATTCGATCAGCTCTGGCTCTTCGACCACCTCTGGTCGCCCGGGCTGCCCGAGCACCCCTCGCTCGAGGCCTGGACCACCGCGACGGCGCTGCTGACCGCGACCGCCACACTCCGGGTGGGCGCGCTGGTGCTCTGCAACAATTTCCGGCACCCCGCGCTTCTGGGCCGGATGGTCACCACGCTGGATGTCATCTCCCGGGGCCGGGTCGAGTTCGGGCTGGGCAGTGGATCGATCCGCGATGAGCACGTCAGGACCGGCCTGCCCTGGGGGACGGCCGCCGAGCGCGCCGGGCGGCTCGGTGAAGCGCTGGAGATCATCACCTCGATGTTCGCGCAGGAGCGCACCTCGTTCGCGGGCGAGCACTATCGCGTCGACGAGGTCCCGAATCTGCCCGGCCCGGTGCAGCGTCCCCGGCCGCCGATCCATATCGGCGGCACCGGCCCGAAATACACGCTGCCGCTGGTCGCCCGCTACGCCGATGTCTGGAACCTCCCCACCTACGGCCTACCGGATCAGCGGCGGCTGTCCGATCTGCTGGATGCCGAATGCGCACGGATCGGCCGCGATCCGGCCGATATCCGCCGCTCCCATCAGGCCGTTCTCGCCCTCGCCGCCGACGAGCGCGAACTGCCCGAGGTCGCGGCCCGGGCCCGGCGCCGTTTCGGCGCGGACGCGTTCGCGCTCGACGAGGGTTATGTGGGCACCCCGGCCATGGTGGCCGACCGGCTCGCGGAACGCGCCGCGCAGGGGCTCGACGCGGTGGTCTTCATGGTCGGCGCGAAACAGGCGGCGGCGACCATGGAGCTGTTCGCCGCCGAGGTCGTCCCCCGGTTGCCCGGCTGACGCCGTCGTCCGGGCCGGTGGCCGCGAGGACCGATGCGGTCACCGCCCGTGCCCGGCGCGATCCGCCGTCAGGAATTCGGCCATGGCCGATGCCACGGCGTCGGGCCGGTCCAGCATGGACAGCACATAGGCGTCGGGGATCTCGACCAGCCGGCCGCCGGGGACGAGTTCGGCGAGCCGGCGGCCGTGTTCGCGGGGCATCACCTTGCCCGCCGACGACCAGAGGATCAGGGCGTCACCGGTGAACCGGCTCAGCGCTTCGGTATTCGCGATCAGCTCCCGGGTGCGGAAACCCGACCGGGTGTAGGCGAGCAGGTCCCGGCGGATGCGGCGGTCTCGGAGCCCGGGTTCGGTCCAGCCGCGCACCAGGTCGTCCGGGAGCGGTTCACGAGCCATCCAGCCGAAGAGCGGCGGCAGTGCGCGCAACCGGGCGATCCGCAGCTGCCGCAAGGCCAGCACCACCCCGCCCGGCAGATAGCTCGCCAGCATCGACGCTTTACCGGGCAGGCCGGGCGGGAAGTTGTCGAAGGCCTCGCAGGGCAGCACGATCAGCCGGCCGACCCGTTCGTCGAGTCCGTACGCGGTGAGGAACAGCGCACCGCCCCAGTCACTGTGGACCAGCACCACATCGTCGAGGTCCAGGGCCGCGAGGAAATCGGCGACGAGGCCGTTCAGTCCGCGCAGGCTCAGATCGGTACCCGGTTCGAGCGGGATCGGATGCGCGCCCAGCGGTAGGTCGGGCCGGATATAGCGGAATCCGGGCGGCAGCAGTTCGAGGGTCGTATCCCAGATCGTGTGGTTCATCAGCAGCCCGTGCAGCAGGACCACGGGTGGGCCTGCTCCCTGTTCCACGTAGTGCACCCGACCTGCGGGAAGCTGAACCGTCGGCATTCACTGACCCCTTTCGAGCGATCGCTCTAGAGTGATTGCTCTATTCTGGGACCGTGGCCGAGAAGCTGTCAACCAGCACCCGCGACCGGTTGATCACCGCGACCGTCGAACTGCTGCGCGCCCGCGGCTACAGCGGAACCGGTGTCAAACAGATCACCGTGGCGGCGGGCGTTCCGATGGGTTCGCTCTATCACCACTTCCCGGGCGGTAAACCCGAACTCGCCGCGGCCGCGTTGCGGGCGGCCGGCACCGCCTACGGCCGGCTGATCCCGCTGCTGCTCACCCCCTACCCGGACCTGCGCGAGGCGCTTCCCGCGACATTCGCCGCCGCGGCCGAGCAGATCGAGCAGACCGGGTGGATCAATATGTGCCCGGTGGGGACGGTCGCCGGTGAGGTCGCCGATGCCGAACCCGGCCTACGGGAGGTACTCGCCGAGATCGTCGAGGCCTGGATCAGCGACGGGACAACGTATTTCGTCGGGCGCGGACTGACGCCGGATACCGCCCGGGAACTGATCCTGGGTATCGTCACCGCGCTCGAGGGTGCGTTCGTCCTGAGCCGCACCCTGCGCTCCACCGAACCGCTGCTGACCGCCGGACGGGCCATGAGCGCACGCCTCGCCGAACTGCTCGCCACCGCGGAATCCACCGCGGCTGTACCCGTCGATACCTAGATCGCGACCGGCCGGGACAGGTCCACGATCGCCGGCGGATACCGGAAGACAGGCGGCTCGGCACTCGGCACCGGCGCCGCGAGTCCGCTGTTCACCAGGTATCGATACCCGTACTGCGCGCACTGTTGCGCCAGCCGGTACGGGGCGGGCCGGGCTGCGCGAGCAGCGCCGCGGACAGTACTGCACGGGTATCGGCCGGATCGATCACATCGTCGATCTCCAGATGCGCGGCGGTGTTCACCGCGCTGCCCTGCGCGTAGGCCAGAGCGACCAGCTCGTCGAACCGGCGCGCCCGCTCGACCGGATCGGCGATGGCCGCCAGTACATCCCGGGCGGCCAGGTGCACCGCGCCCTCCAGCCCCATTCCGCCGAATTCACCGGTCGGCCAGGCGACGATCATATCGGTGTTGTGGAAACCGCCCCCGGCCATCGCCAGCGCGCCGAGCCCGTACCCCTTGCGCAGCACGACCGTCACCAGCGGCACGGTCAGATGGCCGCCGAGGACGAACAGGCGCGGGAAATGCCGGACCGCGGCCTCCCGTTCGGAGTCCGGACCGACCATGAAACCCGGTGTATCGCACAGGGATACAACCGGCAGTCCGTAGGCGTCGCACAGCTGGAGGAAACGCGCGAGTTTATCGGCACCGGCCGCATCCACCGCACCGCCGAGCAGCGCGGGATTGTTCGCCACGACCCCGACCGGAGCGCCCTCGATCCGGGCCAGCGCGGTGATCACGGTCGGCGCGAAATCGCGGCGGAGTTCGAGGACCGAGCCGATATCGAACAGTGTGTCGATCACCGTCCGGATGTCGTAGACGCGTTTGCGGTCCTCCGGAACCAGCTGCCGCAACGTCCGCTGATCGGCCACCTCGAACCCGGGCACATTCCCCTGGAAGTACCCGAGATAGCGACGCGCGACCTCGGTCGCCTCGGCTTCGTCGGCGACGACGATATCCACCACGCCGTTGGCGCGCTGCACCTCGATCGGACCGACTTCCTCCGGCGTGTGGACACCGAGTCCGCCGCCCTCGATCATCGCCGGACCGGCCATGCCGATAGTCGAGCTCTCCGTGGCTATCACGACATCGCAGATCCCGAGCAGGGCCGCGTTCCCGGCGAAGCACCGTCCGGCGGCGATACCGATGGTGGGCACCACACCGCTGAGTGAGCCCATCGTGGTGAAGGTCGGATAGTGCAGGCCCGCCACCATCGGCGGATCACTGTCGCCGGGCCGCCCGCCACCGCCCTCGGCGAACAGGACCACCGGATAGCCGCGGGTACGGGCGAGTTCGAGCAGCCGGTCGGTCTTCTGATGGCTGAAATAGCCCTGGGTACCGGCCAATACGGTGTAGTCGTAGGCGAGGACGGCACAGGTGCTGCGCTCGGCGGGGAACAGGTCGCCGTTGATCCGCCCGAGGCCGGTGACTATACCGTCGGCCGGAGTACGGGCCTCGAGGTCGGCGAGATCGCGGCGCCCGCGCTGGGCGGCGACGGCGAAACCACCGTATTCGACCAGGAGGCCCTCATCGGTGAGCGCGGCGATGTTCTCCCGGGCGGTGCGCATACCGAGCCGGTGCCGCCGGGCGACCGCCTCGGGGCGGGATTCGTCGGACAATCGGGCCCGGCGCTCACGTAGTGCGGCGAGATCGGGACGGATCCGGCCCGGATCGGCGATATCTGCCACGGCTCGGGTAGCCGATCCGGTATCAGCGGCCGGGGTCACCAGTACGACCGCGGTCCCCTCGGGGAGATGGTCACCGATCCGTACGGCGATCGCCGCGACGGTTCCGGCTCGGTCGGTGCGCACCGGATAGTGCATCTTCATCGCCTCGACGACGACCACCGTCGCACCGGCGGCGACGTCCTGTCCCGGTTCGGCCTCGATCGCTACCACCACTCCGGCGGTGCCGGTGCGCACCACTTCGCCGGTACGGCCGTCGAATGCCGCCGACGCGGGCAGCGCGGCCGGGTGGCCGCCGCCGGTGTATCCGGCGAACGCGCTCGGCGCAGCACCGGAGCGGGCGGGCGGATCGGCGGCGGTACCGGGCTCCAGTTCCCGCGCGCGCTCGAGCAGTCGCCCGATTTCCCGATCGACCCAGGTGGTGTCGTAATCACCGGCGGCGAACGCGGGATCGGCGAGCAGTGCGCGCTGGACGGCCAGATTCGTGGGTACACCGACGATCGCGGTCTCGGCCAGCGCGCGAACCGCCAGCCGGTGCGCCGCGGTGAATCCGTCACGGTGGTGGACCACGATCTTGGCCAGCAGTGAATCGAACCGCGGATCCACGGGCATACCGGTCCGCGCGGCCGTATCCACCCGTATCCCCGCACCGGTCGGCATCTCGAACCCGGTGACCGTACCGGCGGCGGGCACCACGGTTCCGTCGGACCGGGCGGTTTCGGCGTTCACCCGGATCTGCACCGCCGCACCGGTCGTGGCCGGTACCCGGTCGAGCCCGAGTTCGGTGAGCGTGGCACCGGCCGCCAGGCGCAGCTGGACCAGCACGAGATCGACCCCGGTGACCAGCTCGGTGACCGTGTGCTCCACCTGGATTCGCGGGTTGACCTCCAGGAAGTAGAACGTACCGTCGGGCAGCGCGAGGAACTCCACGGTCGCCACCCCGCGCAGACCCGCGGCGCGGCCCAGCCGCACGGCCGAATCCAGCATCCGGGCGCGGGCGTCCGGCGGTAGTGTCGTACTCGGCGCGATCTCCACCAGTTTCTGGTGGCGCCGTTGCACGGTGCAGTCCCGGTCCCACAGATGGCAGACCGTTCCGGTGTGGTCGCCCACCAGCTGGACTTCCAGATGCCGGGCACCGGTGAGCAGCCGCTCGGCGTAGAGATCACCGGCCCCGAAAGCGCCCAGCGCCTCGGCCCGGCACTGCGCGTACGCCTCCGCCAGTTCGTCGGCGGATCGGACCACCCGGGTACCACGCCCACCACCGCCGGCGAGCGCCTTCACCATGATCGGCGCCCGTTGCGCGGCCAGGAAATCCGCCATTTCCGCCTGCGAGGTCGGCCCGGTGGTGCCGGGCAGCACCGGTACCTCCTGCGCCACCGCCGCGCGCCGGGCCCGGCCTTTGTTTCCGAACAGCTCCAGTGTCCCCGCATCGGGACCGACGAAGGTGATCTCGGCGGCGGCGCAGGCAAATGCGAAATCGGCGCGCTCCGAGAGGAATCCGTAACCGGGATGGATCGCGGTCGCACCGGTGGCGGCCGCCGCGTCGAGGATCGCACCGGAATCCAGATACGCGGCCGGGCCGGTCCCGGGCAACACCACCAGTTCATCGCACCGGGTCGCGTGCGGGGCGTCGTGCTCGTCGGCCGCCCGCAGTCCCACCGTATCGATACCCAGTGCCTGCGCCGCCCGGATTACCCGCACCGCGATCTCACCACGATTGGCGATCAGGACCTTCTTCGGCTGCGCGCTCATCGGTGCTCCTGTCTCCGACCCGGCGCATCAACGAGCGCGCCGGCACTGTTCCACCGCCGCGTCCGCCGCGGCGCGGGAGATTTCGCGATACCCGCTAGGACGGTCCGGCTCCGACGCCCTTCACCACGGCGCGATCCATGAACCCGAACAGATAACCCGCCACCCGGCGCATCTGGATCTCCTCCGCGCCTTCGGTGATGCGGTACCGGCGGTGATGGCGATAGATGTGCTCGAACGGGGTGTAACGCGAATAGCCGAGGCCACCGTGCACCTGCATGGCGCGATCGGCTGCCTCACAGCACAACCGGTTGGCCCAGTAGTTGCACATCGAGACCTGTTCGGAGACCGCGAAAGTGCCGTAGGTATCCATCGACCAGGCGGTCTTGTGCACCAGCGCGCGCAACATCTCGCACTGGGTGTGCAGTTCGACCAGCTGGAACTGGATGGCCTGATTCGACGACAGCGGCTTGCCGAACGGTTTGCGTTCGTTGGCGTAGGCCACCGCGCGATCCACGCAGTACTGGGCGGCGCCGAGACTGGATGCGGCCTGCCGGATGCGGTTCTCGTTGAAGAAATGCTGGACCACACCCAGTCCGCGGCCTTCCCGGCCGAAGATCGCCGAATCCGGGACCCGTACCTCGGTGAGCGAGACCCGGGCATGGTCGGTGGGCATATTGAAGGTCCACAGATATTCGTCGACCCGGAAGCCCGGCGTATCGGTGGGTACCAGGAAGGCGGTGATACCCCGGCCCTCCCCGGCGACACCGGAGGTGCGGGCGAAGATCAGATCGGCATCGGCGATATGCACACCGGTGTTCCAGGTCTTGGTTCCGTTGATCACCCATTCGTCGCCGTCGCGGACGGCGGTCGTCTCCATATGGGTCGCGTCGGAGCCGTGTTCGGGTTCGGTGATCCCGAAAGCGAAGAAGCGGGTCCCGGCGGCGAGACCGTCCACCCACTGCGCCTTCTGCTCGGCGGTCCCGTATTCCAGCATCAGCAGCAGGCCGACATTGTTCGCGACGATGGCGTGCTCGTTCTGCAGATCGCAGTGCAGGCCCAGGCCACGGCGGGCCAGATGCTCCCGGATCACCGCCATCCCGAGGTTGGTGCCGTCCCGGCCGCCGAACTCCGCGGGGAACGCGTAGCGATAGTGACCGGCTTCGTCGGCGCGGCGCCGGGATTCGGCC
The DNA here is from genome assembly GCF_053605105.1 of Nocardia sp. NPDC003963. Classification (NCBI taxonomy): domain Bacteria; kingdom Bacillati; phylum Actinomycetota; class Actinomycetes; order Mycobacteriales; family Nocardiaceae; genus Nocardia; species Nocardia sp. NPDC003963. The sequence continues at coordinate 7,536 of NZ_JBSGIP010000008.1, forward strand.
AGCAGTGCCTCCCAGTCCGCGGTGGGCAGGCCGCCGCGGTCCCAATCGGTCCGGGCGTCCTCACGGCGGTGGTCGAAGAAGCGGATGTTGTCGTCGGCTTGTTCGAGCGGCCGGATCTCGCGTTCGATGAATTCGTCGAGTTCGGTGAGATAGGCCGACAGGTCGGCGGGCAACTCGAAATCCACGATCTCTCCTATGCTTTCGCGCGGGGACGGATCTGCATGAGCAGATCCCATTCGATTTCCGATACGCGGCGCCCGCTGGCGGCCATGACGATATCGCGGACGGTGCCGTCGAGATGGGCGGCCGCCTGCTGGGCCAGCCCGACCCCCCAGTACAGCGTGCCCATCACCTTCCACCAGCGGAAACGATCCAGATCGAAGATCCCACCCGCCTCCTCGTAGGCGCCGACGAAGGTCGCGCGATCGGCGAAACCGCCGAATTCGCGCGCGTCCTCCCGGAAACGCCACATCCGCAGGGCGGGCCAGGCGATATCACGCATGGGGTCACCGAACCGCTGGGTCCCCTCCCAGTCCAGTACCGCGCGCAGACCGTCGGCGCCGATGATGAGGTTGCCGTTGCGCATATCGGTGTGCACCAGCGCGGGGGCGGGCGGTGGGCCGGGCAGCCGTTTCTCCAGCCAGCGCAGGGCGAGGGAGAACACGGGCCGGTCCGACAGCAGCGCGCGGGCGCCGGCCTCGACTTCGGCCAGATGTCCGGCCGCCGGATCGGCGCCCGCCGCCGGAACCGATTCCGGCGCGGCGGCCGGATCGATACTGTGCAGCCGGGCCATGGCCGCGCCCCACTGGCGCGCGGTCTCCGTCGCGTTACCGGAGGCGGCGAGGGTCCGTAACACCCGGCGCGGCACGGTCTCTCCGTCGATATGCGCGGAGACGACGAAGGGTTCGCCCACATAGGCGGTATCGGTACAGACCGCGACGACGGCCGGTACCGGTACACCGTGTGCCCGGGCGAGTTCGCGTACTCCGGCCTCACCGTCGACCGGCATCAGTTCGACGGCGGGCGGCACAATGGTCGCGACCAGGCGGCGCGGTGTTCCGCCCGCCGTGGCGGTGAACGCGATATTGCGCCGCCGCGCTCCCGCCGAGAGGAACTGGAAATCGGTGATCGTGACCGGTTCGCCGAACACACCGGTCAGATAATCGGTCAGGCCGCGGACCGGATCGCCGCTCATTCGCCCTCCCAGCTGTCGTAGCCCGGTTTCGCGATGGCGAGGTCGGCGCGGACCACTTCGGTGAGCGCCTGCCACAGCGCCTCGTCGTCGCCGACGGGTACCGCCGCGAGCAGTTCCTGCTCACGCAGTGCCGCCGCGGGCCCGAGTTCCACCTCACGTCCCAGGATGCGGGCCAGATTCGCGCCGACCCGGGCGCGGTGCTGCAGATCCGCCGGCAGCGCCGGCAGCAGGGTGTCCTCCAGCAGTTCGGCGAGTGATTCCAGCAGTTCGGCTGCGGTCGGGCGGTTCTGCACTACGGCTCCCCTCGTTCGATTCCGGCTCGCCGGACAGGGCCGCCGGCGGTGTGGGCAGCGGGCGAGCGACCACGATCCGACCTCCTTGTCGTCCCTACCGGCGAGCGGTGAGACAAACAGTAGAGGATGTTCTCATCGTCGCACCAGGGTTCCGGCGACGCTCCGGGCCCAGCAGGTCACTCCGCCCGGGAAACTCCCGGTGGCAGGCGCGGAGGCAGCCGGCGGCGATCAGGCGGCCGCGGCCAGTACGGTCCCCGGCTCCCCCTGGGCGACCACCCGTCCGTCGCGCAACAGCAGGCAGTGGTCGGCGTCGCGCGCCTCGACCGGATCGTGCGTCGCGTGCACGACGGTGACCCCGGCAGCGGCGGCGTCCCGGATCGCCGCGCCGATGGCTGTCCGCGCGGCCGCGTCCAATCCCGTACCGGGCTCGTCGAGCAACAGCAGTTCGGACTGCTGGGCCAGCGCGCGGGCGAGCAGGACGCGCTGACGCTGGCCACCGGAGAGGGTGTCGAGCCGGCGGTCGGCGAGATCGGTGATATCCATCCGTGCCAGGCAATCCGCGACGATCGCGCGGTCGGCCCGGGTGATGCGGCGCCACAGGCCCCGATGCGCCCAGCGACCCATGACGACCGTTTCGCCGGCCGTGATCGGCAGGGTCGCGGGTACCGCCTGCTGCTGGACCACCAGCGCCGGGCGGGATCTGCCGAGCCCGGTGACCGTGCCGGCCAGCGGCGTCACGATACCGCCGAGCACGGCGAGCAGGGTCGACTTCCCGGAGCCGTTGGGCCCCAGCAGCGCGGTGACCCGGCCACCCGGTATCCGCGCGCCGACCTCGTGCAATACCCGATTTCCCCGATAGCCGGCGGATAAGCCGGTGATCTCGATGTCCGCCGTGCGCATACTGTGACTCCCGCAAAACAACTTGTAATGACAATCGTTATCAGTTTAGTCTCTGTATTCATGGATTGGCTGATCGCCCCGTTCGAAGTCACCTTCGTACAACGAGCTCTCTGGGGCGGACTGCTGGTCTCCTGCCTGTGCGCGCTCGCCGGAACCTGGGTCGTGGTGCGCGGGATGGCTTTCCTCGGCGAGGCCATGGCGCACGGCATGCTGCCGGGGGTCGCGGTCGCCGCCCTGCTCGGCGGCAACCTCCTCCTGGGCGCGGTGGTGAGCGCCTCGGCCATGGCGGCCGGGGTCTCGGTGCTCAGCCGGAACCGGCGGCTGTCCACCGATACCGGTATCGGACTGCTGTTCGTGGGCATGCTCGCGGCCGGAGTCATCCTGATCTCGCGCTCCCGATCCTTCGCGGTGGACCTGACCGGATTCCTCTTCGGCGATGTCCTCGCGACGCGGCCGCGCGATCTGCTCTTCCTGCTGGCCGCCCTCGGCGCGGCCGCGGTGATCACGGTGCTGGGGCATCGGGCATTCCTCGCCCTCGCCTTCGATCCGCGTACCGCGCAGACGCTCGGATTGCGGCCGGGCCGGGCACAGGTCGCCCTGCTCGCGCTGCTGACGCTGGCCATCGCCGCGTCCTTCCATATCGTGGGGACCCTGCTGGTGTTCGGCCTACTGGTCGCACCGCCCGCCGCCGCCACCTATTGCACGCACCGGATACCGCGGATCATGCTGCTGGCAGCCGTTTTCGGAGCGCTGGCCACGGTCGGCGGCCTGCTCGTCTCCTGGCACGCCGGTACCGCGGCGGGGGCGACCATCGCCGCGGTCGCGGTGGCGATCTTCTTCACTGTCGCGATCGGTGCCCGCCTCCGCGCGGCACTACGCGGTAGGACGCGGGGCGGGCCGGGTACCGGTCCGGACGCCGGTAGTCCGCGTAGTGGAAAGAACCGGACCGGCCGGGCGATCGGGGCCGTCACAGCCGCGCTGCTCCTCGTTCCGGTAGCGGCCTGCGGCAGCGAAAAGAACGAATCCACCACGGAATCGGTACCGCACGGCTACGTCGAGGGCGCCGAGGAGAGCGCGAGCGCCCGATCACGACTGGTGATCGCCGAGCGGGCCTCGGGTACGGTGCGGATCCTCGATCTGGTGACCGAGGAGGTCGACAGCGCGGATCCGGTCCCGGGTGTCGCGCATATCGCGGACGACGGCCGGTACGCCTACCTCGCGACCGGTACCGAGACCACGATCCTCGACAGCGGGAGCTGGGTCGTCGACCACGGCGACCACGTGCACTACTACCGGGCCCAGCCCCGCCGGGTCGGAGTACTGCCGGGATCGGTCCGCACCGCGCACAGCGATACCGCGCTCGCCGCACCGGTTCTCGACAACGGTTCGACGGCACTGGCCGACCGGGCGGCACTCGACGAGGGCACGCTCACGCCCGGCCCGGTGCTCGACGGAGCCGCCCTCCCCTACGGCGGTAAGTTGCTGGTGCCGGAGCGCGGTACCGGGCGCATCCAGATCCGCGACCGGGCGAACGCGCCGGTGCAGACCCTGGAACCACCGTGCGCGCACCCGGGGGGGCACGCGCTCACCCGCCGCGGCGCCGTATTCTCCTGTGCCGACGGCGCGCTCCTGGTGACCGAACGCGACGACCGTTTCACCGCCGAGAAGCTGCCGTACCCGGCGGGCATCACCGGCAGCACACCCCGGTTCTTCCACCGTCGCGGCAGCGATGTGCTGGTGGCCGTCCGGGATTCGCGCGTGCTCGTCCTCGATATCGGGCAGCGCGGCTGGCGGCCGATCGCGACCGGGCCGGTCACCGCGGCGACCACCGCGGGCGCCGGGACCGATGTCCTCACCCTGGACCCCGGCGGTGTCCTGCACTCCTACGACCCGGAGACCGGAGCCGAAACCGCGCGGCGTCCGGTACTGGCCGGGCCCGTGGATCCCGCCACACCACCTGTCCTCCTGGTGGACGCGGAACGGGCCTATGTCAACGATCCGGCCGGCCGGCGGATCCACGAAATCGACTATGCCGACGATCTGCGCATCGCCCGCACCTTCGACCTCGAGATCACGCCCGACCTGATGGTGGAGACCGGACGATGAACACCGCACTACGACTCTGCGCGGCACTGCTCGTCGCGATCGCGCCCCTCGCCGGCTGCGGTGTCACGGATTCCGGCGGCGCCGGCGTCGTGGTCACCACCGATATTCTCGGCGATATCACCCGTGCGGTGGTCGGCGACGCCGCGCCGACCACCGTGCTGATGCCGCCGAACTCCGACCCGCATTCCTTCGCGCTCTCGGCGCAGCAGGCCGCGGTACTCGGCGATGCCGATCTCATCGTCGAGAACGGGCTCGGGCTCGAAGAAGGCCTGGCGCGTCATGTGGCGGCCGCCGCGGACGCCGGAGTCGCGACCCTGCCGGTGGGCGCCGAGATCGAACCGCTCCCCTACCGGGCCGGTGACGCCGCCGGACGACCCGATCCGCATTTCTGGACCGACCCGCGGCGGGTGCACCGCGCGGTGGAGGTGATCCGCGACCGGGTGATCGACACGGTGCCCGATATCGACGCCGGCACGGTACGCGCCAACGCCGACCGCTATCTCACCGAACTCGACCGGTTGGGGCAGTGGATGTCCGATCAGTTCACCGGTATCGCGCCCGAACGCCGCAAACTGGTCACCAATCATCATGTCTTCGGTTATCTTGCGGCACGTTTCGACTTCGAGGTGGTGGGCGCCGTCATCCCGGGCGGTACCACCCTGGCCTCGCCGAGCGCCGCCGACCTCGCGGATCTGGCCGCCGCCGTCCGCACCACCGGGGTACCGGCGATCTTCGTCGATTCCGCCCGCCCGGACCGGCTGGCCCGGGCCCTCGCCGAACAGGCGGGTGTGCAGGTGCGCATTGTCGGATTGCACTCGGAATCACTGACCGCGCCCGGCGAAGGCGCGGCCACCTACCTGGAAATGATGCGCGCCAACACCACCGCCATGGTCGAGGGTCTGGCTGCCGCGTAACCCCGGGACAGCTGCGATATCTCGCTGCCGCAGCCAGCACAACAGAATGAGGGAGCTCATGCATATTCGGACCGGCCCGAAACGGGCCGCGGCCCTGTCCGGCCTGCTCACCGCGGTCGTCGCACTGAGCGGCTGTGGCGGTGACACCACGGCGGAACAGGCGATCGCCGAACCACTGGCGGTGACCTACGACGGCGGTATCCATCTCCTGGACGGCAATACCCTGGTCCGGTCCGGCGGCGTCGAGCTCGCCGGATTCAACCGGATCAACCCGGCCGGCGACGACCGGCACATCATCGTCTCGGTCTCCGACGGATTCCGGGTGTTCGACGCCGTCGGCGGGCAGTTCACCGATATCGAGTTCCCGGGTCCGAAACCGGGGCATGTGGTGCGCCACGCCGGACGTACCGTGCTGTTCTCCGACGGCGCCGGCACCGTGACCTCGTTCGATCCCGCCGACCTCGCCGCGGGCGCCCCGCCGACCTCCGAATACCGGACGCCGGAACCGCATCACGGGGTGGCGGTGGAACTGGAGAGCGGTGAAATGGCCGTCACGCTCGGCACCGCGGAGGAGCGGGTCGGGCTGGCGATCCTGGACGCCGGGCGGCAGGAGATCGCCCGCAGCGAACAGTGCCCCGGAGTACACGGCGAGGCCACCGCGGCCGGCGACACGCTGGTCGTCGGCTGCGAGAACGGTGTCCTGGTCTACCGCGACGGCAAACTCACCAAGGTCACCAGCCCGACCCCCTACGGCCGGATCGGAAATCAGGCCGGCAGCGAGGAGTCGCCGATCGTCCTGGGCGACTACAAGAAGGATGAGCACGCGGAACTGGAACGTCCCGAGCAGATCTCGCTGATCGATACCGAATCGGGCACCATGCGCCTGGTCGATATCGGCACCAGCTACACCTTCCGGTCGCTGGCCCGCGGACCCGGAGGCGAGGCCCTCGTCCTCGGCACCGACGGTGGGCTGCGCGTGATCGATCCGGCGAGCGGCGAGATCGTGCGGACGATCGAGGTGGTCGATCCGTGGCAGGAACCGATCGATTGGCAGCAGCCGCGCCCCGCGCTGTATGTGCGCGGCGGTATTGCCTATGTCAGCGATACGGCGAACAAGCAGATCCACCGGATCGATCTGGCCTCCGGCGCGGTGACCGCGTCGGTGACACTCGACGAGGTGCCGAACGAGATCAGCGGCGTCGAATCCTGAGCGCTGTACCGATCTGCTCGCCCGGCACGGCATGAGGGGCCGGGCGAGCGCCACACCTCGCGGCAGGCGGTCCGGGAAATCGGGCCGCCTGCCGTCGGGTGATCCGGGCACCGTGTGGCCGGGTGAACCGGGCCCGCACTGTTCAGGATTGCCACGGGTCCAATCCCTCCGCGGGATCGAGATGATCCAGATTCGCCACGCGCATCGCCGAGCGCATGAGCAGGAGGCGGTTGGCTTCCGTCGGATCGTCGTAATACCGCTGCGCGGTGGCGAGGTGCGCCGTCGCGAGCCGGCTACCGATCGACCAGCGGGTATCGCGACCCACCGAATTCCATTCCGCGGGGGTGATCGCGGCACGCAGCGCACGTCCGGAATCCCAGTTCCGCTCGACCCGCCGGATGAAGTCGTGATCCAGGACGGCGTTCGCGGTGGGCGCGTTGCTGTGCCGTGCGAAACCCTCCGCCGCCACCACGGCCTGCGCCGCGAAGGCCCGCGCACCGGGCTCACCGGCCCGGTTGTTCGCCGCGTAGGCCGCCGCGACCGTCTTCTGCAGGGGTAGGAACCCGTAGGGCCCCTGCGATCTGGTCGCCTCCTGTACGGCGAATGCCTCCAACGCTCCCGCGATCAGGTGATCGGACGCGCCGATCGCGCGCAGCACCGGCGCCAGCTGTGAGTCCGGGATGCGGTTGTCGCGCATCATCTTCAATGTCCGCGCCACACCCATCTCACTGCCCGCGCCTCCGAATCGCTCGGCTTCCCGGAGCGCGACCAACCGCCAGTTGTGGCGGGCCAGATCGCTCCAGCGGTAGGACTCCTCCATACTCGCGCTGGATACGGCAGCCGCCCGCTGCACGCGCCGGGCACCGCGGGCGAGCGGGTGGAACGGATGTACGGTACCGGCCGCGATCCACGCCACCAGCGGTGAATTGTCCAGCGTATTCACGGCACCGAGCGTGCCGATGAGGCCGGGTTCGTGCCCGCCCGTGGTTCGGCCACCGGCGCCGCCCCCGCCGCCGGGGCCCGGGGCCGACCGGCCCTGTAAGGCCGTACCGATTCGCTCGGTCACCTGCCCGGTCCCCCTGGTCAGCGCACGGCGGAGCCGCGCCAACTGGGAGATCGCAACGATCTCGACGAGCGCGGCGACCACGATCACCGTGACCACCTGCCCCGGCGCCTGATCGAAGAGGTTCCCCAGGAACAGCAGGTAGATACCGAGGAACACGGTGAAGGCGCACATCCGGAACGCGGCGAAACCACAGGTGACGAGATTGCGGACGAGAAAGGTCTGCGTCGGCCCGTAGACATAGCCGCCGGCGACGAGCCCGAAGATCGCCAGGATCCCGTGGTAGACCGTATCCAGTGCGCACCGGACCACGAGGCAGGCCAGCGTGACGGCGAAAACCAGCAGGACAGCGCCGCACAACAGCAGGAGCAGACCGATACCGAGCTGACCTGTCGTGGGGTGGGCGATTCGCGCGGCGGCGGCGGTATCGCCGCAGCCGGCCATATGCGCGCGCAGGCCGTCGGCCGCGCCCTCGGCGACCCCCGCGTTCCACACGGCGGCGCACCGGCCGTCGAGCACATGCCCGAAGTTCCACACCTGCACCGGATTCCGCGCGAAATCGTCCGAGATATCCGCCGACAGCGTCTCGACGAGACGATCCGGTTCCGAACCGTTCAGCCCCGCCGCGACCGCGAGACCCACATCGCGGCCCTGGGCCGGCCACCCGTCGGGCGACAGCAGATCCGGCGCCGGGCCGAACAGCAGCAGTCCGCCGAGCACCGCCACCGCGGTCATGGTCACCATTTGCCGCGCGGCCCGTGCCGGGCTGCCGCGAATTATGAACCACGCCACTATAAATGCGCCGATCGTCGCCGCGGTGATCGATATCACCGGATCGGCGAGCTGCCGGGATATCGCCTCCGCCACACCGTGAACGGCCGACGAGAACAATTCCATCCATTGGAAACTCAGGGCATATCCGATGAACCATATCGCCGTGGTCACGATAACCATGTAACCGACGAATTCCAGACCGAGCAGCGTCCACAAAACCGTGTCACCGGGTCCGGACAGCCCACCCCGGTCGATCAGGAACGAGTAATCGGCCAGCGGGACACCACCCGAGTCGACCACCCCTGTCCAGGACAAACCGTCCATCCGTGAGACCGGGTGCTCCGTCCGGCCGGGCTCGGCGGCCACCGCCACCGCGCCGATTCCTCCCGGCAGCACGAGAATTCCGTAAAACAATGCCGCACAATATCTCCCGCGCCGGAACCATCTGCCCGCGGCAGAGATCCACCCGTACCGGGACGGGAATTCCGGTCCCACTCCGGTCAACGTCCGAGAAGAACTGACACCATATGAATACTCTTTTCCACAATCTGGACCGGATTCGGCGTACCGATGGATTATCCATTTCGTATCCACGGCGGCAAGGAATGAATTCTCGCTGGTGAAAATAGTTGTCCGATCAACCACACACCGGAAACGAGCAGCGTCGGCCGCGACCGGCGCACCGGGCTCCGGAACGAACGCCCGGCCCTAGTCTGGACAGGACAACAGAGTCGAGCGCGCCGGAGTACAGATGTCCCGAGTGATCAGTAAAGGCGGCAACGTCAGCGTTACGGGTGGGCAGTTGCGGGTCTCCGCCACGCCCAGCACCATCGATCTGACCGCCCTGTGCCTGCGGGCGAACGGCAAGGTCGGCGGCGACGAGGATTTCGTCTTCTACAACCAGCCGGTCTCGCCCGACGGCGCCGTCCGGCTCGTCGAGGGTGCGATCGAGATAGATCTCGCGGGGATCGCGCCGGACATCGACCGGCTCGTGGTCTCCGCCTCGGTGGACTCGGGCACCTTCGGCGGCCGCGAGCTGCACGTACGCATCGACGAACGCCCCGGAGCGGGCTACGACCTGCCCATCACCGGCCTCAGCACCGAGACCACCGTCGTCCTGGCGGAGGTGTACCGGCGGGCGGGCGCGTGGAAGATCCGCAATGTGGGGCAGGGATACGCGACCGGGCTGGCCGGGCTGGCAACCGATTTCGGGATCACGGTGGACGACGCCCCGTCCCCGCCACCCACGCCCGCCGCACCGCCGCCCGCCCCGTTCGTTCCACCGGCGCCCCAGCAGTGGGCCCCGCCCACCGCACCGGCACCGCCCGTTCCGCCGGAACCACATCCACACCCCGTACCCACCACGCCGGTTCCCGGAGCCCCGCCCTACCCCGCGCCGGCACCGGCGGCCGCGGGATTTCCGGCCACCGGTTCCGTGCCACCGCCGTCCCACCCCGCCCCGGGCGCTCCCGCGCGGCCGCCGGCACCCGGGGTGAATTTCACCAAGGGCGCCGTAACTCTCACGAAGGGCGCGCCGCCGGTCCTGCTCGAGAAGGCCCCGCTGGTCCGGCTGCGGGTGGCATGGGCGAGCGGTACCGACTACGAGGCCTATGCCCTCGTCGTCCTGGCGGACGGGAATGTCGTACACGTGGCGACCTTCCCGGCCGCCGGTATCCCGGCGAACCCGCAGCACGGCGATCTGGTGCGTCATCTCGGCGACCGGGGTCGTGGTGATGTGCAGCGCGGCGGCGGCCGGACCGAGGAGATCATCGAGGTCCGGCTCACCCCGCAGATCCTCGCGGTGATCCCGGTGGCGTATTCGGCGATCAACAACGGCACGGGTTCGTTCCACAAGTACCGGGTCACGCTGTCGATCGAGAACGGTGCCGACAGTGTGTCCATCCCCGCCGACCAGGCGAAGAAATCCAGCTGGATCTTCACCTGCGTACCGGGCATCGTCTACAACCGTCCGGAGGGCGTGCTCATCGAACGACTGGAGCTCTACAGCCGGCGATTCTCCGAACACCGGCCCACGGCGATCCTGCACCCGGACGGACGCGTCGAAGTACGGATGGACAAAGGTCCGGTGAACCAGTTCAAACGGGACAACACCTGAACCCACGGCCGCTCGGTACGCCCGCATCGGCCATCTTTACAACCTTTGCAATCTTTTAAGAACTAACAGGTTCACTGATAAACTCCCGGGTATGGCGCATTTCTGCGATCGGGAGCGGTCCCGGTGACGGCCCCCCGGCGGGGCCGGGTCACCCAGCACCGGGTGGCCCAGACCGTGGCGGCCGAATTACGGACCCGGATCCTCAACGGCACCGACGACTACCGGCTGCCCACCCAGGATCAGCTGGTCCAGGAATTCGGTGTCTCCTACCCGTCGATCCGGGAAGCGATCCGGATCCTGGAGACCGAAGGTCTGGTCACCGTGCGGCGCGGGAACGTCGGCGGCGCGGAGGTGCACCGGCCGGACGAGACCTCGGCCGCCTATCATCTCGGCCTCGCTCTACAGGGCGGCCGGGTGACGCTGCGGGATCTCGCCACCGGACTGCAGATGCTCGAACCGATGTGCGCCGCGGAATGCGCGCGCCGCGCGGATCGGCTCGAGGCAGTGGTCCCGGTACTCGCCGCGAACGTCGAGAAATCCATGGACCTGATCGACGACGGTGTGGCGTTCACCCAGACCGCCCGCGAGTTCCACGATCTGGTGGTGTCGTTCACCCCGAACGCGACGGTCCGGTATGTGGTGAGCAGCCTGGTCGCCCTCTGGTCGGCCCAGGAGGAGGCGTGGGCCGAAGCACTGACCGGGCGCGGCGAATACCCGTCGCCGGAACAGGCCCGGGCCGCGGTCCGCACCCATCAGAAGATCGTGGACGATATCGCGTCGGGGCAGGCCTCGGCGGCCGAGCATATGGCGTGCGCTCATCTGGCCGCCACACAGTCACTGCTGTTGGAACGGTTCGACGACGGTATCGTCAACGCGTCGTCGACCCTGGCCCAGCAGGCGATCCGCTCCGGCCAGGGCCGCCGCTGATCACAGGCGGGCCGCGCTGGGTATCTCGTTCACCGGCCCGCTGTCGAACGCGCGGATCATGGCGTCCTGGGTGAACGAGGCGATCAGCGCACCGTCGCCGGTGCTGATCTGACCGCGGATATGCGCGGTCCCCGCACCGACGAAGGTGGCCTCGTGGTGGTAGCGCAACCACCCGTCCCATGCCACCGGGTCGTGGAAGGTGATACCGATACCCATCGGCGCGGTCGACAAGGTGTGATGGGCCTGGGCGGTACCGAGACCCGCGTGCGGCCGCAGTGCGGTGGAGATCCCGAGATGACCGGTGAAATGGGCGAGGACGGCGCGCCGGAGTTCGTCGGCGGTGGGGACCTCGTCGTAGCGCAGCCACGCGTCGACCACGGGCGGCCCCACTTCGTCCGGGTCGTTGATATCGGCACAGTCGATGATCCGGACCTCGCGCCCCGGCAAGGCCAGACTGCCTTCCGGCCCGGCGGTTTCGGGGCCCGCGACCGGCAGGCCGGCGGGCCGGTCCCGGCGCACCAGGTCCGGTTGCGGCGAATCCAGCAGTACCGTACAACTCGTCCGGACCTTCGAACCCTGCCGCACGGTCACCGTGGCACTGGCGAAACTCCGGCCGGACCTGATCGGTGTGACGGTGAAATCCAGCGGGATATCCGGATCGGCGGCCGAGACGAACAGCGCGTGCGCGGTGCGGGCGGTCCGGCCGGGTTGGGCCCGGGTCGCCGCGACGATGCTCTGGCCGAGGATCTGGCTGCCGTCCACGACCCTTCTGCTTCCGCCGTCGCTGTCGCCGGAGAAATGCGCGGGTTCGGCCGGATCGGCCCGTACATCGAAGATCTCGACCATCCGCGCCATCGACGACTCGGGGATCCCGGTGTGTTCCGGGTCGGGCCGGCCGCTCACGACCGGACCCCCGTATAGCGGCCGGCGCCGACGGTCACGGCGACCACGCTCTGATCGAAGGCGATATAGCTCGCGAGCCGGGCGACCGGCGGGTGCGGATGCGGATAGGTCCAGGCGATCCAGGGCCGTTCGCTGCCGGGCACGGTCCAATAGGACGCTTCACCCTTGAACGGGCAGACGGTGTGCAGGTCGACGGTTTCGAGCTGGGTCAGGTCCACCGAGTCGCGCGGGAAGTACACGACCAGACCGTGATCCTGTTCGTCCACCACCAGGCAGGCATCGCTGACGGCCAGCTGCCGCGAACCGAGGGTCGCGGTCATGACATTGGTGCGGGCGAGCAGGTCCACGCGGTAGTCGGGACGCTGCCGGTAGCCGGACGGAACGGGTTCTTCGCTCATCACTGCTCCGAATCTTCGCTGCTTCGGGTCACGGCCGGGTCCACCGCGCCGGATACGGGACTCCGCATACCGAACGCATCGGGTACCGGCAGATACGGGGCCAGGTCCGGTTCGGGGCGGACCCCGAAGGAGCGCAGAGCCATGGCCAGCATCGCGTAGGTGCCCACAGTGAACACTATGTCCATCAGCTGCTGTTCGTCGAACGTCTCGGCCAGCGCCTGCCAGGTGCTGTCATCGACCGCGCCGGTATCGCGCAGATCGTCGGCGGCCCGCAGCAGCCCGGCCTCCTCCGGTGCCCAGCCGGGAGCGTCGGGCCCTGCCCCGATCCGGGCGATCTCGTCGTCGGTGAGCCCCGCGTTGCCACCGAGTACTACGTGCTGGGCCCATTCGTAGTCGCTGTCCCACAGGTGGGCGACACGCAGGATGAGCAGTTCCCGTTGCCGGTCGGTGAGTTTCGTGTCGTAGAGGAAATGCCCGTTGAAGGACAGAAAGGCCATGGTGAGCGCGGGATAGCGGGCCAGCGTGCCCAGCAGGTTGGTCCCGGACCGGGTATTCGCCGGGGCGGGGCCGCCGTGGTGCACCCGGGACCGGAAACCGGCGAAGAAGGTCCGTAGTTCCGCCGGCCAGTCCCGGGGTTTCAGCGGGAATATCCGCTCCATATCCCTCTCCTTCTCGTCCGTGTTCGGAATCTCCCGGTACCGCCCGCGGTCCGTGATCGGATTCGTTGTGCGCCGGTGCGGGGCCGGGCAGTGCCGTCAGCCCGGGATATTGCGTGGCCGCCGATTGCGCAATGGGCGCGTGTAGGACGGGTCAGCACCGCTGCGCGCGGGAGCACCGTCGGCGAACAGGTCCGCCACCCCGGCGAACGGAAGCGGCAGGGTCGGGACCGTCCCCGACCATTCGACGACATTGGTGCGCAACGCGATCCGCCACTCGCCGTCCCGGCGCTCCAGCCGGTCGAGGTACCGGCCGCCGGCCAGCCAGTTGGTCTCGTCCCGGTTGCGCGCCGCGAACAGGTAGTAGGTCTCGGTGTGCGCGGTATCGCCGTCGATATCGCAGGTGTGGTTGAGCAGGTTGTGCTGGGTGGCCGACTGGCCCTGTTCGTGCATGGGCGCGGCCCATTCGTAGAGATCGCCGGGGCCGCCGACGAACTCTCCGGCGGCGATGACCGCGTCGGGATGGAACGCCGACAGGAACAGCACGCGATCGAATCTGTCCATTCCGCGGCTGAACCGGGTCAGGCAGTCGACGATGTCCTGCCGGTCCAGCAGTGCGGCGAGCCGGTCCTGCCGGTCTGTGGTGGTCATGGTGTCCTCGGAGGTCGGGTGCTGGTCAGGTGACAGGTGTCCAGATCGGTGCCCCGCGGATATCCCGCAGCGAGGGGATCTCCCGGCCGTCGATATCGGTGATGCCGTACTCCCGCCCCAATTCCGCGGCGATGAAGGTACCGCCGCTGCGGTTCATGAGCGTGGGATCCGTGGCGAGCGCGGTGATCACCCGTCCGGGATACTCCGGCGAGCAACCGTGGGCGGGTGTGGTGGCCGCCTGCGCGGAAAGCCCGGGAACGGCGGCCAGATTGCGCTCGGCGCGTTCGGTGAGCGTCAGCCCCTGCCACAGGGCGACCGAGGCGATACCGGTGGATTTCAGCTCGATCGCCATATCCCGGGCCATCCGGTCGACCGCCGATTTCGCGGTGCCGAATACGACACCGTAGGTGTAGGCGACACCGGTATAGCCGGAGATCGCGACGATCAGCCCGGAATTCCGCGGGAGCATCAGGGGTACGGCGCAGCGGGCGGCCACGAAATTCGACCGGACCCCGACATCCACCATCTCCCAGTTCGACAGCGGCTTCTCCCAGAAGGGTTCCGGATCGGTGAGATCCGCCGGCAGCGCGAAGGCATTGTTCACCAGGATGTCCAGCCGGCCCTGCTCGGCGGCCACCTGGTCGAAAAGCGCCGCGACCTCGTCGTCGGCGCGGTGATCGACACGTACCGCGATCCCGCTACCACCCCGGCGCGTGCATTCGGCGGCGGTTTCCCCGATGGTTCCCGGGAGTTCGTGATCGCCGGACTCCACGGTCCGGCCGGTCGCGTACACCGTCGCGCCGTTCTCGGCGAGCGCCAGCGCGATCCCTTTGCCGATCCCGCGACTGGCACCGGTGACCACCGCGACTCGCCCGGACAGCGGGCCCGGCGCCGGATACCTACTCACCGAAGAACTTCTCGCTGTAGTCACCGTGCGCGCGCCCGATGAACCGGTCCTCCCGCAGCGGCGCGCCCAGGACACCCCGCGACCAGTCCACCGAGACGCCCTGGTCCTGCACCCAGTCGTAGAGCATGATGCGTTTACCGATCCGCCACCGGTCGTCCCGTCGTTCGAACCGGTCCAGGTAGCGGCCGCCGAGGACCGAATCCCGGTGTTCGGGGCCGGTATCGAGCCGGTGGTAGGCGATCACCTGGGTTTCGGCGAGCGCCACCGTGTCCCGCAGGTCGATGGAGGTCTGCCCCAGCAGGTGCTGGGTCGCCACCACCGCCGGGGCACCCGGGACGACCCAGTTCAGGTACTGGTCGAAGGTGCCGTCGAAGATTCCGAAATCCACGGTGGCATCGGGCCAGAACGCATCCTTCAGCAGGGTGGCGTCGCGCCGGTCCTCGCCCCGCGCGAGCCGGACGATACGGTCCCGGATCCGTGCGTGGGCGAGGATCGTGGCGATCTCGGTGGTGTCATCGTCCATGGCCGTGACCGCGACCTAGGCTTCGGCCGCGTCGGGCGCGTACCCGAGGATGCCCTTGAGTTCCAGGTACTCGTCGAAGCCGGCCGCACCCCATTCGCGTCCGTTCCCGCTCTTCTTGTAACCGCCGAACGGGGCGGCGAAGTCGAAACCGCCGTTGATGGCGATCGACCCCGCCCGCAACCGGCGGGCCACGGCCCGCGCCCGATCCAGATCGCGGCCGGCGACGAACCCGGCCAGGCCGTATTCGGTGTCGTTGGCGATCCCGACCGCGTCGTCGATGCCGTCGTAGCCGATGATCACCAGGACCGGACCGAAGATCTCCTCCCGGGCGATGGTCATATCGTTGGTGACATCCGCGAACACCGTCGGCCTGACGTAGAAACCCTTGTCGAGCCCGTCGGGCCGGCCGGGGCCGCCGGCGACCACGGTGGCGCCTTCGTCGATGCCCTTCTGGATGAGTGCCTGGACCCGGTCGAATTGCGAACCCGCGACCACCGGCCCGAGGGCGACGTCGCCCGTGGGATCGCCGACGGTGATGCCCTCGGTGGCCGCCCGCGCCGCGGCCACGGCTTCGGCCATCCGGGCGGTGGGGACCAGCATCCGGGACGGTGCGCTACAGGTCTGGCCGGAGTTGCCCATCATATCGGCCACGCCCTGACCGACATTGGTGGCGAGATCCTCGTCGTCGAGGATGATGTTGGGGCCTTTACCGCCGAGTTCCTGGGCGACCCGCTTCACCGTGGGTGCCGCATTGCGGGCGATATCGAT
Organism: Nocardia sp. NPDC003963; assembly: GCF_053605105.1. Lineage (NCBI taxonomy): Bacteria > Bacillati > Actinomycetota > Actinomycetes > Mycobacteriales > Nocardiaceae > Nocardia > Nocardia sp. NPDC003963. The sequence goes on from NZ_JBSGIP010000008.1 coordinate 23,840, forward strand.
ACCGGCCCGGGTGGAGCCGGTGAACGAGATCATATCCACGCCGGGGTGCGCGGACAGCGGTACGCCGACGCTGGGACCGTCGCCCTGAACGAGGTTGAACACCCCGGCGGGCAGGCCGGCCGCGTCGAGCACCTCGGTGAAGATCTGGCCGGTGAACGGGGACCGCTCGGACGGTTTGAGCACCATGGTGCATCCGGTGGCCAGGGCGGGGAACACCTTCACCGCGATCAGCGCCATCGGCCAGTTCCACGGGGTGATGAGACCACATACTCCGATGGGTTCCTTCACGACCAGGGTGGCGCCGCGCTGTTCCTCGAAACGGAACTCGCGCAGCACCTCGGTCGCCTGCTGGAGGTGCCCGAGCACCAGATCCACCTGGAACCCCCCGGCCAGGCCGCTGGGCGCACCCATCTCCTCGGTGAGCGCGGCGGCGAGATCCCCGGTGCGCTTCCGATATTCGGCGCCGACGGCACCGAACAGTTCGAGCCGATCGGCGACCGAGGTCGCGGCCCAGGCCGGAAATGCCGCCCGGGCCGCGGCCACCGCGGCGTCCACATCCGCGGCGGATCCGGCGGCGACCCGTCCACAGACCTCTTCGGTGGCGGGATTGACCACCTCGAAGGACCGATCGGCCGCGGGCTCGGCCCACCGCCCGCCGATATAGAACTTCAGGTATTCGCGCATCACTGCATCCCTTCCGCGTACCAGGTGCGGAACTCGTCGTAGCTGGGCATTTCCTCCGAGTTGGCCTTCGGGTCCACCGCGACGTGGATCACGCCCGGTTTACCGCTGGCGAAGGCGCGTTTGATGGCAGGCGCGATCTCGGCATCGGTTTCGACGTATTCGCCGTAGCAGCCGAATCCCTCGGCGACCCTGTCCAGCCGGGTGTCCTTGCTCCAGTGCACCGCGGTCTCCCGGGAGCCCTGGCCGAAGGTGCGCTTGTACACCCCGACCTCGAGTCCCCACGCGTAGTCGACGGCGACCACGCAGACCAGCGGAAGGTTCAGCCGCGCCGCGGTTTCCAGTTCGGCGATCTGGAACTGGAAGGAGGAGTCGCCGGTGATCATCAGCACCGGGCGTTTCCCGCCGTCGGCGACCGAGGCGCCCACCGCGTAGGGCAGGCCGGTACCGAGGTGGCCGAAGTTCTGGTTCCAGATCACATCGTGCGGTTTGCACTGGGTGTAGGTCCAGCCGAAGATCGTGGTGGCGCCGCCGTCACGGACCAGGATCCCGTCGGCCGGGAATTCCTTGGTGGCCTCCACGACCAAGCGGGCGGGATGGACCGGCGTACTACCCGACGGGGCGTTCTCGGCGAGTTCGGCGAGCCGGGAGGCATCCTGTTCGATCCACTGCGCGAGTTCGGGGGTCGCGGTACGCGGAGTGTTACGCAGGGCCGCGGTGAGTTGCGGGACGATCGCGCGCAGATCGCCCACCAGGGGTACGTCGATCGGCCGGTTGACCCCGATGGCGGTGGGGTCCTGTTCGACCAGGATCCATTTCCGCTCCTCCTCCCCCGCGACCCAGTGCCGGCCGCGCCCGTAGTGCACGGGTTCGCCGAGTTCGGTCCCGATGGCCAGACACAGATCGGATTTCACCACGGCGTCCACCGCCGAGGGGGAGAAACCGTAGGGGAAGGTGCGGTCTTCGAGACCTTCGATGAAGGAGGTACCGCCGGAGGTCTGGATCACCGGGCAGGCCATGAGATCGGCGAGGGCCTTGACCGAGGCGCCGGCCCGGGTGGTGTGCACACCGTGCCCGACCAGCAGGATCGGCTGCTTCGCCTGCCGGATGAGATCGGCGGCGGCGTCCACCCTGTCCTGGCCGGCGGTCTGATCCACCAGCCGGTACCGGTGTGGCGGCAGTGGTGCGGCGACGTCGAGTTCCTCCTGGATCACATGGGAGGGATATTCGATGTAGACCGGGCCCGGGGTTCCGTTCAGCGCCTTGCGCAGGCCCTCACGGATGATTTCGTCGGTCTGGTCGGCGTACTCGATACTGGCGGCGTACTTCACCGACGGTTCGAACAGTCCGGACTGTTTCACGAACTGGATCCGGCCGCGGCGCACTCGCTGTTCGGTGATCCGGGCCCGCTGCCCGCCCAGGAAGACCACCGGCGAATTCTCCACCTTGGCGCACATCATGGCGCCCGCGAGATTGGCGACACCGGGACCGAGGGTGCCGATGCACAGGGCGGCTTTCCCGGTCATCCGGGAGACGGCTTCGGCCATGAACCCCGCCGATTCCTCGTGGTGCGGGGACACCACATTCCAGCCACGTTCGTCGGCGAGGTGGAACAGGTGCACGAAATTCGGGTCCGGGATGCCGAAGAGGGTGTCGATACCCTCGGCCTCGAAGAGATCCAGAATCCGTTCGTAGACTTTGACCGTCATACTCGTTTACCTCCCATGGCCATTGCGAAACTCCGGCCGATATGGTCGCTGTGGGCCGACGGAACGACCGGCAGCAACCATGAATCCTTGATGTCACGTATTTCGTCGATACGGGCCCCGATATCCTCGATGGACCACTCCGGCTGGTAGACGCCGGGGGTTTCCGCGATATAGGCCCGTGCCACCCGGCCCGCCAGCGCCACCAGCATTTCCCCACTGACCGAGCACGATTCGTGCGCCAGCCAGGCCACCGCGGGAGCCACCAGTTCCGGCTCCATCGGCGGATATTTCGAAGTATCGATACCGTCGGCGAGCCGGGTGACCGCCGCGGGCACGATCACATTCGACCGCACCCCGAATTCGGCGCCCTCGAGCGCCACCACATTCGACAACCCGATCACGCCGGCCTTGGAGACGGCGTAATTGGCGACGTTCTGATTGCCGTACAGACCGCCGATGGAGGAAGTCAGCACGACCCGTCCGTACCCGGCCTCCCGCATCACCGGAAAGGCCGCGCGGACTACGTGGAACGCGCCGCGCAGATGTACGTCGAGGACGGAATCGAAATCCTCGTAGGTCATTTCGGTGAGCGGCGCGTAACGCACATTGCCGGCATTGTGGACGAGCACATCGATCCGGCCATAGGTGGCGAGCGCGGTGTCCACGATCGCCCGGCCACCGTCCGGGGTGGCCACCGAATCGGCATTGGCGACCGCCTGCCCGCCGGCGGACACGATCTCCTCGGCCACGGCCCCGGCGACCCCGATATCGCTGTCACCGCCCGGGATACCGCCGCCCACATCGTTCACCACGACCCGGGCGCCCCGGGCGGCCAGCAGCAGGGCATACGCCCGGCCCAGGCCGCGACCGGCCCCGGTGACCACCGCGACCCGACCGTCGAACCGCATCTCGGACAACGCTTCTCCTAACCCTTCGCCGCCGCGTGTCATTCGCCGAGCGCCAAACCCTCCAGGCCGCCCGTCTCCCGCCAGCTCTGCAGGATGTCCTCCAGGGCATAGAAGCCCGGCCAGTACGGTTCGCCGAGATGGGAGCGGATGTTCTGCTCGCCCTCGTTGTTGTAGTAACCGGGCGTGCATTCGCGCTGGAAGTTGCTGTTGTCGACCGCGGTTTCCCGGATGGTGGCGCACCAGCCGGCCACGGCCTCGGCGGTCGGTTCCACCGTTCGCGCATCCCGGTTCAGCGCCTCGCCGATGATGTAGGCGGCGTGGGTGGCCTGCTGATCGAACATATCGGTGGTGCTGGCGGTGACACCGCCCTGGATGAAGCCGGTGAAGAAGATATTCGGGAAACCGTCGCTGGTGAGCCCGTGCAGCGTGCGGTAGCCCTGTGACCAGTGGTCGTACAGCGAGAGCCCGTCGCGGCCGGCGAACGGATGGATACCGTAGCGGCGGTCGAGTTCGGTGGTGATCTCGAACCCGCTGGCGAAGATGATGCAGTCGACCTCGTGTTCCACCCCGGCCGCGACGATCCCTTTCGCGGTGATCCGTTCGACGCCCTTGGTGGCCGACACATCGACCAGGGTCACATTGTCGCGGTTGTAGGTCGGCAGGTATTCATCGTTGAAACAGGGCCGCTTGCAGAGGAATCGGTAATACGGTTTGAGCGCCGCGGCGGTCGCGGGGTCCGCGACGATCTCGTCGACCCGCTGCCGGACCCGTTCCATCGCCCGGTAGTCCTGGTGCTCCCGGATCTCGACGAATTTCTCCGGTGTGACCTCGGCCCAGAGGTTGTTCTCGTCCAGATAGGACTGCACATTACGGCTGACCTCGGTCCAGCCGTCGCATACCAGATCCGGCTGGCCGGGCGCGAACGCCTCGAACGCGGCGGTGTGGAAATTGCGGCGGCGCTGCAACTGCCAGCCCGGCTGCAGCGATTTCGCCCATTCCGGATCGGTCGGCACGTTACCGCGCTCGTTGATATAGGACGGTGTGCGCTGGAAGACGTAGAGATGCTCGGCCGAGCGGGCAATATGCGGGATCACCTGGATACCACTGGCGCCGGTGCCGATCACCGCGACCTTCTTGTCCTCCAGGCCGGTGAGCCCGCCCCGCATATCACCGCCGGTGTAGTCGTAGTCCCAGCGGGCGGAGTGGAACATATGGCCGGTGAAATCGTTCAGGCCCGGGATACCCGGCAGTTTGGGTTTGTTGAACGGTCCCTGCGCCATCACCACGAACCGGGCGCGGATATCGTCGTCGCGGTTGGTGCCGATCCGCCACCGCTGGATGGATTCGTCCCACTCGAGGGACTTCACCATCGTGGAGAAGACCGCCTTCTCGTAGAGCCCGAAATGTTTGCCGATCCGCTGGGCGTGCTCGAAACATTCGTCGCCGTAGGCATATTTCTGGGTCGGGATGTATCCGGTCTCCTCCAGCAGCGGCAGATAACAGTAGGCGTCGGAATCGCATTGGATGCCCGGATACCGGTTCCAATACCAGGCGCCACCGAAATCCCCGGCCAGTTCGACGACGCGGAAATCCTCGACGCCGGCCTGTACCAGCCGCGCGCCGGCGGTGAGCCCGGCCCACCCGCCACCGAGGACCGCGACGTCGATCTCTTCGTTCAGCGGTTCCCGGGGCACCACCGGGGTGTAGGGGTCGCCTTCGAAGAAGTCGGTGAACCCGTCCTCGGACGCCACGTACTGCTTCTGTCCCTCCGGCCGCAGCCGCTTATCGCGTTCGGCCAGATACTTCGCCCGGAGCGCGGCACGGTCGATCTCGGGGGTCTGCGTGGGTGCGCAGTTGTTCATTCGGATTCCTCGGTGGGGTGGATCGGGCCGGCGGCGCCGGGGTCAGGTGAGGTCACGCGGTTCGCCGGTGCCCATGTACTTCGCGAGGTTGTGGTGCAGGTTCACGACACTGCGCTCGCGATACGGATTCGGTTTCGGGCCCGAGAAGCCCAGGGTCTTCATGCCCTGCTGCACCGCGGCCATATTGTCGAAGTCCTGCGGCAGGACCGTGCGCCAGGCCGGATCACCCTCCGGGGTATGGATCCACTCGGTCTCCGGCGCCTCGCCCTCGGGGAACAGCTCGTAGACCGCGGCCTCGAAAATGCATTTGTCGGGGTCGTAACCGTAGGGTCGCGCGCTGTAGCAGAGCATATTGTTCACCGCGTGCCCGATCTGGAAATTCGGGAAGATCTGCCACGCGGTACCGGCCGCCGCGACATCGGCCGGGGTGACCGTCGGCCAGACGACACCGCGCTTCTCGTCGTCGGCGCGGGCCGCGGCCAGCCAGTGCGCCATCACCTCCGGCCCCGGGGTGCCCTCGGGCAGTTCGTCGACCAGCCGGCGCGCCGCCTCCACCATGGTCCAGGTGGTGTTGGTGTTGGCGTTCTCCCAGGTGAAGTTCTGCAGTTCGATGGTGGATTTCCGAGCGTCGGGTCCGTGGCCGAGGCGGATCTTGCCCTGGCTCTCCTCCTGACCCTTCGGCGCGTCGTAGCCGATATTGCTGTGTTTGCCCTGTGCCCGCGCCCAGCCCAGGAACATGCCGAAGTTCATGAACTCCGGATGGGTGTAGGGGACGTGATAGGTCTCCATGAAGGCTTCGAGGGCGACTTTCCAGTTGCAGTCGAACACCAGCCAGCGCCGCCACCGGTAACGCATGTTCTCCAGCTGGAACGGGTTCAGCAGTGTGGCCGCGGGTTCGAGGTATTCGCGCAGGGTTTCCGACGGATTCGGGTCCGGGTTGACGAAGATCCAGCCGCCCCAGGTATCGACATGCACATCGACGAGCCCGTCCCTGCCCTCGGTGAGACCGCACGGCCAGTCCTCGCGTTCGGGCACGAAGGTGTTGCGGCCCTCGAGGTCGTAGCGCCAGCCGTGGAATCCGCAGACGAACTGTTTCTTCTGCCCGTGGGCATTACGTTCGCCGGCGGGAGTGTCGACGAGGCGCCGGCCGCGGTGGGCGCACACATTGTGGTAGGCCCGGATCTTGTCCGGCGCCGTCCGCACGATGATCAGCGAATCGTCGAGGATCTCGTAGGTGAGGTAGTCGCCGACCCGGGGGATCTCCTCGACCCGCCCTACCTGCTGCCACACCTTGCGCCACAGTTTGTCGCGTTCGGCCTCGACGTAATCGGGACTGAGGTAGGCCTCCACCCCGATCGTCATCGGCGTGGACAGCGGTTCGGTATTCGTGGCGATATCGTCGACGGTGTCGCTCATGCCTCCGCTTCGCTCCGGCACGAGCGAGGGCTCGGCTGTGTCGATTGATCGCTCGCTACGCTCACTCATGGCGTTCTCCCACCCCGGGTCCGGGGAAAGTCGGTGTCGGTGCAGTGCATTCGGTCAGCTGGTGATGGCGGCGCGGAATCCCTCGTCCTTCAGGAACAGCGAGGTGTTGTCGGCACCCAGATGGGTCCATTTCAGATTCAGTCCGCCGTCGACCAGGAGTGTCTGGCCGGTGATATAGGACGACAGCTGCGAGAGCAGGAACAGCACCGCGCCGGCCTGTTCCTCGGGGCGGCCGCGGCGGCCCATGGCGATGGCCGTCCGGTCGCGTTCGGGATCCTCGTCCACATAGGTGCCCGAAGCCGGGGTCTCGGTGACGCCGGGCGCGATCGCGTTCACCCGGATATCACCGAGCGCCAGTTCGGCCGCCAGCGTCCGGGTGGCCGCCACCAGCGCGGCTTTCGCGGTGCCGTAGGCGATATGGAACGGGGCGGTGTTCATCCCGCTGATGGACGACAGCGAGACGATCGACCCCGCGCGGCCCGCTGCCCTGATCTCCGCGGCCACGGCCTGGCTCATGAAGAACATGGATTCGAGGTTCTGGTGGAAGAGGGCCCGCCAGTCCGCGCGTGTCACCCGGGTCGCGGGCATCCAGGTGGCGGGCGCGGCGCCGCCGGCGATATTCACCAGACCGTAGAGCTCGCCCTCGGCCTGCCGGGCGGCTGCCAGGACGGTGGCGATTCCTTCGTCGGTGGCCGCGTCGGCCTGCACCGGAATCACCTTCAGCCCCTCCCCCGCAAGAGGTTCCACATGCTTCGCGAGATTCTCGGCACCCCGGCTCACCCCGAGCACGGTCGCTCCGGCCCGCGCGACCAGCCTGGTCACCGCGGTGCCGATACCGCCGCCGCCCGCCCCGGACACGATCACCACGCGTCCGTCGAGCCCGAAGAAGTCGTCGGTCATCTGTTCCTCACCCGTCCTTCCGGAACGCGAGCACACTGCCTTCGGCGTCGGCGGCGATATAGAGGGTGCCGTCGGCGGCCGCGGCGATACCCGCGAACGGCCCCTGCGGCCCCGAGAACGGCGGCATGCCCAGTAGCGGTTTCGGTGTCACGCCCGGCGGCGCGCCCACCGGCAGGTTCCAGGCCAGGACCTCGCGCGCTTTCGTCTCCAGATCGACCGAGACCAGAGTTTTGGCTCCGGAGTCCACGACCAGCAGCTGCGACCCGCGAACGAGGATGCCCTGCGGGGTGTCGAGACCGTCGACGACGGTGTCCACCCCGGCGGGCGTGACCGAGACGATCCGGCCGGCACCGGATTCGGCGACCAGCAGGGTGCCGCCCCCGGTGAAGGCCACGCCGAGCGGTTTCCGCAGCCCCGACGCGAGCACATCGACGCCGCCCCCGCTGTGCACTCCGAGTACGCGTCCGGTGCCGAACTCGGTGGTCACGATGATCCCGCCGGGGCCGACCTCCACGCCGTAGAGCTGATCGAACGGAGTTTCCGCACCGGCCAGGAACTCGCATTCGCCCGCCGCCGGCCGCCAACGGGCGATCTGCCCACCCGCGGTGGCGACGACGAATTCGCCCGGCCCGGTGGCGGTCACTCCGCGAGTGAACCCGGGATAGCCCGGGCTGAACAGCATGCCCTGGGTTTCCAGCCCGTCCGCGCCGACGGCATAGAAGTAGGTGCCGTCGGCGACGAAGAGGGTTCCGTCGGGGCCCACGGTCAGATCCAGCGGCCAGTTCAGCCCGCCGGGCAGGGTGGTGCGGGTTTCCCCGCCGGCGAGGATCTCGGTGATCTCACCGGTGAAGTTGGAGACGAACAACCGCCCGTCCACCAGGGTGCAGTTGTCCAGCCCGGGGTTCAGCTGGGCCAGCAGGGTCTTCTCCCCGCTTCGCGGGTCGATCCGCAGGACCTGACCCGAGGCCACCTGGGTGGAGACGATGAAACCGTCCGCGTCGAACTTCACCGAGTCCGGTACTCCGAGATCGCCCGCGACGCGCTCGGGCTCGCCGCCGTCGGGATGGATCCGCCAGATCTCGTTGGTGCCCATGACCGGGTAGTAGAGGAGTCCGTCGGGCCCTACCTCCATGGCATTGGGCTGTTCGATGTTCTCCAGCAGGATGCGGGGGGCGCCCCCGTCGAGCGGGAGTTCCATCAGCCGGCCGCCGGGCCGGCATTCGTTGACGAACAAGCGGCCCCGGTGGACGGTGATGCCGTTGGCGCTGGGCAGATCCGCCCGCAGCAGCCGGGTGGTGCCGTCGGGGTGCCGGGCGCTGACCCGGCCGTCCATCACCTCGGTGGCGTAGAGAGTGCCGTCCGGATGGAAGGCGCAATCGTCGGGGGCGATGATATCGCCGCCTTTGGCGCTGACGGTTTCGATTGCGCCGGTGTCGATATCGAGTGCGCTGATCTGGCTGCCGGTCACCTGGGCGATGTAGATCCGGCCGTCGGGGCCGGTCCGCAACCCGTTGGCGCCGAACAGCCTGCTGGGCGCGGTGACCCGCCGCCGGCTCCAGCCCGCCGCGAGCCCGATCGACTGGCCGCCCTGAAAGCGAGCCCCTTGCTGCAACATTCCGACTGACTCCCAACCGACCCGGCCGATAGCGCTGATCCGCCTCGATGTCGAGGACTTGTAAGGAATCTAACGCCCCATCCAGGCAAGCGCAATAAGTATTGCAATCTTTGTAAGGATAGATCCGGGTGGGCGAGGGCGTGCTCGATCACCCCCTCGCATCGCCCGGTATCAGCGACCGGAAGCACGTCCCTTTTCTGCGAGAATACCATTCTCTATTTGGGAAACGCGTAAGTCCGGCCAGATCGGTCGGCAGACTTTCGCGCAGGTCAACAAGGATGCCGCAATAAAATCGACCGCTCGCCGGTCACCCCACCGACCGACCGGTGAGCGCGATACCACCGGCTCCACCGCCGGACGCCGTCACCAGGTGAGCGACCTGTCACCACCCCTGGGCGACAGACGTCGCACCCCATACCGATCCATTCGTCTCCGGACCACGCCGGCACCGAACAGGTCCCGGCGGCATGCGCGGTTCCGAAAAGGAATCGCGCTGATTCGATGCCGTGAACACCTGCGCACACCGGGATACGTTGCGTGGTCGGAGGGTTCGTTGCCGGACGGAAGCCTGCAACTCGAGTGCGAAACACAGTGCGTAGCAGCTCGCGCATGGTCCTCGACCCGAGCGAGAGAGGACCTTCAGGACACGACGGTGAGCTATCGCCCTGTCCCCGGGCGGGTGTAGCGTCTCGGACGAAGTCCACCGAGTTGTCGATTGCGATCTCGTGAGGGTGCCGTGCCGCGGGAACTGACCGATCTGCCGTTCGCGAACCTGCTGGAACCGGCGGGCCCGATCGGCGCCGAAGGCGAATACGACTGCCTGCGTTTCGACGATACGGTCCTGTCCGATCCGGATGCGCGCCACACCGTGTTCGACCAGTGTGCGTTCCGTGGAGTGCGGCTGGACGGCGGTTCGGCACGGAGCGCGCGCTTCGGCGAGGTCTGGTTGCACGGGGTCCGGATCACCGGAACCGATATAGCGGACGCGGTCTGGATGGACGCCGAGATCATCGAGGGCGCGTGGTCGGGCGTCGAGGCCGGCGGTGCCGAGTTGCGCCGGGTGGAGTTCCACAACTGCAAACTCGATTCGGTGAACTTCCGGGGCGCGAACCTGCTGAAGGTCCGGTTCGTCGACTGTGTGCTCCGGCATGTCGATTTCGGTGGCGCGAAACTGAACGAGGTCGATTTCCCGGGTTCGGAGATCTCGGCACTCGCGATCCGGAACGCGCGGCTGACGAAGGTCGATTTCCGCGGGGCGCGGGCATTACGGGTCGACGAGGGTATCGATGCCCTGCGCGGCGCGATCGTGACCCCGGGCCAATTGCTCGATCTCGCCCCGGCCTTCGCCGCGTCGGTGGGTCTGCTCGTCCGGCCCGAGTAGCCGTCAGCGCCCGGCGCGGGTGATCGCCCTGGTCACCGTCGCGGCGACTTCGTCGTCGGTGAGGGCGCTGTCCTGGATCAGCGCGTGCGAGAGCACCGTCCGGACCACGACTTCGGCCGCGTGCCGGGGCGGCAGCGCCAGGTGTTCGTCGTCGCGACCCGCGATCAGGGGCTCGGCGATCGCGGCGACGGATTCGACCAGGTTCAGTTGCGCGTTCCCGTGTTCGATGGCCACGGTGAGCAACCAGGCGGGCTCGTACACGCGCAGATAGTTGAAGGCTCGGTGTTCCCGCAGATAGCGCAGTGCGAACAGCGTGGCCGTGCGGGCGATTTCGCCGACCGTGGTGTCGAGTTCGAGTACGGCGAACGCGGCGGCGACCATTTTCGCCACCTCGTGCCGCCCGACCGCGGAGACCAACCCGTCCTTGTCCCCGAACTCGCGGTAGGCGGTGGCTCGCGACACCCCGGCCCGGACGGCGACGGCGCTGTGGGTGAGCCCGTCGAGACCGCTCTCGCCGATGAGTTCGACCGCCGCGTCCAGCAGCGCGTCCGATGATCGGGTCGAGGAGGTCATGGCTCTTTGTACCGCGCGGCGGACCCGGCTTGCCACATCCGCGCTACTGAGACTAATTTGTCCAATAGTCTCAATCGCGCCGCTGGGCTCCGGTGGACGGAGACCGCGGGACAACGATGTCGGAGGCGAAGATGACCGGTACCGGATACGCGGCAGTACCACCGCCGCAGCACCGGCGGGCCGTGGTGCTGGGCGCGAGTATGGGCGGACTCCTGGCCGCGCGGGTGCTCAGCGAAAGCTTCGCCGAGGTCACCGTGATCGAACGCGACGATCTGTCGGCCCCGGGGGATCGGCGGGGAGTCCCCCAGGGCAGGCATGTCCACGCGCTCCTGGCCCGCGGACGGCAGATCCTGGAGGAACTGTTCCCCGGTATCACCGCCCAACTGCTCGCCGAGGGCGCGGTGGAATGCCGCTCGCTGACCGAGATGCGGATGACGATCGCCGGGCATACGCTGCGGCAGTCCGATTCCGGATACTCCCTGCTCCAGGCCGGCCGCCCGTTCCTCGAATGGCGGGTGCGCGAACGCGTGCGCGCCCTGCCCGGGGTGCGATTGGTCGACAACACCACCGCGACGGAACTGCGCACCGACGCCGCCCGGACCCGGATCACCGGTGTCCGGGCCGCGGGCCGGGATTTCCCGGCGGATCTGGTGGTGAGCAGCCTGGGACGGCAGGGCCCGATCGGCGACTGGCTGGACGGGCTCGGCTATCCACGCCCGGCCGAGGAGGGGGTTCGGATCGATATGAAATACGCGAGCCGCTACCTGCGCCTGTCCACCGGATCCACACCGGCCGACAAGGAGATCGTGGTCGCGAACCAGAACCCGGCCCGGGGCCTGGCACTGTTCGCGGTGGAGGAGGGCAGGCATATCCTCACCCTGATCGGCTACGGAAAAGATCATCCGCCCACCGATCCGGACGGTTTCTGGCGCTTCGCGGCGTCGGTCGCACCCCCGGACGTCCGGGCCGCCCTGCTCGACGCCGAACCCCTGACCGATATCGCGACCTACCGGTATCCCGCCAACCGGCGCCGTCGTTACGAACGGCTCGACCGGTTCCCGGCGGGTCTGCTCGTATTCGGTGACGCGGTATGCAGTTTCAGTCCGGCCTTCGGGCAGGGAATGACCGTTTCGGCCCTACAGGCCCTGCAGTTGCGCGCCGTCCTCGCGGCCGGCGACCACGATCTGCCCCGCCGGTGGTACCGCGCCGCGGCATCCGCCGTCGACGACGCCTGGGCGATCACCGCACTGTTCGATCTGGCCATGCCGCATGTGGATGCGTCCGGGTGGCCCGTCATGCGCGCGCTGGGCCCGGTGGCCGGGCTGGCGATGGCGGTCGGCGAACGCGACGCGGCGATCGGCCGGCAGATCTCACGTATCGCCGGGTTGCTGGAACCACCTACCGCGATATTGCGCCCGGACCTCGTCGCCCGGACGGCGCGCGCGCTCGGCGGTATCGCGGTCCGCCGCCTTGTCCGGCCGGGTGCGAATGGGACCCGGCCGAGCCCGCCCGCCCTGTTCGATCCGCAGCCGCACGGCCCGGCGCGCGGATTCCACCGGCTCACCGTGCGTTCGGTGGTCCGTGACACTCCCGACAGCGCGATCGTCGAGTTCGAGGTCCCCGCGCGACTGCGCGCCCGGTTCGATTTCCGGGCCGGTCAGCATGTGACGATCCGCGGCACCCGGTACGGCGAACCGATCCGCCGCAGCTATTCACTGTGCGATCCCGCCGGATCGGATCGCCTGCGTATCGCGGTGCGGCGTCCGGAGTTCGGCGCTTTCGGTTCCTATGTCCTCGACCATCGGATCACCGGCACGGCACTCTACGTCTCCGAGCCGTCCGGAACCTTCACCCCGGCCCCGGATCCCGCGGCCCGGCGCCGCTACATCGCCGTCGCGGCGGGCAGTGGAATCACCCCGATCGTATCGATCGTCGCCACTCTTCTCGAAGCCGAACCGCACAGCCGTATCACTCTGCACTACGGCAGCCGAGATAACGCGCACATCATGCTCGCCGCCTCTCTCCAAGAGCTGGCCGGCCGCTACCCGGGGCGGCTGGATATCGTGCACCACCTGTCCCGCCGGCGCACCGGATCGCGGATCGACCCCCACGGCCCGGCCTACCGGTTCGCTCGGATCGATCCGGCCGAGATCGCCGGCCACGAGGCCGACGAATGGTTCCTGTGCGGGCCGAAAGCCCTGGTGACCGCTACGGTCACCGCGCTGGAGGCCCGCGGTGTCGAACGGACCCGGATCCGTACCGAACTGTTCGAGACCCGGCGACCCGAACCTGCGCGGGCCGACGGCGCGCCGAGCCGGATCACCCTCACCGGATACGGCGAACCGCTGGAGTTCGAGATGCCGCGCGACCGCCCGATCCTGGACGCGGCCCTCACCCGGCGGGAGGACCTCCCGTACTCCTGTCTCGGCGGCTCGTGCGGAACCTGCCGCGCCACACTCGAACACGGCAGGGTCGAGATGGACGACGATCCGCTGCTCGCGATCACCGCACAGGATCTCGCCGCGGGCCTGGTGCTCCCGTGCCGGGCCAGGCCGGTCACCGCGGAGGTGACGCTGCGTTTCGCCGGGTGATCACGCGGCCCGCGCACTCACCGCGCCGGGCCGCCACCACCGGTTCATCGGCGGCCACTCGACCGGTCGGCAGTTCTCGCGGATCCGCTCAGCGGAAGTGACACAGGGAGATCCGGTGCGCGGATCTCACTGCGACATGGTGCCCAGAACCGCTGCCGTCGCGTCGGCGACCGCGGCATCGGCCCCCGCGGCCATCGGATAGCCGGTCGTCGAACGGCTGAAGATCACCAGCACCAGCGAAGTCCCGGTCGGACTCCACACCACCCCGGCGTCGTTGGCCGTACCGTAGGCACCGCTACCGGATTTGTCCGCCGCCACCCAGCCGATCGGCAGACCCTTGCGCAGCCGCTCCCGCGAGGTCACGCTCGAGCGCATCCAGCTCGTGAGCATGCGCCGGTACTCGGTACTCAGGCCGTCGCCCAGGACCAGTTTGCGGTATCCGGCGGCGAGCGCGGACGGCGTGCTGGTATCGCGCGGGTCACCGATCTGCGCCTCGTTGAGTTCCGGCTCCCAGCGGTCCAGCCGGGTCTGCACATCACCGATCGAGCGCGCGAAATCGGTGACGGCGCCCGGCCCCCCGAGCCGGCGCAGCAGCAGGTTGACCGCGGTGTTGTCGTTACGGACCAGCGCCGCCCGGCTCAGGTCGTAATAACTCATGAGTTCACCGGCGTGGTAGCTGGTGACCGGTGAACTGATCACGAGGTCCTGCCGGGTGATCAGTACCTTGTCGCTCAGGTCGAGTTCCCGGCGTTCGGCGAGCCGCAGAATCGCGGCCACCGCGTACACCTCGAAGGTCGAGGACATGGCGAATCGATCGTCGGCGTTCCACTCGAAGGTGCGCCCGCCCCGGGTATCGACGGCGGCGATCCCGAACAGCACGTTGTACCTCGACTGCAACGTCATGAGAGTGTTGCTGAGGTCGGTGGTCTGCTGAGTACTGACCGACGCGGAATCCGCCGGCGTACCGGTATCCCCGTCACCGCACGCGGCGGCGGCGAGCGCGACCGCGGTCAGGACGAGCGCCAGTGATCGCCGACTCGACGGAATGCGATGAGCGGATCGGTTCGGTTTCACCCTGGCAGCAGACACCCCATGCTCGGCGGCCGCCAATATCCGACACTCCCGTACACCAGTCGCATTTGATATAAGACCAGTTGGAAGCGGGTTTCATTGCTCGAAACGGCCGGTTGAACCGCTGTTCGGCGGCGGTCTCCGGCGGCGCTGGTTCAATATCGCTATGGACCTGATCCGCCACCTCGGCTATTTCGTCGCCATCGCCGATGAAGGCCACTTCGGACGGGCCGCCACCGTACTGGATATGACGCAGCCCCCGCTGTCCCAGGGGTTGCGGCGCCTGGAGAACCGGCTGGGCGTCGAGCTGGTCCACCGCACCCGGCAGGGCGCGGTCCTCACCGCGGCGGGCCGGCAACTGTTACCCCGGGCCCGGCTCCTGGTGGACGACGCGGAACGCCTGCTCGCCGAAGCGCAGCGGATCGCCCGCACCCGCGGCACCGTGCACTGGGGCGCCACCTCCGCGCTGCCCGACCGGATCGTCACGGCCTGTGTGACCGTGCTCCGCACCGGCAGTTCCTCCGGCGAGGCGGTATCCACCGATATGGGTACGACGGTGGATCTGGTGACGGCCGTCCGGTCCGGGTTGTGCGATCTGGCGGTGATCGAACATCCGGCCCTGGTCGACGGTGTGGAGGCCCGCTCGGTGGTGAAGCTGCCCCGGTGGATCGTCGTCCCGGCCGGCCACCGCAGTGCCGCCACCGAGCGACCGGCGTTCCCGATGCTGGCCGGCCTCACCTACGCCGCCTACCCGCGGGCCGCGAATCCCCCGGCCTCCGATACGGTCCGGGATCTGCTGCGCGAACGCGGCCTCGATGTCCAGACGGTCACGGTGCACGACGACCGGGCCGTACTCGCGGCGGTGGCCGCCGGAACGAGTTTCGGGCTCACCACCACCGCGCCGTCCGATATTCCGGGTGTCGCCTGGTTGCGGATGGCCCCGCAGGCGGTGGCGTTGCGTTGCCGGGTGATCCATCGCGCGGGCGCCGAGGAGCAGGCCGACGCGCTGGACCGCCTTCTCTACCGGGAGCGCCTGCGATGACCACGGCCGATCGTATTCGCGCGGTATTCGCCGACGCGGGGTGTACCGGGCGGTTGCACGCGCGCCGGTGCGACGGCGACGGCCCCGAGGTCGCGGTCGGCGGAACCGAACGGGTGGTCACCGCCTCGGTGTACAAACTGCCGCTGCTCCTCGCGTACTGCCGCGCGGTGGACGCCGGTCGTCTCGACCCGCTGTCGCGGCTCACACTCACCCCCGCGGAATGCACGCCCGGCCCCACCGGGATCTCCGCCCTGCACGACCCGGTCACCATGAGCCGGCGGGATCTGGCGACCTCCATGATGACGGTGTCCGATAACGCGGCCGCGGATCTGCTGCTCGGCGAGATCGGGCTGGGCGCAGTCCACGAGCTGCTGGAATCGCTCGGGCTCGACCACACCCGGCTCGTCGGCGGCACCGCCGATATCCAGCGCAGTCTGGTACGCGATACCGACTCCCACAGCACAGCCGAGGCATTCGCCGCCCTGGCCGACAACGACGAGGCCTGGACCGTATCCGCCTACGACCCCGCCTATACGAGCGCGACCACGCCGGAGGAGATGACCCGGCTGCTGTCCGCCCTCTGGCGCGGACAGCTGCTGTCCCCGGCGCAAACGGATTTCGCCTGCTCGATCATGCGGCGGCAGGTCTGGCCGCACCGAATCGCGGCCGGATTCCCGCACCGGGGAGTGGCGGTGGCCGGGAAGACAGGAACCATCGGCATCATTCGCAACGAAGTCGCCGTGGTGGAGTTCCCGGACGAATATCCGGTCGCGGTGGCCGTTTTCACCCGGGCCGCCCGCGCCGATCCCGCGCTGCCCGCGGTCGACGCGGCGATCGCCGAGGCAGCACGGATCGCGGTCGCCGAACTGCGCCGGGCGCTGCCCACCGAATGACCGAACCCGTCCGCCCGACACCGATTTCGAGGAAGAGACAGGCGCCGGGACCGGAAATCACGTCCACCGCGTTCCGGATCAGGACTCGGTGACCAAGAGGTCCGCGCGGTACTCGGCAGCCGGGACCACCCCGTCCGCCGGCCGTGACGGGCGCAGTGCAACGAGTTCGATCCGATAGCCACCGACCGTCGCACCGGTGGCGAACCGCCGGCTGGTGTGGAGTTCCGCGGAAGACCGCTGCTCCCCGACGCTCACCGCGGCGACCACGATCGCATCCCCTTCCCAGACGCACTGCGCGCGGGCCGGGCATCGGCTGTCGGCGGATACGCCGTCGAACGACACCGTCAGCCGGTCACCGTCCAGCCGCACCGTATCGCCCGGCGCCAGGGTGAACTCGGTACCGAGCCGCGGGGAGTCCGCGGGTGGCCCGGCCGGCGCACCACATCCCGCCGCGACCGCGCACAACCCCGCCACAACCAGACCTCGGCCGATTCGCATGGCATCCATGGCGGCCGATCATGACATACCGGCGGCCGCACCCGGCCGGGTATCCGGGCGCAGCCGTTCCGCGTCCGATCGGTCGCGTCCGCACAGGCGGGGGCCTCCGGCACCGGAGGAATCAGTAGTCGTGGGCCCGGACGGTGCCACCGTCCGGGCCCGGGTCCACGAGTTCGCCTCGGCTACTTGAGCATCGACCCGCAGTCGACCGGCAGTGTGACACCGGTGAGATAGCGGGCCTCGTCCGAGGACAGGTACAGCACCGCGTTGCTGATATCGATCGGATCCACCCACGGCACCGGCAGGGTGTGGAACATCTGGCAGATCGGCGCCATATCGTCGGCGGTCGGATTCTCCAGATCCGGACGGAACATGGCGAAGGTCTTCTCGTTCATGATCATCGCGGTGCTCACGTGTGTGGGATGCACCGAGTTGACCCGGATCGAATGCTGGCCGAGCTCCACCGCGAAGGCGCGCATCAGGCCGACCACACCGTGTTTGGCGGAGACGTAGTGCCCGGTCTGCGGGTAGGCCTTCAGACCACCGACCGAACTGGTGAGCACGATCGAGCCGCCGCGGCCGCCCGCCAGGATGTGTGGGACACCGGCTTTCACCGATTTCCACACCCCGCTGAGGTTCACGTCGATCATGTCCTGCCAGACCTCTTCGTCGGTCTCGGCCAGGGTGTCGCCGCCGCTGGCGATTCCGGCGTTGGCGACGATGATGTCGAGCCGGCCCAGCTTCCCGACAGCTTCCGCCAGTGCGGCCTTCAGCGCGGCCGAATCCCGGACATCGACCTCGGCGGTGACGATCTTGCGCCCCGTGGCTTTGACCAGTTCCTCGGTCTCGACGAGATCGTCGGGGGTGGCCAGCGGGATCTCGACCGTATCGATCGGTTTGCAGATATCGATGGCGATGATGTCGGCGCCCTCTTCGGCCAGCCGCACCGCGTGGCTGCGGCCCTGGCCCCGGGCCGCACCGGTGATGAAGGCGACCTTGCCCTCGACCCGTCCGGTCATGACTACCTCATTTCCTCGTTCCACCGGTCGCGACCGGCTGGATTGTGCTGCGGTGAAGGTTGTTTCAGGATTTCGGCGTATAGGTGATGTGCAGGTCGGTCAGGCCGCGCAGGATGAAGGTCGGCTCGAAGTTGAAGGTCGGATCCGTGAGCGAACCGTGCTTTTCCGGATCGAGCCGGATATCGAGCATCCGGTCCAGGATCCGTTCCAGCGATACCCGGCCCTCGACCCGCGCCAGCGGACTGCCGGGGCAGGTGTGCACACCGCGTCCGAAGGCCATGTGCTCCCGGAAATTCGGGCGGTCGAGATCGAAGACGTGCGGATTGTCGAAGCGGCGCGGATCGCGATTGGCCGCGCCCGGGCAGACCATCACCAGCGATCCGGCGTCCAGCGCGACGTCACCGACCTCGACCGGCTTCTTCGCCAGCCGGAACCCGCTCTTCACCGGCGACTGCATGCGCAGGGTCTCTTCGATGAAAACGGGGATGCGGCTGCGGTCGGCGCGCAACGCGTCCTGCAGATCGGGGCGGATGACCATGAACTGCATGGCACTGCCGAGCAGTTTCGCGGTGGTCTCCTGGCCCGCGCCGAAGAGGAAGGTGGCGGTACGCACCACGTCGATGACCTCGGGGGTGGAGCCGTCCGGGTACTTCGCCTGGGCCAGCGAGGTGAGCACATCGTCGCGTGGATTGGACCGCCGGTCGGAGATGAGTTCGCTGAACAGGTTGTCCAGCCATTCCAGCGGATTGACCGGCACGATCTCCTTGTCGATCGAGCCCACCGTCGGCCCACCGGCCAGGTTGATCCGCAGTTCCTCGTGGTATTCCTCCGGCACGCCCAGCAGATCGGCGATCACCAGCAGCGTGAAGACCTTGGCGTAGGCGGCGAGGAATTCGCATCTACCGTCGTCGATGAACTCGTCGAGCTGTTTGTCGGCGAGTTTCCACATGAACTCCTCGTTCTCCTTCAGCCGGGAGGGAACGAGTAGTTTGTTGAGCAGCGACCGCGCGGCGGTGTGGTCGGGCGGATCCATGGTGACCATGTGTTCGTGCATCGGCAACTGCTCCCGATGCGCGGCGATCTGACCGGTGATGTCGTCGCCCTCCGGGGTGAAGGGCAGCGGCGGGAACGGGCCGCCGACGGCGATGCACGAGGAGAAGGTGTCCGAATCGCGCAGGACGTCGATGGCTTCCTCGTATCCGGTGACCGCCCAGACCCCGTAGTTGGGTTCCTGAGTGACCGGGCATTTTGCGCGCAGATGGTCGTAGTACGGATGGGGATCGGGTACCAGCGCGGGATCGGTGAAGTAGTCGACCGTATCGAAATCGGTCACGGGAACCTCCTGATATCAACAGAATCTTGTCGCCGACCGTGGATCACGGGTTGATACGGCTCGTTTGCTCCGCGGCCCTCGGGGACTGTCGCCGCCAAAAGCCTTACGCGGCGCGCGCTGCTGCTCCGGGTCGCCCACAGCCGCCTCCTCGCGCCGCCACACACTCCATCCGAGGCCACAGCCGTATCCCGGTAGCGATGCGGGACGACCCTTGCTGAGCGAGCGCTCAGATGTGATGCTGAGCACATGCTTAGCATGGGCGGAGGGAGCGCGTCAACAGTCGTCACCGGCGGGATACGATCCCCGGTGATCCCTTGACCGGCGTGGTAATACGGAAACCCCAGAGGAGGCCGAAACATGTCATCACCCCGCCGGCTCGGCGCACCCGAGGCCAAGAACCGCGGTGTCCTGATGGACGCGGCAGAACGGCTGATGCTGGAACAGGGCTGGGCCGCGGTGACCTCGCGCCGGGTCGCCGAATACGCCGGCCTCAAACCGCAGCTCGTGCACTACTACTTCCGGTCCATGGACGACCTGTTCCTGGACCTGTTCCGCCGCCGGGCCGAACAGGGCCTGGAAACCCTGGCACAGGTGCTGAAATCCGACCGGCCGCTGCACGCGCTGTGGGAGTTCAGTACCGATACCACCGCGGCCCGGTTCACCATGGAGTTCGTCGGACTCGCCAACCACAAACCGGCGATCCGGGCCGAGGTCGTGCGCTACTCCGAGCAGTTCCGTGCCGCGCAGACCGAAGCGCTGGGCCGGCTGCTCGACGCCTACGGGGTCGATACCGGCCGCTTCCCCGCCGATGTGCTGTCGGTGCTGATGACCAGCGCGGCCCGGATGGTCGTCCTCGAACAGGCACTCGGCATGACGGCCGGGCACGCCGAAACCTTCGCGTTCGCCGAACGCGAGATCGGCTTCCTGGAGAACGGGGCGTAACCGGCGGCTCATCCGGGCCTCATTTCCCGCGATTCATCACCCGGTCGGCGGCCACCCAGTGCGCGTCGGCCACCCAGAGCTCGGCGAAGGCCGCCACGGCCGCTGCCGGACTCGCCCCGTCGACGACGCGTTTGATCGCTTCCGCCGAGGGGTTGGCCAGGGCACGGGCGAGCACCCGCCAGCCCTCCTCGAATTCGGCCCGCGGCAGCACCCGGTCCACCAGGCCGTGACGTTCGGCGTCGGCGGCCGAGAGGATCTCGCCCGAACCCGCCAGCAGCAGTGCGCGGCCGCGCCCGACCAGCCGGGACAACCGTTCCGCGCCGCCCCACGCCGGCATGATCGCCAGCGCCACCTGATTGAAGCCGATCTTGATATCGTCCGCGGCGATCCGGATATCCGCCGCCACCGCGACCTCGGCACCGCCGCCCAGCGCGTGGCCGTTCAGCGCGGCGATCACCGGGCCCGGGAACGCCGCGATCTTGTCGCAGACCTCCCGCATCCGGTTCGCCATGGCGGCGGCCTGCTCCACGGTACGCAGTGCGGCCAGCTCCTTGAGATCTCCGCCGGAGACGAAGGCCCGGTCCCCCGCACCGGTGATCACCAGGGCCCGGGCTCCGGCCGCCCCGTCGATCGCCTTGTCCAGCTCGTCCATCGTGTCCAGGGCAATGGCGTTGCGAGCTTGTGGCCGGTTGATGGTGACGACGGCCAGACCGTCCGCCAGTTCGAGCTCGATCACGACTTGTTCTCCTCGACGGAAATATGATTCTCTTGTCTAGAGAACCATATACTTTCCCGCTGGTTTCCGACGATCGGATCGGGAGTTCGATATGCACCAGCCACGGCGTATGAGCGAGGGCCCTACGTGGTCGCGCTCCACCTCCGGGCCCGAATCGCTCATCCGCGGCGTTCCCCCCGAACTGGCCCTTCGCTATCGCGAAGCCGGATGGTGGACCGACGAGACACTCGGTGAACTCCTCGCCCGCGGCCTGGCCGACGCCCCCGGGACGGCCTTCCGCGTGCACTCCCGGATCCGGCCCTGGTCGGGAACCTTCGCCGAGGTCGAACAGATCGCGCGGCGCCTGGCCGCCGGCCTGCGGCGCCGCGGGGTCGGGCCCGGCGATATCGTCGCGTTCCAGCTGCCGAACTGGATGGAGGCGGCGGCCACCTACTGGGCCGCGACCCTGCTGGGCACCACGGTGGTGCCGATCGCGCACTTCTACGGGCACCGAGAACTCGGCTACATCCTGGAGGCCGTCCGGCCGAAGGTGTTCATCACCTGCGAACGCTTCGGCCACAAAGAATTCGACCCGACTCTGTGCGCGGACGTACCGGTGGTCGGCGTGGTGGACCGGGATTTCGACGAATTGCTCGAACCGGAACCGCTGGACGGCGTCCTGCACACCGACCCGGACGGGCCCGCGTGTATCGCGTTCACCTCGGGTACCACCCGGGCACCGAAAGGCGTCGTACACAGCCACAACACCCTGGGTTACGAAGTGCGGCAGCTGGCCGGTATGTACCCGCCCGACCGCGGCGACCAGCTCACCTCGGCGCCGGTCGGCCATTTCATCGGCATGCTCAACGCCCTGCTCATCCCGGTTGTCGACGGCGCGCCGATCCATCTGCTCGACCTCTGGGACCCCGGCTGGGTGCTCGAACTGATGGAGCGCGAGAACATCTGCGTGGGCGGCGGCGTGAGCTATTTCGTCACCAGCCTGCTCGACCACCCCGGCTACAAGCCGGCGCATCTGGCCCAGCTGCGCTACGCCGGCCTGGGCGGGGCCGCGGTACCGGCCGCGGTGAGCGTGCGCCTCGAACAGCTCGGGATCACGGTATTCCGTTCCTACGGCAGTACCGAGCATCCGTCGATCACCGGGTCACTGTCCACCGCACCGGCCGATAAGCGCCTGTTCACCGACGGCAATGCCCTGCCCGGCGTGGAATTCCGGCTGAGCGAGGACGGGGAGATCATCAGCCGCGGCCCCGATCTGTGCCTGGGCTACACCGATCCGGAACTCACCACCCACGCCTTCGACGCCGACGGCTGGTACCACACCGGTGATATCGGCGTCCTCGACGCCGACGGCTATCTCACCATCACCGACCGCATATCCGACATCATCATCCGCGGCGGCGAGAACGTGAGCGCGCTCGAGGTGGAGGAGGTGCTGCTCACCCTGCCCGGCGTGGCCGAGGGCGTCGCGGTGGCGGTACCCGATCCACGCCTCGGCGAGCGCACGGCCGCGGTGGTGCGCTGTCTGCCCGATCGGCCCGCCCCCGATATCGAGGCACTGCGCGCGCATTTCGCGCAGGCGGGTCTGGCCAAGCAGAAATGGCCCGAGGAACTGCATATCGTCACCGACTTCCCGCGGACCCCCAGCGGAAAGATCCAGAAGTTCGCCATCCGGCGTGATCTGGCCGCAGCGCGCGACGAGGCCGTTGCGACCGAGCGCTCATGAGAATACGATTCTCATAAATAGCCAAGGAGGATTCCATGAGTAAAGTCGAGCTGCCGTATCAGCTCTTCGACGCGGACAACCATCTCTACGAGACCAAGGAAGCGCTCACCCGGCATCTGCCCGAGAAGTACAAGGGCGCGATCCAGTACGTCGAGATCAACGGCCGCACCAAGATCGCGGTACTCGGCCAGATCAGCGAGTACATCCCCAACCCCACCTTCGAGGTGGTGGCCCGCCCCGGCGCCATGGAGCAGTACTTCAAGCACGGTAATCCCGAGGGCAAGAGCCGGCGCGAGATCTTCGGCAAGTCGATGAAGGCGATCGACGCCTTCCGCAACCCCGAAGCGCGGCTGAAGGTCATGGACGACCTCCAGTTGCAGCGCGCATTGATGTTCCCGACCCTGGCCAGCCTGGTCGAGGAACGGATGCGCCACCATCCCGAGCTGATCCACGCAGTGATCGAATCGCTGAACCGCTGGATGCTCGAGGACTGGGGCCAGGACGGCAACTTCGTCCACTCCGGCCGCATCTTCACCGTCCCGGTGATCACCCTGCCGATCGTCGAACGGGCGATCGCCGAATTGAACTGGGCCGTAGTGGAACACGGCGCCAAGGCCATCCTCGTACGCCCGGCCCCGGTGCCCGGGTTCAAGGGCATGCGATCGTTCGCGATGCCGGAATTCGATCCGTTCTGGAAGCGCGTCGTCGAACTCGACGTCCTGGTCACCATGCATTCCTCGGACAGCGGCTACTCGCGCTTCGACGCCGAATGGGACGGCAACGATACGGAGATGCTGCCGTTCCAGACCAACACCTTCGCCATGACCAACCAGTGGCGTCCGGTCACCGACGCGGTCGCGTCCTGGGTGTGCCACGGCGCGCTGAACCGGTTCCCCGAGCTGAAGATCGCCGTCATCGAGAACGGTTCGGCCTGGCTCGAGCCGCTGCTGCAGCAGCTGTCCGATGTCTACAAGAAGGCGCCGGAGGGCTTCGGTTTCCGCGATCCGATCGAGGCGATCAAACAGAGCCTCTACGTGAGCCCGTTCTGGGAGGAGGATCTGGAACGGCTGTCGCAGGTCATGGGCGCCGACCATGTGCTGTTCGGTTCCGACTGGCCGCATCCGGAGGGCCTGGCCGAACCGGCCCGCTACATCCACGAGATCAAGGACATGCCGCTGGAGAACCAGGCCAAGATCATGGGCGGCAACCTCGCGCGGTTGCTCGAGGTATGAGCGGGTCGGGCCCGGCGGTGGTTGTGCGGCGTCACCACACAGGGCCCTCGCTCGAATCCGAGGACACAGCATGACCTGGGAAACCATCCCGCAGCTCGCCCTGTCCACCGCGGACCGCTTCGGTGATGCCGAAGCGGTGGTGGACGGGGAACTGCGGTGGAGCTACACCGAACTCGTGGACCGGATCCGCCGGGCCGCGGGATCGTTCGCCGAATCCGGTATCGGCACAGGTGACCGGGTGGCCGTATGGGCGCCCAATTCGGCGGAATGGATCGTCGCCGCCCTCGGCCTGATGACCGCGGGCGGCGTACTGGTACCCGTCAACACCCGGTTCAAGACCGAGGAGGCCGCCGATGTCATCCGCCGCAGCGGAGCCAAGGCCCTGCTGGTGCAGAAGGGTTTCCTCGGTGCGGACTATCCGGCCCCACCCGGGGTACCGGTCTACGATCTGAAATCCGATTTCCTCGGCAGCGGGGCACCTTTCGAACGAGAGGTCGCGGGCACCGATATCGCCGACATCATCTACACCTCGGGCACCACCGGGCGCCCCAAAGGCGTGATGATGAACCATCTGCAGACGCTGCGGTTGTATTCGGAATGGTGCGATCTGGCCGATCTGCGGCGCGGCGACCGCTATCTGATGGTCAACCCGTTCTTCCACACCTTCGGCCTGAAGGCGGGGATCGTGGCCGCACTGGTCCGCGGCGCGACCATGCTGCCGGTACCGGTTTTCGATGTGGACAAGGTGATCGAACTCGTGGCGACCGAACGGGTCACCATGCTGCCGGGGCCGCCGACGCTGTACCATTCGCTGCTGGAATACGAGGGCGCGCGCGATATCTCCTCGTTGCGCGCCGCGGTGACCGGGGCGGCGGATATCCCGGTCGACCTGATCCGCCGGATCCGGGAGGAACTCCCGTTCCGGTCGATCATGACCGGGTACGGCCTCACCGAGGCCGGTACCGCCACCGCGTCGCGACCCGGGGATACCTTCGAACAGATCGCGACCACCGCGGGCAGCGCCTGTGCCGGTATCGAACTGCGTATCGCCGACGACTCGGAAGTACTCATCCGCGGGTACAGCGTGATGCAGGGCTATCTCGACGACCCGGAGGCCACTGCCGCGGCCGTCGACGCCGACGGCTGGTTGCACACCGGAGATCTGGGGAGCCTGGACGAGGGCGGCCGGCTGAAGGTGATCGGCCGTAAGAAGGATATGTACATCGTCGGCGGATTCAACGCGTATCCCGCCGAGATCGAAGGGTTCTTCCTGGAACATCCGGCGGTCGCCCAGGCCGCGGTGATCGGGGTCCCCGATGATCGGCTGGGCCAGGTGGGCAAGGCATTCGTCGTGGCACGCACGGAGATCGGCGCAGCGGACCTCATCGCCTGGGCGAAGGAGCGGATGGCGGGGTACAAGGTGCCGCGGTCGGTAGTTTTCCTCGACGAACTACCGCTCAACGCCACCGGAAAGGTGATGAAGGATCAGTTGCGCTGAACGCCGACAGCGGACCGAATCCCTCAGCCGGAGCCACGACCGGCCGCCGGATCGGCAGGCGCTCGCGTGGTCGTCCCGCACTGCACCACGGATGCTGTGATCGCGATACCCACTCCGCCCCCGCGTATCTCGCGGTGGCGGAGTTCGGCGTGCCCGCCGGGCCGTACGCGACCGCCCTCCGGCACGAGGATCCGACCCCGGTGATCATCTCGACCCGGGCACCGGCCACGGTGTATCGTCGAACACAACCGAGAGTGAGATTCTCATCTGAAGAGATTTTCGATCTCCTAGTCCGGGCCGCGCCCGGCGTCGACCATGAACAGCGAGGAGTCCGGTGAATATCGACGACATGATTCTGGTGAGCATCGACGACCACGTGGTCGAACCGCGCAATATGTTCGACAACCACGCGCCGAAGAAGTACGCCGAATACGTACCGAAGGTCGTCGTCGACGACACGGGTATCGATCGCTGGATCTACCGCGACCGGCCCACCGGTGTCACCGGCCTGAACGCGGTCGTCTCCTGGCCGGCCGAGGAGTGGGGCTACGACCCCGCCGGATACGCCGAGATGCGCCCCGCGGTCTACGACATCCACGACCGGGTCCGCGATATGGACGCCAACGGCGTCCTCGGCTCCATGTGCTTCCCCACCTTCACCGGTTTCAGTGCCGGGCATCTGAGCCGCGGCGGCATGGACGAGATCACCGTCGCGATGATCTCCGCCTACAACGACTGGCATATCGACGAATGGGCCGGCGCCTACCCGGGCCGGTTCATCCCGATCGCGATCCTGCCGCTGTGGGAGCCGCAGCTCGCGATCGACGAGATCAACCGTGTCGCCGCCAAGGGCTGTCATTCGGTGACCATGCCGGAGCTACCGCATATCGACGGTCTGCCCAGCTATCACGATCTCGACTACTGGGGCCCGGTGTTCCAGGCACTCTGCGATAACGACACTGTGATGAACCTGCATATCGGGCAGGGCTTCGGCGTCCTCAAACTGGCCCCGAACGCACCCATCGACAATCTGATGGTCCTGGCGCCCAGTATCTCGCTGATCGCCACCCAGGATCTGCTGTGGGGCCCGGCTTTCCGTAGCTACCCGAAGCTGAAGGTCGCGCTGTCCGAAGGCGGTGTCGGCTGGATACCGTTCTTCCTGGATCGCTCCGACCGGCACTACACCAACCAGCGCTGGCTGCGCCGCGATTTCGGCGGCAAGATGCCCAGCGAGGTGTTCCGGGAGCATGTGCTGGCCTGCTACGTCACCGATCCCACTTCGCTGAAACTGCGGCACGAGATCGGTATCGACAATATCGCCTGGGAATGCGACTATCCGCATTCGGATTCGCTCTGGCCGGGCGCCCCGGAATTCGTGCTGAACGAACTCGAGGGAGCCGGCGCCGACGATTCCGATATCGACAAGATCACCTGGCAGAACGCCTGCCGTTTCCTGAACTGGGATCCGTTCGCGCACACTCCCCGCGAGCAGGCGACGGTCGGCGCGCTACGCGCAAAGGCCACCGATGTCGATCTGTCGACCACGACCCGCGCCGAATACGCGGAGCGCTACGCGGCCAAACACGCGAGCTGAGGAACCGCCCGGCTGTTGGCATGATCGAGTACATGCCAACAGCCGACCCCGTGGGGGAACCCGAATCCGCACCGAGTTTCGACCCCGAGTGCCGCCTGGTACCCGAGTCGAGCAGGTACGCGAAGAAGGTTGTCCGAGACCTGCGCTATAACGGCGGCGACCTCACCATCGCCATCCAAGGCCCCGGATTCTCCTTCGCCCATGTCGTATTCCGTGAGCTGATGGGGTTCCGGGTGCTGGACGAGGGCGACCTCATCGAGTACTGGAACACCTACAGCGAACCGCACGGTTGGCTGTGGGAAGTCGAGCGGGGCGGCTGGCTGGATCTGGAGCGGCAGCGCCCCACCTTCTGGAGCGGCGAGCAGGACAGTATCCGCGAATACTTCATCGCCGACGACCATTGCATCAATGTTCTGACCTGGACTCCGCCTGAAATCATCGATCTCGGAACCGATCCGGCGCAGTCCGGGAATCGAGCCTCGAACTCCCCGACCGGCGCGGCCGAACCCTCGGGTCCAGCCCGCTCACCGATACCGCGGACCTCGCGACGTCAGCTCCGGTGAACAGGGTCCCAGAGCAGCTGAACCTGCCGCACAGAACCACTGGCCCCCGGCTCCGGCCCCGCGCTCGGCGACGCCGTGGAACGCACCCGGTGAGATGTGTTCCGATAGTCACCGGCGAGTACCGCCCGCCCCGCGCGCCGGTTCACGAGCGGTCGGGGAACTCCGCGGTCGACCCGCCCGCGTGTGACCGGACCGGGTCGGGTTCGGATCGTGCCCGGTCGCGCTGCCGCCGGCCCCGGACGGTGGCACCGTCGTGGATGTGCAGGATCAGGTCGGCGGCGTCGACGGCCGCTCGGTCGAGCGCGAAATAACCGTGCGCCGGAGTGTGATCCGTGCGGGAACGCGCGGTGGGGATATCCGCGGGCCGGACGAACCCCCGGGCGGCGACCCGGGTCTGCAGAAACCCCTCGTAGGTATCCGCGCCGGGCTCGGGCAGATCGATGGTCTCGTCGCGACCCAGCGAGCCGATGACCACCGTGTACCGCGTACCCAGCAGCGACGCGACGACAGCGCCCGCACTGGACCAGTCGAGCTGCATATCGCCCATCCGCATACTGCTCGGGTTCCGTTGCAGATGGAGGTTGTGGGCGAATACCAGGGTCGGGCCCCGCCCGGCCTCGATACGCCGGATATCGAGCAGGTTCTGTGCCATGAGCGCGTCGCGGACGGCGCACATCCGATTCCAGCGGGCAGCCTGTCCGATGGGCTGGGCCGCCTGTTTGTGATACCGCAGCAGGCCGAGTCCGGCGGTGAGATACGTTTCGGCACGCAACCATGCGGTGCGCGAGGTGCGCTCGACGAGTTCGGGCGCCCGGGTGTAGAGGGTGGTGCACATATCGTCGGCGAGTACACGCAGAGTGTCGGCCGCACGGGTCGCCCCGACCGATACCGCCGGATCCAGTACCGCCTCGGTGCGGTCCCACTGATCGTCGGCACCGGCCAGATCGGTCAGACCGAGATCGAGACCCAGGTAGTCGGCGGTGTATTCGAGATAACGGCGCGGACTGGGCGCGCTCATCGTCTCCAGCGAGGCATCGAAGCCGTGGAAGGCCAAGTGCTCCCCCGGCGAGCGGGTCTCGTTGTACTCCCGCATCCAGGAGACCAGATCCCGGTTGGCCGGGAAGTCGCCGAAACCGTGCGAGAAACCCGCTGCCGTGGCCGTATCGAGCGTGCCCACGCCGTACCGGACGTAATCGTCCACGACGAGGGCGGCCACGCGATCGGTTTCGAGAGCTATCGAGCGGAAGCCGCGATCCGCCGCCGCCACGAACAGGTCGTTACGGGTCCAGGCGAAGGCCGGTTCCAGATGGGTCGGTTCACCGAACGCCAACAGGTCGGCGGGCCGGTTGAGGACGCTGTCAGGGAAATCCTTCATTTCTTCGATCTTATCTTTGAAACTTCGGTTGAGACTTTCCGCGCTCCCAAGCGTTATATCTGGTGTAAAGTCTCAAAACAGTGATCACACTGCGACCGACCGATCTGGCCCGCGCGCACGGACTCTCCACTCAGGCCGTCCGCAATTACGAGCGGGACGGGTTCCTACCGCCCGCCGAGCGCACCGACAGCGGCTACCGGATCTACACCGAAGTGCACGCGGCGGCTCTGCACGCCTTCCTCGCCCTCGTCGCCGCGTACGGGCACGCACTCGCCGGGCGGATCATGACCGAGATCCACGGCGGTGAGATCGATTCCGCGCTGAACCTCATCGACCGCGGCCATCAGCGGTTGCTCCGCGACCGCGAAACACTCGATACGGTCCGGCGGGCGATCGAGCACCTCCCCACCGGGCACGACATGCTCCCCGCGCGAACCTCCGCCACTACCCGCACCATCGGCGAAGTGGCGAATCATCTGCGCGTCACCCCGGCCACGCTGCGCGCCTGGGAGACCGCGGGGATCCTCGGCCCCCTACGAGACCCGGCGACGGGTTACCGCGTCTACACACCCGCCGATATCCGCGACGCGGAACTCACCCATCTCCTGCGGCGCGGGGGCTACGGACTGGACCGTATCGCCACGGTGGTCGAACAGATCAGGACTGCCGGCGGCACCGAGCAACTGAGCGGCGCGCTCACCGACTGGCAACGCAGGCTCACCGAGCGCGGGCTGGCCATGTTGGACGCAGCCGGCCTGCTCGGACAGTACCTACGCCGGATACCCCCCGCCGATCCGGGCGACCCCCGGCCGGCCGAGGACGGTCCCGGTAGCGCCCGATACGCCCTCGACACCCCCAGCCCCGGAAGGCCCCGCTAGAGAGACCTCGGTCGAGTCGTGCCTACGCGCCACAACTACACATCGAATCGAACCCGCACCTCGACCGCACAGGCTTCGATGACGCTCTCTAGCCCAGTTGCCGTTGCGCCGGCCACAGCTGCGCCCAGGGCGCACGTACGGTACGGCACACGTACATCGCCGCCCCTTGTTCGTCGTTGTCTATTCCGAGCCCGTTGTCGATTCGGCCCGCCGCTTCGGGAACGGAATCGGCGCAGAATCGCGCGACTTCCGCGCGGGTGAGGCCGACGGTGAGGATCGGCCGGGAATCGACCGGTGGCCCCCACCACCAGTAGGCATTGTGGCCACTGTGCGGAACCGGGAGGCCGTACGGAGCGCCGAAACGCTCGATGGCAGCGGCTTCGCCGTAGTTGTCCGTGAGTATTTCCGCGTTCGGTGCCAGACGGGCTCTGACCTCCGCGATTCGGTCGGTGAACCGCGGCCAGCCGACCGTTTCTCCGGCGTCGTAGTTCACGGCGAGAATCGGCGAATCGCGCAGGGCGGTCACGGGCAGAACCGGCAGGAACAGTACCGCCGACACCATCGCGTTCAGGGCAAACACCGTGACCGTCGCGGTACGCCGCCGCCAGGTGCGGGTCAGTGCCGGTGCCAGGGCGGTAGCGCCGGCGGCCAGCAGCACCGGGTACATTCCGCCCAGATAGTACGCCTTGCCCCCGGCGACCAGGTACGCCACGAACAGCAGGACGTAGGCGAGCGCGAAAGCGCGGTAGCGGCGGCACCGGGCCAGCCACCACAGACCCGCGGCCCACAACACCACCATGAGTGGCCCCATCAGGCCGAACTGCAGCAGCACGAAGCCGAGCGGGCCGTCCGACGTTCCCGAGGAGCCACCCGCGATGGCCCGGGCTGCCTCGGCCTGCGGCAGCCCGTTGCGCACCTGCCACCACAGATTCGGCGCCCAGAGGACCGCGGCGATCCCGAGTGCGACCGGGAAGTACCCGGTGGCGAACACTTTCCGGGGGCCGAGCAACAGAAGTGTGCAGGCGAGAACCAGCAGCGGTAACGCCAGCAGCGTCTTGTTCTGCAAACCGATACCCGCCAGCACTCCGGCGAGCAACCACCAGCGCCGATCCGATTCCGGCCGCAGCAGCCGCAGGACCGTCACCACTACGGCGGACCACACCGCCAGGTCGAAGATCACGGTGCCGAGTTGATGACCGGCGCCGAGCAACAGCGCGGAGGAAGCCACCGCGGCCGCGGCAAGGGTCTGCGCCGCCCGGCCGCCGCCCAGTTCACGGACCGCCCAGCCGGTGCACACGACCACGGCGGTGGCCGCCACGATCGCCGGAAGTCGCAGGAGGATCAGCGAATCCGCGTCGATCGCAGCCATCGCTCGGGCCAGCAACGGCACCAGCGGCGGCTGGTCGGCGTATCCCCAGTCGAGGCGCCGACCCGCGGCCAGAAAATACATCTCGTCCCGGTGATACCCGTACCGGTCGGCACACACGGTGAGCGAGACCGCTAGAGCGCCTGCCACCCAGTACATTCCGCCATCCACTCGATCACGGCGGCGGGCCGGGATGCCGCTGCTCCCGTGTCGATCCTCGCACGGGCCCCGGCCGTTCGCTCGGTATCAGCCGGTTCGTGGAAAACCATCTCGCGTGCGACGGCCACGGCAGGCCGCAACGTGGTCGAACGCTGCTTCGTCCGGCTCGAACAGTATCGGGCGATCGCCACCCGCTACGACAAACCGCCACTTCTCACCGTGGGATGCTCGACCTGGCCATCGGCCCGCGGATCGGCGGTGAGATCACCTGCCGCGATCTCACCGGCGCGTCGTGACACACCGAAAAGAAGCTGCTGACCCGCTGAGCACATCGCCTGCCCACAGTTCGGCGCGCTGTGGAGAATACTGCGAACCCGTGCACGAGTAGCCGTCCATTCCCCGATTCGAGAGGAACAGCGAGTGCGACGAATCATCGACACCGTGGGCATCCTCATCGCCGGAACGGTGATCATGCCGGCGACCCCGCTCAGCGCCCACGCCGACCCGGGCGACTTCGTCTACATCGGGCAGAACGGTGGCCGCGCCGTATTGAGCGATCCCGTACCCGACCGGTGTCACAACACACCGGGAGCAGCCGGGGTCGTCACCAACGATACGGAACTGCGGGTCGCCGCGTTTCCCGGACCGAACTGCGAAGGGGCACCCGCGGCCCCACAGCGCGGGTCGGCGTTCGAGAGCGTGGTATTCCATTAGCGACGCCACCACCCATGG
The DNA here is from genome assembly GCF_053605105.1 of Nocardia sp. NPDC003963. NCBI lineage: Bacteria > Bacillati > Actinomycetota > Actinomycetes > Mycobacteriales > Nocardiaceae > Nocardia > Nocardia sp. NPDC003963. The sequence goes on from NZ_JBSGIP010000008.1 coordinate 56,199, forward strand.
GCTCCGGCCTGGGTCCGTCCGCTCTGTCCGGCCGACTACCGGCTGATCGGCACATGGATGCCCGGTGGCTCCGGCGGGTCGATACCGGCTTCCCGTTCCCGATCCGGACTGCGTGGTCCGACCTGGAATTCTGAGGTTCAGAACCCGCGCAGACGGTCGGGTACCACCCGGATGGGCACCGAGTACTCCGCGCGGAACCGGTCGCCGGTCATGGACAGCCCGGCCAACCCCGCCGCGTACTTGTCGAGGTACGCCGCGACCTCTTCGGGGTCGACGGTGGCCTCGACCCGGGCGGCGCCGCCGAACACCACCACTTCTCCCCCGGTCTCGGTGCTGTTGAAATGCAGGGCCACCCGCGGATTGCGCGCGATATTGCGAAGTTTCGGCCGGTCCGGCTGACTGAAGACGAGGAAGGAGCTACCGTTCCAGCGGAACCATACGGGGCTGGGTTGCGGGGTCCCGGTGGGTCCGGCGGTGGTCAGCCATACAATCTGCTCGCGTTCGAGCCGTTCGGCTACGCGGGCACCGAAATCCGTTGCGGGATCGATCAATTCGTTCACGCTGGGTGTCGTCATGAGCGGCCTCCGGGATATGCGGGCGGGATGCGCCCGGAACAACACCGGGGCCACCGCGACGATTCCCGGCCGAGAGCGCGGTTGCCCGGCGATCGGATAAGCATCCGGTAACGCTTTTTAGAGGTCACTTTTCCATTAAAAAGAGGTCGACCGGGCACTGACCGTGCGAAACTTCGGCGATTCGTCCTCTTCACCGAAGGAAGCCTCGATGAGAACCCTGTCGATCCTGGGCGCCGCGGCCCTCGCGACCGCCTCGTTCGGCCTGGCGGTTGCCGCCCCCGCCCGGGCCGTACCGGCCGGCTGCCACCCCTCCTACGATCCCTGCGTCCCCATCACCAGCGATGTCGACTGCGCAGGCGGTAGCGGGAACGGCCCCGCCTACACCGGCCGGGTCCGGGTGATCGGACCGGACGAGTACGACCTGGACCGCGACGGCAACGGAATCGGTTGCGAGAGCAGCTGATCTACCGTACCGAAGGGTGGTGGTCGATGATGCGCGGAATGCGGGCAACACAATTCCGGGCATCATCTCCACCGGCGGCCGGATAGCGCGCCACCTGCCACGATCGGGAATCTGCCGCCGGAGATCCATGCGATGGTGGACGTAACCGGAGACCGAAGTGAGACGTCCGTGAAATTGCTCGTATCCCAGGCCGTCAGCGGAGCCGCCCGCAAGGCCGCCGCGCGTTCGGCCGCGCTACTCGGCAGCGCGGCGAAGGGCACCTCCACCACCTACAACCGTCTCGCCGGGGGCATGCGCAGCGGCACCGACGACCTGGCACGAACGAATAACAGGTCCGGCCTTTCGGTCCGCCATGTGGTGATGGCGGGTCTGGGCGGGCTGGCGTTGGGACACCTCATCGACGACGCCGACCGCGAGGACAGCCCGACAGGCCGGACAACGAACGGACCGGTGGACGCCGGACCGGAAGTCGACTCCGCACTCGACGCGACTGTGCTGGACTACGCCGATATGTCCCCGTTCCTGCGGGAGCAGCTGAAAATTCTGGAAGCCGACGGCTGGACGATCGGCTACGGCGATATCGATTCGCTCGGCGTGACGTACTCCGAGGCCAAGAAGATCATCATCGACAAGGACAAGAAGGACGAACCGCTCTGGGCCACCGCGATCCTGGCACACGAAGTGGGTCACGCCTACGCCGGTAGATTCGACGCAATCACCGATCCGCCGACGCCCGGAGAGGAATACGGTCCCTGGCTCGAACGGAACATGCGGATGCGTTACCTCGCCGAAGCCGAAAGCGGGTTGACAACTGCCCGGGCCCGGATGGAGATCCTGGAGAACGGCGGCCCCGATATCGGGAACATCAGCCAGGCGACCATCGATATCTGGGCCGACGAAAACAGCGGGCGGCTGTCCCACGACGAAGCGCGCGACCGGCTGGCCGACGAACTCGGCCGAACTCCTTATCAGCACTACCGGGACGACCTCGAACAAACCTGGGACGACAACTTCGCCGATACCCACGGCCCCTCCGAACTGGAGATCGATATTCCGGTGCTGCCCGACAGTCCGAATATCCCGGACAACGGCGTCATCGTCGAGCCGCCCGCCCAGGACAACAACGGTTACGACCCGCTGCCGGTGGAGGAGGGCGACCAGCACGATCCACCGAAATAGCAAGTGCTCGGGCCCGGCAGGAATAGCTCGGTGGCATCCCTACCGGGTCCGTCGTTCGGTGCTACATCTCAGGCCACCGCGCCGCTGGTCTTCAATTCGATGATCCGATCCCAATCCCACCCGAGTTCGAGCAGGACCTCTTCGGTCTGCGCCGCGAACTCCGGCCCGGGCCGCAGCTCGGGTGCGGTGACGTCGAACTGGACCGGGCTCGAGACCAGTTCCAGTTCTCCGGCGGGAAGAATGTACTCGTTGGACCTGATCTGATCGTCCTGCCCCACCTGGTGGGAGTCCTGGACCGGCGCCCACGGCCCCTTGAGCGTCGCGAACTTCTTCGTCCACTCGGCGAGCGTGCGCTGCGCGATCGCTTCACGCACTATCTCCACCCCGGCATCGGTATTGGCCGCGATTGTCGCCGCGTCCGCGAAACGCGGATCCTCGGCCAGTTCGGGGCGGTCGATATGCCGGCAGACATCGGCCCAGAACTTCCCGGGCTGCAACATGACGAACGAGAGATAGCGGTCGTCGGCCGTGCGATAGAGTCCCGACAGCGGGTTCGACATCGCACCGTGGGTACCGGGCGGCGGCGCCAGCATGGGTTCACCCTGATACGCCGACAGCGCGACCGTATGTCCCAGCGACCACAGACCACTGCCCAGCAATGAGACATCGACGACGGACGGTTCCCCGGTCCGCTCCCGCTTCAGCAACGCGGCGGCGATACCACCGGCCAGATTGGTCCCGGAGATCGTGTCACCGAAGGCGGGGCCGGGCGGCTGGATCATGCCGTTCGTCCCCTCCGGGGTGATGGTGGCGGCCACCCCGCCGCGGCACCAGAAGGCGGTCATATCGTAGCCACCGCGATCGGATTCCCGGCCCCGCGGACCGAGCGCGCTGCCCCGGGCGTAGACGATCTTCGGGTTGACGGCGCGGATATCGTCGATATCGATCCCGAACTTGGTGCGGGCCGAGGGCAGGAAGCTGGTGAGGAACACATCGGCCCGCCGCGCCAGTTCGTAGATGACCTCGCGTCCGCCCTCGACCGACATATCCACGCCGATACTGCGTTTACCGCGATTGGCGTGTTCGATATTCGGGTTCGGATCGCCCTCCACCTTGAACTTGCCGATCTGGCGCAACCCCCGCTGCGGATCACCGGTGACCGCATGCTCGACCTTGATCACATTCGCGCCCCAGTCGGCGAGCACCGCGCCCGCCGACGGGACGAAGCCGTACATGGCGACTTCGAGGACGGTGATCCCCTCCAGCGGCTTCACGAGGCCACCACCTCGGCGATCGTCTTGCGCTCCATGAACTCCTCCATCCCCACGACGCCCATCTCCCGGCCGACGCCGGACTGTTTGTAGCCACCGAAGGGCGCGTCCGGGTGGAAGTAGTTGCCGCCGTTGATACTGAAGGTGCCGGTACGGATCCGGCGGGCCACCGACCGGGCGCGCTCCGCGTCGGCGCCGAACACACCACCGGACAGACCGTAGATGGAGTTGTTCGCGATCCGCACCGCGTCGTCGATATCGTCGTACGGGATCAGCGCCAGGACCGGGCCGAACACCTCTTCCTGGGCGATCTCGCTGTCGGGGTCGACATTCGCCAGCAGGGTCGGCTTGTAGAAGAACCCGGGGTCGACCTTCTCACCGCCGGCCACCAGCGTGGCGCCCGCGGCGACCGCCCGCTCCACCAGGCCGTGCACCTTGTCACGCTGGCGTTCGCTGATCAGCGGACCCATATAGTTCTTCGGGTCGGCCGGGTCACCGTAGGTGATGTTGGCGAGGTTGGCGGCGACCAGCTCGGCGACCTTGTCGTGATCGGCGCGGGGTACCAGCAGGCGGGTGGTGATCGCGCACCCCTGGCCGGCATGCGAGCAGATACTGAAGGCGGCGAACATGGCGCCCAGGTTGTAGTCGGCGTCGTCGAGCAGGATGGCCGCGGATTTTCCGCCGAGCTCGAGGAACACCTTTTTCAGGGTGGCGCTGGCAGCGGCCATGATCTTGCGGCCGACCGGTGTGGAGCCGGTGAACGAGACGACATCGACATCGGGGTGCGTGGTCATCCGTTCGCCCACGGCCACTTCGGAACTGGTGAGGATGTTCACCACGCCGGCCGGGATATCGGTGTGGTTCGCGATGAGCTCGCCCAGGGCCAGGGTGATGAGCGGGGTGTCGGGGGCGCCCTTGAGGACCACCGTGCACCCCGCGGCCAGCGCCGGCGCGAGTTTGGCGAACGCCAGCTGATACGGGTAGTTGTAGGCGGCGATGGCCGCGACCACACCTGCGCCCTCTTTCTCGACCCAGCGCTGGTGCTGGGCGCCGCGGATCTCGACCGGGCCGAGGTCCTCGGTCCAGGTGTAGCCCTTCAGCACACCGGCGTAGTACTTGACGATCTCGAACGGGGTCTCGAGCTGGTTTCCCTTGGTGAGGATGTAGCTCGCGCCGACCTCGGCGATCATCAGCGCGCGCAGGTCCTCCACATTGTCCTGCAGCGCCTGATAGAGCTGGTCCAGGCAGCGCGCGCGGAATTCGTGGTTCGTCGACCAGTCGGTGGTGTCGAACGCATGGCGGGCGGCGGCCACAGCGGCGTCCACCTCGGCGACACCGGCTTCGGGCGCGTGGCCGACCACTTCCCCGTTCGCGGGATTGAGCGAGGCCAGGGTCGCCCCGGTCTCGACCAGCTGCCCGTCGATGAGCAACCGCTGCGTGGCAGTCACCGCCTCTTCCTGCGTTGACATCCCGCCTCCTCGAAAGTTTGTGAAAATTACATTCTCGTTTGAGGAGAATAGTACATTTGGCAAGGGCGCTCACGCTGGCAATTCGGTGAGCTGGAGAAATCCGGAACCGGCAGCGGAGCGACCGACCCTCGGACGGATCCCGCAGATCTTGCGGACACGATCTTTACGAGAGTACGGTTCTCACTATTCGGAATGCATGTTCTTGCGCCGGTGGGCGCGGGAGAAGGAGAGGCAGGCGTGAAAACCGCAGTTGTCACCGGCGGCGCCTCGGGCATCGGACTGGCCATCGCGCAGCGGTTGCGCAGCGACGGATTCCATGTGGCCGCCCTGGACCGCAACGCTGCCGCGGAAGACGATTCCGCCTACCGGGCCGATGTCACCGACCCGGACAGCATCGCCGAGGCGCTCGACGCCGTCCGCGCGAAGCTGGGACCGGTCGCCGTCCTGGTGAACGCCGCCGGAGTCGACGGGTTCAAACGGTTCCAGAACATCGACTTCGCGGAATGGCAGCGGGTCATCGAGGTGAACCTGCACGGCGTCTTCCACACCATCCAGGCCGTACTGCCGGATATGGTCGAAGCCGGCTGGGGCCGCATCGTCAACATCTCCTCGTCGAGCGCGCAGTCGGGCCAGCCGTTCATGTCCCACTACGTCTCCTCGAAATCCGCGGTCAACGGACTCACCAAATCCCTTGCGCTGGAACTGGGTCCCTCGGGGATCACCGTCAACGCGGTCCCCCCGGGCTTCATCGACACCCCCATGCTGCGCCGCTCCGAAGAGCGCCGGCTGCTCGGCGGCACCGTCGAGGACCATATTCAGCGCACCCCCGTGCGGCGGGTCGGCAAACCCGAGGATATCGCCGCCACCTGCGCTTTCCTGATCTCCGAGGAGGCCGGATACATCACCGGCCAGATCATCGGCGTCAACGGCGGACGCAACACCTGACAGCCCCGGGTCTCCGCCCACCGCATCCGAAGGGAAGTGACAACCGTGAAGGTCCATGTCGATCAGGAACGCTGCCAGGGACACACTCTGTGCTCGATGATCGCGCCGAAAGCGTTCGAACTCAGTGAAATCGACGGACATTCGTCGCCGGTCGACGAAAATGTAGCCCACGACCAAGAGGACCAGGTGCGCGAAGCGGTGCACTCGTGCCCCGAGCGCGCCATCTCGCTCACCGAGTAGCACGAGGGGGGACCGATGTCCGCCACCGAATCCACCGACCGCCTCAATCCCCGGCTCGATTTCGACCGTTACGGACCCGGTTACCGGCAGTCGTTCCAGGCGATCACCGAGCATATGCATCGACACTGCCCGATCGCCTGGACCGACCACCACGACGGTTACTGGGTGGCCGCGGGTAACCGCCAGGTCTTCGAACTCGCCCGCTGCCCCTACGTCTCCAACGACCGCGATGTCGAAGGTGTACGGCGCGGATATCAGGGCATCACCATCCCCTCCACCAACCAGGCCGCCATCCGCAACGGCATCCTGGAGATGGACGATCCCGAGCACCGCGAACTGCGGTCGGTACTCAACCCGTATCTGTCGCCCGCGGCGGTACAGCGCTGGATACCGTTCGTCGACGAACTCGTCCGCGCCGCCCTCGACGAGAAGATCGCCGCGGGACGGATCGATTTCGTCGACGATCTGGCCAATATCGTGCCGGCGGTGCTGACCCTGGCCATGCTGGGCATCCCGCTGGCCAACTGGGCGGTGTACAGCGAACCCGCCCACGCCACGGTGTACACCCCGCCCGATTCCCCGGAATACGAGCGGGTGCACCGGCTACACCAGGAAATGGGCCTGGATCTCTACACCAACCTCACCGAGATCCGGGTGAATCCCCGGCCCGGGCTCATCCACGCGCTCGCCACCGAGGCCACCCTCGGCGGCGCGCCCCTCTCCGATATCGAGATCCTCGGCATGCTCGGCCTGCTGATCGGCGGCGGTTTCGACACCACCACCGCGCTCACCGCGCACTCCCTGGAGTGGTTGTCCGAACATCCGGACGAACGGGAGACCCTCAGCCGGGAACGGGATCAACTACTGGATTCGGCGACCGAGGAGTTCCTGCGTTACTTCACCCCGGCACCCGGCGACGGCCGCACCGTGAACTCCGATATCGAACTGGCCGGCGCCCGGTTCGCCGAAGGCGAACGACTGTGGCTGTCCTGGGCCATGGCCAATCGTGACCCGGCGGTGTTCGAGGAGCCCGATCGGGTGGTGCTGGATCGTAAAGGCAATCGGCACTTCAGTTTCGGGTTGGGCATCCATCGCTGTATCGGGTCGAATGTGGCCCGCGCGGTGTACAAGCGGATGCTGATCGCGGTACTGGACCGGATACCGGATTTCCGGTGTATCCCGGAAGAAGCGGTGCACTACGAGACCATCGCGGTCATCCAGGGGATGCGGCATCTGCCGGCCACCTTCACCCCGGGTGAACCGCTCGGCCCGGGACTCGCCGAAACCCTCGAGCGGCTGCAGACCGTCTGCGACGAGCAACGACTCGCCGAACCGGTCACCGTCCGCCGGGACTCGGCACAGATCTGATACGGCAATATCGGCAGCACAACGAAGCGCCGTACTCGCGGCGACCGGCCGGGCGGCCGCGCACCGCGAGTACGGACCACCGGCCCTGCCACCACACGAGGAGGCGATATGGCATCGACGACCGGCACAGCTCCGGCACCCCGTTCGGGGCGCCCGTTACCGCTGCTGTCCCTGGACACCGAGTTCTTCTGGACCTCGGGTGCCGACGGCAACCTCCGGATCCAGGAATGCCGGTCGTGTTCGGCCCTCATCCACCCGCCGCAGCCGATCTGCCGGTACTGCCGCGGGCGTGACCTGGCACCCCGGATCGTCTCGGGTACCGCGATACTCGCGTCGTTCACCGTCAACCATCGGTTCGCGCTACCCGGTCTCCCGCCGCCGTACGTGGTGGCGACGGTGGCCCTGGCCGAGGATCCGCGAGTCCGGCTGACCACCAATATCGTCGACTGCGATCCCGACGAACTCACCCTGGGCATGCGGCTGGAGGTGGTGTTCCAGCAGGACGACGACGTATGGCTACCGCTGTTCCGGCCCGCGGCGGATCGATCGGACCCGGCGCCGCTACCGGTCGACGAGATACCCGCGGATCAGTTCGCCCAGCATGTGGCGCCGCGGCGGCGCGGCGACAAGTTCGAGGACAGCGTCGCGCTCACCGGAATCGGTATGTCGCAGATCGGGCGCCGGCTCATGCGGCCGCCGCTGGAACTCACCGTGGATGCCTGTCAGCGGGCGATCGCCGACGCGGGCCTGAGCCTCGACGATATCGACGGCCTGTCCTCCTATCCGGGTGGCGGGAACCTCGGCGGATTCGGCGAGGGCGGGGTCACCGCACTGGAATCCGCGCTCGGTATCCGGCCCACCTGGCACAACGGCGGGATCGAAACATTCGGGCCGGGCGGGTCGGTGATCGCGGCGATGCTCGCGGTACACGCCGGACTCGCCACCCATGTGCTGTGTTTCCGCACGGTCTGGGAGGCCACGTTCAACGAGCTGATGAAACGGGGCACCATTCCCGCGTCCGGCGGGGGTCGCACGGCGAGCTGGATGCATCCCTTCGGCTCCACCTCCGCCGCGCATACGCTGGCGCAGAAGGCACAGCGGCATTTCCACGACTACGGGACCACGCGCGAGACACTCGGCTGGATCGCCCTCAACCAGCGGGCGAACGCCGCGCTGAACCCCAGTGCGGTGTACCGCGACCCCATGACGATGGACGACTACCTGAATTCCCGCCCGATCACCACACCGTTCGGGCTCTACGACTGCGATGTCCCGTGTGACGGCGCGGTCGCGGTGATCGTCTCGGCCCGCGAGGCCGCCGCCGATCTGCCGGTACCCGCCATCCGGGTGGAGGCCGTGGGGACCCAGATCGTCGAGCGGATCGAATGGGATCAGAGCACGCTCACCCACGAGCCGCAGGTCCTCGGCCCCGCCGCGCATCTGTGGACCCGCACCGATCTACGACCCGACGATGTGGACGTCGCCGAACTGTACGACGGGTTCACCATCAATTGTCTGTCCTGGATCGAAGCGCTCGGCTTCTGCAAGATCGGCGAGGCCAAGGATTTCCTGGACGGCGGTGCGAATATCGCCCGGGACGGGATCCTGCCGCTGAACACCCACGGTGGTCAGCTCTCGCACGGCCGCACCCACGGGATGGGACTGATACACGAGGCGATCGTGCAGCTCCGCGGGGCCGCCGGGGAACGGCAGGTGACCGATGCCAAGGTGGCGGTGGTGTCCAGCGGTGGACTCACCCCGGGCGGCGCGGTACTGCTGCGGAGCGAATCCTGATGGCCCGGAGCGTGTGGTGACCCTGATCGAAACCGAACCGGTGCCGGCCGATTCCACCGGTCCGCTGCCGGTGGTCGCCGAAGTCCCCGAGGTCGACGGGATTCCGGTCTCCGGTCTGCTGGCCGAGGCAGCCGACCCGCGGGCGGTGGTGGTCGCCCTGCACGGCGGTGCCGTCGATTGCCGCTATTTCGACTGCCCCGGCCACCCGGAGTACTCCCTGCTGCGCACCGGACAGCGACTGGGCTACACCGTGCTGGCACTGGACCGCCCCGGATTCCGGAGTTCGGGCCCCTACGCCGATCTGCTGGAGCGGCCGCAACGCCGGGTGGATCTGATCTACGGCGCCGTCGACGCGGTCCTGGACGGGCTGCCCCGCGGTGCGGGTGTTCTGCTGCTCGCGCATTCGGCGGGTTGTGAGCTCGCGGTCCGGCTGGCCGCCGACCCACGCGGCGCCGAACTGCTCGGGCTCGAACTGGCCGGAACCGGCCGCGAACACCAGCAGGCGGCCCACGACCTGCTCTGGGGTGCCGATCGGATAGCGGGCCGGCGACCACGCGGGGTGGGACGGCTGATCTGGGAACCCGCCCGGCTCTATCCCGAGAACGTGGTCGGCGGCGGCAGCGTATCCGCGTCGGGCTCCTATCTGGAGTCGCGGTCGCTCCACGACTGGGCCGGCCGGGAGTTCCTCGGACTAGCGCCCGATATCCGGGTACCCGTGCGGTACAGCCTCGGCGAATACGAACGGGTGTGGCGTAACGATCCGGCCGAGATGGTCGCCGTCGGCAACCTGTTCACGAGTTCCCCACGAGTCGTGGTGAACCGGATACCCGATACCGGCCACAATGTCAGCCTCGGCCGTACGGCTCCGGCCTACCACCTCGGTGTGCTGGACTTCGCCGAGGAATGCATCATCGCCCGCGGGACCGGAGAGTTCTCCGGGCCCGCCCTGCAATTCGACGGCGACGCGGCGACGCGGCCGGAAAGGTAACCGAATGGACGTCACCGATATCGCGCTGCTGCTGCTCCGTCTGGTGGTCGGCGCCACCATGATCGCCCACGGGGTCAACCACTGGATCGGCGGCGGCAAGATCGCCGGCACCGCGGGCTGGTTCAGCGGCCTGGGATTGCGCAACGGTGTGTTGCAGGCCTGGTTCAGCGTGATCACCGAAATCGGCGCGGGGGCGCTGCTGGTTGTCGGGCTGCTCACGCCGCTGGCGGCCGCGGCGGTCATCTCGGTGATGCTTGTCGCCGCGCTGCTGGCACACCGGAAGAACGGTTTCTTCGTGTTCAAGGACGGCTACGAGTACGTCCTGGTTCTGGCGGTCGTCGCACTGTCCATCGGCGTCCTCGGCCCCGGATGGCTGTCGGTGGATCACGCCGCCGGAATCGAGATCACCGGCTGGGCCGGCGGCGTGATCGCACTCGGGGTCGGGGTACTGGCCACCGCGGGCCTGCTCGCGGTGTTCTGGCGGCCCGGAGCCCCGGAACCGGAGTCGGCGGATGCCGATTCCTGAGCTGTGCGGAGAGAGGAACATCTGATGCGCGTCGGATTCATCGGATTGGGAAGTCAGGGCGGTCCCATGGCCCGCCGTATCGTCGAGGCCGGATATCCGACCACACTGTGGGCACGGCGGGCCGCGACCACCGAGCCGTACGCGGATACCGCGGCGAAGGTCGCCGCCACGCCGGCCGATCTGGCCGCCGAGAGTGATCTGGTGTGCCTGTGCGTGGTCGGCGACGCCGATGTGCGGGAGGTCCTGGAACGCGCGGACGGCGTCCTGGCCGGATTCGCCGGATCGGCGGCCGGACGCGAACAGCCGCCGGTGGTCGCGATCCACAGCACAGTACATCCCGATACCTGTCGCGAACTCGCCGAAATTGCCGCTGCCCAGGGTGTTTCGCTTATCGACGCTCCGGTCAGCGGCGGCGCGCCCGCCGTCGCGGCCGGGCGGCTGCTGGTGATGGCCGGTGGCGACGAGGACACCGTGGCGCGGTGCCTTCCGGTGTTCGAGACCTATGCGAACCCGGTGGTGCACCTGGGCGGAGTCGGCACCGGACAGACCACCAAACTGTTGAACAACCTGCTGTTCACCGCGCATATGTCCACCGCCGTCAGCACTTTGGAACTCGGCACCCGGCTCGGGGTGAGTCCCGAACGGCTCGGCGAGGTGATCGGCAACGGCAGCGGTAACAGTTTCGCGCTCGGGCGAATTCTCGCGGGTGGCGGCACGCTGGACCAGATCGCCGCGCATGCCGGTGATCTGCTGCGCAAGGATGTCCGGCTGATCAGCGAACTGGCGGCCGCGGCCGATATCACGCCCGGGGTCGTGCTCGATACCGCCGACGCCACCCTCGGCCTGATGGGCCGTCCCCGCTGAACCGGCGCCCGCACCGCGTCATCCGCGGTCCGGGGACCCCATGATCGAAGGAGAACCGAGTGCGTATCGGATTCATCGGCGCCGGCCGGATGGGAATCCCCATGATCCGGCGGCTCACGGCCGCCGGGCACAATGTCCGCGCCCTCGGCCGCGGCCCCGAGACGCGCGCCGCGATCACCGCGACGGGCGCGACCGCCGTCGGTTCCGTCACCGAGGCCGGGCAGCACGCCGAGGCGGTGGTGATCTGCGTTTTCACCGACCAGCAGGTCCGTGAGGTGTGCCTGGACAGCGGGCTGCTCGAATCCATGCCGGACGGCTCGATATTGATCCTGCACACCACCGGAAGTCCCGATACCGCCACCGCGGTCGCCGCCGCTCCGGCCGCCGCCGGACGCCATGTGGTCGACGCACCGGTGAGCGGCGGTCCGCACAATATCGCCGACGGTTCGCTCACCGTCTTCCTGGGTGGCTCGACCGAGGCGGCGACACTTGCGCGCCCCGCCCTTGCCGCCTATGCGGACCCGATCTTGACCGTAGGCGAACTGGGCAACGGCCAGCGCGTGAAACTCGTCAACAACTCCTTGTTCGCCGCCCAGATCGGCCTGGTCACCGAGGCCGTGCGGCTGGCCGGGGAGCTCGGGCTCACCGAATCCGAAGTACTCTCCGCCCTACCGCACGCCAGCAGTTCGGGTCGCGCGGTGCAGAGTGTGGCGGCGAAGGGGTCGGTGACCGCGTTCGCCGAGTCGGTGGGTGAGTTCCTGCGCAAGGATGTGGCGGTAGTGCGTGAGCTGGCCGACCGGCTGGGCGCCGATCTCGGCTTGCTCGACCCGGCCATCCGGGCGGCGGTCGGCCCGGGATGAACGAACCCGCTTCGCGGCGGCGGAGCCGACTCGGCTGACAGGCGAACATATCGAGTGCCCGGCGGGACGCTGGTCCCGCGTACACGGTTCGGTCCGGGACCGCGTAGAAGGAAGCGCGCGGATCATCCCGCTGCGACAACACCATCCGTGCGCACAGCGGCACGAACCCGGCCACACCCGTGTTCCGGATGACCGGGTTCGTGCCGCCGGTACGACCGGCGCGCGTCACGCGCGGAGGCGGACGGGTCTGCGGTACTCAGTCCGCCGGACCGGCCGACCCGCCGCCGAAGACCACCTCGATGAGGCGCTGCATCGCCTGCTGGAATGCCGCCGACAGCGATAGTTCGGCGTCGTCCACGTAGTTCAGCGCACCGGTGAGTGTGACGCTGCCGTCCGGTGTGCTGAACATGAGCGCCCCGTGCCCCGCGCCACCGCCGTTGTGCGTGATGACGGTCCGGCCGTCGCCGATGTCGCGCACGAATACTCCGAGACCGTAGTCCATACCGGGGATCCCGGTGGAATGCGGTGTCCGCATCTCGGCGAGCAGTTCGGCAGGCAGGAGTTCGCCGCTGTTCAGGGCGGAGATGAAGGTGTGCAGATCCCGGGTCGTCGAGATCATATCGCCGCCGCTGGAGATCCAGGACGGGTTGTGGCGGGTGACGTCGACCGTCTTCACCTCGCCGGCTTCCTCGTAGCGGTAGTAGGCGTGGGCGTGCGGTTCGGGGATATCCGGTTCGTCGGTGGGCACCACGGTGCCGGTCAGTCCGAGCGGTCCGAGGATCAGCCGCCGCATCTCCGCGGTGACCGAACGGCCGGTGACCCTCTCGATCAGCAACCGGGCCAGCACGTAATCGGTATTGGAGTAGCTCCAGCCCGTCCCCGGCTCGAACCGCGCCGGCCGGGACAACGCCAGCCACACCAGTTCCTCGGGCGATCCCGATACCGCACGGATCGCGCTCCGACCACGCCCGGCGAGCGCGAACTACGCCCGACCGTCCGCAGGTGCAAAGGGAAGGGAAGGATATCGGCAGCGTGGGCCCGGGCCCGGCGTCTCGCACGGGCGGTGGCGTATCACCCGAGTGGAGCGAGCCGGTGGCCCGCTGTCACAGTCGGCGTGCGGCGGCCGCGGTGGCGGAGCCGCGTGTTCGACGGGATGTCACAACCGGCGGGCCTGCTCCGTCGACTCTGCAGCAGACCGAACGGGTGCCGCACCCGCTGAGACCTTTGGAGTTCCGATGACCGCTTCCGCGCATACCGCCGCCCCTGTCCTGGTCCGTTCCGGTGCGGCCGAAGCCCTTCGGGACGGCGCCCTGAGCCTGATAACCCTGCTCGCCGATGCCGGCGATACCGGTGGCGCGCTCACCGCGAACAAGGCGACCCTGCACAAGGGTTCGCCGGGGGCGCCGGCGCATTTCCACACCGCCGCCACCGAGATGTTCCTGGTGCTCGAGGGTTCGGTGCGAATCCTGCTGGGCGAGGAGATCGTCCGCCTCGACCGGGGTGATTTCCTGACCGTGCCGCCCACCGTCGCGCACGCGTTCGCCCCGGCCGTCGATACCGAAGCCGAACTGCTGGTGGTCTTCACCCCGGGGCTGCACCGGTTCGACTACTACCGGTTGCTCGAGCGGGTTCATCGCGGGGCGGCGAGTGTCGAGGAGATCCGCGCGAGTTCGGAGCTCTACGACAACCATTACGTCGACAGTCCGGTCTGGCGGGACGAACTCGCCGGCGCGTGACCGCCGGGAGCCCGCCGCCGCGGGCCGGGCCGGGCGAATCGGAGCATCGTCGGCAGCACGCGGATCCCGGCTGCGGCTACTCGCTTTCCGGCCAGGCGGGCGTCCGGCCGAGGAGCCGGAGTATCCGGTCCAGTGGTGCGCCCGAGTCGCGGTCCGGCAGCGCGCGGGCGAAGGGAGCCCCCGGTTGTTCGCGTTCCGGGCCGTCGGGGACCGATTCGACGATTCGCAGGACGGGTTCGGCGGTCTCCTCGTCCAGTTCGTAGCCGATACCGAGCGCCCGCGCGAGATCCCAGCCGTGCACTACGTAGTCGACGAGATGGAAACCGAGGGCCTGCTGCCCCGGCACGGTCACCTCCGGGCCGAACTCGGGGAGCGCGAAGACGCGTTCCGGGATATCGGGCTCGGCGAAGGCGCTGAGGACCGCTGTCGCGGCAGCGGCGTATTCGGCCGGAGTATGCGGTCCGGGTGGTCGCTCCCGCCAGCGTCCGAGATCGGCGCCCTCACCCTGGGCGCTCGCGGCGAACCCGCGATGTTGCGCCGCCATATGGGCCAGTAGATGTCCCACCGTCCACCCCGCGCACGGAGTCGGAAGGGTGAGCCGGTCGGGAGTCACGAGTTCGGCGGTGGTCACCGTGGCGAGCACCGCCCGGCGGTCGAGTTCCACGAGATCTGTCGTCATACGCGCAACAGTACGCACGCGCGTATCGTAGGTCAATGCTTACGTTTAGCAAGTGGGTAGGTTCTAGCCATGGGAACCACGGACCGTCCGGATCTCGCGGCGATGCTCGCGCCGCTGACCCGCACCCTCATCGCCCTGGAACGACCGATTCTCGAAGCCCACGGTCTGACCATGTGGGCCTATACGGTCCTGATCTCGCTGAGCCGGGGGACCGCCCGCGGCCAGGGTGTTCTCGCTCAGGAGATCGGTGCGGACAAGACCCGGATCATCGCGGTACTCGACGACCTCCAGGAGCGCGGTCTCATCGAACGCACGCCCGACCCCGCCGACCGCCGGGCCCGGCTGCTGGGCCTCACACCGGAGGGCCGGCGGATCGCGGCCGCGGTACAGGCCGAGATCCAGGCCCGCGAGAAGGACCAGATCCTGGAGCAGCTACCCGCCGCCGACCGCCGCGGGTTCCTGAACGCGCTGCGCATCCTGACCGCGCTCCCCCGTGATCCGGACCCCGCCGGGAACGGCTGACCGGACTCGTCAGCTCTCGCAGGCCACTCCGTCACCGTCCCGGTCCAGCCCCGCGCGGTAGCCGGGATCGCCGCGGTACAGCGGCGCGGCGCCTGCCGCCCGCGCCGCTGCGCACGACCGGAAGTACGTGGCCGACGGGGCGGGTGCCGTCGGCGGCGCGGCAGTCGGCTCCGGCAGGACCGTCCCCGGGGCCGGGGGTACCGCGATCGGTGGAGTCGCGGGTACGGCGACATAGGTCGTCGGCACCGGTGCCGACGGCGTACCGGGTACCGCGGGGACGGCGGCGGTCCCGGTATCCCGCGGCGCGGCAGCGGTCGAGGTGGACGGCAGCGCGGCCGCGGAACCGGTCGGCGCGGTACCGGTCGCCGCGACACTGCTCGCCGGCGCGGGCGCACCGCTCACCGCGCCGGGCTGTGGGCTCGTGGTCACGACCGGGGTGACGGCGGGCGGATCGGCACCGGCACCGCAGGCCGACGCGACCGCGCACGCGATCATGACGGTGGCAGCCGATACGAGTCTTCGCATCTCGGTGTCCCCTGTTCGTTGCGGCAGAGGCGCCCCGCGCCCCGCACGATCGATGTGCCGTGTGATCGGCGGGGACACCGGAGATGTTTCAGCGCAACGAGCGCGTGAGCGATCCGGCCCGGATCAGTCCGTACGCCCACTCGCCCGGAGCACCCGCAGCGGCGCGTGATTGGCCCAGCCTTCTTCCGGCCAGTTGAACCAGCCCGCCGAGGCCCGGGTACCCCCGTCGGGATGCAGAGTGGTGCCGGTGAGATAGGACGAGAGACCGGAGGCCAGGAATACCGCGCAGTGCGAGATATCGGTGAGATGACCGGAACGGCCCATGGGTATCGCCACTTTCACGCCCTCCGGATCGGTCATCGCGTTGTCGCCGGTACCGATCCGCGCCAGATTCGGCGTGGGCACGAAATCCGGGGCGATATTGTTGACGCGGATCCCGTCCGGAGCCACCTCGACGGCGAGCGTCCGCCCGAACTGCTCCACCGCGGCCTTCGCCGCCGAGTACACCGCGAAACCCGGTGCGGCGCGGTGCGCTTCGATGGTCGTGATGTTGATGATGCTGCCGCCGCGGCCGCCCGCGCGCATCCGCGGCACAGCCAGTTGACAGGCGTGCAACACATGGGTCAGGTTGGTGCGCAACACAGCGTCCCAGCCCTTCGGGCGAGTGTCGGTGAACGGCGCCCGGAACGTCCCGCCGACCACGTTCACCAGGATGTCGAGCCGGCCCCAGCGCGCGTCGACGGCGTCGAACAGTGCCGCGAGCACCGCCGGATCCCGGGCGTCACCGTGCTGTACGAGGGCATCGAATTCCTGCGCCACCGAGAACTCCCGGAGTTCCGCGACAGCGCCGGGATCGAGATCCAGTACCGCCGGGCGTACTCCGTTGGCCGCCAGATCCGTGACGATCGCCCGGCCCAGTCCCCCCGCTCCTCCGGTCACGACCGCGACGCTGCCGTCGAGACCGCCGCGTTCCTCGAACCAGCCCATTCGGTCCGCCTTTCTCAATCGATGTAGTGCGCGCCGAACGATCTCAGGAAATCGAAGGTGACGGACGGGTCGAGGGTGTCGTGCACACCGGCGCGGGTGGAGACCGTGATCCAGTCGACCCCGGCCCGCGCCAGTTCGGCGAAGGCTTCCCGGTGCGAGCCGGGATCGACGCCGGGTCCGGTGAGGCCGCTGTGGCTGTAGGAATACACGAGGTCGATAGGGCCGGTACGGCCGTTGTCCACGGCCGCCGAACGGATATCGGCGATCTTGCGGGCCAGATCCGCGATGGTGCCCAGTTCCGGGGTGCGGGCCGTGGTACTGAGTTCGGCACCGCCGGACATCGGTATCCAGCCCTGCGCGGCCCGGGCCACCCGGCGCCGGCTCAATGCCGAATTACCGCCGATCCAGATGGGGATGGGCTGCTGAACCGGGGTCGGCCGGGCCTGCACATCGCGGGCACTGAAATATTTTCCGGTGTAGCTGAACGGCTCGCCGCTCCAGTGCAGCGGCAGGACATCCAGGGCCTCGTCGAACAGCGTGTTGCGCTCGTCGAAATCTACGCCTACCGCGTGGAATTCACCCTTGAGATAGCCGGTCCCGATACCGAGGACCGCCCGGCCTCCGGACAATTTGTCCAGCGTGGCCGCCGCTTTCGCCAGCAGCATCGGATTCCGGTAGGGCGCCACCGAGAGATAGGTGATCAACCGGATCCGTTCGGTCAGCGCCGCCGCGTATCCGAGCGAGACGAACGGGTCCAGGGTCTGATGTCCGCCCGCGCCCAGCCAGCGCGCGCCCGGTGCCGGATGCTCACTGAGCGAGAAGCCCGCGAAACCGGCCTGTTCGGCCGCCCGTGCGACCTCGCCCAGCGGTCCCGGGTCCAGGACATCGCCGTCCACCCCGCCGGCTTCGGGGTAGTGGAAGATGAACCGCATTGCTACCTCCGCGTATTCGCTGGGATTCCGGTGTCCTACCGGCCTCGTTTGACCTCGTTGAACGGCACGTCCCGGTCGGCGGTGTACTCCCGCGGCATCCCCAGCACCCGTTCGCTGATCACATTGCGCGCTATCTCGGTGCTACCGCCCGCGAGGCTCCAGGCGGCGCGGAACAGGAAATCGGTACCGATCCGGGCGGTATCGACCGGATCCCCGGGAGCGTGGGTGGCCGCCGCGGCACCGGCGACCTTCACCGCCAGATCGGTTTGCAGCCACGAGTTCTCGGCACTGAACAGGCGGGTGATCGAACCGGCCGCGGGGGGCAGGTCCCCGGCGAGCACACTGCGGGTGATGTGGTCGATGAGCTGATCGCGGACCACCTGCATGGCCCGCGCCTCACCGATATCCTCCCGGACCCGGATATCGTCGAGCTGGCCACTGTCGCGGGCGATATCCAGGATCGGCGATTCCTCACCGCCGATATGCGGGCGGGCACCGCTGAGATAGGGCGAGGTGCCACCGATGGCCGAACGCTCGTGATAGAGCAACCGGGACGCGGCTTCCCAGCCGTTGTCGACCTGACCGATCACGGCATCGTCGCCGAGCGCGACATCGTCGAGGAACTCCTGGCAGAACTCGGTGGACCCGGTGACCTGTTTGATCCGCTGTACGGTCACCCCCGCCGCCCCGATCGGCAGCAGGAACATGGTGAGCCCGCGATGTTTGGGCACCGACCAGTTGGTGCGGGCCAGGCACAACCCGTAGTCGGCCGCGTAGGCTCCCGAACTCCAGATCTTCGAGCCGTTGAGGATCCAGCGGTCACCGTCGCGTTCGGCCCGGGTGGTGAGTCCGGCCAGATCGGATCCGCCGCGCGGTTCGGACAGCAACTGCACGAGCACGATATCGCCGCGCAGTACCGCGGGCAGATACTCGCGCTTCTGTTCCTCGGTACCGAGATCCACCAGTGTGGCGGCACAGATCGACAGGGTCGGCACGTTCAGGATGACCGGCATCTCATAGGCGTAGGACTCCTTGGTGAACGCCTGCTGATGGGCGGGCGTGAGCCCCAGCCCGCCGTACTCCCGGGGAAAGCAGATACCCGCGAAACCACCGTCGTGCAGCATTCGCTGCAGTTCCCGTGCCCGGTCCCATTCCTCTTTGCTGTCGGGTGGGCCCTGATCCGGCGGCGCGGGCGGGAGGTTGTCGCGCAGCCAGATCCGGGCGCGTTCGCGGAACTCGGGTACGGGTTCCAGTTCGGTCGTCATAGCGATGGTGCCTTCCGAGGAGATTCGGCGATCCGCCGCCCTAGGCGGCGACGAGCAGATCGGTGATCCGGCGGCGATGCTCCTCGGGGGTGCCGTAGAGCGCGCGGCCCAATCCGATCCGCCGCAGATAGAGGTGTAGGTCGTGTTCCCAGGTGACCCCGATCCCGCCGTGCAGTTGGACACAGTCCTGTCCGATCACCGGGGCTTTCGCCCCGACATAGGATTTCGCGACGCTGACCGCTTCCGCCGCGGTGGCCGGATCGTCGTCGCAGGCGGCCGCGGCGGCGGTGGCGGTCGCCCGGCACGCCTCGAACCAGGTCTTGTTATCGGCCATCCGGTGTTTGAGCGCTTGATAGGAGGCCAGCGGCCGGCCGAAGGTGTACCGGTCGGTGAGCCAGCCCAGTGTCGCCTCGACGGCTCGACCGGTGGCCCCCACTGTCTCCGCGGCGGTCAGCACAGCGGCGGTGTGCAGTTGGACGCGGACGGCGGCGGCCGCGGTGCGACCGGTGTGCACCACGGCTTCCGCGGGTACTGCCACATCGGCGAAGTCGATCCGGGCGGTCCGGCGGACGAGGTCCAGGGTCCAGGTCGGGGTGACGGTGACACCGGGTGCGTCGGTGGGGACCAGCAGCTGCACCGGGCCGTCCGCACTCTGCGCGGTCACCAGCAGGATATCGGCGCGGTCGCCGGATTCGACGCGATCTTTCACGCCGGTCAGCCGGTATCCGTTCCCGTCGCGGACGGCGCGCGTCCATTCCCCGTCGCCGGGAGCCGCGCCGGCGGCGAGCGCGTCGATGAGGTCGAGACCACGCCCCGGTTCGTATACCGCCCACGAGGCGATCGAGGTACCCGCGGCGATCCCCTCGATCGTCTCCCCCTGCCCCGTCTGCGCGGTCGCCAGTCCCGCGAGGACCGCGTTGGTCGTGACGAACGGGCCCGGCGCGCAGGCTCGGCCGAGTTCTGTTGCCACCAGGGTCAATTCGGTGATCGGCCGGCCGGAGATGGTACCGCCGCCGTATTCCTCCGCGACCAGCATGGCCGTCCAGCCCAGTTCGGCGGCCGAACGCCACCATTGATCGTCGAATCCGGTCCCCGCTTCGCCGAGCGCGCGTACTGTCGCCACCGGAACGGTCCCGTCCAGGAATTCCCGGGCGGTCTGCTGGAAGAGCCGCTGGTCAGCGGTCAGATCAAGGGTCATGTTCGCCGGTCCTCCGGTTGACGCACGGCATACCGTGTGGAAATCTCATACTCACAGATGAGAGTTATATTCTCAAATGCGAAAGTCAACCGGCGGAGCTGCCCGTGGCGGTGGGTGCCGGGCCGATCGAAGGGAACCGTCACGTGAAAAACTTCGAGGATGTCGACTTCTTCCTCGGGCAGGAACTGGTCGCCGACCCCTACCCGTACTTCGACGCCCTGCGCGAACAGTGCCCGGTCACCCGGGAGAAGCACCACAACGTCATGATGGTGACCGGCTACGACGAGGCACTGGAAGTCCTCAACGACGCCGAGCGGTTCTCCTCGTGCATCTCCGTGACCGGCCCCTTCCCCGGGTTCCCCGTCCCCCTCGACGAGAACTCCGATGCCGACGCCCTGATCGCCGAGCACCGCGATTCGCTGCCGTTCAGCGACCAGCTCCCTGCCCTCGACCCGCCGACCCACACCGCGCACCGCGGTCTACTCATGCGCCTGATCACGCCCAAACGCCTCAAGGAGAACGAAGAGGCGATGTGGGACCTGGCCGACCGAATGCTCGACGAGTACCTGGCACCCGGAAAGGGTGAACTCATCCGTGATTTCGCCGGACCCTTCACGCTCTACGTGATCGCGGACCTGCTCGGCGTGCCGCCGGAGGATCAGGAAGAGTTCCTCAACGCGCTGCAGCGTGATCCGCACCGCACCGGGACGGTCGGCAGCACCAGCTCCGACCACGCCATGGAACACAACCCGATCGAATTCCTGTACGAGAAGTTCTCCGCCTATATCGCGGACCGGCGCGAGAACCCACGCGGTGATGTACTGACCAGCCTCGCGGAGGCCACCTTCCCCGACGGCAGCCAACCGGAGGTCATCGATGTGGTACGGGTGGCCGCGAACCTCTTCTCGGCCGGTCAGGAAACCACCGTACGGCTGCTGTCGTCCGGGCTGAAGCTGATCGCCGAGGACCCGGAGCTGCAAACCTGGCTGCGCGGCGATCCCGAACGGATCAACAATTTCATCGAAGAGATGCTGCGGATGGAGAGCCCGGTGAAAGGCGACTTCCGGCTCGCGAAAACCACCAGCACGGTCGGTGGTGTCGAGGTCCCGGCCGGAACGGTCCTGATGCTGGCGAACGGCGGCGCCAACCGCGATCCGCGACGTTTCGAGAACCCGACCGTCTTCGATGCGAAGCGGTCGAATGCCCGCTCCCATATCGCTTTCGGTCGCGGTATCCACACCTGCCCGGGCGCCCCGCTGGCCCGTACGGAAGCGAAGGTGGCGTTCAAACGGCTGCTCGAGCGCACCACCGATATCCGGATCGACGAGAGCGCCCACGGTCCGGCGGATGCGCGCAGTTACCAGTATCTGCCGACCTTCATCCTGCGCGGGATCACCGCACTGCACCTGGAATTCGACCGGACGGAAGGGTAGACCAGATGAAGGTCATCGTCGACGAGGACTCCTGCAAAGGCCACGGTATCTGCACCACACTGTGCTCGGAGGTATTCGCGCTCAACGACTACGGTTACGCCGAAGCCGTCTCCGAGGACATTCCCGAAGATCTGCACGAGGCGGTGCTGACCGCCAAGGACGCCTGCCCCGAATGGGCGATCAAGATCGTCGACGAGACCGAGAGCTGAGGGTTCGGATTCCCGATACCGCCCGCTCGTACTCGGCGGCGGTAACCGGTTCGGCCCAGTCGACATCGTCGCCCTCCCAGAGGGCCAGGTGGGTCATGAAATGTTCGGGCCCGGCGCCGTGCCAGTGCTGTTCGCCCGGTGGGCACCATACGGTGTCACCCGGGTGCAGGACGGCCACGGCGCCGGCACGGGTGACGACCAGCGCGGTGCCCTCGGTGACGTGCAGAACCTGGCCGAGACCGTGCGTATGCCAGTTCGTGCGGGCACCGGGGGCGAAGTGCACGGCGTTGAGCCTGGCCCGCGACGGGTCCGCACCGCGGTAGACGGTGTCGAACCAGACCGGGCCGGTGAAGATATCCGCGGGCGCGGTGGTGGTCGGCGGTTTGCTCAGTATCTCCATCGTTTGTCCCTTCGGAGTCGTCTCGGTGGTGACCTCCGCTCCGGCCGTACCCGCAACGGCCGGAGCGAGGGTCAGACCGTCAGCAGGACCTTGGTCGCGCGGCGCTCGTCCATCGCGCGGTAACCCTCGGCGGCCTGTTCCAGCGGCAGGGTGAGATCGAAGACCTCGCCGGGGTCGATCTCGCCGCGGACGACGAGATCGATCAGCTCGGGCAGGAAGCGTCGCACCGGGGCGGGACCCCCGTGCAGATGGACGCTCGAGAAGAACAGCCCCATACCGTCGAGTTCCACATCATGGGCCACACCGACGTAGCCGATATGGCCGCCGGGCCGCGTGGCGCGAATGGCCTGCATCATCGACTCCTGGGTGCCCACCGCCTCGACGACCGAATGCGCGCCGAGCCCGCCGGTGAGTTCCTTGATCCGGGCCACACCGGCCTTACCGCGTTCCTCGACGATATCGGTGGCACCGAATTTGCGGGCCAGCGCCTGCCGGTCGGCATGCCGGCTCATCGCGATGATGCGGTCGGCACCGAGTTGTTTGGCGGCCAGGACAGCGAGGAGCCCCACCGCTCCGTCACCGACGACCACGACCGTTCTCCCGGGTCCCGCCTCGGCGGCGACGGCCGCGAACCAGCCGGTGCCGAGCACATCGGAAGTCGCGAGCAGACCCGGGTACTGTCCCGGGCCCGGAGCACCCGGTACGGCCACGAGAGTGCCGTCCGCGAGCGGGACCCGTGCCCGTTCGGCCTGGGTGCCGATCGAGCCCATCGGGACGTTGTGCACGCAGCGGCTCTGGTACCCGGCCCGGCAGATCTCGCAGGTGTTGTCCGAGGCGAAGAACGATCCCACCACGAAATCACCGACGGCGATATCCGCCACGTCGGGACCGATCTCCTCGACGATCCCGATGTACTCGTGCCCCATCGGGGTGGGGCCCGTCACCTGCTCCACGCCGCGGTAGGGCCACAGGTCCGACCCGCAGATACAGGTGGCGGCGATGCGGATGACCGCATCGGTGGGCTCGACGATCTCCGGGTCGGGGCGGTCCTCGACCCGCACATCGCCCGGGGCGTACATGATGACTCCACGCATGTTCGGCGTCTCCTTCGGTCCACGGATGTCCGTCACAGATCGTCTCGCCGGATGGCCCGCCACTCGCGGCGCCACGCTGTGGCGCGGGTACCACGGACCGCTCCGGACACACCTCGTGCGGGGGCCGGCCGCCGAAACGTGACGAATACGGCGTGCCCCGGCGGGCGGCCGATCTGCGACGGTGTCCAGTCAACCCCGGTGACGGCGGGACAGGGAGTCTCCCTCGAGGGGTGTACCAGCAGGGCACCCCAGCCGCGGCGGCGTGGACCTACGATTTCGGCATGGGCAATCGGGACGACGTGCGCGAATTCCTGATGTCGCGGCGCGCCAAGATCACCCCCCGCCCGCGCCGGGATCCCGGCGGCGCCCAACCGCCGCGTCCCCGGGCTGCGCCGTTCGGAGGTGGCAGCTCTGGCCGGGGTCACATGTCGTTACGCACTCCTCTGGGAACTCGTCGCTCAGCCCCGAACAGATGAAGCGATCCGTACTGATGACGCCTTGATTTCGACATTTCAAGCCAACTTCGACTACTAGCTTGCCGCCGCTACAGAACCTGCTCTCCGTTTCCGCGATGTCGTATTGCGCATCGCCAGCGAACGCTACGATCATGCAGTCCAGCAGTACCACCAGCAAACCAGCCGAACAAGGACTATTCTTGAATGACGGATCACTCGATCACATTCTCATTCGCCGATACCGATGCCTCCGAGGCAGATGCACTGGCTAGCGATCTCACCGACAGTCTGCGCGAGCAACTCCCTCAGGTCTCTGTGACACGGACCAGGACGAACAAGCAAAACCAGGACTTTGGAGCAACGGTCGTGGCGATTGCGGGAGCCCCTTTCATGATAACGCTGGCCAGCGGTATTGCAAAATGGCTTGCTCGCCGATCAGACGCAAAGCTTCATATGCGAAGAATGGGCGTGGACGGCCAGGAAATCGAAGTCTCTGTGAACGGCCGACTAGGGGCGCAACAGACAAAAAAGTTGATCGAAGAGTTCTTCGCAGATTAGGCGCGCAGAGACATGACCGAACCGGAGATCACCGAAGGGCACCACACACTCGCAATAGTATGCGGAGCCAGCCGCTGGCCGAGGCTGGATAATTTCGAGTCCAATCAGGGATTTGCCAACACCGCCAATCAATTGGTCGGATATCTGACTAGCGAAACCGGATTGCATATCCAGTCCGAAAACCTGCTATGGCTATTCGACTCACCGGAAGGATCTATAAACCAACTTGATCGAATAGATGCATTTCTGGAAGAAAGATTCCAAAATTTCCAAACGGCAGACGGCGCTAAGGTAACGATAGTTCTAACCTACATTGGGCATGGAGCATTCTTCGGACGTGACCGAATATATTGCCTCCTGTTGCGGGATACGCATGAACCACATCTTGCAGCAACAAGCCTCCGTGTTGCCGACATTGCAAACGCCCTGAGATCTCGCGCACCCCTTAGCTCACAATTCATCATTCTTGATGCCTGTTTTGCGGGAATCGCCTTCAGGGACTTTCAAAGCGATGTCCAGCAGATCAGCTATCAGAAGATAGAAGACGCCCTCCTCGAAAATGCCCGGGGCGTTGTCCTGCTTTGCGCAGCCAGCGCAAGAAATCCTGCTCAGCTAGATAAGTCTGGGCTTGCTACGATGTTCGGGAACGCCATACTTCAGGTCCTCAAAGCAGGGGACGCCGAGATAAACGGTGCTATGAGTATGGATCATGTGTACAAACTGACCCGGCGATACCTGGAGAGGTTTGAGAACGCACCTCTACCAGAGATTCACACGCCCGACCGACGCTCGGTCGACCTGGCTAGTGTGCCACTGTTTCCGAATCCGGCAAGGCGCGAAATTGTTGCAACGGGCCATAGACTCGACCAGCAGGTTGTATCAAACTTAAGCAGACACGATTCTTCGGATGAAATTGCCCGACGGCGCAACATGTTAGAGGATGAGCTCAGAATTGCGATGTCGACATTGGCTAACACTGCACGGTCCATGCACGCAGATATAAGCGAACTCACCAGGAATCTGGTCAGTGCATACGAACTCCTTCGAAAGCAACTGGATTTTGAGGGACTTGAGGAAGGAATTGCTAACGACCGAGCGATCGATCTGGGGGGACTCTCTTTACAACATCGGCGAGCTATGCTTATGTGGACAGCGCAAGATATGCTCCGGACCGGTCTTGGAGATGTATCCTCTCACCTGTATGCGCTAGTGGCCCTCGAATCCGCGACGCCGCAAAGTATCAGAGAGTCCTGGAAAATAGTCATAGACGGACTCGAAGACCTGCAAACACAGAATCCTGACGACCCCTGGCACCTAAAGCGAAGGTTGGTTTTCGCGCATTTGCCAGTGGAAGAATATTACAAAAGTCGAGAATAGTGTTTTAAGTTCATCTTCTCAAGCATTTCATCCCACAGGTTTTTGGGGCAGTCATCTCCTGCTGGCGTAACGAGATCGCCCAGCTGTTCGGCGTCCACAGCGCATCGACGCCGGTGAGTAGCTGGCACGGCCGTCACCAAAGGTATAGATCGCGACCACAGCTCCCGGAATGGCACAACTCCAAGTCATTTCGCGAGCGTACAGACGGACTACCTCAGCTCAGTGACCATGGCACACGCGCAGTGTGAGCGGCGGTGGCCTCGGGCCGCACGGCGGTTTGGACCAAGAAGGGCCTTCGGTGGCTCAGAAACTGCGAACGCCCTGCCCTCCGAAACAGGGCGGGGCGTTCTCGGTGCCGGATAAGCTCAGCGAACTACAGCTTGGTCAGCCCCCGATGCTGTTTGACCATCTGCCCCAGCTGCCGCGTCCAGAAAACGGCATCGGGAATGGTGTCGATCATCGGCTTGAAGTCGGGGAGTTCATCCGTAGGCAGCCACAGATAATCTGAGTACTCGTCGCTGACCTCGATTTCTCCACCGTCGTACTCGGCATAGAAGTGAGGAAGCACCATGGCGTTACCATCCTTCTTTCGGTAGAGCGCGTTGTACGAGATATCCTCCGCAACCAGAATCACAGCGGACTTTCCGATTTCTTCATCTTTCTCGCGGCGGATAGCATCGAGAATGCTGCCATCGGTGGTTTCCATCTTCCCGCCGATCAATGAATACACACCGTCGTAGTCAGCCTCTCCCTTGCGCCGTGCCAGCAAGACACTATCCGTTTCCGGGTTGATCACGACAAGTTTCTGACAGTACTGGAAATGGGTTGTGTCTTTCACAAATCTTCCTTTCGTTCGCTTTCGCTGAGGGGTTTGGGCTGTTCTGGACTGGTGCCGTTCACGTAGACG
This sequence comes from Nocardia sp. NPDC003963, assembly GCF_053605105.1. Lineage (NCBI taxonomy): Bacteria > Bacillati > Actinomycetota > Actinomycetes > Mycobacteriales > Nocardiaceae > Nocardia > Nocardia sp. NPDC003963. The sequence goes on from NZ_JBSGIP010000008.1 coordinate 83,018, forward strand.
GTAACACCACTCATTCCCGACTCGTAACCCGCAAGGTACACGGACCGGACGTCATCCACGGTAGAGCCGCAGGGGAGGTTTATGGTCTTCGATATCGACTCATCGGTGTACTTCTGTAATGCCGCCGCCATAGCAATGTGCCCGGGAAATTTAATTTTCGTGGCATCTTCGAAGTGCGGTTCTATTCCGGTTGATGCATCGATCAGCAGGGCGCTCCTCCCCGTAGGAGGAAGTGCAATAGTTGATACGTTGCGAATACGTCCGGTAGCCGTGACATATTGCGACAACTCGCACCAATCGCTTGCTGAAACGGTGCTCGAATCCAAGTGTCCGTACAGCCGTTGAATATGCCCAGGATTCTCCCGATGACGGTTACCGGACAACGCGGTTTTCATTGCACCGAACGGCCCGCGCTCTTCAGCAAGACGAATTGATTCCTCTTTCGAAGCTATATTGACGAACGAGAGAATGTCCTCCATCAGAGTGCGCGCCGGGTCGGAGTCGTATTTCAGATCTACCAGATCGAGCGCATCGGCCACCCCGCACAGTCCGACACCGATCTTGCGCTTCTGCGTGAGTACATGCAAAGCATCGGTACCCTCGAAATTTCTTCCACTTATCTCAAGGCAGTTGTCGAGAGCTCGGGTCAATATTCTCGTCGTATGCTCAAGCCATGGCAGATTTACCGCAGCACGACCATAGCCGTTTACGTACACGAACTTTCCGATGTTGATATAGCCGAACTGGCAAGTCTCACCGGGGATAAGTCCCACTTCGGCACACGGGGCGGTGGTTTTGTAGGTTCCCATTCCCGGGAGCGGGTTCCGGGCATTCATTCGATCCAAGAACACGATCCCCGGATCAGCGCACAATGAGGCTGCGTGGCAGATCTCTTCGAACAGTCGGCGAGCTTCTACGCGGTGCCCGTTGTCGAGATCCACGACCGAGCCGGTTTCCACTGCAGCCATGAATGCCTGATCTATATCAACCGAGATGTTGAATTTCCACTCAGACGGTGACCCGACCTTGGCTTTGATGAATCTGTGTATCTCCGGGTGTCGCACACCAAGTATTGCCATGTTGCCCACCGGGCGATCTTCCCGGCCGCTACCCGCGCTGTCTACCGCCAGATCATTGAGGAATTCGAGAGCCGATACGGGGTCTTCGGTATCATCGAGGTTGAACCCGGTACCCATGCCTTGTTCGTGAAGAGTGATGATCTCTTCGCGTAGTTTCTTCGATCTCAAAGCCTCGATACCCGACGTAGGCATTGTGCACGCGGTGAGCGGCCGGCCTGTGTATCGACCGGCGTTCGTCATAACGGGTGTGCTCATGACGATTTCTTTATCGTCAAGCGCCCGCCCGAATGCTTCAGCGAATTCTTTCGACTTCGCCGTCGGCGAGAAACTTAGTTCTTGTTCGAACAGTGCATCAGTGATGCGCTCGACCATTAATTCGGGGGTTTCGTCCGCGGCGACAACCCTGCCCGATGTCATCACTTTCATCGCCAGCGAAGACGGCACGAATTGGGATTTGTATACTTTCATGACACTGCCCACCCCTGGATTGTCCTTATTCGATCGAAACTTGAACCGGCATTCTCTGTCGCGTCCTTGACGAACTCGGTTCGCTCGTTCGGGGTCAGTTCGCTCTTTGCTCCGGAACTCAACTCCATAAGCCCGTGAAGCGCACGCCGCATTGTCTCCTCGGGCAACAATTCGGCCTTCAAACCTGTCTTCAATGCCGGATGCATGTGTGTTCCCCTGTTTCGTTCCTGTCCGCCGGTCATCGGGCATGCACCAGCTTTGCGGCAATCTGTCCGGAAACTTGCAGAGCATCCCGGTAATCCCGCCTGACGGAATTCCACAAGTCCGCATGTTGCTTGAGCCGCGACCTTCCTTCCTGGATGTCCGGGCTTTCATCACCGAAACTCACCATTCCCGGCGGGGCAAAGGGTTTGGGTTTATCTGACCATTGATAGGCTTTCTCGGAACTGCGCGAGAAACACACATAGAGGATTTGATCCGCTGTGCCGACAAGCCTCCATATGACTTGTCGGACATTCTGTATCTTGTTGCGATGTGAGGATTCTCGCTCTGAAAGTTTTCGAATCAGCACGCCAAAGCCTCCCAGCTTCATAGATTGCGAAATTTGTTCTGCGGTTGGATCGGTCATGTTTTGTCGTTTCGGGTGATCGTTGATCCACGCCGTCGCGGTGCGTGGCGTAAACCGGCATCTGCGGATGTGTGGCAGCCGGCCCGGATCAGGGCAGGAGAAAGAGGCGTTCGCAGGGCAGGCGAGGACCCTCTGCGCAACGCCCAGAGGTCACGGCGACCGTGCCGGGTCGGCGGGTGTTCACGTCACCGATGAACACCATCGCGGCCGTCAGGCATGCAACGAAATACAGACGCACGCTGTCGAATTGGACTTCGAGATGAATGTCCGGTTCCTCGGGTCGCGGTGACCGGCCGCCAGGCTTCATCGCTGCCCGGCCAATACCTGCCACGCCGCGCGCCGGTTCCGGAAGGTGTGCCCGTTGTCGCGCAATGTGTGCAGCGCGCGCATTACGCGGTGCTTCGGTACGCCCAGGTTGCGGGCGATCGTGTCGGCGGTGAGCGTCCCGCCAGGTGCCAAGAGCGCGAGAACATCAGCTTCGAGGGTGTTCGTCATCGGGCCACCTCGGTCGGCTTGCGAATTGTCGTGGTCCGCGCCGGTGAGTGAAAGACTATGCGGCGCTGTGCGACCCACGATGACCGAAGCCGAAGACCTAAAGAAGGACAAACAAGAGGACATGTGGCGGCCATTGGAACAGATCTACTCGTCAATTGTCCTGATAGCGGACTAGTCTCACTGGCATGGCAAGCAATGGGAATGCCGCGCTGCGCGCGGCCCGCCAGGCACTGGGGTACCGATCGCAAGCGGCACTGGCCGACGCGTTGACCGAGGTCGCGCGGGCGATCGGCCTGCGAATCGAGGTCGCCGCCCGCACCGTACGGCGCTGGGAATCCATTGATCCGCCTTGGCCGCATCCGGAGCATGCCGCCGCGCTCGAGGCGCTGTTCGAACGTCCCATGACAGAACTCGGATTCACGCCACCATGGCCGAACGAATCCGAAGGGCGCGTGACCCGGGAAGCGCTGGGCACCAAGGGAGTTCAGAGAAAGACACGGTATCGGCGTGTCATGGGCGGCACGGAACTACCGGCGAGTGTCGCCAAGAACTACACGGCGATCACGGTCGCTCATCGCGGGATGTACTGGTCACTGCCAGCGAAGCAACTGCAACGCTCTGTATACGATCATGCCCGGTTGGGGGCGGATCTGATTCCCCAAATCGACGTACGCGCGGCGGCAGCCCTCGCGCGAGCGGTCTCGGAATCGGCGTTGCTTTCAGGTCGCCTCGAGTTCTTCGACCTCCAGCAACCCGAGGAGGCGCAGGCCAGTTTCGTCCTCGCGCTTCAGGCCGCCCATGAAGCAGCGGATACCTTGCTGGGCTGTGCGGTGCTCGCGCACATGGCGTTCATTCCGGCGTTCTCCGGCGACGTGAAGCGAGCCGAGGAAGCGCGGGAGCGAATCCGGGCGGCTCGCGCATTCGGGCGTCGCGGGAATGGAAACCACGAACTGACGGCGTGGCTCGATGCGGTGGAGGCCGAGGTCGATACGCGGTTCGGCGATACCCGACAGGCTCTCAAACTGATCCGGCACGCCGAACAGTCCTACGCCCAGCACGATCCGCAAGAGATGCCGTCCCCGGAGTGGCTGGACTGGTTTTCGCCGACCCGGCTCGCGGGTTTCAAGGCCAACACCCTCATATCGGCAGGGGAAGGCCGTCAGGCATTGGAGACGCTGCGGCAAGTACTTGATGAGCTTCCCGCCGAATCAGTGAAACAGCGATCGGTGTACCTCGCCGATGCTGCTGCCGCGTGCGTCTTGGACAAGCTTCCCGAGCAAGCGTGCCAACTCCTCGAGGAAGCCTTGGAAGGGATCGGAAAGTACTGGTATGCCACGGCTTTGGATCGAGTCAAGGCAGTGCGGCAGGACTTGCGAAGGTGGGACTCGATCCCCGAGGTCCGGGCATTGGATGAACGGTTGTACGACTGGCATACAACCGTCAACTCCCTGTCCGGTTAACGCTCAGCGTTCACGATCCCGGGAAGCTCGGACAGGCTGTGAATTCGCCAGTCCGAAAGTTCCTTGACGTCCTGCCGGTCGCGGTGAATCCAGCCCCACGGGCCGCGCTGAATATAGGCCGCTCGCATCCCCACCTCGACCGCCGGGGCGATGTCGTTGTCGATACGGTCGCCGACGTAGATGATCTCGTCTGCCGGGCATCCGGCGACCTCGACAACCTTTTCGAAGAACGCGACATCGGGCTTTGACAGGCCCCAGTCGTCCGAGGTCGCTATAAAGTCGGTCGGCAAGTCGAGACCGCGCAGCAGGCCTCCAGCACGCACGGTCTGGTTGCCGACGATGCCGACCCAGATGCCCATCTCACGGAGTTCGGACAGTGCGGGGCGCACATCCGGGTAGAGGTCATCCTCACCGAACCACTCCGGCTTGCCCGCGTCCGCGCGCGCCTGGCGCTCCCGATCCAGATCGAACCCCGGCTTGAAGACCTGGAAAGTCTCGCGATAGTCGAGTCCCTGGGTGAGGACTGCGCCGAAAACCGAGACGAATGTATGGCGAGGAACACCGAGCCAGTCCGCCCAGGTGCCATACTCCCGGGTCTCGTCCACAAGAGTCTCGCCGACATCGAACACAACTGCCCGGATCACCACAGCTCCTACCTCAACCACCGACCGCGCGGCACCGACATTGCCGGGGCACAGTCTAGGACTCACCGGGGAACGGGTTGCGCCTCAGGTCGAGCCTGCGGTCCGGCTGGCGGATCTCTGTCTAACCTCGCGATTCGAAGACCCACTTTTGAGAGACACCGTCCGGCCCCGAACATGGCCCCAAATGTGACTAACGTTCGACCCCAACCTCCAGCACTATCTCCTGGCGACCAACGAGCTCGGCCGCGCCTTCTACTCGCCGCTGTTCGGCGACGGTGGGCGCACACCCAACTGGCGCGTTTCCAGTTCCTCGACCCCGCTGCCCGCGACTTCTATCCGGACTGGGATCTGTTCGCCGAGATGTGCGTGGCGATCATGCGCACCGAGGCCGGCCGCGACCCACACGACCGGGGTCTACAGGAGTTGGTCGGCGAGCTGTCGACCCGCAGCGAGACCTTCCGGCGGCTCTGGGGCGCCCACGATGTCCGCACGCACGGGTCGGGCACCAAACGCTTCCACCACCCGGTGGCCGGCGAACTCGTGCTGGCCTACGAAGAACTCGCCGTCACCGCCGAGCCGGGGCTCATCCTGATGATCTACACCCCCGAACCCGGCTCGCCCTCGGCACAACGTCTCCAGATCCTGGCGTCCTGGGCGCAGACCACCCACACCCGCTGATCCGCACATACCCTGATCGCTCGCGCCGGCGAAAGCGGATCCCACCGGTGGCGCCTCTTTCGTCGACTGCCCGGCAGTGCGCTGCGGTTCGGTGGCCGAGCGGGACCATCCCACGGAACACCGCGGGCGACGATTTCCGGCTTCCCTATGGCAAATCGAATTTTTCGGGCCACCGATTCCGGTACCGAGGCCACTCTCTCAGCTGCTTTCCCGTTCTCGGAGCGGGTCTTTCCGGAGAGCGGGCACGAAGTATTCGCAGAGGCAACGCAATGCAACCGAGCAATAATTCCGGGTTATGCGAGGACCTCGAGAACCTTTTCGGCGAGCGGCCCGGCGGAAGCCGGGTTCTGGCCCGTGTACAAATTTCGGTCGACAACGGTGTAGGGCTTCCACATCTCCCCGCGAGTGAATTCGACACCGAGCTTCACCAGTTCGTCCTCGGCGGTCCAGAACGCTTTCTCGCGCAATCCGACGGCGTCCTCCTCGTCGTTGGTGTAGGCCGTCACGCGGTACCCGGCGAAAGGCGATACACCGCTGCGTCTGGTCGCCAATAGGGCCACCGGCGCGTGGCAGACGATGGCCAGCGGCTTACCCGAAACAAGAGCCGCGGTCAGCAACCTGCCGGAGTCGGCGTCCCTCCACAGGTCTTCCATCGGACCGTGACCACCGGGGTAGTACACGGCGTCGTAATCCGCCGAGCGGGCGTCGGACAATTCGATCGGTCTACGCAACTCTTCGGCGGAGCGCAAGGTCTCTTCCAGGTCCAGAGCGATCTGTTCACTGCCGGCCATCGATGGTCGCAGACTCATCGGGTCGACATGGGGCACCACTCCGCCGGGGGTCGCCACCACGATTCGATGACCCGCCCCGCTCAGCGCACTGTAGGGGGCGGCGAATTCTTCGGCCCAATACCCGGTGGGGTGCCGGGTGCCGTCTTTCAGCGTCCAATAACTCGCACCGGTTACCACGAAGAGAATTTCGGCCATAACAGCTTACTCCCTCGTCGGTTGTAAGTCTGTGAGCGAATGGGTCGGTACTCGCTCGAAGTCGCATCCACTATAAATCCGACCTGCGGCGACAGCAACAGCCGGAGTTCACCCTCACGCGCTACGCCGCCGCAACAATTCGATAGCCGGCGCGGGCGTATGCGATTTGTACGAAGGAATTATCCCGGCCCGCGCGCACCCCGAGCCTTTCGGCGCGACGGGATGTGACCGCTGCGGCACACCGGCCCATGCCGAACCGGGAGCCGTCTCATTTCCCCGTCCATCGCGGGGTCCGTTTGGCCGCGAACGCCGCCGGGCCCTCCTGGGCGTCCGCGCTGTGATAGGCCCGCGCCGACGCGTGCCGGGCCGCCCGCAGTGCGGCCGACCGCCCCATTTCCGTTGCCAGCATGACGGTTTCGCGGGCTGCACGCACCGACAGCGGGGCACCCGCGAGAACGGAGGACGCCAGTTCCAGTGCGGTATCGAGCAATTCGTCCGGTTCGGACAATCGGTTCACCAGACCGATCTCATAGGCGCGGGCCGCGCTGATCGGATTACCGGTGAGCAGGATCTCCATCATGATGCGCTGCGGGATCATATGGATGAGTGGGGCGGCCCACGGTGAACTACGCCCCACTTTCACCTCGCTCACCGCGAATGTCGCGGTAGTACTGGCCACGCACAGATCACAGGCCTGGGCGATCATCCAGCCACCGGCGAATGCGGCACCGTTCACCGCGGCGATGGTGGGCTTGGACAGCTCGATGGTGTCGTAGGGGACGGGGAACATGTCCCGGGGTGGTTCGGCCATCCCGGTGTCCACCATCTCCCGCAGATCCCCGCCCGCGCAGAACGCCTTCGGGCCCGCGCCGGTGAGAATCGCGATGCGCAGCGCCGGGTCGTGTTCGAAACGGTTCCAGGCCGCGAACAATCCGGCCCGGACCTCCGCGGACAGACAGTTGCGGGTCTGCGGCCGGTTGAGGGTGATCACCGCGATGCCGTCGTCACGGGCATCGAAGAGTACGGCGTCCTCCATCTAGAAACCTCGCTTCGCGATGAGATGTGCGGTGCGGGCCAGATCGTCGCGGAAGTCCGGATGCGCGATATCGATCAGGCGGCGGGCGCGTTCGGCCAGCGACCGCCCGGCCAGTTCAGCGGCACCGTATTCGGTGACCACGATGTCCACTTCGCTCCGGGCGGTGGTGACCGGCCCGGACAGCGCCGCGGTGATCCGGCTGACATTGCCGTTCCTGGCCGTGGCGGGCAGCGCGATGATCGACCGGCCGCCGGATGAGCGCAGCCCGGCCCGCACGAAATCCACCTGGCCGCCGGTACCACCGAGATAGCTCTCGCCGGATTGTTCCGCGTTCACCTGACCGGTCAGATCCACCTCCAGGGCGGAGTTGAGCGTGACAAGGTTCTCGACCTGGGCGAGTACGGCAGCGTCGTGGGTGTAGGACGTCGCGCACATCCGCACCGCCGGGTTACGGTGCGCGAAATCGTAGAGTCGCCGGGTACCGATGAGCGCGCCGGTGACCGAGACACCCCGATCGATCCGTTTGCGAGCGTTGGTGATCACCCCGGCCTCGACGAGATCGACCAGGCCGTCACCGAGCATCCCCGAGTGGACGCCGAGGTCGCGGCGGTCGTGCAGCAATCGCACCACCGCGTCGGGAACGGCACCGATCCCGACCTGTAGTACCGCGCCGTCACCGATGTAGCCGGCGATATGGCGTGCGATCGATTCGTCCACGGCCGATACGGCGGCGGGCGGCACCTGCACCGGCGGGTTCGATACCGGAACCGCGCAGTCGATCTCGGTGGCCGCCAGCGATTCACCGAAGGTGTAGGGCACCTGTTCGTTCACCTCCGCGATCACCACCCGGGCCCGGGAGACCGCCGCCCGGACGTAGTCGCTGATCAACCCGAAACTGTGCCTGCCCTCGGCATCGGCGGGGCTGACCTGGACGAAGGCCACATCGCAGCCGAGTTCGCCGGATTCGATCATGGGGGCCACCCGGCCGACGTGACAGGGCACGATATCGAGTTCGTGAGTCCTGGTCAGCGTGCGCAGCGCACCGATCGCGCCCATACTCGACAGCGCGAACGACCGGCTGACACCGGCCGCGAACCGGCCGGAAAAGCTGGTCGCGGTGAACGCGGACAGGTTTCCGATCCGGCCACCTTGATCGATGAGGGCATCGACCAGGGTGGTCGGCTCACCGCATGCCTGCCCGATGACGACCCGGTCACCGGGCAGCAGCCACTCCCCCAGATCGATGCCGACCGGGTCCGGCCCGCTCATGTCCCGGCCCCCCTGCCGAACGGCGCGGTGGGTTCCGGGTCACGCGCGGCGACCGACAGCGCGTCCAGCACCTCGCGGGTGTGGGCGCCCAGCCGGGGCGCCGGGCCGGCCACCCGGCCGGGGGTGCGGGAGAACCAGGTCGGCGGGCCGGGGAAACGCAGCGGCCCGTCGGGGCTGTCCACGGTCTCGAAGAAACCCGCCTCGTTCAGGTGCGGGTTGTCGAAGAGCTCGTCCAGGGTACGTACCGGGGCGGCCGGAATATCCAGGGATTCCAGCAGTTCGAGCCATTCCGCCGTCGTCCGGGTCGCGAAGGTTTCGCGCAGGTGGGCGTAGACGGTATCGATGCACCGGGCGCGCTGGGCGAGGGTGTCGAACTGCGGGCCGTTCCAGGCCGGACGGACCGTCGCCACGAAGGCCGTCCACTGTTTGTCGTTGTAGACGAGCGCGGAGAGGTAACCGTCGGACGTGCGGTACGGCGTGCGTTCGGGGGTCACCGCGCGCGGGTACGCGGCGGTCCCCAGCGCCGGCTCGAAGAGTGCGCCGTTGGCATGTTCGACCAGCATGAAAGCGGCCATGGTCTCGAACATCGCGACCTCCACCTCCTGCCCTTCACCGGTCCGCTCGCGGTGGAACAGCGCCATGGTGGTGGCGTAGACCGCGGTCATACCGGCGATCTTGTCGGCCATGATGGTGCCGACGTAACCCGGTGTGCCGGTGAGGAGTTCCTGGACATACGGCAGACCACATTCGGCCTGGATCGTATCGTCGTAGGCGGTGCGATCGGCATCGGGACCGCGCCGCCCGTAGCCGTAGCAGTTCGTGTAGACGATCGCCGGATTCACCGCCGCCACCTGGTCGTAGCCGAAGCCCAGCGCCGTGATCGCCTTCCCCCGCATGGAGTGGACGAATACATCGGCGTCCGCGATCAGCTCGCGCAGCGCGGAGGCGCCCGCCGGTTCGCGCAGATCCAGGACGACACTGCGTTTCCCGCGATTGACGTTGACGAACACCCCCGCCATCCCGGGCTCCGGCCCCACCGAGATATGCCGGGTGTTATCGCCGACCGGGGGTTCCACCTTGATCACATCGGCGCCCATATCGGCCATGATCTGAGTGCAGTAGGGACCCATCACCATCGCGGTCAGATCGATCACCCGCACTCCGGCCAGCGGCCCTGTGTGCTGCATACGCCCTACCTCCACCGGGCCGTCCGGACAAATCGGCGGCTATCTGATGAATCTTTGTAAGGATAGTGATATCAAGTATGAGTGCCCAGTTTCAATGGCGAGAACGTCGGACCCGATATCGAGAACGTCGGTTCCGGACGCGGCTCCGGCACGAGCGTCCGTATACCGGCAGCCATCGGCGCGGTACTGGAACCCGCGCTCGCCGCGCATCCGGACGGCGTCGCACTCGAGGCCGCTTCGGGCTCCTGGACCTATCGCGAACTCGACGAGCGGGCCGACGCGGCCGCGGCCGCGCTGTGGTCGCTCGGCGTACGCCCCGGCGACCGGGTCGCGGCCTGCCTGCCCAACGATCTGGAGATCGTGGCCGCTTTCCACGGTGCCCAGCGCGTCGGCGCGGTTTGGGCCGGGATCGGCGAGGCATTGGCCGGGGCCGAACAGCAGTACCTGCACGATCTGATCGAACCGCGCGTCGTACTGGCCGGACCCCGCTGCCTGGTCGATTCACCCGCCCGCGTCGACCCGGGACGATGGGCCGATGCGCAGCGCGCACCGGCGGCCCCGCGGATCGTCCCGGACCCGGACGCACCGGCCGGAATCGCCTTCACCAGCGGAACGTCGGGCCGGCCGAAAGCGGTCGTCCACAGTCAGCGAAATCTCCTGCTGCCCGGCGCCGCCCTGGTCGCCACCCGCGGCTGGGGACCGGAACTACGCAAGGGGGACAGTTTCCCGCTGACCATCCTCAATCTGATGGTGCTGTCCACTCTGCTCACCGCCCAGGCCGGCGGCTGCGCGGTGATCATGGACCGCCGCGATGTCACCGGGGTCGCGGAATGGATCACCGCCCACCGGGTGACCGTCTGGAACGGCGCGCCGGCCCAGCTCTACGATCTCGCCGCCCGCCCGGACCTGGACCTGAGTTCGCTGCGGGAGGTGTGGAGCGGCGGCAGCGATACCCCGGACGCGGTCCGCACGGCGTTCGCGAACGCCCACGGGCCCGTCCCGCGGGTCACCTACGGCCTCACCGAGGCACCGACCGTGGTCGCCATCGATCCACCCGGCGACCGGTGGCGGCAGCGGGCCAGCGGCCGGGTACTGCCCCAGTTCGATATCGCGGCCTACGACGCCAACGGAAATCGTCTTCCCGCGGGCGAACCGGGCGAGTTACGGCTCGCCGGCCGTACCGACGGGCCGTGGGCCGGACTGTGGCGGCCGTTGCTCGGCCACTGGTCCGGCGGACGGGTGGTTCCGCCGCCGGACGGACCGGTCGCCACGGGTGATATCGGTTCCGTCGACGCGGACGGCTGGCTCACGATCATGGACCGCAAGAAGATGGTCATCATTCGCGGCAGCGCGAATATCTACCCGCTCGAGGTGGAGCGGGTACTCGCGGGCCATCCGGCGGTCGGTAAGGCCGCGGTATGCGGCGTACCGCACGAGCGACTGGGGCAGCAGGTGGCGGCGGTGATCGAAGCGAACGGGCAGCCGGTGGATTTCGCGGAACTGGCGCGACACTGCCGAGCCGAGCTCGCCGGATACAAGGTCCCCGAGGTGTGGGCGGTAGTCGATACGCTGCCGGTCAATGCCATGGGCAAGGTTGTCCGGACCGAACTTCCGGGTCTGCTCGCGGAGGGGAGCCGAGCATGAGCGACGACCGCGCGGCGACGCTGCGGCCTTTCGAACTCGACGGCCGGGTAGCCGTGGTGACCGGCGGATCGTCCGGATTGGGGGCGGCGGTGAGCCGAGCGCTGGCCGGGCTGGGCGCCCGGGTCGCCGTGGTCGCACGGCGCCGGGATCGGCTGGCATCGCTGGCCGAGGAGATCGACGGGCTGGCCGTGGGCTGCGATCTCGCCGACCCCGGCCGGATCGCCGAGATCGTGCCCGCGGTGACCGGAGCGCTCGGCCCACCGGAGATCCTGATCAACGCGGCCGGTAGCCGCTTCGGCACCGAGAACGCGGAGGCGGAATCGCTGGCCGATATCCGGCGCACCCTCGACCTGAATCTGCTGGCACCACTGCTGCTCGCCCAGCAGGTGTTCCCGGCCATGCGCGAACTCGGCCGCGGTTCGATCGTGAATATCTCCTCCATCAGCGGCCGGGTCGGGATTCCCGGTATTCCGCAGGCCTCCTATGCCGCGAGCAAGGCCGGATTGTCCGGCCTCACCACCGAACTCGCCGTGCAGTGGGCGCGTCATTCGATCCGGGTCAACACCGTGGCGCCGGGGTTCTTCCGCAGCGAGATCACCGACAGTCTCTACGACAGCGAACGCGGCGCGGCCTATCTGCGCCGCAATATTCCCCTGCCCACCGAGGGCACGGCCGCGGATATCGTCGGCGCGGTCGTCTGGCTGGCCGGTGATTCGGGCCGCTACGTGACCGGGCAGACCATCGCCGTCGACGGCGGCTGGACCGCACGCTGACGCGGGGGTGTTGACACCGGTCAGCACTACTGGAAATATTATTCTTAATTCAGAGAATATAATTCTCTACTTTTCCGGGATCGGCACCCCTGTCCGTCGGCACCGCCGTTCGAGACGCTGGAACGGCAACCGAACGAATCGAGAAAGGAACACATCACCGATGTTCTCCGCAGTTCTCATCGACAAGGGTGAGTCGGGATCGCAGGCCGAGCTCACCACCGTGGACGAAGCCCGCCTCCCCGACGGCGATGTCGAGATAGAGGTGGCCTGGTCCACGCTCAACTACAAGGACGCGCTCGCGATCACCGGCGCCTCTCCCGTCGTGCGCAAGTTCCCGATGATCCCGGGGATCGATCTCGCGGGTACCGTCACGACCAGCAGCCACGCCCGCTGGTCGGCCGGCGACAAGGTGGTCCTCAACGGCTGGGGGGTCGGTGAAACCCACTGGGGCGGACTGGCGCAGCGCGCCCGGCTCGAGGGCGACTGGCTGATCCCACTGCCCGCCGAGTTCACCGAACGCCAGGCCATGTCCATCGGCACGGCCGGGTATACCGCCGCGCTCTGCGTCGACGCCCTGCTGAGCCACGGCCTCACCCCCGACAGCGGCGAAATCCTGGTGACCGGCGCGACCGGAGGTGTGGGCAGCATCGCCATCGCGCTGCTCACCAGAGCCGGTTTCGCGGTGGCCGCCGCGACCGGCAAGGCCGACGAACACGCCTATCTGAAACAGCTGGGCGCGACCACCGTCCTCGACCGCGCGGAACTCGCCGACAAGGGCAAACCGCTGCAGAAGGAACGCTGGGCCGGGGTCGTGGACACCGCCGGCAGCCACACATTGGCCAATGCCTGCGCGCAGACCCGCTACGGCGGCGCGGTGGCGGCCTGCGGCCTGGCCCAGGGTATGGATTTCCCGGCGTCGGTGGCCCCGTTCATCCTGCGCGGCGTCTCGCTGCTCGGGGTGGACAGTGTGATGGCGCCCCGGCCGAAACGGCTCGACGCCTGGGCGCGACTCGCCCGCGACCTGGACCCGGCCGTCCTCGATTCGATCGCCCGCGAGATCGGGCTGGGTGAGGCGATCGAGGCCGCGAACGGGTTCATCGCGGGCACCGTCCGCGGCCGGATCGTCGTCGATGTGAATCGCTGAGCAGGAGTTCTCGTGAGCAAGAAGCCGGACGCAACCACCGTCGAACTGGATCTCGGCGATGTCGATCACCGGGTCGGCAAGCCGATCGGCGGCGGCCAGCTGTGGGATCCGTGCAGCACCTCCGATATCCGCCGCTGGGTGATGGCGATGGACTATCCGAACCCGCTGCACTGGGATCAGGAGTTCGCCCGGGAATCCCGGTACGGCGGGCTGATCGCACCGCAGTCGATCGCGGTCGCCCTGGACTACGGGCACGGCGCGGCGCCGGCGTGCGTCGGGCGTATCCCGAACAGCCACCTGATCTTCGGCGGTGAGGAATGGTGGTTCTACGGCTGCCCGGTACGCCCGGGCGATCAGCTGTTCCAGGAGCGGCGCTTCCACGACTACAAGGTGGCCCAGACGAATTTCGCCGGGCCCACCATGTTCTCCCGCGGCGATACCGTCCACCGCAACCAGCACGGCGCGCTCGTCGCCAAGGAACGATCCACCGCCATCCGCTATCTCGCCGAGGAGGCGAACAAGCGGGGTATGTACGAGAGCCAGCTCGGTGCGATCAAGAAGTGGACCGTCGCCGAACTCGCCGAGGTGGACGCGCTGCGCACCGAATGGCTGATGTCCAACCGGCTCGGGGTGTCCCCGCATTTCGACGAGGTGAAGGTCGGCGACAAACTGCCCCGGCGGGTGATCGGCCCGCACAGCATCGCCAGCTTCACCACCGAGTACCGGGCCTTCCTCTTCAATATCTGGGGCACATTCCGCTGGACCGCGCCGGCGGGCGTCGAGGATCCCTGGGTCTACCAGGATCCGGGCTGGACCGAGGGATTCGGCTTCGACGAAGAAGGCGCCAAGATCGACCCGCGCCTGCGCGACGGCCTCTATGTCGGTCCGTCGCGGGGCCATATCGACGCCGAGAAAGCCGGTGACGTGGGAATGGCCCGGGCCTACGGTTACGGAGCCACGATGGGCGGGTGGTGCACCGACTACCTCGCCTACTGGGCCGGTAACGACGGCCTGGTGCGGCATACCAAGGCCGATTTCCGGCTGCCCGCGTTCGAAGGTGATGTCACCTATTTCGACGCCGAGATCGTGGACAAGAACCCGGAATCCACCTGGGGCGTCCCCCTGGTGCAGGTGAAACTCACACTCACCAATCAAGACGGCGGCAAGCTGGTCTCCTGCACCGCCGAGGTCGAACTCCCGTTGTAGCGGCGGGATCCCGCGCTCGACGCGGATCACTGGCAGAGAGGACAACCGGCGATGAGCACCGGGCCCCAGCACACCCCCGACCGGGCGGCGGCGATCGTCGCGGGACCGCCGCTGACCGAGGAACCGGGGCTCGGGACGCTCACGCTCCCGGGGTTCCTGCGCGAGGTCACCGAGCAGTACCCGACTCGAACCGCTCTGGTATCCCCCACCGACGGGGTCGCGTGGACCTACGCCGATCTGTGGGACCGCGCGCAGGAAGTGGCCCGCGCCCTGCACGCCTGCGGGGTCGGCAAGGACAGCCGCGTCGGGGTACTCATGACCAACCGTGCCGAATGGCTCGCGGCGGTTTTCGGGACCTCGCTGGCCGGTGGGGTCGCGGTCGCGCTCAGCACCTTCTCGACCGCACCCGAGCTGGACCATCTGCTCCGGGTCTCGGGTGTCTCGGTGCTGCTGTTCGAAAGAACCGTGGCGAAAACGGATTTCGGTGCGATCCTGGCCGGGCTCGAGCCCCGGCTCGCGGCCGCCGCCCCCGGGGCGGTGGCGTCCCCGGCCTACCCGTTCCTGCGTCATCTCGCCGTAGTGGGCGACCCGGTACCCGGTGGCGCGACGGAGAGCTGGGACACCTTCCTCGCGCGCGGTGCCGATACCGACCCGGCCCTGATCGCGGCCGCCGCCGCGACGGTACAGCCCAGCGATACCGCGGTGCTGTTCTTCTCCTCCGGTACCACCAGCAAGCCGAAGGGGATCCGCAGCGCGCATCGCGGTGTCACGCTGCAGATGTGGCGTTTCCGGCGGATGTTCGGTTTCGGTACCGACGACGAGGTGCGCTGCTGGACCGCCAACGGTTTCTTCTGGTCCGGGAATTTCGCGCAGGCCCTGGGCGCGACGCTCGCCGCCGGCGGCACCCTGATCCTCCAATCGTTGTTCGACGCCCCCGCGGCGCTCGAACTCATGCAGTCGCAGCGGGTGAATTTCCCGGTGGCCTGGCCGCATCAGCACGCTCAGCTCCAGGGCGCGCCCAATTGGGAGACAGTGGATCTGAGCGGTCTGCGCTTCGTGGACCGGGATCTACCGCTGGCCACTCACGCCACCGTCGCCACCGACTGGACCGAACCCGGCCACGCCTACGGGAACACCGAAACCTTCACCATCACCACCTGTTACCCGGCCTGCACACCGGAGGAGACCATCGCCGGTAGCAGCGGGGTGCCGCTGCCCGGCGTGACGGTGAAGATCGCCGATCCGCTCACCGGCGGCGCGCTGTACCGGGGTGAGCACGGCGAGATCTGCGTCAAGGGCCCGACTCTGATGCTCGGCTATCTCGGGATACCCCTGGACGAAACCCTGGACGACGACGGCTATTTCCATACCGGCGACGGCGGCTACCTCGACGATCAGGGGCGGCTGTACTGGGAGGGCCGGCTCACCGACATCATCAAGACCGGCGGCGCGAACGTCTCGCCGCTCGAGGTGGACGAGGTCCTCGGGCGCTATCCGGGTGTGCAGATCGGCCGGACGGTCGGCGTACCGCACGAAACGCTCGGCGAGATGGTCGTCGCGTGCGTGGTGCCGCACACCGGCCGGGAACTCGACGCCGGCGAGATCCGCGACCATCTGCGCGCACAACTCGCCAGCTACAAGGTGCCGCGGGAAATCCTGTTCTTCACCGAGGACGATCTCGCGCTCACCGGTAGCGCCAAGATCAAATCGAGTGACCTGCGGAAGCTGGCGGCCCAGCGGCTCACGCCGGCGGAGTCCCGGTAGCGCCCCGACCCCGGCCGTCCGGCCATGACCGGTCCAGGTCACCGACGAGGCCCTGACCTGGACACGAACGTACGAGTACCCGACCCGAATCGTCGGGATTCGCCCGTACCGGGCCGCCTTCGACGCCCCGCCGGACTGCGGACGGTGTGACCGGCACAGCCGGCTCGTCGCTCGGCTGCCGACGGTTCGGCGGGAGGCCGGAGCGGTGCTGGAGCCGAGCGACGACCACAACCGCCGTCGCCGGGGACATACCGAGTTCCGGCAGGCGGCCCCGGCCTATATCCGGATACTTGCGCGGACAGGGCCGGAACAGCCCTTGCATTCACATACGGTCGTATGTATGTTTTGAGAACCGGGTCGTTTCCCGGTGTGTACCGCGACCGAAGGATGGTTCCTGTGGACGGTCATCGCATGTTCGAACTGGCGCAGGCCCTGGCCGCCGCGAAAAGCGCCCGGGACCTGCCCGCCGCACTCCGCCTGCTCCACCCCGCCATGACGCTGGAGACTCCGGCGTTCGGCACCACTGCCCGCGGGCTCGCGGCGAACGAACGTGTCCTCACGCGTTTCTTCGAGAGCTTCCCCGATTACGAGGTCGAGCTGAGCGGGCACGCGGACGACGGCGAGACCCTGATCTGCTGGGGCAGGGCGCGGATGACCATGACCGGGAGCCGGTTCGGTGCCGAACCGAACGGTCGCCGTGCCGCGATACCGGTGTTCATCGGATTCACTTTCGCCGACGATCTCATCGCGAGCGAACGTTTCGTTTTCGATCTGGCCGAACTGTGCGCCCAGTCGGGGGTGTCCACGGATATCGTCCGGGAGCGGCTGTTCGGCCGGCCGGATACGGCGGGTGTCCGATGACACCGGTCGATGCGCGAATGCGGCCGGTCGCCACGATCGGTACCACACCGCTGTTCGATATGGTCGTGGACCTGAACCCGCGGCTGGACTTCGGGACCGGTGGACCGGTCGGCCGCCGAGTTCTGTACGGAGCGGCGGGCGGGATATTCGCCGGACCCCGGCTTCACGGCGAAGTACTGGCCGGCGGCGGCGACTGGGCGCTGTACCGCCCCGACGGCACCATGCTGCTCGATGTCCGGCTGACCCTGCGCGTCGACGACGACCTGGTGTACATGACCTATCACGGCCGCTGGGTGATCCCGGACGACATCCGGACCGAGATGGCCGATCCGGCCACCAGGTTCCGGGTCGATCCGGCCCGCTACTACTTCCGGACCACTCCGCTGTTCGAAACCGGCTCGGCACGACTGGCCTGGCTCAACGATATCGTCGCGGTCGGGACCGGCTATCCGGTCGAGGGCGGAGTCGCCTACCACGTCGAGCAGGTGCTGTGATGCCGGGAACGCCGTGGCTACCGGGACCCCGGCGATGACCTCTGGACGGGATATCCCGCGGCCGGACTGCGAGCAGGGCGGGGACCGTCGCCGGGAACGGGGAGTGCGATCACGGCGACTGATCACCCGCCATGCCGTCGATATCGCCTCACTGGACAGCCTGGAGGGGCTGAGCTTCGGACGCCTCGCCGACGACCTCGAGATCAGCAAGGCAGGAATCCAGACTCTCTTCCGCACCAAGGAGGCACTCCAGTTGGCCACTGTGACGACGGCGGGCGAGGCATTCGCCGACGCGGTCGTCACCCCGTCCGGCGCCGCGCCGGAGGGTACGGCCCGGCTGCGCGCGCTGATCGATCGGTGGATCGACTACGCAGCCCGGCCGTTGTTTCCCGGCGGATGTTTCTGGGGAGCGAACCTTCCCGTCTACGACAGCCGTCCCGGAGCGGTCCGCGACGCGCTGCGGCGGCAGCGTCACGGTTGGCTGGAACTGCTCGCACGGGAGTTCGCGCTCGCCACCGGCCGGGGACCCCGTTCGGCCGCGACGGATCTGGCGGTCTTCCAGCTCGACGCCGTCCTGAACGCGGCCAATATCGCGCTACGTTTCGGCGAACCGGACAGCGTGGTGAAGGTGCACCGCGTCGTCGACGGACTCCTGGATCCCGGTATCCCAGGAGGTCACTCCACGCGGTAGCGGTCGGCGAATTCGCGGCGATGGTCGGCCGGAGTACCGAACAGCCCCCGATTCAGGGTGGCCCGTTTGAGGTAGCGGTGGATGCCGCTCTCCCAGGTGTAGCCGATCCCACCGTGCAGTTGAACGGCCTTTCCGGCGATCCGTACACCGGCTTCACCGGCATACGCCTTGGCCGCGGAAACGGCCCGGCCGGAATCCGGGGAGCCGTCCACCGGGGCCGACAGGGCGTCCGATACCAGCCGGCGCGCGATCGTGAGGTCCACGAGCATATCCGCGCAGGCGTGTTTCACCGCCTGGAACGACCCCACCGGCCGGCCGAACTGTTCACGGACGCTGACATATTCGACCGTCGCGTCCAGTACGGCCGCACCGATTCCCACACTGTCGCAGGCCACCGCGAGCGCGGCGCGATCGTGGAGAAGTCGCAGGCCGCAACCAGCACCGGCCGGGAACGGGTGGACCGCCTCCGGAGCCAAGGCGACCCCGCGTGCCGAAACCCGCCCCAGCGATCTGGTCTCGTCCACGACGGGCCGGTCATCGATCCCGAGCCCGGGCGCACCGGATGCGACGACGGCGATCCGGACCGTCGCGTCCGGAGCCCGGGCCGGAATCAACAGTGTGGTGGCCGCCGAGATATCGGGGACGAAATCGGCGGATCCGGATAATTCGTATCCCTCGATGGTTTGGGTCAGCCGGAATGTGGGTACTATGCCCCCGGTGCCGGCACAAGCCGTTTCGCCGCCGGCCGCCGGCACCATATTTCCTCCCAGCACCGCGATCGGTATCGCGGTGCCCGTGACGGTTTCGCGCAGCACCGCGTCCCGGTGGGTATTCGGCTCGAGCAGCGTCAGCGCGCCGATACCCGCCGCGGCCACACTCGGATACGCGGTGCGCGCGACCGCCCGGCCCACTTCCTCCAGCAGCACGCCGACCTCGGCGAAACCGGCCCCGGCCCCGCCGTATCCGTCCGCCACCTCGAGACCTGTCCAGCCGGCCCGGGCCAGTACCGGCCACTCGATCCGGTCGGCCGTACCGAGCAGATCCCGGGCCACAGTGCGCAGTTCGTCGTGGAATTCGGTGAATTCGCCGCCCATCACGCACCCGCCGGTTCCCGGGGCAGCCCCAGACCACGCTCGCCGATGATGGTGCGCTGGATCTCGCTGCTGCCACCCGGCACGGTCCACTCCCACGAACCGACGAAATCCAGTACCCACGCCCCGGATTCCCAGCCACCCGACATCGGTTTACGCAGCACCGTCTGCCCGGGCAGGCCGCTGACCTCGGCACCGAAATCGGTCATCCGCTGGAGGAGCTCGCTGTAGTAGAGCTTGACCACCGAGGCATCGGCCGGGCCGACGGTGCCCGTGTCATGGCGTTCGACGAGGTCCCGACACAGCCCGCGCAGTCCGGTCAGTTCGATCTCGAGCCGGGCCAGCCGATCCGCGACGGCTCCGTCGTCGACCGGGCGCCGCCCGAAGGCGTCCGGCTTCCGGCATTCCTGCACCAGCCACCGGAATCCGGCATTACCGAGCCGCTCCGCGAGTTCCAGCATGGTCAGACCACGTTCGGCGCCCAATGTCTGCTGCGCCAGCTGCCAGCCCCGATTCTCCGCACCGATCAGATTCGCTGCCGGTATCCGCACCTCGTCGAGGAAGATCTCACAGAAATGCGCTTCGCCGGTGGCTTGGCGGATGGGCCGCACCGTGACCCCCGGGCTGCGCATATCCATCAGGAAGTAGGAGATACCTCGACGTTTGGGGGCGTCGGGATCGGTACGCGCCAGCAGCAGGCACCGGTCGGCGTACTGGGCACCGCTGGCCCACACCTTCTGCCCCGTCACCACATAGTCGTCGCCGTCGCGGCGCGCCGCGGTGCGCAGCGCGGCCAGATCCGAACCGGCGTCCGGTTCCGAGAAACCCTGCACCCACAGTTCCCCGTCGAGGATCGCGGACAGGTGCCGCTGCCGCTGTTCGCCGGTGCCGGCGGCGAGCAGGGTGGCCGCGGCATGGTGGATCGCGACGAACGCCAGGACCAGCCGTGGCGCGTCGTGCGCGGCGAGTTCCTGGTAGAGGATGATCTGCTCCGGAACGGGCATACCGCCGCCGTACTCTCGGGGCCAGTGCGGTACCGCGTAGCCGGCCGCGCGCAACCGCTGGAACCAATCGCGTTGGAACGCGACGAAGTCCGCGTCGGTGGCACCGGTCTGCGTGGTCCGCCAATCCGCCGGGATATTCGCGCGGCACCACTGCCGCACCGTATCCCGGAAGGCCGCGAGATCGCTGTCGTTCATCGGCACCTCCGCACCGTCACCGCTTCCGTTCCCGCAGGGCCAGTAGCCGTTCCCGGTGCTCGGCGGACTGCATGGTCACCACCTCCGCGGCGAAACCGGCCTGCAACGGACCCGCCAGCGCCTGCGAAAGATACATGTTCACCACCCGTTTGGTGCTGCGCACTGCCTGCGGCGGGAGCGCGGCCAGCCGGTCGGCCAGGGCCCGGGCCGCGGCCGTTAGCTCGCCGGGGGCCACCGTCCGGCTGGCCAGCCCGAGCTCCACAGCGGTCGCCGCGTCTATCCGGTCGCCGGTGTAGAGGTACTCCCGGGAGCGCAGGATCGGGGTGAGCAGCGGCCAGAAAGCCGCGCCGCCGTCACCGGCCACCAGCCCGACCGCGATATGCGGATCGGCCAGATGGGCGCGTTCGGAGATCAGCACGATATCGCACAGAATCGCGATACTCGCGCCCAATCCCACGGCCGGACCGTTGACCGCGGCGATCACCGGCAACGGAAAACGCAGCAACTCCTCGATGATCTCCGCACCCTCCCGGATGCTCTCGTCGCGGGCCACCGGATCGTCGAGGAAAGAGGTGATCCAGTCCAGATCGCCGCCGGCGCTGAAGGCCCGCCCGGCCCCGGTGAGGATCACCACCCGCGCCTCGGTATCGGCGGCCAGCTGCCGCCAGACCTGTGCCAGGGCGCGGTGCAGGTCGGCGTTCACCGCGTTCAGTTCCGCCGGGCGATCGATGGTGACGGTGCGCACCGGGCCCGCACCGGTGACGGTCAGGACCTCGGGCAGGTCGTATCGCACAGTGCCTCACACTCCTGCCGGATCGGAGAACAGTCCCGCGAGCCCGTGCCGTCCGATCCGCGCGGTCAGTAGTTCCTCGGTGGTCACCGCGCCGAACGGTAACCGGCGCAGCGGCAGACTGTACCGGGACAGCCAGGACAGGACGGTCTCATCGCAGAACCCGACCGCACCGTGCAACTGGTGCGCGATCCGGAACACGATATCGGCGGCCTCCAGCGCCGCCAGCCGCAGCGCGAGCGCGTCGGCCACCGCTTCCGGACGTCCGCTCTGGATACTCCACACCGCGTACCGGGCCAGCAGATCGACTCCCCGGCGCTCCACCTCGGCATCGGTGAGCTGGAACTGCACCCCTTGGAACTGGGCCAGCGGCCGCCCGAATTGTTCGCGGAGCGCGATATGGGCGCGGGCGAGTTCCAGCGCCCGGTCCAGCATCCCGAGCAGAGTCCAGCACGGAAGTGTCAGGGCCAGTGCGAGATCCGCGCTGCCGTCACCGTCGGCCGGCTCGATCCCGAGCGGCGCGACGAACGCCGATTCCCGGCTCGGGAGTTCGGCGGGTAGCGCCCGCGCGATACCGCGGGCGCCGTCCGGCGCGACGGTCGCCCAGCGCAGTTCGAGTCCGGCCACCGGCCCCGCGGGTTGCGCCCCGGCCACCACGAGCAGGCCGTCGTAGCCCGGATCCGCCGGACGGGCCAGCCGTTCCGCCACCGGGTAGGGCACTGCCCAGTATCCGGCGCCGCGGCACAGCGCGGCCGCTGCCTCCAGTTCCACCGGGTCGGTCCGGGGGGACAGTTCCCACGCCCCGAGTCCGGCGAGCACCGGTTCGACCATCCGCTGCCTGCCCGCCGGGTCCTGTTCGGCTCGCTGGACCAGTTCGTCCCCGCCCGCCGCACCGATCGCGCGTACCACTTCGCGGCCGAACTCCACCGCCTCGGCGGCCAGTTCGATCCGTACCTCGTGGGTGCCGCCGGAACGGTCCTCGGCCGTACTCATCCAGTCCTCCTCCGCCGCGGTTCGGCTCGTCCGGACCCCTGGGTTTCCCGTCCCGCCCCCGGGGCGGCCAGCAGTTCGCGCGCGAGCAGAATGCGCTGCACCTCGATACTCCCGGAGGCGACGGTCGCGGCGTTCGCATATCGCCAATGATCGTGCACGGCCCGCCGGAACCGGCGCCGCGTATCCGAATCGCCGGGTACCGCCGCCGCGAGTTCCACCAGTACCTCGGCACTCTCCTGGTCCAGCCGGGTCACCGCGATGCGGTAGGCGGCGGCGTCACCGGGTGCGACGGTGCCCGCACTCTGTAGCGACAGCACCTGGTACGCGAGCAACCGGGCACGGCGGCACCGGGTGAGCATGCGCGCCCAGCGTCCCCGCAGGGTTGCCGGGATCTCGTCCCAGATCTCGCCGAGGACCTCGGGCGCCGCGTGCAGCAACCGGTCGCAGCGGGCGTAGCGGGCGATCCCGACGCGTTCGAAGGCCAGTACCTCCTGCACCACCGACCAGCCGTGGTCCACCTCGCCCAGTACATCGGCCTCGGTCGCGCGGACTCCGTCGAAGAAGACTTCGTTGAGGTGGTGCGGCCCCAGCATGGAAGCGATCGGCCGAACCGTGATACCCGGATCCGACATGGGCAGTAGGAAAACGGTGAGCCCCTGCTGTTTGCGCCCGGCGTTCGATGTGCGCGCGAGCAGGAAGCACCACTGCGCCATGGACGCGTAGGAGGTCCAGATCTTCTGCCCCGATATGGACCAGCCGTCGCCGTCGCGCCGGGCCGTGGTGCGCAGCGAGGCGAGGTCGGAACCGGCCTCGGGTTCGCTGAATCCCTGACACCAGACGACCTCACCGCGCGCGATCGGGGGCAGGTGTTTGCGCTGTTGTTCCGGAGTGCCGTGCCGCATGATGGTCGGCCCTACCCAGTTGACCCCCATGTACTGGGCGCCGCGCGGTTCGTGTTGCGCCCACATCTCCTCGCGGACCACGGTCTGTTCCCAGATCGAGGCGCCGCGGCCGCCGAATTCCTCGGGCCAGGCCAGGCAGAGCAGTCCGCGTTCGGCGAGGGTCGCGCAGAATCGCTGCGCGACGGCCAGATCCGCGGGATCGTCGGTGAAGGCACCGAGGTAGTCGGCGGGGACCTCGTCGGCGATCAAGCGGCGTAGCTCGCCGCGGAGCTTCGCGGCGGTCGCACCCATCGTGAAGTCCATGGGCGTACCCTACGTCAATCCTCATAAGGATTGCAATGTTTACTGGTTTGGCCCGCGGCCGTTCCACACGCCGGGCCCAGCACAGCTCAACCGGACGACTCCGACCGCGCCGAGGCCGCCGCGGAAAGACAGAAGTCGGCCAGCCGCACCACCTCCGCGGCCGCGGGCTCGGTATCCGACCAGAGGTATTCCGACAGTTTCCCCACCGTCGCGTAGGCCACCAGCCCGGCGGCGAACTCCGGATCCGGCACACCGAGTTCGGCGAACGGCGCGTACAGCAGCGCCGCCAACCGCTGCGGGGCCGACCCCGCCCGCCCGCTCACCAGGTCCACCCCCAGCGCACCGGTATGGCACAGCACGGCCCGGGTATCGGCGGCGAGCGCCGGTTCGGCCTGGGCCAGTATCGCGGCCACCCAGCAGCGGATCCGCGCGCGCGGTTCCGTCTCCTTCGACATCCGGTGCGCGACATACCGCGCCAGACGCTCGGCCCCGTCGGCGAGCACCGCCGCCATCAGCGCGTCCTTGGACCGGAAATGCCGATAGAACGCATCGTTGGACAACCCGGCGGCGGCGACGATATCGGCCACCCGGGGGCGCGTATTCGCACCGCACCGCCGCACCTGTTCGAGCGCGGCATCCAGCAACCGGCGGATCTCACCGGCGTATTCGGCCTCCCGTTCGGCCACCGCCTCCCGGGCGATCCGGCCGACCAGCTCCGATTCCGAAAGAATTGCATTCTTGTTCACAAGAAGTATATTCTCACCGCAGGAGAGGAGGCGCAAATGGCATGGGATTTCGAGACCGAACCCGATTTCCGGGCGAAGCTGGACTGGGCCGACGCGTTCGTCCGCGAGGAGGTCGAACCACTCGACCTCATCTGGCCGCACGAACAGTTCGTACCGTTGGAGGGTGCCCGGCGAGCAGCCGTCGACCCGCTCAAACAGCGGGTCCGCGAACAGGGCCTCTGGGCGACCCATCTGGGCCCGGACCTCGGCGGACAGGGCTACGGACAACTGAAACTGGCGCTGCTCAACGAGATTCTGGGCCGCAGTTCATGGGCGCCCATCGTCTTCGGCTGCCAGGCTCCCGATACCGGTAACGCCGAGATCATCGCGCACTACGGCACCGCGGCCCAGAAGGAGAAGTACCTGCGCCCACTGCTGGACGGCGAACTCTTCTCCTGCTATTCGATGACCGAACCGCAGGCCGGTGCCGATCCCACCCTGTTCCGTACCCGGGCCGTCCGCGACGGCGACGACTGGGTGATCAGCGGCCGGAAGTTCTTCTCCTCCAATGCCCGCACCGCCGCGTTCCTCATCGTGATGGCGGTGACGGATCCGGATGTGAGCCCCTACCAGGGGATGTCGATGTTCCTGGTCCCCGCCGACACCCCCGGGATCCATATCGAACGCAATATCGGCCTGGCCGGGGAACCGCTGAACGAAGGCTCCCACGCACTCATCCACTACGACGACGTCCGGGTACCGGCCGAGGCCCTGCTCGGCGAAGCGGGCCAGGCGTTCGTGATCGCGCAGACCCGGCTCGGGGGCGGACGGATCCATCACGCCATGCGCACCATCGGGCTAGCGCAGAAGGCGCTCGACATGATGTGCGAACGTGCCCTGAGCCGGGAGACCGCCGGCAGCCGGCTCGCCGATAAACAGTTCGTCCAGGGCTATATCGCCGACTCCTACGCCCAGCTGAAACAGTTCCGGCTGCTGGTGCTGTACACAGCCTGGGAGATAGACAAATACAACGACTACAAGAAGGTCCGCAAGGATATCGCCACCGTGAAGGTCGTGATGCCGACCGTGCTGCACGATATCGCCTGGCGGGCCATGCAGGTGCACGGTGCGCTCGGCACCACCAACGAGATGCCGTTCTTCACCATGATCCACGGCGCCGGAGTGATGGGCCTGGCCGACGGCCCCACCGAGGTGCACAAGATGACCGTCGCCAAACAGGTACTGCGCGACCACCGTCCCAGCGACGACCTGTGGCCCACGGAGTGGATACCGCGCAAGCTGGAAGCGGCGCGCGCCAAATACGCCGGATTCCTGGAGAACGAGGTGGGCAACCAATGATCGACTTCGCGCCGCTGGCCCGGTGGATGGACGAGACCGGGCTGCCCGGTAAGGGCGAACCGCTCGGGACCCGGTTCCTGTCGGGCGGCACCCAGAACGAGATCTACGAGATCACCCGCGGCGAACACCGCTGTGTACTGCGGATCCCCCCGGCCGGTGCCCCGGCCGACCGGGACAACGGCATCCTGCGGGAGTGGCGGATCATCGAGGCGCTCGACGGCACCGATGTCCCGCATACCGACGCGGTGGCCGTCTGCACCGATACCTCCGTACTCGGCCGGACGTTCTATCTGATGGGGTTCGTGGACGGCTGGTCCCCGATGGATCACCGCCGGGTCTGGCCGGCACCGTTCGATACCGACCTCACCGCCCGCGCCGGACTGGCCTATCAGCTCGCCGAGGGGATAGCGCTGCTGTCCAAGGTGGACTGGCGGGCTCGGGGCCTGCACGATCTGGGCCGCCCGGACGGTTTCCACGAACGCCAGGTCGACCGGTGGACCGGTTTCTTCGAACGGATCAAGGGCCGCGAACTCGACGGGATGAACACCGCGACCCGCTGGCTGCGCGAACACCGCCCGCTGGACTACATCCCCGGGCTCATGCACGGTGACTACCAGTTCGCCAATGTCATGTTCCACGAAGGCGATCCGGCCCGGCTGGCCGCCATCGTCGACTGGGAAATGGGCACGGTCGGTGATCCGAAGCTCGATCTCGCGTGGATGGTGCAGAGCTGGCCGGCCGACACCTCCGCCCCCGAGGCCGCCGAATCGGGCTACGTGGATATGCGCGGTATGCCCTCCCGCGACCAAGTGGTCGCGCATTACGCGGAGGTCTCCGGACGGCAGGTCGACGATCTCGACTACTACCTGGTCCTCGCCAAATGGAAACTCGCGATCGTGCTGGAGCAGGGCTTCCAGCGCGCGGGCGCGGACGTCAAACTGCAATCCTTCGGCCCGATCGTGCCCGAACTCATGCGATCGGCCGCCGAACTCACCGAGACAACGGAGTACCGCATATGAGTGACGCAGAATTCCTGGTCGACCGCCGCGGTCCGGTCACCGTACTCACGCTGAACCGCCCGCAGGCGCGGAACGCCCTGAACGGCAACCTGATCGCCGGTATCGGCGCCACCGTCCTGGAAGCCGAACAGGATTCCGGCACCCGGGCCCTGGTGATCACCGCCGCGGGCGATCGCGCGTTCTGCTCCGGGATGGATCTGCGCGCGTTCTCCGGCGGCGAGGATGTCGGATTCAGCGATACGCCCGAGAACCGGGCCTTCCAGCGGCTCACCCGCGGAGCCGTCGGAGTCCCGGTCGTCGGCGCCGCCAACGGCACGGCGGTAGGAGGCGGTCTGGAACTGCTGCTGGGCTGCGATCTGATCGTCGCCGCCGATACCGCGAAATTCGGACTGCCGGAAGTGCAGCGCGGACTGTTCCCGGGCGGCGGTGGTACCTATATCGCCGAACGCATCCCCCTCGGTATCGCCCTGCAACTGACCCTGACCGGTGAATTCTTCCCCGCCGCACGCGGTTACGAGATCGGCCTGATCAACGCGGTGGTACCGGCGGACCAGGTACTCGGGACCGCGCTCGCCTTCGCGGAGCGGATCGCCGCGAACGGACCGCTCGGGGTCGCGGCCTGTAAAGAACTGGTACGCCTGTCGGTGACCGACCAGGAAAAGGCCGCCGAGCGGTTGCGGCACTGGCAGAGCGTGGTATTCGCCAGCGCGGACGCGAAAGAGGGCGCGATGGCCTTCATGGAGAAGCGCGATCCGGTGTGGCAAGGGAAATGACCACCGTACGGGCGGTGGTCTGCCCGGAATACGGAACGCCGGAGGTGCTCCGGATCGAGCGGCGACCGGTAGCTCCGCTCGGGATCGGCCAGGTCAGAGTCCGGGTGCGGGTGGCCGCGGTGAACTTCCCCGATGTCCTGTTGATCGCCGGGCGATACCAGATCACCGTCGCACCCCCTTTCGTTCCGGGCAGCGAATTCGCCGGTCACATCACCGAGCTCGGGCCCGGGACCGCGGGATTCGCCATCGGGGAACGTGTTTCGGGGACCGGCCTGTACGGGGCGTTCGCCGACGAGGTCGTCGTCGCGGTCACGAATCTGGCACCGATCCCCGACGGCGTCGACGACCGCACCGCGGCCGCCTTCGGTGTCGCCTACCGGACCGCGTACCACTCGCTGCGATCGGTGGCCCGGGTCGGCCCCGGCGATACCGTGATCGTGCTGGGCGCCGGTGGCGGAGTCGGGCTCGCCGCGGTGCAGCTGGGCGTGGCTCTCGGCGCGGAGGTGATCGCGGTCGCCTCCTCGCCGGAGAAGCTGACCGCGGCGGCGTCCTACGGTGCGAACCGGTCGATCGACTACCGCGATACGGATCTGCGCGCGGAACTGCGCACCGCGCTCCGCGACGGTGCCGCGGCCGTCCTGGATCCGGTGGGCGGTGACCTGTCCGAGCCGGCGCTGCGCGCCCTGGGCCGTGGTGGCCGGTTCGTGACCATCGGCTACGCCTCCGGAACCGTACCCCGCATTCCGCTCAACCTGGTCCTGGTCAAGGGAGTACAGATCCTCGGGTTCCAGTTCCGCGATATCGACCCGGTCGAATTCGAGCGCAACGAGCGGGAGCTCTCCGGCCTGCTGATCGAGGGCCGGGTGACACCGCATATCGGGGCCGTCCACGCCCTGGAGGACGCCGCCGCGGCCGTGGGCACCGTCGCGGCCGGGCGCGCGGTCGGCAAGGTATTGATCGACCTCGGCCGCTGACAGACTCGGCACGCCGGCCACGGTGACCTCTCCGGCATGACCGGACAGGTCTGTGTCGAGACAGCCCGACGGGCGGGCGCGGCACCGCCAGCTCGCTCGGCGCTGCAACATATTCCGCGAAAGTTCTGCGCTGACCGGGTCGGCCGTAGACCGGAGTACCGGCCGCCGGTGTGCGCCGGTCGTGCGCTGCTCCGCAGCAGGGTGATTCCTCCGCGATGTCCGGGAATTCGGCAGCGGCCGAGCAGGTTCCTTCTCCACAGCGGCCGGCCGCCGACGAGCTGTCACGGCGGACCCGCCCCGGCAGATACACGCGGGCCGCGCTACGGACGGCGCACCGGAAGGAACACGATGAAGTTCGCAGTCAGCTACAGCACGGCTCATTTCGGGACCGAACCCGATCGCCTCGCCGATTACGCCCGGCACGCCGAGGCGTGCGGATTCGAAGGGCTGTACCTGCCCGAACATCTGGTCCTGTATCCGGGAGCCCGGCTGCACGATTTCGAGGTACCGCCCGGCCTGCCCTTCGCCGATCCGCTGGACACTCTCGCCTTCGTCGCCGCGGTCACCGATCGGCTGTTGCTCGGCACCGGCGTGCTCCTGCTGCCCTACCGGCACCCGGTCGTCCTCGCCAAACAGCTGGCGACGATCGACGTTCTGTCCAAGGGCCGGATGCGGCTGTTGTCGGTGGGTCTGGGGACGCTACCGGCCGAGGCCGCCGCGACCGGGGTCGATTTCCGCACCCGCGGGCGGCGGGCCGACGAAGCCATCGATGTGCTGCGTCTGCTCTGGGCGGGTGGCGAAGACGGCGTGAGCTACCACGGCGAATTCTTCGACTTCGACGATCTGGTCCAGTATCCGAAGCCCTACGGAGCCACCACCCTGCCCATCCATATCGGGGGTTCGAGCATCGCCGCCGCGCGTCGGGCGGGATTGCGGGGTGACGGATATTTCGCGGGCGGTGCGCTGCTCCCGGACGCGCGTGCGGCGCAGTGGGAACTCGCCCGGTCGACCGCGACCGAAGCCGGCCGCGATCCCGGCTTGCTCGAGTACACCCGCTGGAGTGGACTGGATATGACCGACGAACGGCTGGCGGCTTTCGCGGCACAGGGTGTGACCCGCGTGGTGGTCAGCGCGACCGCCACCGATCCGGCGGCACAGCGCGATGAACTCGCGCAGTTCGCGGACCGCTTCCTGGCCGCCGGTTCCCGACCCGGTGACGGGTAGCGGAGCCGGCTCAGACCGCGCGGACCAGGGCCTGCCGCCCGCGCAGGTCGGCCAGTAATACCTCGCCGCTGTGGAAGACCTCGATATCCTCGCGCTTCTGTTCGGGCACCCCGGCTGCCGCGAGGGCGCATCGTTTGAACGCCTGGGCCGCCGAACTGAGCAGATGATGTGCCGAGAAGACCCGGCAGGCGAGATCCGGGGGCAGATCGTCGCCCCAGACCGCGAGTTCGGCCAGGCCCTTGTCGAGGCAGTCGATGGCGCCCCTGCGCACCCATTCGTTGGATACGAACACATCCGGTGCCAGCAGCACACTCTCGGGCCAGGTGTCGTGTACCGGGGAGGCCATGGCGGTGGTGAGGTCGAGGACTGTCGCGCCCAGGATCTCGAGCGGGCGGACGTCGTCGTGTTCGGTGAGTACGGCGACCACCTCCCAGCCGCCCATCATGCGATCGAAGATGTATCCGCCCGCATACCGGACGGCGTCGACGGTGTTCGGCGCGACGATCGCCAGCCGGTGCCGCAGCGGATGGCGCCTGGCGTGCGCGCGCATGATGTCGACCGGGCGTAGACCGGGGCCGACCACGGCTTCGACGTCCAGCGGGCAATCAGCCGCACTGCGTTCATCCCGTGAACCGATCACCGGGTACTCCGTTCGATAAACCAACTGCTGAAACAGTAGGGTCGAACAGCCTTATGTGACGCACGTCTCATCAAATTATCAGCTGTGCTATACATCACAAACCGAGGTCTTTGGCAATGATAACTTTCATGACCTCACTGGTCCCCGCGTAGATACGCGCCACCCTGGCATCGGTATAGAGCCGGGCGATCGGATACTCCATCATGTAGCCGTAGCCGCCGAACAACTGCAGGCACCGATCCACGACCCGGGCCTGGGTCTCGGTGGCGAACAGCTTCACCCGGGCGGCGTCGGCGCCGGAGAGTTCCCCGTCCACCAGATCCCGGACCGCCCGGTCCACCATGGTCTGCCCGGCCTCGACCTCGGCGGAGATCGCGGCGAGCTCGAACTTGGTGTTCTGGAACGACGCCACCGGGGTACCGAAGGCTTTGCGCTCCTTCACGTAGTCGATCGTGGCGTGCAGGGCCGCGCGGGCCTGCGCGACCGAACCCACCGCCACGGTCATCCGCTCCTGGGGCAGGTTGTGGCCGAGATAGCCGAAGGCGGCACCCTCCTCGCCGAGACGGTTGGCCACCGGTACCCGTACATCGGTGAACGACAGCTCCACCGTGTCCTGCACCTTGCAGCCCATCTTGTCCAGCACGCGGCCGCGCTCGAAGCCCGGCATCCCGCCCTCCACCACCAGCAGGGTCAGCCCGGCCCGCCGATTGTCCGGATCGGTGGCCGTCCGGGCCACCACGATCACCAGATCGGCGAGCAGACCTCCGGTGATGAAGGTCTTCGCGCCGTTGAGTACGTACTCCGCGCCGTCACGTACCGCGGTGGTGCGGATCCCGGCGAGATCGGATCCGGTACCCGGCTCGGTCATGGCGACGGCGGTGAGCAGCGTGCCGTCGGCCAGCCCGGGGAACCAGCGCTCCCGCTGGCGGGCATCGGCGTATTCGAGGAAGTACGGCAGGATCACGTCCAGCTGGGTGCGGACGGTACTGAGCGTGACCAGCGCCCGCTGCGCCTCCTCCTGCAACACCACGTTGTACCGGTAATCCCGCACCCCCATCCCGCCGTACTCCTCCGGGATCGCGGTACCGAGCAGACCCAGTTCACCGAGCCGCCGGAACACCTCGCGCGGCATCTGCCCCCGCTTCTCCCACTCCGGGTACTGGGGCACGACCTCCTTGTCGATGAACTCGCGCGCCAGCTCGCGGAACGCTTCGTGGTCGGGGGTGAACAGATCGCGACGCATATTCTTCCTAGGAGACGAGTTCGACGACGGTGGCATTCGCGGTGCCGCCGCCCTCGCACATGGTTTGCAGACCGAAGCGAATCCCGTTGTCCCGCATGTGATGGATCATCCTGGTCATGAGCACCGCACCCGAACCACCCAGCGGATGTCCGAGCGCGATGGCGCCGCCGAGCGGGTTGAGCGCGGCCGGGTCGGCGCCGGTTTCGGCGAGCCAGGCCAGCGGGACCGGCGCGAACGCCTCGTTGACCTCGAACACCCCGATATCGGCCACCGTGAGCCCGGCTTTGCGCAGCACCTTCTCGGTGGCCGGGATGGGGCCGGTGAGCATGAGTACCGGGTCGGCACCGGCCACCGCACCGGCACGGTAGCGGACGAGCGGGGTCAGGCCGAGTTCGGCGGCCTTCTCGGCCGTGGTGACCAGCAATGCCGCGGCGCCGTCGGATATCTGGGAGGAGTTGCCGGCATGGATGACACCGTCGTCCTGGAACGCCGGTTTCAGATTCGCCAGTTTCTCGGCGGTGGTGCCGCGCCGGATCCCTTCGTCGGCGGTGACCTTCCCGCCCTCGGTGGTCTCCCCGGCGGGCGCGTCGACGGCGACGATCTGTTCGTCGAACGCTCCCCGGTCCTGGGCGGCGGCCGCCAGGTCGTGGGATCGGGCGGAGTACTCGTCGAGCGCGGTGCGGGTGAAACCCCATTTGCGCGCGATGAGTTCGGCCGAGATCCCCTGGTTGAACGAGAAATCGTCGTATCGCGCCAGTACCGCCGGACCGTAGGGCTGCCCGGTCGCGCGGGCGGCGCCGAGCGGAACCCGGCTCATCACCTCGACCCCACCGGCCACCACCAGATCCTGCTGACCCGACAGCACCGCCTGCGCCGCGAAATCCAGGGCCTGCTGGCTCGAACCGCAGGCCCGGTTCACCGTGGTCCCGGGCACCGATTCGGGCCATCCGGCGGCGAGTACGGCATAGCGGCCGATATTGCTCGACTGGTCGCCGACCTGGGACACACAACCCCACACCACATCGTCGATCAGTCCCGGATCGACGCCGGTACGTTCGGCCAGTTCCCGCAGCACCACCGCGGACAGATCCGCGGCGTGCACACTCGACAATCCGCCCTTCCGTTTGCCGACCGGTGTGCGCACCGCGCCGGCGATCACTACTTCCCGCATCTACCCGCTCCTCTTCTCGCCGCCGGCCGGGGGCAGCGACCAGGCACCGGTGAACCGCGGGGTGCGCTTCCCGGCGAAGGCCGCGTACGCCTCCGGTGCGTCGGCGGTGGCGAAATTGACTCCCTGTGCCCGGGCCTCACCGGCCAGGGCCTCTCGTAGTGTCGAGTCTGCACCCTCGTTCAGCAGCGCCTTGGTCTGCGCCAGCGCCACCGGGGGTCCCGCGGCGAGCCGCGCGGCGAGATCCACGGTGAACTCGTCTATCTCGGCGTCGGCGATCACCCAGGTGACCAGGCCGAGCGCCTCGGCACGCTCGGCATCGATAGTCTCGGCCAGCAGTGCCAGCCGTTTGGCCTGCTGCAATCCGACCAGTTTCGGGAGCAACCACGAACCGCCGAGATCGACCGACAGTCCGCGCCGCGCGAAGATCTGGGCGAAGGTGGCCTCCGGGGTGGCCACCACCAGATCGCAGCCCAGGGCGAGGTTCCAGCCCGCGCCGACGGCCGGTCCGGTCACTTTCGCGACGGTGGGCACCGGTAGTTCGTGCAGTTGCAGGGCGAGATCGGTGAAGATGCGCAGTTTGTCCATGGGGTGCCGGGCGTCGGGTACCGAGATATCGGCGCCGGAGCAGAAGGCACCGCCGGCGCCGGTGAGCACCAGTGCGCGCACGGACCGATCGCCGCCGGTATCCCGCAGGACGTCCGCCAGTTCCCGCCACATCGCCCAGGTCATCGCGTTCCTGCGGTGCGGACGGTTCAGGGTCACCGTCCGCACCCCGGCGTGATCGGCGACCAGCAGCTCCGGTTCGCTGTTCACCGCGCCGGTACTCACTGCCCCTCCCCCGGCACCGGGTTCCGGTACTCCGGCCCGATCGCCGAAGCGGCCCGCAGCCCGTCGATCTCCGCGGCCGACCGGCCCAGTTCCCGCAGTACCGCGTCCGTGTGCTCACCGAGCCCCGGAACCGCGCCCATCGGCGGCTCGAAACCGTCGACCACCGCCGGCGGCAGCAGCGCGGGCACCGGACCGCCGGGGCTGTCGACAGCACGCCAGCGGTCGCGGGCCACGAGCTGTGGATGGTCGATCAGCTCGGCGGTGGTGTTGTACCGCGAGTTGCCGATACCGGCCTCGTCGGCGGCCTTCTGTACCTCGGCGAGGGTGTGCCCGGCACACCAGCCACCGATGGCCTCGTCCAGTAGCGATCGATTGCGCACCCGGTCGGAATTGGTGCGGAACCGTTCGTCGGCGGCCAGGTCCGCGCGGCCCAGGATCTCCCGGGCCAGCCGCTGCCATTCCCGGTCGTTGGTGGTACCGAGGACCACGGTCTGCCCGTCGCCGGTGGCATAGGCACCGTAGGGTGCCACCGCCGGCGAACTCATCCCGAGCGGCTGCTGCTCGACCCCCGAATGCCGGGTGTAGTTCAGGTGGTAGCCCATCATCTCGGCCATGGTGTCGAAGAGGCTGATACTGATCGCCCCGCCCGCGGCGCCGGTCTCCCGGTAGCGTCCGCACAGCTGCGCCAGGATCGACAGTGCCGCGTACAGTCCCGTGGTCACATCCGCTACCGCCGGACCGGGTTTGGCCGGTTCACCCGGCCGGCCGGTCACCGAACACACCCCGGATTCCGCTTGGACGAGCAGATCGTAGGCGCGTTTGTGCGAGAGCGGCCCGCCCGCGCCGAAACCGTCGATCTCCAGCGCGATCAGCCGCGGATACCGTGCGGCCAGATCGCCGGGGGTCAGGCCGAGCCGGGTGGTGGCACCGGGCGCGAGATTCGACACCAGTACATCCGCGCGGGCCAGCAACTCGTGCAGAACCGCCAGGCCCTGTTCGGATTTCAGGTCCAGGGTCAACGATTCCTTGCCCCGGTTCACCCAGACGAAATGGGCGGCCTGCCCCGCCACCACATCGTCGTAGTGCCGGGCGAAATCACCACCGGCCGGATTCTCCACCTTGATCACCCGGGCACCGAAATCGGCGAGCGTGCGGGTGCACATGGGTGCCGACACCGCCTGCTCCAGCGCGACCACCAGCACCCCGGCCAGCGGGCCGGTCGCCGTCATCACATCACCATGCCGCCGTCGACGGGCAGCACCTGCCCGGTCACGAACGACGCGGCGTCGGAGGCCAGGAACACGAACGCCCCCGCGACCTCGTCGGGTTCGGCCCAGCGGCGCAGCGGGATCCGGTTGAGCATCTGCTCGGCGAACTTCTCGTCGGTGCGGATGGTTTCGGTCATCGGGGTCGCGGCCAGCGGGGCCAGCGCGTTCACCAGGATGTTCTTCCGGGCCAGTTCCCGGGCCAGCGATTTGGTGATGCCGATGATTCCGGCCTTCGCGGCGGAATAGTTGACCTGCCCGAGCGTACCGGTCAGACCCGCGGACGAGGTCACATTGACGATGCGCCCGGTACCGTCGGTGGCCAGGTACGGCAGGGCGGCCTGGCTGCAGTTGAACGTCCCCAGCACGTGCACATCGAAGATCGCGCGCATGGACTCCGGGGTGGTTTTCGAGAACATCGCCGGAGCGGTGATCCCGGCATTGTTCACCACGATATTGATCGTTCCGCCGCCCAATTCGGCGGCCTGCCGCGCCGCGGTCACCGCCGAATCCGGATCGGCCACATTCAACGCGCTCGCCTGCGCCGTGCCCCCGTCCGCGCTGATCTTCTCCGCGACCGCCGTAGCGGCACCGCCGTCGAGATCGGTGACCAGGACCGCTGCCCCCTGCGCGGCCAGGGCGCGAGCGACCGCCGAACCGATACCGCCGGCCGCGCCGGTGACCAGGGCGGTGCGCCCGGTCAGATCGAACAAACCGTTCTTCGCTGCCATCAGTAGCTCCTCGGCATTCCCAATACGTGCGACCCCAGATAGTTGAGGATCATTTCCTGACTGATCGGCGCGATACGCATCACGCGCGACTCCCGGAAATACCGGGAGATGTGGTACTCCTCCGAATAACCCATACCGCCGTGCGTCTGCATCGCCCGGTCGGCCGCTTCGAAACCGGCCTCCGCGCAGAGATATTTGGCGGTGTTCGCCTCCCGGCCACAGGATCTGCCCTGGTCGTACAACCAGGTCGCCTTGCGCAGCACCAATTCGGCCGCGTCCAGCCGGGCCAGGGAATCGGCCAGGGGGAACTGGATTCCCTGGTTCTTGCCGATCGGCCGCCCGAACACCTCACGCTCGTTCGCGTACCGGACCGCCCGATCCAGTGCGACCCGGCCCAGTCCGAGCGCTTCGGCCGCGATGAGCATCCGCTCGGGATTCAACCCGTCGAGCAGGTATTCGAAACCTCGGCCCTCCTCCCCGACCCGGTCCGCCACCGGGATCCGCAGATCGTCGATGAACAGTTCGTTCGAGGAGACGGCGTTACGGCCCATCTTCGGAATGGGCCGGATATCGACACGATCGCGATCCAGATCGGTGAGGAACAGCGTCATACCGCTGGTCTTCTTGTCGACCTCGTCGTATTTGCTGGTGCGGGTCAGCAGCAGGATCTTCTCCGACTCCAGCGCTTTGGAGATCCACACCTTGCGGCCGTTGACCACGTAGTGGTCGCCGTCGCGGCGGGCGAAGGTGGTGATCCGGCTGGTATCCAGGCCCGCGCCGGGCTCGGTGACACCGAAACATACGTGCAGATCACCGCGGGCGACCCGGGGCAGGGTTCGCTGTTTGAGCTCGTCGGAACCGTGCACGATCACCGGCTGCATACCGAAGATCGACATATGGATCGAGGTGGCGGCATTCATCCCACCGCCCGACCGCGAGACCTGTTCGGCCAGGATCGACGCCTCGGTGATCCCCATCCCGTGGCCGCCGTACTCCTCGGGAATACAGATGCCCAGCCAGCCACCGTCGGCGACGGCGCGATAGAACTCGGTGGGGAATTCGTGGTCCCGGTCCTTCTCCATCCAGTACTGATCGTCGAATTTGCGGGTCAGTTCGGCCACCGAATCCCGGATCAGCCGCTGATCCTCGGTCAGCTCGAAACTCATACCGTCGGACACATCAACTCCCTCTCGTCGTCGCCGCGACCGGGCCGGATCACCCGGCCACGGCACCACCGGCCGCCGCCGGTCGGCACGGTCCGGCATATCGGCGTCCCGGCACCACCGCGACATCGTGAACAGTTGCGACACAGCGTTCTCCGCCCACACCGCCCGCCGTCGTCCGGTTCGCCCGCTGCCCACCGCGGCGATACAGCTCGACCGACGCCGTGGAACACCGTGCGGCCGAGACTGCGGCACCGGGTGGCTTCATCGCTGCGGCACGCCCACCTCCCCGTACTCCTGCGCCGCGGCGGCGGGCAGGCGGTCGGCCAGCCGGTCCAGGTCGTAGGACTGCCGGGCCATCCAGTAGCGCAACACACCGGTCAGCGAATAGCGCAGGAACAGGGCCGCTCCCACGATGCTCAGCGCGACCCCGCCCAGCGCGATGGTGAGCGCGTCCCGCTGCACCAGTGCGTCGGAGGTGTTGTGCGACATCAGATAGGCCAGCGCTGTCACCACCGGACCGAGCACCAGGAGCACGACTCCCACGCGCAGCCACAGCGCGCCGCGCCCGGCGGCGGGATCGGGGATCTTCAGCTCCGCGAGTTCGGAGACGAAACGGTCCGCACGGGTTGATTCGGTCATGAGGAACTTCCTAGATAGAGAGTGGCCAATTCGTTGCGGAGCCCGGCATCGGGCGGGCCGTGATGTTCGATCCGGCCGCGCACCAGCACCGCGGCGGAATCGGCGATATCCAGTACCGCGGCCGCGAACTGCTCGACGATCAGCACCGCGACCCCCTGCCGGGCGATCTCGGCCACCTGCTCGTAGAGCCGGCCCACCACCAGCGGCGCCAGTCCCATGGACAGTTCGTCCAGCATGAGCACGGCCGGATCGGTGGCCAGCCCGCGCGCCAGCGCCAGCATCTGCTGTTCGCCGCCGGAGAGCGTGCCGGCGGTCTGGCCGGCCCGCTGGGCCAGGATCGGGAACCGGGCGAACGCGATCTCCTCGATCCGGTCCCGCGGCATGCCGGTGAAGGTCATCATCAGCAGGTTGTCGCGCACAGTGAGATTCGGGAAGATACCGCGGCCCTCCGGGATCAGGCAGACCCCCGCCCGGGCGAGGTCGCGGGGATCGACCCCGTTGACCGTCCGGTTGCCCAGTCGCAGTTCGCCTTCCGCCACCGGATGGACCCCGGCGGCGACCGACAGTGTGGTGGTCTTACCGGCACCGTTGGGTCCGAGCAACGCCACCACTTCGCCCGCCCGCACACTCAGGTCGACACCGTGCAGGACGGTGATCGCCCCGTAGGCGGCGCGGATTCCGCGGAGTTCCAGCAGGGTGCTCATGCGGCCCCCAGATACGCGGCGAGCACCTGTTGGTCGGCGCGGATCACCTCGGGCGGACCGTCGGCGATCACCTTTCCGAGGTCGAGCACGTACAGGTGATCGCAGACGCTCATCACCAGGCCCATATCGTGTTCCACCAGCACCACGGCGGTACCGTCCGCGGCGACCGAACGCAGCAGTTCGGCGAATCGATCGGTTTCGGTACTGTCCTGGCCCGCGGCGGGTTCGTCGAGCAGCAGCAGGGTGGGCCGGACGGCCAGCGCCCGGCCCACCTCCACCAGCCGGGCCAGACCGGTGGGCAATGCGTCGGCGAGATCCCCGGCCCGGTCGCCCAGCTCGAGCCGGTCGACGATCTCGTCGGCGATCCGTTTGGCGTGCCGCCGATGCGGACCGAGTTCCGCCGCGACCAGCAGGTTGTCGCGGACCGACAATCTGCCGAACAGTTCGAGCCGCTGGAAGGTCCGGGCCATCCCGCACCGGGCCCGGCGCGCCGGGGCCAGCCGGGTGATATCGCGCTCGCCCAGCCGGATCCGGCCCGCGGCGGGCCGCCGCAGCCCGCAGATCACATCGAACAGCGTGCTCTTACCGGCCCCGTTGGGCCCGATCAGCCCGGTGACCCGGCCGGCCTCGGCGGTGAGTCCGGCACCGTCGAGGGCCCGGCGGCCACCGAAGGTGACCGTGATATCGCTAACCTGCAGCAGCGATGGCATGTTCCAGCTCCTCCTTGTCCGAAGAACGCCAGGGCCGTTTCACACCCCACCACTCGACCGGGATATCCGGTTCCCCCGCGACGGCTCGCTGGGCGCGATTGTTCGCCCAGATCCGGACGGCGAAGACACCGATCACCGAACCCCAGAACAGGATCCAGCCGTCGACGGCCCCGGCCAGCCGCAGCGCCCACAGCACGGCCGGGATACCGACCATCGCCGCCAGCGCCACCCGATTGCGGATCGCCGCCTCGAAACCCTCGCGCATCCGCGCCACGGCACCGTGGCTGACCACACCGCCACCGAAGGCGATACCGGCCAGCGCCGGGATCACGTGGATGATGTTCTCGGTCGACGGGAAGAGCACCGGCACGGCCAGCAGCGGTCCGTAGAGCGCGACGCCGACGAACAGTCCGTTGCCCAGCGCGCCGAGTCCGGCGAACACCGCCACCAGGAAGATCGGCATACCGGCCACGAAATTGAACTGTTCGGGAGTCACCGAACCCATCTGCATTCCGTAGAGGGCTCCACCGAGTCCGGCCAGCCCGGCACTCAGCGCGAAGACCGCGACCTTCGCGAACAGCAGATTCCCGCCGAGGGTCGCGTAGGCGGCCTCGCTGTCGCGCAGGGCGATCAGGCGACGCCCGAACCGGCCGCGGCGCAGGGCCGCGACACCGAGCGTGGCCACCGCCAGGCAGACCGCCGCGAAAACGGTGATCTGTCCGGCCTCCTCGAGTTTCCACCCGAAGAGACTCACCCCGGCGACTTCGACCGAGCCCTGGTCGAAGAACGAGATCCGCGCACCCGCTATCTCGAAGGCGGGCAGGGTGAAGATCCACCGGTCCAGGATCACCGCGAAAGCCGCGGTACCCAGCGCGAGGTACACACCCGACAACCGCAGCGCCGGGATCGCGACCAGTGCCCCCGCGATCGCCGCGACGACCACGGCCCCGGCCAGACCCCACCATTGCCCGTCCGGAGCCAGATGCGCGTAGGCGATCGCGCCGATCCCGGCCATACTCAGCTGCGCCAGCGAGATCTGCCCCGCGTAACCGGACAGCGGTACGAATGACAGCGCGATGACACCGAAGGCGAACATCGGACCGTAGGCGATGAGATCGCTTTCGCCCAGGGTGGTCGCGACCATCAGGCCGAGGAGCACGATCACCGCGGCGAAGAACACCGCGCCCCCGCGCGAGGGCGTGGGTACCGGACTGAGTTTGCGATCGCGCCCACGTAACCGGCCGTGCGGGAACAGCAGCAGCGCGGCCAGCAGCAGCAGCGCGGGCGCGGCCAGCCGCAGCCCGGGCAGGTACTCGTTCTGCGGTAGATAGCCGGTCAGATAGCTCTCCATCAGACCGACCACGACCGCCCCGAGGAAGGTCATCGGCAGGCTCCGCAGCCGTCCGAAGATCGCCGCCGTATAGGCGCTGACGATCAGCAGCGACAGCGTCGCGGCATCCAGCGATACCGTCGGGGCGATGAGAATGCCTCCCACCGCGGCCAATTCGATACCCAGGATCCAGGCGACCCGGTTGGCCCGGACCGGGTCCGCGCCGGTGAGGCCGGCCAGCGCCCGATCGTCGACGGTGGCCCGCATCTCCGCGCCGGTGCGGGTGTTGAACAGCAGGACCCGCAGCACCACCGCGACCGCCACGGCCACCAGCATGGTGAGTGCCTGATGCCAGGTGACCGTGGCCGAACCGAGCCGGAGGGGCTCGGCGTCGGGGAAGAAGGTCGGCAACGATCGGGCCTGTATCGGATTCCAGATCCAGCGCGCCAGGGCGATGAGCCCACTCAGCAAGGCGACCGTCATCACCAGTTTCTCGGCGTCACCGAGTCCCTGCACCGCCCGTAGCGCCCGCTCCACGAGCAGACCGGACAGCGGTGCGAGCACCAGGAGCACGACCGCCAGCGCGATCGGTACCGGCACTCCCCATCCGGCGGTGAGCTGCCAGTAGGAGAAGGCGGCCATCATGCCGGCGGCGCCGTGCGCGAAGTTGAAGATCCCGGTGGTCGTATGGGTGAGCACCAGGCCGCTGCCGATCACGGCATAGACGGCCGCGGTGCTCAGCCCGACGATCCCGAAGGCGAGGAATTGATCCATGACCGTCTACTTGACGTCGCTCATGGTCTTGCCGACATCGGCGAGCGTCAGCGGCTCACCGTAGTTGCCGGTGTAGCGGTAGGGCAGGGTGTTGCACCGGAACAGGCCGTTGTCGGCACCGAAATCCGGGGCCTTCCAGCCCTCGGGCGTGGCCTGCATGACGTTGAAGCAGGTCGGCGGCGCGTCCCGGTCGGTCAGGTCGTTCGGGCTGTGCAGTCCGCCGCCGCTCCACGCGTCCTCCTGCTGCGCCGCCTGGATCAGGCAGGTCCGGGTCAGTTCGGCACCGCAGCTGCCGGCGGCCTTCGCGAACAGGAGCCAGGCCGAGAACGCGCGCACCGCCGGGAGGGTGATCACGGCATCCGGCGCGTACTTCTCGTACAGGTCCTGCAGTTGCTGCATCGCCGGGGACTGGTCGGCCAGCTGTGGCGGCACCACACCGCCGAGGTCGACCAGGTTGTTCTGGAAGCCCGCCGAACGGCCGAGCAGATCGACGTAGTCGGGTTTGAACGCGTTGTTGTTCGGATCGATCCAGTCGAGTTTGTAGTCCATCGAGGTGAGCTTCTCCTCGAGTTTGGTCAGCGGCCCGTCCTCGCCGTACCAGACCAGCCCGCGCACTCCGGCGTTCTTGATGGCCTGCGCGTAGGGCGTCCAGTCGGTCACCCCGCCCACCGGGTACAGCTGGTTGTAGATCACCTCGGCGCCCATCGCGTTCAGCGATTCGACGGCCTTGTCACCGAGGACCTTGGTGACGGGTGAGTCGCCGTTGATGATGCCGACCGCACCGGCCGACTGCGGGTAGGCCTCTTTGGTCAGCCACTGCCGGAAAGCGTTGTAGGGGTCGTAGTGGGCGAAGGTGCTGGGTGAGGGGATCACCTGCAGATCGGTGCCCAGGTTGGGTTGCTGCGAGACCTGCGCCGGAATATCGGGCAGGGTGCATTCGAGCCGTTCCTTCGTGCCGAGGCCGTCCAGCCCGGCGCCACCACCGACCAGCGCGAAATCGGTCCGGCAGGCCTCCACCATCTTCTGGCGGACCGCCATCACCTTGGAATCGTGGGTCTGGGTGGTGATGGTGCGGCCGTTGATCCCGCCCGCCGCGTTGCACCACGAGGTGAACACCTTCGCGGCGTCGACGAATTCGGGGTTCTTCGAATAGCCGACATCGGAGAAGACACCGACGGTGATCTCCGTATCGGTGACGCCCTGGGTCGGTGCACCCGCGGCGTCTCCGTCCTGGCAGACGCCGGTCAGGTCGCCGAAATCGGCGACCACGGAATCACCGGAGGAGGAGTTCTCCGTTTCGGTTCCGGTACGGCCGCCACAGCCGGCGGTGGCGAGCAATGCCACGGCGATCACGCCTGCGGCTATTCGCTTCGGTCTCACGATGGTCCTTTCTGCGCCGGCCCCCATCGGCCGGCCGATCGTGATCGGGCGGAACAGATCCGCCCGCGCACCGAGATCCGCGGCGAGACTTCCCGGTGCGTCCGGGCCGTATCCATAGCTCTCGGTCAATGAAAACTAGCTTCTCACTTATCGAGAATCAATATCCTGTTTTTCGGGTACCCCAGAGACCCCGAAGTCTTCCGGGGCAACGGCCGAGCAGCGGCTACAGCAGAACTACGCAGCACCCGCGACCTGTGGATAGACCTTCGCGTTGACTAACGGGCCGCCACATGGAAACCTGTTATCCGAAAGCGAGAATACCATTCTCATCGAGAGGAGGCGCGATGCGTGTACCGCCGCTACCCGCCGAGGAGTGGGACGACGAAGTCGACGCCGCGCTCCGGGTGATGCTGCCGCGCCGGATGCGTAATCCGGAATCGGCGAGCAACGCCCTGTCGACGCTGGTCCGGCATCCGGCGCTCACCAAGGCGTTCCTGACCCTGAACGTCCATCTGCTGTTCCGGTCGACACTTCCGGCACGCCTGCGCGAAGTGGCGATCCTCCGGGTCGCACACCGGCGCGATTGCGTCTACGAGTGGAACCACCACCGGGAAGCCGCCCTCGCCGAGGGGATCACCGAGACCGAGATCGAGGCGATCCGCCACGGCGCGGCCACCGGCACTCTCGATCAGCTGATCCTGCGGGCGGTCGACGAACTCGACGAGAAATCGAATCTGTCCGATGCCACCTGGGACGCGCTGTGCGAGCAGCTCGACGAATACCAGCGGATGGACCTGATCTTCACCATCGGCACCTACAACACGCTCGCCGCAGCCTTCAACACCTTCGGCGTCCGATCCGAGTACGAGAGGTAATCCCTTGGCACACTTCAACAAACCGGCAGCGGGTAGCTGGACCGAGCATTACCCGGACCTGGGCACCGAGCCGGTCGACTACAGCGATTCCATCGACCCGCAGTTCTACGAGGACGAGCGCAACGCGATCTTCAAGCGCACCTGGCTCAATGTCGGCCGCGTGGAGCGACTGCCGCGCAAGGGCAGCTACTTCACCAAGGAACTCTCCTCGGCGGGTACCTCGCTGATCATCGTGCGCGGCAACGACAACGAGATCCACGCGTACCACAACGTCTGCCGCCACCGCGGTAACAAACTCGTCTGGGACGATTTCCCGAACGAGGAGACCTCGGGCTTCTGCAAACAATTCACCTGCAAATACCACGCCTGGCGCTACAGCCTCGAGGGCGAACTCACCTTCGTCCAGCAGGAGAAGGAGTTCTTCGACCTCGATCGCGCCGACTACGGGCTCAAGGATGTGCGCTGCGAGGTGTGGGAGGGGTTCATCTTCGTCAATCTCGACGCCGACGCCGAACCGCTGACCACCTTCCTCGGCCCGATGATGAAGGGTCTCGAGGGTTATCCGTTCCACGAGATGACCGAGGTCTTCAGCTACAAGGCCGAGGTCGGAAGCAACTGGAAGCTGTTCATCGACGCTTTCGCCGAGTTCTACCACGCGCCGATCCTGCATATGAAGCAGGCGGTGAAGGACGAAGCGGACAAACTGGCCGGCTACGGCTACGAGGCCCTGCACTACGAATTGCAGGCCCCGCATTCGATGATCTCCTCGTGGGGCGGGATGGCCCCGCCCAAGGATCTGAACATGGTCAAACCGATCGAACGGATCCTTCGCAGCGGTCTGTTCGGTCCGTGGGACCGGCCCGATATCGAGGGCCTGGACCCGCTGCCCTCGGGCATCAATCCGGCCGGCCACAAGGCCTGGGGTGTGGACGAATTCGAGATCTGGCCCAACTTCTCGCTGCTGTTCTGGGCGCCGGGCTGGTATCTCACCTACCACTACTGGCCGACCGCGGTGAACAAGCACATCTTCGAGGCCAACCTCTACTTCGTGCCCGCGAAGAACGCGCGGGAACGCCTGGCCCAGGAGCTGG
Source organism: Nocardia sp. NPDC003963 (assembly GCF_053605105.1). Classification (NCBI taxonomy): domain Bacteria; kingdom Bacillati; phylum Actinomycetota; class Actinomycetes; order Mycobacteriales; family Nocardiaceae; genus Nocardia; species Nocardia sp. NPDC003963. The sequence continues at coordinate 127,424 of NZ_JBSGIP010000008.1, forward strand.
CCGGGGTGACCTTCAAGGAATACGCGTTGCAGGACGCCAACACCCTGGAAGCCACCCAGACGATGATCGCGACCCGCACCGTCACCGATTTCCCGCTCAACGACCAGGAGATCCTGCTGCGCCACCTGCACAAGACCGCCCAGAAGAAAGTCGAGGAGTACCGCAATGGCAACTGAGTCGAAACTGCCGGCCGAATTCGCCGATCTGGCCCGGTTCGAGGACTGGATCCTGCCCACCGAACCCGAGCGCTACGCCAAACGGCTGGCCTCCACCATGCCGGAGATGCAGGATTTCTACGACGCGGGGATGGCCCGGCTCGAGGACGCCATCGCCTATTGCGACCGGTTCGATATCGATGACCTCCCCGACGATGCCCGCAACCTGTTCCATCTGATGCAGTCGCTGGTGATGGCCTCGTTCCCGGTGGAGGTCTGGAAGCAGCCGCGGGTGCCCGACAGCGGCGCGGCCTACCTCGATATCGTGCGGGAGCCGGTGGTGTGACCGTGCTGACTCTGCGAGCCGCCGGACTGCTCGATGTGGATTCCGGCGAGATCGTCCGGCCCGGCATTCTGCGTATCGAGGGTGATCGGATCGTCGGAGTCGGCGACGACGGCGGGGTGGGTGAATCCGACGGCGAGGTAGTGGACCTGGGCGATCTCGTCCTGCTCCCGGGGTTGATGGATATGGAGGTCAACCTGCTGATGGGCGGCCGGGGCGAAACCGGCCTCACCTCCTCGGTGCAGGACGATCCACCCCTGCGGATGTTGCGCGCGGTGGGCAATGCCCGGCGCACTCTGCGGGCCGGGTTCACCACGGTGCGCAACCTCGGGCTGTTCGTCAAGACCGGCGGATACCTGCTGGACGTGGCCCTCGGCAAGGCGATCGACGCGGGCTGGATCGACGGACCGCGTATCGTCCCGGCCGGCCACGCCATCACCCCGACCGGTGGGCATCTGGACCCGACGATGTTCTCCGCGTTCGCGCCCGATGTGCTGAAGCTGACGCTGGAGGAGGGCATCGCCAACGGCGTCGACGAGGTACGCAAAGCGGTCCGCTACCAGATCAAGCACGGCGCCCAGCTGATCAAGATCTGTGTCTCCGGTGGCGTGATGTCGTTGACGGGCGCACCCGGCGCGCAACACTATTCGACCGAGGAACTGCGCGCGATCGTGGACGAGGCGCACCGGCGTGGTCTGCGCGTCGCCGCCCACACCCACGGCGCGGAGGCGGTCAAGGAAGCGGTCCGGTCCGGTATCGACTGTATCGAGCACGGGTTCCTGGTCGACGACGAAGCCATCGAACTCATGGTGCGGGCCGGTACCTATCTGGTGCCCACCACCCGGCTCGCCGACGCCATGGACGTATCCAAGGCGGCCCCGGAACTCCAGGCCAAGGCCGCCGAGATGTTCCCGAAGGCACGCACTTCGGTGAAGGCGGCCTTCGACGCCGGCGTGAAGATCGCGGTCGGCACCGACGCACCGGCGATCCCACACGGTCGCAATGCCGACGAACTGGTGGCGCTGGTGGAACGCGGCATGGATCCGCTGTCGGTGTTGCGCGCGGCCACCGTCACCGCGGCCGAGCTCATCCAGGTGACCGATCGTGGCCGGCTGGCCGAGGGACAGCTCGCGGATGTGATCGGGGTACCCGGCGATCCGCTGGCCGATATCACCGTTACCCAGCAGGTGCGGTTCGTGATGAAAGGCGGGAAGGTCTATGGCGGCAATCGATGACCTGGTCGAGATCCAGCAGCTGCTCGCCCGGTACGCGGTGACCATCACCAAGGGCGATATCGACGGCCTGATCGGCGTGTTCACCCCCGACGGCACCTACAGCGCGTTCGGTGACACCTACACCCTCGATGTGTTCCCCGAACTCGTCGAGGCGGCGCCCAAGGGACTTTTCCTCACCGGCACCCCGCTGATCGAACTGGACGGCGATACCGGCACCGGCACCCAGCCGCTGTGCTTCGTCGACCATTCCAGTCACGATATGCGGATCGGCTACTACAGCGATACCTATCTGCGCACCGACCAGGGCTGGCGGCTGCGCACCCGCGCCATGACCTTCATCCGGCGCAGCGGTATCCATGATTCCGGTATCCCGCACGCCTTCGAGCGGCCGGCGGTATGAGGTGAGGGTCGAGGAATTCCGGTCGGATCTGCGCGCCTGGCTGGACGAGCACGATCTCTCCCCCGGACCCGAGCCCGGTTTCGACGCGCAGGTCGCCCAGCTGGCCCGGGTCCGGCGGGAACTCTTCGCCGGTGGCTGGATGCGGTACGGCTGGCCGGAATCCATCGGCGGGCTCGGAGGCGAGCCGCTGCTGCGGGCGGTACTCGGTGAGGAGGTGGCCACCCGCGGCCTGGCCGAACCGGGTATCTATTCCATGGTCGAGGTCCTCGCCCCCACCATGATCTCCTACGCCCGGCCGGAACTGGCGGCGCGGATGGTGCCCCGGCTGCTCGACGGCAGCGAACAGTGGTGCCAGGGGTTCTCCGAACCGGGCTCCGGTTCGGATCTGGCCTCGTTGCGCACCCGCGCCGAACAGCGCGGGACGGACTGGGTGGTGAACGGTCAGAAAGTGTGGACGAGTCTGGCGCAGTTCGCCGCCCGCTGTGTCCTGCTCACCCGCACCGGCCCCGGCCACGACGGGATCACCGCGTTCTTCGTCGATATGGATACGCCCGGTATCACCGTACGGCCGCTGCGCACCATGCACGGTGTCGACGAATTCGCCGAGGTGTACTTCGACGATGTGGTGATCGGCGCCGATCGGATGCTCGGCCGCCCCGGCGACGGGTGGCGGGTCGCCATGGATCTACTGCCCTATGAGCGGTCCACCTGTTTCTGGCACCGGATCGCCCATCTGTTCACCCGCCTGGACCGGGTCCTGGACCAGACCGCGGCCGGTGACGATGCCGATCTGGGCGCCGCCTATCTGGCGCTGCACACCGTGCGCTGCCGATCCCGCGCCACCCAGCGCCGTCTCGCCGCCGGGGCCGTCCTCGGCCCCGACACCTCCATCGACAAGGTCCTGCTGGCGGGTGCCGAACAGCAACTGTTCGATACCGCCCGCGATCTGCTGCCCGGTGTCGTCGAACTCGACGACACCGAATGGCGTTCGGAATTCCTGTATTCGCGCGCGGCGACCATCTACGGCGGCACCGCCGAGATCCAGCGCAATATCATCGCGCGTCGACTGCTCGACCTGGGCAAGGAGTGAGCCGTGGACACCGATGAACGAATTCTGCTCACCGATACGCTCCGCAAGACGATGGCCACGGCCACCGGCGATGCCCTGTATCCGGCACTGCGCGAACTGGGCTGGTACGACCTGCTCACCGGCCCGGCCGAAACCGCCGGGATCGCCGTACCCCTGGTGTTCCGGCTGCTCGGTGAAACCGGCGCGCACGCTCCGCTGCTCAACGATGTGATCGCCCACGCGGCCGGCCGGCCGCTCGGCGAGGCCGTACCGCTACCCTTCACCGGCGGTACCTGGGTGCGCTGGGACAGCGAAACCCGTTCCGGAGCAGCGGACCTGATCGACCCCGGGCTACCGCTACAGCGTCTGGGCAGTCTCGCCGAACTACCCTCGGCCACCGCTCGGCTGCCGATCGACGGGGCCCGCCGAGCACTGGGCTGGTGGTTGGTGGGGTCGGCGCGGGCCATGCTCGGCCTGGCCCGGACCCATGCGCTCGAACGGCATCAGTTCGGCAAACCGGTGGCCGGTTTCCAGGCGATCCGGCACCGGCTGGCCGAATCCCTGGTGGCCGTCGAAGGCGCGGAAGCGACTCTCGCGGTATCGCCCGGTGACGCGGACCATCCGGCTCATCCGGATCTGCGCAGCCCCCGGCCCGATGAGTCCGAGGCACTGGCGGCATTGCTGGCCAAAGCGGCCGCGGGTCGCGCGGCGCTGCTGACGGCCCGGCACTGCCAGCAGGTGCTGGGCGGTATCGGATTCACCGCCGAGCACGAATTCCACCACCACTACAAGCGGGTACTGGTGCTCGACGGGTTGCTCGGCAGTGCCCGGGAACTCACCCGGGAGGCGGGTGCCGCCCTCCGCGATCTGGGATACGCGCCGCGACTCGCGCATCTGTGACGCGCCGGCCGTCTCGCCCTGGTCGGCGCTCCAGGGCGGTGGCTCGGTACCCCGGTTCGACAACGCCCGGAAGGCGTTCCGGCAACCGGGATGTCGATGGTTCAGGCGCAGGCCTGCGATACTCCCCCGGATATCGCGACCAGCCCGCACATGGTGGAAGCGGCGATCTTCCAGCCGTCCGCTTCCCGGACCGCGTGACCGACCTGACCGCTCACCACCGGATTTCCGGAAATATTGAGCGTGAAACGTAATTCGGCCTGCCCGGACCGAGCAAGAACCACATCGGTGACATCGACCGTGGTGAGCGCTGTCCGGATATGATTCGCCATTCCGGATATCTCGGTTTCGAATTCCGAACCGCGTTCCACCAGGGCGATCCGATCCGCGGTCGAGGTGGCGGGGGCGAAGAATGCCTCGTAGACACCCATGATCGCCGCAGTCGCGGCCACCGGCGAATCCGCGACGGCGGGTATGGAACCCGCTGCCGTGGCGGATTTCTCGGCGGCATCACCGGGATTTCCGGACGCGGGTAGGACATAACAGTTGTCGGGGCCGAAGAAATTACCGCAGCCGGTGACCGCGCTCAGCGCGAGCGCGACCCCGCCCGCGGCAGCAAGGCGCGCTACCCGGTGTCTTCGTGACATCGATTCGTCTTTCTGCAGAGTGATGAAGCGCACCTGGGGAAACGACGTTTCCGCAGATGCCGCGGCGAGTTTAGCCCGGCATCCCTTGGGGTAAGGGCGAATTCGGAGCATTTGAACGGAAAGAAGTCCGGTAAACAGGCCGAGGATCCGGCGCCTCCGGTGATCGCCGCGTCATCCGACCCGCACGGGCACCGGCGGGCGCCTGCACAACTTCCCGTGCTCCTCACCCCACGCCCCGCGACCGATGCCCCGCGACCGATGCCCCGCGCCGAAACCGAACGAGCCCGGGCGGCGTACCGATCCTGCGCAATCGGTACGCGGCACCCGGGCCCGGAGCAGCACCCGCCGCCCGGTATCAACCGGCGGCGGCTATCTCGACGACGGAAGCAGGAACTTCCGGTCAGCGACGCTCAGCTACATGCCGGATTCGGCTCACCACTGCCCTGAACCGCCAGCAGCGAACAGAACGTCATTGCCGCGACCTTCCAGGTATCACCCTCTTTGATCGCCTGCCCGGACTGATCCGGAAGCACCGGATTCCCGCCGAGCAGCAGGGTATACGTGACATCCGCGGTCTTGTCGTCCACGAGCTGCACCGCGGAAACGGTCACACTGGTCCCGGAAGCCCGCGGATCCGCGGCCATCCCCGCGAGCATCGGTTCGAAAGCGTCCCCCTTCTCCACGAGGCCGGCCCGCGTCGCGGCCGGCGAGGTGCCGTCGAAGAAGGTGACGAACGCGTCGGTGATCTCCTTCTCGGTCGCCGGGGAGGCGGCGGCGGGTGCGGCCGAACTGGTGGCGGCCGGGGCCGAGGTGGCGGCGGTGGTCTCGTCGCCGGAGTCACCGCAACCGATAGCGGCCGTGGCCGTCAGTGCGAGAAGGCCGATGAGCGCGGCGGTACGCCGGGTTCTACTGGAACGCATGGCGGAAACCTTTCCGATGGACATTCGGGAATCGTCGTCCATCAGGGAAATTCGGAAACAGGGTTCCGGGTGGTCGTAATTCGGTTACGCTACCCGTGTCGAAGAATCCCTGATCGCCGGTTTCCATTTCGGTGATCGCTTTTCCGATACCGGGGGATCGATACCGCGGCGAACGGATCGATCCCCCGGCCGGCAGATCTACTTGATATTCGTTTTCATCTGATCGAGATCCACCAGGATCGGATATCCGCTCACGCTCAGCGCATTTCCGTGCCCGGTGGAATGAATATCGAAAACCGATTGCACCGCCGCGTAGAAGCCCTGTACGTCCAGCGTCTGGTTCACGGCCCGCTTCGCCTGCCGCAATCCGAACGGGGGCATCTTCGCGATCTGGCCCGCGACCTCCGCCGTCTTGGCCGGCAGTTCGTCCAGCGGGACCACCATATTCACCATGCCGGTCTGCTCGGCTTCCCGCGCGGTGACCGCGCGGCCGGTGAACAGGATCTCCTTGGCCTTACGCGGGCCGAGCTCCCAGGTGTGCCCGTGGTACTCGACACCGCCGATCCCCATCATCGCGACCGGATCGGAGAACAGCGCATTGTCCGCGGCGATGATGAGATCGCAGGGCCAGCACAACATCAGGCCGCCCGCGATACAGCGTCCCTGGACCGCGGCGATGGACGGTTTGGGGACATTACGCCACCGCAGTGTGTATTCCAGGTACCGCCGGCTCTCGGTCTGGTAGATCCAGTCGAGCGTGATCTTGTCCGGTTTCGGCCAGCTGTCGTCCTTGAGATCGTGACCCGCCGAGAAATGCTTACCGGCGGCGTTCAGAACGATGACGACGACATCGTCGTCGGTGGCCGCCCGGGTCCAGGCGGCATCGAGTTCGTCCAGCAGTGCCGAATTCTGCGCGTTGGCGGCCTCGGGCCGGTTCAGGGTTATCGTCGCGATCTTATCGGCGACCTCGTAATCGATATACGACAAAACAGTGCTCCTCGGTTCCGGGTACGCCGGGTAGGAACCCGGCGCTCATTTCCGTACGCTGCGCCGACCGCGGCCGGGCTCATCCCCCGTCCACGGGACGCGCTCCCATGGTGTCGCCGATCACCTTGCGGTGGCGAGGTATTCCGCGGCGACCACCGCGCGATGCCGCGCTGCGCCGCCGAACAGCAGTTCACCGGCCTTGGCTCGTTTGATCGCGAATTGCAGATCGTTCTCCCAGGTGAACCCCATGGCCCCGAACAACTGCACCCCGTGCCGGAAAACAGTCGACTGGCATTCGCCGGCCGCGGCTTTCGCCATGGCGGCCGCCAGCGTGCGCCGTGGATCGTCCTCGGCCAGGCACAGCGCCGCGAAATACCCCAGCGCCCGGGCTCGCTCGACCGCCACGTGCATATCGGTCGCCTTGTGCTGCACCGCCTGGAACGCGCCGATCGGGGAATCGAACTGGCGCCGCGTCCGCACATGGTCGAGCACCAGGTCCAGGACCCGCTGGCAGGCGCCCACCGTGGTCAGCGCCAGACCGGTCAAGGCCAGCTGCCGGGCGCGTTCGGGATCCGCGGAAGTACGGTCGGCATCGGTGACCCGCACCGCGTCGAAGGTGACCTCGGCCAGATGCAGCACCGGATCGAAGGCGGCGGTCCGCCGGGCGATGACCGCATGCGCGGGGACCACGAACACACCGGCCTCGGTAACCACGGCCAGGCGGTCGCAGCGGTCGCCGTCGAGCACCGGCGCGGCACTGCCGTTCAGCAACCAGCCGTCGCCGTCGCGGGTCGCGGTGACCCCCTCGAACACCGCGGCGCCGGTTCCGTCGGCGGTGGCCGAATCCCCGGCCAGCGGCGCGAACTGGGTCATGGTGGCAAGATAGGGCGTCGGGTCGGTCGCCCGCCCCAATCCTTCGAGCACGATGCCGAGCTCCACGGCCGCTTCCGGTTCGACGAGTTCGGTCCAGCCGAGCTCCACGTACATTTTCCAGAGCCGGCCCGGATCCGCGCCGGCGTCGACGATCTCGCGGATCACGGCGGGCGGGCACTCTTTGGCGGTGACTTCCCGGACGGTGTCGCGCAGCAGCCGTTGATCGGCATCGAACTCGAAGAGCATCCGGGCTGCCTCCTGTGGCGGGGTTGCGTTACGTTCAGGAGAATAGCATTCTCTTGAGATGAAATTAATAGTCTCCTCAATGGTGCGAACATGGGACGTGCCTGCCCAGACATGGGACGTTCTCCGGTACAGTGCACTCATGTTCTCCACAGATGGGATCAATGGGATCGGACGGGCGATCCGGTGACCAGCCCGAGCGAAGAACCGGCCTGGAAGCAGCGCGCCGTCGAGCGCTCGATCCGCACGGCGAAACTACGCGCCGAACAGCGGGTCCAGCGCTTCCTCGATGCCGCCCAGGCGATCATCACCGAGAAGGGCACCACCGATTTCACGGTCCAGGAGGTCGTGGACCGGTCCAAACAGTCGCTGCGCAGCTTCTACCTGCAGTTCGACGGTAAGCACGAGCTGCTGCTGGCCCTGTTCGAGGATGCCCTGAGCCGGACCGCCGAACAGATCCGCGCCGCCGCGGCGGGTAAGGACAACGCCCTGGAGCGGCTGCAGCTGGCCGTGGAACTCCTCTACGAACTGTGCCGTCCGGATCCCACCGCGCAGCGCCCGCTGTTCACCGATTTCGCCCCGCAGCTGCTGGTCAGCCACCCGGCGCAGGTGAAAGTCGCGCATACTCCGCTGCTGGCCCTGTTCACCGAGCTGATGATCGACGCCGACAAGGCCGGACTGCTGCGCACCGAGGTCAATCCGCGGCGGATGGCAGCCATGGTGATGCAGACGGTCATGTTCACCGCACAGTCCAACGGTGGTATCGACGACGAGACCGCGTATCCCATCTCGGCCGAGGAGATCTGGGAATTCTGCGCTCGGGGCTTCGCGCACGCCGACTAGGCGAGAATTACGTTCTCCAAATCAGAGAAACAGGCTTACACTCGGTGTATGCCCGATCTCTGGACCGATCTCCTCGCCTGTATGGACCTCCGTCTGCGGCCGACCACGCCGCAGACCGGTGACGGCACCCTGCCGCCGGACGGCGACAGGACTGCGCCCGAACCCGATCCGCAGGCCACCCTGTCGGTGTTCGAAGGCCCCAATCAGCAACTGGAGTATCACCGGCTGTTCGGCGGCCAGTTGCTGGCGCAGTTCCTGCGGGCCGCCGTTTTCGCCTGCCCGGACAAGACCGTGAAATCCGTACACGTGATCTTCGCGCGCGAAGGTAAGAGCGACGCCCCGGTGTACTACGTGGTGCAACCGCAACATCGCGGCCGCTCCTTCGCGACCCTCACCATCGTCGCGCGGCAGAAGGGCGATGTGATCGCCACGGCGCTGGTCTCCATGACCGCGATGGAAGAGGGCCGGGAGAGTCAGGCGGTGGCGGCACCGTCCCCGCTGCCCGGACCCGAACACCGGATCGAGATCGGCCTCATCCCCTGGGAGACCCGGTCGCTCACCGATCTGAGCGATAAATCGGTGGGACCGGCCGAATACGATCTGTGGATGCGGACGCCGGAGGTCGGCGCCGAACTCGCGCCCGGCCTGGTCGCCTACGCGACCGATCTGAACGTGATCGGTACCGTACTGCGCCAGATCGACGGATTCGAGCACAGCGGCAACGGCACCGAATTCACCTCGGCCACCACTTCGCACACGCTCTGGTTCCACCGGCCGTTCCGCAGCGACGACTGGCTGCTGCTGCGCCACCACGGGACGGTGCTGGCCCACGGTCGCGCCTACGGGCGCGGTGATGTCCTCACCTCCGACGGCACGCTGGTGGCCTCGTTCGCGCAGGAAGCCCTGCTGCGCTTCCGTCCCTGACCGGCCCCGGCCGCTACCACACACCACGGACGGAGAATCCGATGGAACCCAGTACCCTGACCTCCCCCGCCCGCCCCGGCTCCGGCGGCCCGTACCGGGTGGCCCAATGGGCCACGGGCACCATCGGCCGGCGGGCGCTGCGCGCGATCCTCACACATACGGAACTCGAACTGGCAGCGCTGTATTCGCATTCGCCGGACAAACACGGGCAGGACGCCGCGCAACTCTGTGGTCTGGACGGTCCCACCGGGATCGAGGCGACCGGCGATATCGAGCAGATCCTGGCGCGGCGGCCGGACTGCGTGCTCTACATGCCGCAGACCTGCGATATCGACGAGGTCTGTGCGATCCTGGCCGCGGGCACGAATATCGTCACCACCTGCGGCCTCTTCCACCACCCGCCCAGTATGGATCCCGATATCCGGATCCGGGTGGAGGCGGCGTGCGCGGTGGGCGCCACCTCGATCCACAGCACCGGCAGCAGTCCGGGGTTCATCACCGAGGCGGTACCGCTCGTACTCACTTCGATCCAGCGGCGGCTCGATTCGCTGGATATCGAGGAGTACGCCGACCTCTCCCAGCGGAACTCCCCGGGGATCCTGTTCGATGTGATGGGATTCGGCAGCCCCCCGGCCGATTTCGCCGGAGCGCGCCTGGACCATCTGCGCAACAGTTTCGGGCCGTCGCTGCGGCTGCTCGCCGACGGGATCGGCCTGCCTCTCGACGAGGTGACCGCGGCGGGTGAGGTCGCGACGGCGGGGCATACGTTCGACATCGCCGCGGGCACCATCGAAAAGGGCACGGTAGCCGCCCAGCGCATCACGATCTCCGGACGGCGCGGCGGGCGTACCGTCGTCTCCTTCCGCGCGATCTGGCACTGCGGCGCCGACGCCGGGACCGACTGGGCGATCCGCCCGACCGGCTGGCATCTGTCGGTACGGGGAGACGCTCCGCTCGAAATCGATATGGTGTTCCCGTTCCCGCTCGCGGAGATGGCCGAACACTCCCCGTCCTATACAGCCAACCGCGCCGTCAACGCCGTCGCCCACGTCTGTGCGGCGCCGCCGGGGATCCGCACGGTGCTGGACCTGCCGGCGATCAACGCGAACCTGGGACGACCGTGAACGACTACGAAGCGCTACGGGCGCTCAAAGCCCGCTACTTCCGCCTGATGGACACCAAGGACTGGGCCGGATTCCGCGAGCTCTTCTGCGACGATGTCGTCATCGACCTCTCCGAATCGGGCGGCGAGGTGATCACGGGGGCCGACCGTTTCCTCACGTTCCTCACCGGCCGGATCGGCGACGCGCTGACGATCCACCACGGGCACTCCCCCGAGATCGATCTGCTCAGCGAAACCGAAGCACAGGGCATCTGGGCCTTGGAGGACAGACTGACCTGGCCGAACGGTACCCGAGTACACGGGTTCGGGCACTATCACGAAACCTATTCCAAGATCGACGGTGCCTGGCATATCCGGACCCAGCGGCTGACCCGCCTGCACACGGACTACCGGCCCGGAGCCACCTAGACCCGCGGACAGCAGGACGAATCCCGGGTCTCGGCGCGAGTTCTGGCTTTGCGGGCCCTACCACCGATGGTCGAGTTTCCGCTGCACGGGTCGCCGGGGCGCAGTCCGGCCACGGCACGCCCCAACCAGATCTCGGCTTCCGCGGCTCGCCCCCGCTTGTGCAGGAGGCGTGCCACCGCGTACATCGCATGATGGTCGCCCTCGCGGACGGAACGCCGGAACCAGGCCTCGGCCTCCGCTGTCTCGCCCCGTGCTTCCAGTACATCCGCGAGGTGGTACATCGCCGGGTGGTGACCGGCGGCTACGGCCCGCCGATACCATGTCTCGGCCGCCGCGGCTTCTCCTCTTCGCTGGAGCAGGACCGCGAGGTGGTTCATCGCCTCGGCGACGCCGGCCTCGGCCGCGCGGCGGAACCACGTTTCGTCTTCGACCGTCCCGTGCCGATCCCCCGCGCGCACTGTGAATTCCCCTGTAGACATACGTCCATAGTGCCGGAACACTACGACAGGTTTCGCCGGTCGAGCAGACTCGGCACGACTCCGAATTCGCCGTGGGAGTAACGGAGCCCGGCCACCGGCGAGACCGGCAGGCCGCTGCGGCCCGCACTCGTTTCCGCCGCAACCGGGCGCCTCGGCTTCGTCACCGGCCGTCGACTTCGTGGCGGAGATATACCCGGCTCAACGTCGTGCGATATCTCCGCCGACAGGTCACTCGGCGGTGCTGCCGCCGGTAGACCGCTCCCCGGCACCGACCGGCCGCAGCAGCCGGTCGACAGCGGAATAGGGATCGCATTCGCCCGCTCCCACGGCGTCGGCGAGCGCGCCGAGTCCGGGGTGGACGCGCAATCGGCTGTAGGCGAGTGAAAGGATCTGCGCCCGGGCCCGGGCCGCTCGGCGCTGCGCGGTATCGGCGCGGTGGTGGGCATCGACCGCGTCGACCAGTTCGTGGATGCCGGTACCGGTCGACGCGACAGCCGTGAGAATCGGGACATCGGATTCGGCACGCAGTTCCCGGACGGTCTGCTCGGCACCGTCCCGGTCGGCCTTGTTCACGACCAGGATGTCGGCCACCTCGAGCAATCCCGCCTTCGCCGCCTGTACGGCGTCCCCGGCCCCAGGGGTCAGGACCACGACGGTCGGATCCGCCACCGCCGCGATCTCTATCTCGGACTGCCCCACCCCGACCGATTCGATGACGACCAGATCGTAGGACAGGGCGGCCAGCAGCCGGATCGCCGCCGGCACCGCCGCGGACAGACCGCCCAGGTGCCCGCGGGTCGCCATGGACCGGATCAGCACCTGCGGATCGTCGATATGGGCCGCCATGCGGATACGGTCACCGAGCAGGGCACCGCCACTGTAGGGCGAGGACGGGTCCACCGCCAGTACCGCGACCCGAAGGCCCTGCGCGCGATAGGTACTCACCACCGCCGCGATGGTGGTGGATTTCCCCGCGCCCGGCGGGCCGGTGAACCCGACGACCCGGATACCGGCCGGTTCCAGCAGCCGCAGTACCTCGTCGCGCCCCGGTCCTTCGATCAGGGTGAGCAACCGGCCCGCCGCGCGCACCGAACCGGTACGCGCGGCGGCGATCAGTTCCGCCGGAGACATCCCCCCGGCGGTACCGCTGTCACTCACGGCGCGGCGACCTCGAGTACCGTCGCCGAACCCATACCCCCGCCGGCGCACATGGCCACGATCGCCAGACCGCCACCGCGACGGCGCAATTCGTGGATCGTGGTGACGATCATGCGGGCTCCGGTGGCGGCCACCGGGTGCCCGAGCGAGCAGCCGCTGCCGTTCACATTCACCAGATCCGGATCCAGATCCAGGGCCCGCACCGCCGCGATCGGCACCGAGGCGAACGCTTCGTTGATCTCGAACAGTTTCACCTCACCGAGCGAGATCCCCGCCTTGCGGGCGGCTTTGGTGATCGCCTCGATCGGCGCGAGACCGGTATCGGCGGGATCGACACCCACCGAGGCCCAGGACCGGATCGTGGCCAGGGCCGGTAGCCCCAGTTCGTCGCTGGCGACGGTGAGCAGGGCGGCACCGTCGTTGGCCCCGGCCGCATTGCCCGCCGTGATCGAGAACCCGTCGATCTCGGGGTGCAGCACTTTGAGCGAAGCCAGCTTCTCCAGGGTGGTGGTGCGCCGCGGATGTTCGTCCACCGCGAACTGCCCGAAAGGTGTATCGATCGGGACCACTTCGTCCGCGAAGCGACCCTCGTCGATGGCGGAGATCGCGTTGCGATGCGAGCGCAGCGCCCAGGCGTCCAGGTCCGCGCGGGTGATCCCGGATTTCACCGCGGCGTTCCAGCCCACGGTGATCGACATGTCCAGATTCGGCGCGTCCGGCCGGTCGGGATGCGAGGGCGAGGTCCAGGGGTCGGCCCATTCCTCGGGCCCCACGCGGAACCGGGCCTTGGGCGCGGTGGAATCGGCATTGACCCCACCGGCGAGGACCAGCCGGTCCATCCCGGCCCGGATACCGGCCGCCGCGGTCTGCACGGCCGCCATACCGGCCGCGCAGTGTCGATTGTGCGCCAGGCCGGGCACACCGGTCAGGCCCGCGGTGACAGCCGCGTGCCGGGCGATCACACCGCCGCCGTAGCGGCCCTCGCCGAGGACCAGATCGTCGATGGGCGCGTCGGTCTCGAGCTGTTTGGTCGTCGCCTCGACCACGTGATGGGCCAGGTCGAAGGCGGTGGTTTCGCGCAGCGTGCCCTTGACGGCGGTCCCGATCGGGGTGCGCAGCGCGGATACGATCACGGCTTCAGGCATCAGTTCTCTCCAGTTTCCCCCACGTCGACGATCTTGCCGATATACATGAGAATAGTATTCTCTCAATCTGAGAGCGATAATCGCAAGAGAGGGTAGTGCCATGCAGATCGAGGGAAGTTCGGCGATTGTCGTCGGCGGTACGGGCGGACTGGGCGAGGCGACGGTCCGGCGGCTGCACGCCGCCGGGGCCAAAGTGGTGGTGGCCGATGTCGCCGACGACAAGGGCAGGGAACTGTCCGACGAACTCGGTATCCGCTACGTCCACACCGACGCCACCAGCGAGGAATCGGTACAGGCCGCCATCGAGGAAGCGAAATCCCTCGGACCGCTGCGTATCTCGGTCGACACCCACGGCGGTCCGGCGACCGGCGGCCGCTTGGTCGGCAAGGACGGCAGCCCGCTGCCGCTGGACGGATTCCGCACCACCATCGAGTTCTATCTGATCGCCGTGTTCAACGTGATGCGGCTGTCCGCGGCGGCCATCGCCGAATCGGAGCCGACCACGGAGGGATCGCGCGGTGTGATCGTCAATACCGCGTCGGTCGCCGGATACGAGGGCCAGATCGGCCAGCTGCCGTATTCGGCGGCCAAAGGTGGCGTGATCGGGATGACCCTGGTGGCCGCCCGCGACCTCTCGCCACTCGGTATCCGCGTGGTCACCATCGCACCGGGCACGTTCAACACCCCCGCCTACGGCAAAGCCGCCGACCAGCTCGAGCAGTACTGGTCCCCGCAGATCCCGTTCCCGAAGCGGATGGGCCGCTCCCCCGAGTACGGGCAACTGGTCCAGTCGATCGTGGAGAACGACTACCTCAACGGCGAGGTCATCCGCCTCGACGGCGCCCTGCGATTCCCGCCGAAGTGAACGAGCCCGTGGACGCGACCCCCGCGGCCGGCACCTCCACCGGACCGAACGCTCGCACCGACACCGCCGCCCGCACCGCGACGGAGGAATCGCTGGCGGGAAAGGTCGCCTTCGTCGCGGGCGCCAGCCGGGGCATCGGCGCCGCCATCGCGGCGGGCCTGGCCGCGCGGGGCGCGGCCGTCGCGGTGGCGGCACGCTCCGAGGACACGGGCCGGGTGCCGGGAACCATCCACGAAGTGGCCGCCCGGATAGCTGCCGCCGGCGGCCGGGCACTGGCGGTGCCCTGCGATGTCACCGACGAGGAATCGGTACGTGCCGCGGTGACTGCCACCGTTACCGAGTTCGGCGGAATCGACATTCTGGTCGCGAACGCGGGGGTGCTGTGGCTGGGGCCGATCGAGACCACCCCGCTACGACGCTGGCAATTGTGCCTGGACGTGAACCTCACCGGGGTGTTCCTGGTGACCCGCGCGGTCATCCCGCATATCCGGGCCCGCGGTGGCGGTTCGCTGGTCGCGATCACGACCACCGGGGTGGCGATGACCGACCGCGGGTCGAACGCCTACTGGGTGGCCAAGTCCGCGGTGGAACGGCTCTACACCGGACTCGCCGTCGATCTCCGGCCGGACAATATCGCGGTGAACTGCCTGAGCCCGTCGCGAGTCGTGCTCACCGAGGGCTGGCGGGCGGCGGGCGGCGGCGATATCCCGGCCGAGATGGTGGAACCGCCGGAGACCATGGGCCGGGCCGCCGCCCTGCTCGCGGCACAGGACGCCCACGGCATCACGGGTACCGTCCAACGCTCGGAGACCTTGCTCGTCACACCGTGATGCCGGTTCCGGCCCGCCGGAACCGGCGAGTCCGGACCATCCGGCGGATACGGCCGTACGCCCGGATGTCCAGTCGGTCAGCTGCTGCCCATCAGGCCGCCCCAGCCGCCACCGTTGCCGCCCCCGCCCCAGCCACCGCCGCCACCCCAACCGTCACCGTAGCCCCAACTGTCACCGCCACCGTTGCCCCAGCCGCCACCCCAGCCGCCGCCGCGGCCATTGTTGTGGCCCCAGTTCTCGCCGAAACCTTGACCGCCCGGTTGCGCGGTCTGCACCACGCCGGGCCCGGGGGTCGGTGCCGCCAGGGCGGGACTCGCCGCTGCCAGCGGACCAGCTATCGCGGCGCCCACCAGTGCGACCCCGGCGATCGACCGGCGCGTGGCGATACGGGGCGTCTTCTCGGTCATTACCATCACCTTCTTACGGCGAGGTTCGCCGTGCGGTTGTGACTCGCCGAATCGTTGTATTGGTCGGCCCCCGACACGTCCGATAATAGGCCCGTGCCCAGGTCATCGCTTCAACCGGGCGCGCCGGTCCACTGTGCGGACCGGGCCGCGCCGGTATCGAGGACGACGCGGAGTTCGGCTGTGGTGTGGCCGCCGGTGAACGACGACGGCGTCTACCTCGTCAGCGGCCTGTCGACCCGTAGATCCCGCAACCTCACGCACAACCCGTACTGCACGATCGCGACACCTCGTACCGGTATCGATCTCGTCATCGAGCCCTTCAGCCTTTTCCGGAATTGAACCGGGCGACCGTCGCGCGGAAGTCATCGGTCTGGAAGGACTGGTACTCCGCTGTGAGGGCGTAGTCCAGGGTGGACGCCACCGATTTCTCCAGCTGGATGTTCAGCACCCGCTTGGTCGCTTCCACGGCCTGGCGGGGCATTCCGGCGATCCGCTTCGCACAGGCCAGGGCCTCGGCCAGTGGATCGGCGACCACATGATTGGCCAGGCCCATCTCCCGGGCCCGTTCGGCGGGGATGCGGGCGCCGGTGAGCGCGTATTCCTTGGCCAGCAGCAGACTCGTATGCAGCGGCCAGGTCAGCGGGCCGCCGTCGGCCGCCACCAATCCGACCTGGACGTGCGGGTCCGCGAGGTAGGCGGTTTCGGCGATGTAGACGATATCGCTGAGCGAGACCAGGCTGCAGCCGAGACCGACGGCGGGACCGTTGACCGCGGCGACCACCGGCACCCGGCAGCGGGCCATCCCGAGCACGATATCGCGGCCGTGCGCGATGGTCTTCTCGCGCAGCACCGTATCGCGGCCCAGTTCCTCCAGGTAGGTGAAATCACCGCCCGCGGAGAAGGCTTTACCGGCGCCGGTGAGCACCGCGGCGCGGGCGTCGTGATCCTCGGCGAGCCGGGGCCACAGCCGGGCCAGCCCGGTGTGCAGCGCATCGTCGACGGCATTGAGCGCGTCCGGGCGGTTGAGGGTGATGATCCGTAGCGAACCGTCGGCCCGGACGTCGATTTCCGGTGGCATATCGTACATTTCAGGCTCCCAATCCGAGGATTCGTGCGGCGATGATGTTCTTCTGGATCTGCGATGTCCCGCCCATCACGCTCTGTGCGCGGCTGTAGAGGTAGGAGCCGAACATCTCCTGATCACCGGTCCCGGCCACGGCGAGCGCGGCATGCCCGACCGATTGGTCGACCCAGGTCATGAGCAGTTTGTCGAGCGAGCCCTGCGGGCCGTGGGTCACCCCGTCCAGTTGTTCGGACAGCCGGCGCCGCACGTGCAGGCGCAGCATCTCCGCCTGGACTGCCGCCCACGCGAGTTCCTCGGGGATGGTCCCGTCGGTCCGGGCGGCCAGCTGGCGGACCAGTTTCCCGTAGCGCGCGGCGTATCCCAGCGTGGAGGGTTCACGTTCGTGGCCGACCACCGTCATGGCGAGTTTCCAGCCTTCGCCGGGCGCGCCCACCAGCTGATCCACGGGGACTCGGGCGCCGTCGAACAGCACCTGCCCGAATTCGGTGGTCACCCCGCTCATCATCTCCAGCGGCCGCTGCTCGACTCCCGGCTGTTTCATCGACAGCACGAATGCCGAGATCCCTTTGTGCCGGGGCGCGGCGGGGTCGGTACGTGCCAGCAGCAGGCACCAGTCGGCCACATCGGAATAGCTGGTCCAGATCTTGTGCCCGTGGATGACGTATTCGTCGCCCTCGCGGGTCGCCGTCGTGGTGAGTGAAGCCAGATCCGATCCCGCACCCGGTTCGCTGAAACCCTGGCACCAGCGCTGGCTTCCGTCGATCATGCCCGGCAGGAAACGCCGGCACAGTTCGGGACTCGCATGGTGGCCGAGACCTTGGATCAGATATCCGAGACTCGGCCGCGGCGGGGCACCCGCGATCGCCAGCTCCTCGTCCAGGATCACGTCGTAGACCGGGGGCAGCTCCTGACCGCCGTACTCCTTGGGCCAGGACAGCCCGAAGAATCCGGCCCGGTACAGCTCGGCATGCCATTCGCCCTGCCGGGCCCAGTACTCGTCGCCGGACGTCGGGTATTCACCGGCCACCCCGGCGAGCCAGTCCCGCAGGCGTTCCCGGAACGCCGCTTCCTCCGGGGAATCACGAAAGTCCAAGGCCGGCCTCCTCCAGGCGTACGGGGAACAGTTCGGTGGACACCAGTGCCCGCCGCAGATACACGTGGGCCAGACATTCCCAGGTGTTGCCGATCCCGCCGTGCACCTGGATCGCGGTTTCGCAGACGGTGCGGGCGGCGCGCGCGGCGTAGATCTTGGCGATCCGCGCGGCCCGCAGCGCCGCGGCGGGTTCGAGTTCGTCGACCGCCCAGGCGGCATGCCACAGCACGCTGATCGAACCCTCGATCAGCGCTTCGCTCTCGGCCAGCAGATGTCCGATCGACTGATAGGCACCGATCGTCTGCCCGTACTGCGCACGGACTTTCGCGTACTCCACCGCGAGCCGCTGGGCACCCCGTGCGGCACCGACGAGATCGGCACAGGTGGCGGTGAATGCCAGGGCCTGCCAGCGATCCCGGTGTGCCGCGGAGATATCACCCCGCGGCTCCCAGGGCCCCGCGGCCGCTCGTGCCGCCCGGGTGAGATCCGCACCGGCGACCTCGGCACCGACCGCCCCGGCGAAGACACCGCTCCCCTCCAGCTTCAGCACCCGATCGCAGCCGGACGCGTCGATCGCCACGCCCGTATGCGCGACCGTCCACCGCGCGGTGTCTCCGTCGAGCCGGCCCTGCAGATCGTCGGCGAGAACCGGTCCCAGGAAAGGGACATCCACCAGTCCGCGCGCGAACTCCTCGGCCACCAGCGCCACTTCCACCCCGGAGGCGCCATCGGAACGAAGGTCACGGAAACCGGTGCTCGACACCGCTTCCTCCAGCCGGGCGCGGCGCCGGGAATCGGCCAGATCCAGTACCGAACCCGGGCCGAGTTCGTCGGCCAGTTTCGCGGCAGCATCCCGCAGTTGTCGCTGTTCACTGGTCAGCCGGACGTCCATACTGCTCCTTCAGCACTCGTCGCAGCACCTTGCCGGACGGCAGGCGGGGAATCTCGTCCACGAACAGCACGCGGTGCAGCCGCTTGTAGCCGGCCAGCCGCTCCTGCACGGTCGTCATCAGTTCCGCGGCGGTGACCGGTGCCGAGATCGCGACGGCCGCCACGATCGCTTCGCCGTTCGCGCCGTCGGGCACGCCGAAGACCGCGCAGTCGGTCACCGCGTCGTGGCCGTGCAGGACCGTTTCGATCTCCGCCGGTGCCACCTGGAATCCGCGCACCTTGATCATTTCCTTGGACCGGTCGGTGAGCCGCAGCCAGCCGTCGGCATCGAGGTTCCCGACATCGCCGGTGCGGTACCAGCCGTCGTCGAACGCGCCCGCTGTCGCCGAATCGGGCAGGTAACCGGCCATTACCGACTCCGCCCGCAACTGGATCTCCCCGTCCACCCCCGGCGCCACCGGTTCCCGGTCGTCCAGCGACACCACCCGCACCTCGACACCGGGGACGGCCCTGCCCACCGAGTCCAGTCGCGGGGAGTCGATCGGATTGCAGGCGATCACCGGAAGTTCGCTGGCCCCGTAGGCGGGCAGCCAGGTCACCCCCGTCCGCCGGGTCACGGTTTCGGCGACGCTGGCCGTCACCGGGGTCGCGCCCCACATGATGTAGCGCAACGAGGACAGATCGTAGGATTCGAGGCCGGGGTGCTGCGCCATCGCCAAGGCGATCGGCGCGACCGCCATCTCGATGGTGATCTTGTCGGATTCGATGGTCCGCAGCACTCGTTCGAGTTCGAACCGGCGGTGCAGCCGCACCCACGCACCACAGTCCAGCGCGGTGACGATATTGAGGATGCCGAGGATATGCGACGGCGGGGTCGCCACCTGGATCCGATCGCCCGGCCCCAGCCGTAACGCGTCGCGCCAGTGCCGCACCGCGGCGGCGAACGAAGCATGCGTATGGCGTACTGCTTTCGGCATACCGGTGGTGCCGGAGCTGAAGACGAGTACCGCGTCGGCTCCGGGATCCGGCTCGGCGAAGGTCCGGGAGCCCGCCGGTACCGGATCGTCCAGCGAGATCATGTCCATGAGTTCGGCCAGTACCGGATGATCACCGAGCGCGTGCCGCGCACCGGTGATCTCCAGCGCGTGCGCGACCTCCGCGCGTTTCCACGCCGGACTCAGCAGCACGACGGCGGCGCCGAGCCGCCAGACGGCCAGTACCGCGGTCACGAATTCCGGACGGTTGGACGACATCAGCGCCACCCGCTGCCCGGATCCGACCCCGCGGCGCGCGAGCGCGGCGGCCAGGTCGTCGGCCGCGGTATCCAGCTCGGCGCGGGTGTACTCACGTTCCTCGAAGGCGAGCACTGTGGGGCCCGTCATCTGCGTCCCCCCATCCGGTAGCACTTCATGGGCTGTTCCTATCCGAATTTGAGAATACTATTCTCGCTTGGATAGAATCTTAATACCAGAAGGAGGCGACCATGGCGAGACCACCGTTGTTCCGGCGCGCGAAGGTGACGCGCATCGTGAAGGAGACACCGGACACCCGCACCTTCGTGCTGGAACCGCACGACGGCCCCTTCTCGTACCAGGCCGGCCAGTTCTGCACGTTCAAGTTCGTGGTGGACGGTAAGCCGTACTTCCGCTCGTACTCGATGTCGAGCTGCCCGGTATCCGATACCGAGTTCATGACCACGGTCAAACGCGTCCCCGGCGGCACGGTCTCGAACTGGATGCACGACAACCTCAGTGAAGGCGACGAGGTCGAGCTGACGGTGCCGACCGGCCGCTTCTGCCTGCGCGAAGGCGCCACCCCGGTACTCGGGTTCGCCGGTGGCAGCGGTATCACTCCGATCATCTCGCTGGCCAAGAGCACTCTGGCGACCACCGGCCGCGAGGTCCGGCTGCTGTGCGCCGACCGCGACCGCACCTCCGCCATCTTCGAAGCCGCGCTGGACGAATTGGCCGCCCGCTATCCCGGCCGACTGACGGTGGTACGGCACCGCGACGACGAACACGGATACGTGGACGCCGCGAAGGTCCTCGAATTCGTCGGCCCCCATACCTCCGGCGACGCCTACATCTGCGGCCCGGAACCCTTCATGGAACTCGTCGAGAACGCGCTACCGGGCCCGGGACGGATCTTCTCCGAACGGTTCGGCGGTGCCGCGGCCAAGCCCGCTCCGCCCGCGGCCGGCGCCTCGAATCCGACTGTCTCCGAAACGAACCCGGCAGCGGCCGGCACGCCGAGCCCGCCCGCGGCATCGGCCGGCTCCACCGCAGCCGCGGCCCCCGCCGCGACTCTGTCGGGCGTTCCCGTGTCCCCGGCGGCCGGAGCAGGGCCTGTAGCGCAGGCGGCGAGCACCGGCGCATCGGCGGCCGCCCCCGCCACCGAAGAGGGCACGGTGACGATCTTCCTCAATCGCAAGAAGAAATCCGTTCCGCGCCGCGACGGCGAAACACTTCTGGAGAGCGCCCGCCGAGCCGGGCTCACACCCCCGTTCTCGTGCGAATCCGGCAACTGCGCCACCTGCATGGCCAAACTCACCGAGGGCAAGGCGACCATGCGGGTCAACGACGCCCTCACCGACGACGACCTCGACGAGGGCTACATTCTCACCTGCCAGGCCGTCCCCGATACCCCGTCGGTGACCGTCCGCTACGAGTAGTCGGCGCGGCGCCGGATTCCCCGGCGGTACAACGCCCGAGTCGCACTCCTCCCGCCGGCTGCCCACCGAATGCAGGCCCTGTGACGACCCGAGAAAGACGCACACACCGACCGAACAGCAGGGCCGGTCGACGGCCGGTTGCACGCAGTATTCATCGGTGAACTCGCCCTGTCCGGACGCCATCGTGACGAAGGCCGCCCGCCCGGCACCGTGCGCGCCACACACGTGTGCGCGTTCGGCAGCCGCGGCATCGAGACAGCGCCGCGGTGACCGATTCGGATGCCGCCCGGCCGGAACGCCGGTTCAACACTCCGAGAATGAAGCGGCAGGATCTCGCCGGTTCGACACATCCGCCGACGTTTGCCACACCTGAACCCGCCCAATCGGCAGGATATTGCCGAAAATGCGCATTCCGCCTACCCTGAAGCTCAGCTTGCCGAAAATCGGCAGGATACTGCCGCACGAGGAGGTCCGATGGATCGGGTGCAGCTCATCGGGGTGGAGATTCGCGCAGCCCGCAAACGCTACCGACTCACACAAGAGCAGCTCGCCGACCTCGCCGGAACCTCAACTCGTACGGTGCGCGATATCGAGCGTGGTACCGGGGCGACCGGCATCGGCACCGTAGCGGAGGTCGCAGACGTTCTGGGCCTGATGCTGACGGTCAGCGAATGACGGAGCTCGCGAACCTGCGCACCGTACAGGCGGCGGATGTCTACAAATCCGGCCGCAGAGCTGCCCGGCTGACCAGGAACGACAGCGGCGTGATCGAGTTCCGCTATCTGCGGGACTATTTGTCCGACGGCGGGCGACCGGTAGCCACCACCCTCCCGCTGACCGACGACGCTGTCCGCACCCATGGCGGCAGTCTCCCCGCCTACTTCGCGGGACTACTGCCCGAAGGGCATCGGCTGTCGGTACTCCGACGCGCGGTCAAAACCGGGCTCGACGACGAGCTCACGCTGCTGCTGGCAGTCGGCGTGGACGCGCCCGGAGACATCCAAGTGATACCGCGCGGGGAACCACTCGCCGAAGTTGCGGCACTCGTCGACGGAGATCGCCCGGAAGACCTGGACTTCAAAACGCTTGTGGACAAGGTCGATCCCCACGCACTACCCGGGGTGCAGCAAAAGGCGAGCGCATCCATGATCAGCACGCCACTCGCGGCCGGCTTCGGGCGTTTCATCCTGAAGCTCTCACAGGCAGAATTCCCCTATTTGATCGAGAACGAGGCAATCCACCTCGAGGCCGCTCGATCGCTCAACATTCCGGTGGCGGCTGCACAGCTGATCACCGACCGCACCGGAACGGCCGGATTGCTGGTGAAACGATTCGATCGACTCGAAGCAGATGGCGTGTGGAAGCGATCGGCGTTCGAGGACGCCACACAGGTCATGGGGCTACCGCCCTCCGAAAAATACCGGGCAGATGCTGTCGAGGTGGTCGCAGCGCTTGCCTCCGTAACACATGCCCCACGCGTGGCCGTCAGGAACCTCTACCTGCAATTCCTGTTCGCCTGGCTGGCCGGAAACGGCGATCTCCATGCCAAGAACCTCGGAATACTCGAGGACCGGAACGGCCGATGGTCCATCGCGCCCGTGTACGACATACCCAGCACTCTGGTCTACGACGATGATTCGATGGCATTGCCGATTGCCGGACGCACTCGAAAGTTGAAGGCCCGAGACTGGAAGGGATTCGCATCCGAGATCGGGTTACCCGAGCGCAGCGCCGACGCTGCAACAATGCTGGCGCTGCGCGCGGCCGAATCCATCGAGTTCGGGCGACTACCGTTCACCGGATCTCCGCTCCGGCGTATGGAACGCGAACTGGCCTTCCGCAGAAATGAATTGCAACGTTCGTGAGGTACGAGGTCGCCGCCCACGGCGCGCGACGAACACCCGGCCGGATCTGCTCGGGCGCGCTCCGCTCCGCGCCCATGCGGGGACCGCCGGGTACCAGCAGTCGGTGTGCCACCGGATTCCCCAACGGGATACCGCCCGAGCTGTACTTCTCGCGCCGGTAGACCACCGAACACGGACTCTGGTCACGGACACGTGCCGGAGGCGGGAAACTCCTCGGACGGGTTCACGCCTGATCGTCCAGAACCTCTCGCAGCCTGCGTGCGAATTCCTCCGGCTGCCCGGCGTATCCGAATTCTCCGTCGAGGAAGCCGCCGTGATGACTCGGGAACACGGTCACGCGCTGACCGAGCAGTTCGGCGGTGGCCACCGCGGTGCGGCCGGTGAACGTCTCCCCGGTTTCCACTCCCACCGCGATGACGATGCGGGTCGGTGCGGCGGCCGTGGCAGCGGGTTCGAGCCGATAACCGGTGACCGCCCGCGAACGATCCGACAACAGCGGATCGTCCCGCGACCCGTCGTCTCCGGCCGGCATCCCGAACAGGGCGGGGTCGGCGGCCGGTTGCGCGAAGTATTCGTCGGTGAACTCGCCCTGCCAGGAAGTCAACGCGAGAAAGGCCGCCATCCCGGCACCGAAGCCCGCGGCCTCGTATGCGTCACGCACGGCCACGCGGGCACGTTCGGCCGCCGCGGCATCGGGCAGCACCGAGATCAGCGGCGGCTCGTGCGCCACCAGGGTGAGCACGTCGCCGGGGTGGGCCGCCACGAGCGCGAGCGCGGTCACCGCACCGCCGCTGCTCGCGAACATCTCGACCGGACCGGCACCGAGGGCCTCGACCACGGCATGCACGTCCGCCGCCTGTACCTCCGGCTCGTGCTCGACGCGGCCGTCCGTGCGGACACTGCGTCCGATACCCCGCGGGTCGTAGGTGACGACGGTGCGGTCGGGAAACTGCGCGGCGAGCGCCCGGAAACCGGCCGCCTCCATGGGTTGCCCGATCATGAACAGCGGCGGCCGTCCCCCGGCCGTGGGCAGCGGGCCGTGCACGTCGTAGACGATATCGGCACCGGCGGTTTCGAGAGTATGCGTCGACATATCGGCGTAGACGCCTGCCGGGCCGATAATTCATCGCTCCCCGACAAGAGCGGCCGAGGTCCCGGCCCGGTCCGCGATGGCCACCCGAGCTCGCGACGAACGCCGGAGCCCGACGCCGCGAGACCACCGGCCACAATCGGCAGAATCCTGCCGAAAACACCCCGACGGGAACTTCGAGACCCCACCGAAAAGGCAAATCGGCAGCATTCTGCCGATTCGAGGTAGCTGCCATACTTCGGCGCAGGGAGTTACCGAGGCAGCTACTTCTACTGCAGCCGCCGCGGGCCCTCAGGCGAAGCCGCGGAACACACCGTCCGGTTCGGCGGCATCGGCGAAATCCGCGAAGTCCATATTGGCGATGGACAGATTGTTCTCGATACCCCACATCTCCGACGGGACGATTCGGACCGTGCGGCCGCGTTCGTGACCGGTCTCCGCCGGGCCGGTGTCGACGGCGACGATCGGATGTTCGGGATCGGTGAGAGTGACGGTATCGGCGAGGAAGGCGAAATAGATCGGCCGGTCGCCGATCCTGTCGAGCAGCGCGTCGGCCGACAAGCCGTCGTTCTCGGGATTATCGATACAGGTCAGCGTCGCGACGAACTCGGCCTCTTCGCCTGTTCCGGGGGCCATCGCCAAGGCGGCCACGACCCGCCACGCATCGTCGTCACCGAAGCCGGTCCGGATCAACAGCGATACATCGTCTTCGAGGTAGTCGTCCAGATTGCGCCCCGTGCCGAGCGCTTCGGTGAGTTCCGCATCCGCCCGCGCCGCGGCGTCGGCCGGGATGTCTCCGGGGTCCGGTGCGTCCCCGTCCGGCGCGACGACGAAGGCGATGATCCGTTCGCAGTCGATCGGGGACAGTGGGGTATCGCTGCGGATCTCGAATGTCCAGGGACCGAGCAGCTCTCGGTGCGCGATCGGCGTATTCCGCACCGCGGGTTCCGGCTCGGGTTCGCCGGTATCGGTAGGCCACTGGCGCAGGGTGAACGACATCCGGCGATGGTAGAGGACCATACCGACACCCGGCTTCCACCGACGCAGAACCAGCGTTGCGCCCTCATCGGATGAAGCCGGACTGCTCGACCTACGCCGATCGGCAGGGTTCCGCCGAACCAGGTGACCGTTCGTCCCGGTACGTACCGGCCGCGCCGAACCAGCGCGGCAGCTGCGCGAGCAGATCCCGCTGCTCGTCGCCGACCCATGCCACGTGGCCGTCCGGGCGGAGCAGCACCGCGGGCACATCGAGTTCCGCGCTGTTGTCGACGATATGGTCGATCCGATCCGTCCACCCGGCGACCGAGAGCTGCCCGGTCCGGTCGAGGAGCAGACCGCGGCCGGCACGCATCGACTCATAGAGACGGCCGCGCGCCAATCGCATATCGCGCAGCCGCCGGCCGAGCAACTCGTGACCGGCACCGAAGTCGTAGCGGATACCGATCGCCACGATCTTCTCGATCAGGTAGCGGTTCACCTCTTCGAAATCCATCAACTCCGCCAGCAGGCGGCGTACGGCCTGCGCGCCCGGTTCGGTGGATATCAACTCCGCCTGCGCGCGAGTGTTGTCGAGCACGTCCGCGGCCACGGGCTGCCGTTCGCTCTCATAGCTGTCCAGCAACCCCGCCGGCGCCCAGCCGTCGATCTCCGCCGCCAGTTTCCAGCCCAGGTTGAACGCGTCCTGGATACCGAGGTTGAGCCCCTGACCACCCATCGGTGGATGGACGTGCGCCGCGTCACCGGCCAGTAGCACCCGCCCGGCCCGATACCGCTCGGCCAACCGGGTGGCGTCACCGAAACGGGACAACCACCGCGGCGAATGCACACCGAAATCGGTGCCGGCGAACTCACGTAACTGCCGCGCGAACTCGTCGAGTGTCGGAGCGGCCGAGCGGTCCTCGACCACCTCGGCCGCGGGAACGACCACGCGATAGATGCCGTCGCCGAGTGGTCCCAGACCGAATCGCAGTTGCGTCCTACGGATCTCGGCGACGGTGGCGGCGATGGCCGCCGGATCCTCGGTCACCGCCATTTCTCCCAGCAGCGTGTCATTTCGGGACGGATCGCCGGGGAAGCCGATACCGAGCAGTTTGCGCACCGTACTGCGCCCACCGTCGCAACCCACGAGGTAACGCGCACGCAGCCAGGTACCGTCGGCCAGTTCGACGTCCACGCCGTGCTCGTCCTGGCTCAGCCCGGTGACCTCGCTGCCGCGCCGGATCTCCGCGCCGAGTTCGGCGGCGTGCGCGGCCAGCAGGGGGTCGGTGACGGTCTGCGGAATACCGAGAACATAGGCATGCGCACTGTCCAGACCCGCGGGCGGGGGTTTGGTGATCCCGGCGAAGAAGCTCCCGAGCGGATGCTTGCGGCCGCGCGCGAGAAACCGCTCCAGCAGGCCGCGCTGATCCAGCACCTCGATACTGCGCACATGCAGGCCGAGTGATCGGACGAACGTGGGCGGCCGCGCCTCCTTTTCCAGGACGAGCACGCGCACACCGTGCAGGCACAGCTCCCCGGCCAGCATCGAACCGGTCGGGCCACCGCCGGCGATGATCACATCGAACACGAGCCACCCCTTCCCTCGAGATCGGAATTCCGCCAGCCGCTCACACGGTCCACACACCGCACGGACCCCACGTTTCCGCAGGTCCTGGCCTTCGGCCCGCTATTCTGCGCCACACCCCCGGCCTTGCCGCAAGTCCCCCTGTGCGATATATGTTGGAAGGGGACGGGGGACTTCCCTTCAGCCGACTCCGGGTGGACGAACCAGCTCCTCTCGGCGGAGCAGCTCACGCCTTCCTTCGGCGGCGGCGAGCGAAGAGGACGACCACGTCGCCGAGACCGGCCAGATCGCTGGATTGTCGAGTGGCTCAGGTCAACGGCCATGCTGGCGGGGTGCGAGCTTCGGTACCGGTCGGCGGTAGCGGATGCCATGCCCGGGTGCTCCGCGGCCCACAGCTCTATCTTGTTGTCCAGGCGCCCGGTCGAGACGGGCAATTCGTAACCGCAGTGAGGCCGGCCGCGGGTGCTCAACCCATACAATTCGAACATGTCCTCGCCCCGGATCGAGAAGCCCGACCTCCCCGAGTACATGACCTGGGAGGAACTGGAGCAGCTGCCCGAAGAATTGGCGGGTCAGATCGAACTCTGGGACGGGCGGGTCGTGTGGGTTCGACGTGGACCGCGCGAACACCAGAAGTTCACTCGACGACTGGTCAACGAGATCGAGCGCTGCGCGCGCGAGTACATGTCCACGCGTCCCGAGCGCTGCTGGGAGGTCGAGTCCGAAACCAACGTGTTTCTGGGGGCCACTGGAAAATCGGACTTCCTGACGCCGGACTTTCTCGTGCATCGATGCATTCCGCCGTACCAGGATGTGCGCGCTGCCGACACGGTGCTGGTAGGTGAGGTGCTGTCGCCGTCCAATACCCAATCCGATATCGAGGCCAAGAAGAGTCGCTACGCCGCGGCGGGAATCCTCTGGTATTGGGAGGTGACTTTGCGACCGGATATCAGCGCCATCGCGACGATCCGGGCCTACGGGCTGGAAACCGGGGTTGCCACGTTGCCCGAGGGCGTCCGCCCGCTGCACCGGTCCGATTATCGCCTGGTGGGCGAATGGATGCATACCGACCCGATAGGGGTGTCGTTCGGGTATCCGTTCCCGATCGATATCGGATGGTCCGGTCTCGCGTTCTGAACAAGACTGCGCCTCGACCGGTAGCGTCGACCAGCCATGGCCGTCCGACCAGACAATTGACAACCGACTATCCTCCGGCCAGGCGCCGAAGTGTGGTCGGTTGGATCTTTTGCCCTAACCTCGATTCTTCGTGAGGGGGTGGCCTCCAATGCTGCGGGATGTGGTGTTCGACTCCCCGGAAAGGGGGCAGCTCGACATCGCAGGAGCGCAGCATAGTGAGTACGGCGTCCTCGAGTTTCGGAGCGTGGATCACGGGCGGGGTGCCACGGCGGCCGTTCAGCTCGCGGCGTGGGCCTTCCCCCACAACACCAGCGCCCAGCCCAGGCAGACGAACGCCGCCGTGCTCGTCACGGTGCGCACGATATTCCAGGCCACCCATCGCGCCTCGGCGAACGCTTCCCGTACCGCGGCCGGATCGGTCAGCTCGGCGGGCGCGCCCGCGGCCTTCAACGCGTCGTTCAGCGGCAGATGGACCGCGAAGGTGATCAGCACGGCGATCAGGTAGAGCAGGGCCGCGACCGCCGTCCAGAGCAGGACCGACCGGCTCGCACCACCGAGATTGAGCAGCGCCGCCGCGATCGACAAGATCAGGGCACCCAGGAAGGTGGCCAGGAACAGCGGATTGATGATCGCGCGATCGATCGCCTGGTACGCGCCGATGAACGTGCGGTCGTCGGTCGTCCGCAGGCCGGGCATGATCGCCACCGCGTAGATACCGAAGACCCCGGCGATCAGGCCGGTGGTCACAGTGGCCGCGATCAGTACGGCGGTCCGAAGTCCATCCATCTTTTCTCACCTCGTTGGAGTAGTCACGATTCCCCGTTCGAGGCGCGCGTGGGCGGCCCGGAACACGGTAACGGTACCGGCGGTCACTCACACCCACCAATACTGGAAACGACGGCTTTCCACTTGCGCGGATCGACCCCGGCCGGGGCCGGTGACAGCCGGTCGGTAGCCCCCGAGCCCAGCATTCACTCGAGGTCCGTTCACAGTCGTTCCGACGTGCTCTCTCGCCGGAGGGGGTGACCGCGCCGATGAGTTACGCTGTGCGGCGATGACTACCGGGACGGCATTACGCCACACACGGATCGGTGACCCGGTGCTCTTCTGAGCGCCGCCCGGGCCGCTGTGGGCCCGCTGCCGGATCGGGGATCTCGCGCTGCTCCGCGGGCTCCACCCCTGTCGTGTCGATCACCAGCCGACTTCGACCACGACAGGACAATTTTCATGCCCAGCACAACAGTGCAGATTCCCACCGCCGACGGCCCGGCCGACGCTTTCGCCGCCTTCCCCGACCGCGGCGAACAGCACCCCGGGGTGCTGATGTACGCGGACGCATTCGGTATCCGGCCCGCACTCCGGGAAATGGCCCGCGAACTGGCCGGGCACGGGTACTACGTGCTCGTACCCAATTACTTCTACCGGCACGGCCCGGCACCGGTGGTCGAGCTGCCGGAGTACATCGGCGAGGAGAGCCGGGCCGCGCTCACCGCCCGGCTGATGCCCTTGATCGAGGCCCATATCGGCGGCGACCGTGTACTCCGTGACGCCGACGCCTATCTCGAGTTCCTCACGACCCGGCCCGAGGTCGGCCCCGGACCGATCGCGGTGAACGGCTACTGCATCGGCGGACTACTGGCGACACGTACCGCGGCCGCCCACCCCGGCCGGGTCGCCGCCCTCGCCGCATTCCACGCCCCCGTGGGTGCCGACGGACCCGGCAGCCTGCACCACCTCACCGCGCGGATCCACTTCGGCCACGCCGAAACCGATCTCACGCCCGAGGCCCTCGGCGAGCTCGACCACGCTCTGGATGCCGCGGGGGTCGACTACACCTCCGAGATCTACCCCGGCACCGTCCACGGCTTCACCATGTCCGATACCGCCGCCTTCGACTCCGCCGCGTTGCAACGACACTGGGACCGGCTCCTCCCGCTGCTGAGCCGCACCCTCGGTAACGGCTGAGGCTCTGGTTCGAAAACTGCCGTCGGCAGGTTCGCCTGCCGCGTTCCCGGACAGCAACCGCGATATCTCGATGCCGCGGTTGCTGTTCGCCGCTCGGCGGGCTACTCGAATCCGCCGGTACGCATCTCAGCGGTGAAGGCGTCCCACTCCCCCGGACCGAAAACCAGAGCCGGACCGGTGGAGTTCTTGGAATCCCGCACGCCCACCAGCCCGCCGCGCAGATGGGCGACCTCGACGCACTCGTTTCCACTGACGCTACGACTGCTCTTGAACCAGATCGCTCCGGACAAGTCGATGCTCATCTGCGATGCTCCCTCGCCGCCGCCTCGATGAGACGCTGTGTGTCCGACTGGTCCAATGCTACTTGCAGAATGGAAGCTCGAGCCGCCTGATACTGCTCGATCTCGGCCGGCTTGTCCAAGTACAACGATCCGGTGAAACCCTC
The DNA here is from genome assembly GCF_053605105.1 of Nocardia sp. NPDC003963. Classification (NCBI taxonomy): domain Bacteria; kingdom Bacillati; phylum Actinomycetota; class Actinomycetes; order Mycobacteriales; family Nocardiaceae; genus Nocardia; species Nocardia sp. NPDC003963. The sequence continues at coordinate 158,179 of NZ_JBSGIP010000008.1, forward strand.
GACATATACGACAGGCGGCTCGGTCAGAGCCGGGTTCACATGATCCGGGAATTCCAGGTAGACGAAATGCTTCGTAGTCCACCCGAGATGATCCGGGGCATCCAGCGGTACGACTCGCAGCGACACTCTCGGCAGCGCGGCCACTATCAGGAGATGATCCATCTGCTTCGCCATAGTCTCGGGGCCGCCGATCGGATGTCGAAGCGCGGCCTCGCTGATCGCGGCCTCGAAGGTGAAATCCGACGAGTCGTACAACCGCGTCTGACGCCGCCGAAGCAGAGCGATCTCCCGCTCTAGTTCGATGGGACGTCCGAGCGACTTCGCGACTTCCCACATGGCACTGCGGTAGCCGCGAGTTTGAAGCAGCCCCGGCAAGGTCGTTGTCTGCCAGGTAAATACCTCACGTGCTGCCTGTTCGAGACCGAGAAACATCTCTGCTTCGGGGACAATTGCATCGGCGAACGACGACTGCCACCACCCGTCCTTACGAGACTCCTCGACCAGCCACAGCAGTTCGCGACGGTCCTCGGCACCTGTGCCGTATGCATCACAGAGCGCATTGACCACCATCTTCTTGATCTCGCTGTTGCGCCCGGATTCCAAGCGCCACAGAGTTTGCGCACCCATCTCGCACCGGCGGGCCGCGTTCGCGCGGCTCATCCCCGCGACCTCGCGCAGTTCGCGCAGGCGGCGGCCCAGTACCCGGCGCGGCAGCGTCGGCGGATTCGTGACATTCGATTCGGTCGACACAGATCTCTCCCCTTCGTTAGCGTTACTCGCGGTTATTCCAACTCGAATGGAACAGTCGAACTGCGCGGAATTACCGATCCACCCGGAGCAATTCCGTTGCGCGCCTGAATCTTACGGATTTATTCACAATCGCGGAAGTCGATGGTTCACTGGGTACGCGCCGGCAGACATGGAGAATTCCGTGGCGGAATATTCCGGATCACCCACACCGGCTCGGCACAACCGAAGCCACCGAGATCGTCTGCCGCGCGGCTCTAATCCGATTTCCAACGTTGCGAGGTGACCATGATGTTCGGACTGCCGGTAACCGATCACCGGACCGTACCGGTGATGACCACCCATGACGCCCACCAGGTGATGCAGACCCATATCGAGTGCCCTTCGCCGGCGTGCCCGGTCAAAAGGCAGGCCATAACGTGCCTGATCGAGGCACGGAAAATGGTTCCCGGCGACCAGTAGTTCGCGGGCCACCGATCCCTCCGAACCAAGGAAATGCGTTCGTGAAAGAGAAGTTGCCCCAACGCATTCCCGGTGCGAATTCCATTCCACGAGGAATCGATCGAGAAACCACTGCCGAATTAGCCACTCTCGTCCGAGTGTCGAATGCGCTGCGCCGATGGCCGGCACAGGAATCCGGGAAGGAAAAATGAACGAGCTCCCCGAACAGGACGATCACTGCGCACCCTTCGGCATGCTCACCGCCCACGCGGAAACCCGCGGTTACCGGCTCGTCCGTGAATCGGGCACAGCGGCCGGATGGGCACTGCTGGACGCCACGGACGGCGAAACCCTCTACGCGGCAACCACTCTCATTGATATCGCGCAGTATCTCGATGAATAACGGAGGACCGGCCACTCCGTGCGCTGCCGGTCGCGCGGGTTCACCGCCGATGTCCCGAGTACCCGGGTCATCGCTGATCGTATTACCAGGTATCCGATTCGTCCTCGCGCAGCCGCCGCATCGCTCGGTCGATCCAGTCGGCGAACCCCGCCGCGAGATCGCCGGCGCCGGCCGGGCGCACCGTGACGTGTTCGCGCGTCCGTTTCTCCTGGTAGCGGCCGTCGCCGGTGATGTCGTACCACTGGGTTCGATACCAGGGTTCGGGGCGATCCAGAATCGACCCGACCCGCAGGCCCGCGATACCGCCACCGTCGGCGGGCCGCTGCGCGAGACGCCGGTACTGTTCGCCGGGGCCGCGCCGCAGGGATCGCTGCTGGTCGCGGCCGGGCGCGAGATCGTCGATATGGAATGTGCCCGCCGCTTCCCGGCCGGCAGCGCACCGTGGCACCAGGCCGGCGAGCCGTTTCGGCAACTGTTCGGCGGCGAACAGCTGGGCATGAATCGAACCGTCGACCCCGTCGATCACCGACTGGGCCAGCACCACACCGGTATGCGTATTGCGCGCGCCGACCACCCGGTATTCACGTACCCGTCCCTTGGTGGTCGCGGTCGAGGCACCCAGGATCTCGATCCGCAGATCGCCGTCGGACACGGTGTGCAACGCCCGCCGGATCAGTTCGCGCTCGTCCCGGTCGTATCGCGCGCGCACGGCCGCCGCGTGGGCCTCGAACGGATTGCGGGTCCTGTAGCGGCTCAGATAGTGCAGCGGACGCGGGAACCGGTCGATCCCGTCGCGATACCAGAGCGCGGCGAAATCGTCCGGCTCCCAGATCCAGGTGCTCATTGTCGGTGGTGTTTCCTCGATCATGTGACGGCGGCCGGGACCTCGCCGCCGGCCGGGACTCAGGGGTGGGCAGACGGTCGATCAGTCACGTTCGGCCGGCCGCGCGGCCGGTACATCACCGCCCAGCACTCCGCCGGGAATCGTGCGCGGCAACTCCCCGAGCAGTTCGTCGGTGTTCTCGGCGTTGATCAGGTAATCCGGGGTGTCGTGCTTGTCGTCGTCCGATCCCTGCTGGCCACGTCCGGCCCCCGGCGACATCATCCCCGGCATACCGCCGCGCGGCGCGCCCGTATTCGCGGTGCCGGGAGCCGCCACCGCGGGAGTTCCGGTGACGTTCGGGGTGCCGGGTACGGTGCGGCCGGGGTCGCCGGTGTTCACCGGAGAGCCACTCGGCGAACCGGGTCCCCCCGGCCCGGGAGTGGTCGGGGTGGCACTCGGGACGGTGGTGGTACTCGGGGTCGTCGACAGCGGATTCTCGGTTCCCGCCGGCGTCGTCTCCTCGGGCTGTTCGGTGCCCGGTTCCTCCTGCTGTGTGGTGCCCGGATCGTCGCCCGGCTGATCCGTGCCGGGTTCCTCGCCGGTGGGGTTCTCCCCCTGGGGTCCGCCGGTATCCGTGGCGGCGGGGTCGCCGTCCTGATCGGTGGACGTACCGCTGGGTACGGGCTGGTCGCCGGTGCCGGTGGGCAGATCGGTGTGCAGGGGCTGGGTCGGGTTCACCGGGACGGGCAGGACCGGGATCTTCGTATCGGCCGCGACGAAGCCGGTCACATAGTTGTCCCCCATCACCCGCCGCGCCACTTCCTCGGCGTCACTGCGATCGGTGTCCTCGTAGAAGGGCAGCCACGACCAGCCACTCGGATTGATCCACGACTTATCGCCCGGAACCTCGGGCAGGTTGGTCTGGGTGCGCATGATCGACGTGACGGAGTCATAGACCTGAACAGCGAGCGCATGCAGTGCAGGTACCAGATCTTCGGCTCGGGTGGCATAGTTGTCGATCGCCTGCCGGGCCTGCTCCGCGCCCACCCCATCCCAGGCCGCTGCACTCGACCGACGTATCCGCGCCGCGAAAACCGTAACGCCTTCCTCCCATTTCTGGGCGATCTGTCCGTACTGGTCGGAGGCCGCCATCGCGTGGTCTCCCGGCGCCAGTGGCTTGAAGGCATTGTTTATCTCGGCATGGGAAAACCCTTTTGGCTCTTCGGGATCCCCGATCTTAGGATTTTCGTTCTGAAAGGTCACCATACCCCCTGTTTCGAAAGGACCGAGGTGCTGCTCTTCCCACTCGGCCCCCTACTGGACTGGGAAAGCGGGAGGCATAGCCAACGGCACGGCTGGCGGCGCCGCAGCCATCAACTCGTTGTACCGGCCGGCAAAGGCCTCATCGGTCTCTATATACCGCTGCGCGATCAATCGATGCAGTTCCTGAATATCCTCCACGATCCGGTGATGTTCCTCAAGAATTGCATGTACATCATTCCCATCTCCGGAATTCATCGCCTTCGAACGGAAACGGCCAACCATAATATCGGCAGATATTAGATCTGCAACCTTCTCGCCGAGATCCCATTTATCCCGGTCGCTAATCTCCTCAGCCGTACGCTGAAGCGTTCGGATAAGGAGTTTAAAACCTTCACAGTCACGTTCGATGTATACAAACTCCTCGGCGTTTACACGAACGGCATCCGATGAGCCCGTACCGAGATCCACTGAAAGCTGACCCTCCCGGGCTTGCGCCAGCAAGCCCTCCAGCGGCCGCGGAGGCTTTTCTTCAGTCATCGCTCTCCTCTCCTCGCAACAAGCCGACCCTTCCACTCACGCATCAGGGATCAGGGGTGCAACCTTTTCTGCCAAAGCTCGCGATAGTTCGCAGCTATCCAAGTGGCCGGTCTTCTTGTTCGACGACGGATTGCTCATCGAGAGCTCGAGGCTTCCACCCGCCATCTCCACATAGAAAAGACAACGCCTCCGCGGCTCAGGATGATCGATGCTATTGACCGCAACTGCAGTCCGCCCATCAACGGTGTATTCCCCTCGAATCACATACTCATCGTTGCCTTTTACCACATCCACGGTGAGGTTCGTCGTTGTGATGCCCACCGCGTAGCTATCCGGAGCGACATAACCACATCCGCGCCACTTGATCCCCTGCCCACCATCCACGTTCGAGTCCAGGCTATCTGGACGCAGATCCTCCGATGCCAGCACATCCTGGGGAATATCGGTACACGGATCGAACGACGACGGCGCCTCCGCCGCGATCGGCAGCCCGGTCGTCGTGGTCACCGGCGACGCCGTCCCTCCGGTCTCGGAACCACATCCCGCGACCAGCAGCACAGCCCCCACTCCGCACAGAATCCCCCGGACCGATCCAATAGCAGCCATCACGAACCTCCCGACACCGGCATTCCATCGAACCGGGAACCGGCCGGCCCCCCGCGTCCCAGCCGACCCTACCGACCACACCATCCGTCACTCAACCGCGACCACCCGCAATCGGATCCGATGGCGAGTGCGGATCAGCGGTCACCGGATCTCCGACGGGCTGGGAAGATCGCATCTCGGAGTCGAGCGGTGGACCGAGCCGGGCCGAGTTTCGCTGACACCATCGGGCCGCGATGAGCTGCTGGGCCTCACCGGCGTCGCATACGAGTACGGTGGTCGATCCATCGACCCGTTTCCTCCACCAAGGTGCACCACAGAGCGAGCGCGTTGATCACGAAGAGCACGGTGAACAGCAGGAACAACCCGGCCGCGAGTTGGCGCTGGACAGTGAGCTGGAGCAGGACACCCACCGGGAGCAGCAGCCCGATGACAGAGCAGACGCCTGTCAGGATCCGGCCGACACGACTGCCCGACAGCAGCGAGATTCCAGCGGTGATCCACAGCAATGCTGCGGCTCCGATGATCACGGCGCTGATCACGTCGGTGCTGTTGATACCTTCGGCCAATTCCACGAGAGCTCCCAGGAAAAGACCCACCGGAAGCAAGGCGACGACCAGTGTGGCGATCGCCGCGGTGAAGGCCGAGAACCGCGACGGTGCCGATCCGTCCCGGTCTTCCCGCCGGCCGACACCGGGCCGCGCCCGATAGGACTCGACTGCGGGAGGCGGGAGTGGTGCGGCCGCGATACCGGCAGCCGGGAACACCGGATTCGGAGCGGAGGGCGTCGCATAGCCGTGACCCTGCGCATTGTGCACAGTAGGCGCGGTACGGGCGGCGAGCACGCCGATACGGCGGCCGTCGAGCGCGTCGCGGACCGCGGTGACGAACTCGCCGCAGGTGGCGAATCGGTCGTCGCGCCGTTTGGCCATCGCGCGCTCGAACACCGAATCGACCGCCGGATCGAGGTCCGGCCGGAAGGCGGTGACCCGGGGCACGGGTTGGGTCATATGTCCCATGACGACCTGCCCCGGGTTCGTCGAGGCATAGGGCGACTGTCCGGTCAGCAGCGCGAACAGGGTGCAGGCCAGCGAATACTGGTCGGAGCGGTGGTCCACCATCTCACCGGACAGCTGTTCCGGTGAACCGTAGGCGAGGGTCGCGGTGAACGTACCGGTGGCCGTGATCTTGGTGTCGGTACCGTCGGTGAGGCGCGCGATCCCGAAATCGGTGAGCACCGCGTGGGACTCCCGGAACGAATCCGCCTCGGCGATGAGGATATTGGCCGGTTTCACATCGCGGTGCAGCACACCCCGGCTGTGCGCGAAGTCCAGCGCGGCCGCGGTGCCACCGAGCAGGCGTACTGCCGCGTCCGCCGGGTGGGACCGGGCGTCCCAGGACGCGGCGTCGGTCCCGCGGATGTACTGCATCGCGATCCACAGGTGGCCGTCGTCGGCCCCGCGGTCCAGCACACCGACTATTCCGGGGTGCTCGAGCCGGGCGATGACGTCGGCTTCCCGTTCGAAACGGCGCACCAGCTCGAGATCGGTGGATACCTCCCGGTTCAGCAGTTTCAGTGCCACACTGCGGGGCAGGCGCGGATGCTGCGCCAGGTACACGGTGCCCATACCGCCCCGTCCCAGTACATTCTCGACCCGGTACCCGGCGAAGATCGCGCCCGCTCCCAGCACCTCTGATCCCCTCCGTAGCTCTCCGAACTGGGTGACGCTACCGCACACCGCCACCACGCGGCCGCCGGGCCCGACGGGCCGGCCCGGTTCCCGCGCGAGGATGCCGACGGCTGTTCGATAGCTGCCCGGCCGCAAGGCCCGATTCGGCCCGGGTCCGACGTGCCGCGATAGCACCTGATCTGCCGATCAGGCGTATTGCGCTGTCGCACAAGCTATTCTGCGGCAACAGGGAACTGCTCACTTTTCTGGACGGACCCCGGCCACCGATGCACACTCTATGTAACGACGACGTTCGGCGCGGATAGCCGAGCGCGGGGGGTGAGGCAGCAGTATGACCCGTCGACCAGCAGAACGGCCGCAGTTCATCGACGGAGCTCCGCCCACCACGACAGGTGCGGGCAGACTCCGGTCGGTACGACTCGAGGACCTGCCCATCCTGTCGGGTATGGAAAAAGACCAGTTCACCGATCTGGCCTATCCGTTCTTCATCCTGCGCCAGCTGTTCGAACTGCACAGATCACACTGGGTCGTCGCCGAAGAGAGAGGCGATATCCTCGGCTACGCCGTGGTCGGGGTCGACGGGCAAGGATGCGCCTGGGTGCTGAGTATGGCCGTTTCCGAACGGGCCCGCCGCCACGGTATCGGAACTCGATTGCTGGAGCAGGTTTTCGAACGGTGCCGTGACGCACGGATACATCGCGTCCGCCTCACCGTGCGCCAGGAGAACACCGCTGCGGTCGGGCTGTACGAGAAGACGGGCTTCCGGCCGATCGAACACGAACTGAACTATTTCGGCACCGGTGAACCACGCGATGTGCTCGAATTCCGGTTCGATCCCGCCCCGCGGCGCTGGGGTAATCCCGCGGCCGACGACCCCCAATGGGTCAAACGCCCACGTGGCCAACAGCTCTGATTCACCCACTCAGCCCAAGGGGACCCCATGCCGGACAATGGCAGCGACCAGATCCCGCCCGCGGTGCGGTCCATGACCGACCTCATCGGCCGTCAATCCGCACATTACGCACTGCATCTCGACGAGCTGGGAACTATCCAGGATGACGGCAAACCACTCACCGAGCGGAATCTGCTCGCCGATTTCCATCAGCGGGTCGAACAGGTCGTCGTCGAATACGAGAAGTCCAATGTACCGCCGCGTGGCGACGCCCTCGTATTCGAGCAGATCCACCGCCCGATCCAGGAGGGACCCACCGTTCTTCCGGGCCCGGCCGAGACCGTTCAGAAATTACTCGCACTCGAAGTGGAATTCCGCGGGCCGCGGCGGCTCAGTGGTACGCAGAACATGTATATCGCCGAACTGTACGAGGAGATCGGTGGGGTATTGAAAAAGAGCGGGCTACCCGCGCACGCGGCCCTCGCCTACAAACGCGCCACCTACTGTTTCGATATCGCCGAAGATGTCACGGCCCAGGACCGCTGCCGCCTGGCCCGAGCACGGGCGAAGCGGCAGGCGACCGTGCCGCGGTGGCGGCGCATCCCGGGCTGGACCTCGGATCTGTTGTGCGGGTACGGGTTCAAGCCTTTTCAGCTACTGGCCTGGATCGCAGTACAGCTGGTCCTGTTCACGGGTCTGTACTGGATTCTGGAGGGCAAGGAACTGACCGGGCATTCGCTCGCCGATGCGGCCAGAATCTGTTTCACCAACTATCTCGACCCGGTGGGCATCGACGAACTCGAGGCCCCGGTCCAGGTTCTGCTGCTGGTCGAATCCTGGACCGGAATCGTCTTCCTCTCGGTATTGTTCGCGCTGCTGGTGCGGCGCTGGTTCCGATTCTGACCCTCACCAGGTGGTCTCGTGCACGGCCTTCCATGTCGAGACCAGCAGCCGGTTGCGCATATGCCCGACCGTGCGAAGCCATTGCGCGGCGAGGTCGGGCTCCTCCGCCAGCTGAGTCCACAGATGGCGCAACGACGCCGGCGTATGGGCGCCCGGAACCCAGAGGTGCGCGAGATGTTCCAGTACCGGGGCGAGGGTATCCACGGATTCGGCGGTACCCGGGCCTGCCAGATCCGCGCGCTCGACGGCATCGGCCGCGACGGTCAACAGCCAATCGTGGGCGGCGAGATCCTCACAGAAGCGTTGCACACCCGCCAGTTCCGATTCCGCGGGCACGACGATCAGCGCGGTTCTCGTCAGATCGTCGTGTACCCGCAAGGACACCTGGGCCTGCGTGACATCGCCGACGCGGGCCGCCCAGCGCAACCGGAGAGTCCCCGCACGCAGCGGGGCCTCGTTGTCCAGCCGGCGCAGTCCGATCCGGCCGAGGAGCCGATCGGTCGGCGAGGTCAGATCGAGTGCCGCCGAGCTCGGACGGTCGCCGAGGAAACCCTCGGCCAGACGTGCCGGTGTCTCATGGGTGACCCTGGTCATCACCTCGAGGACGCCCACCCGGCTCAGATAGTGGAACCACCCCTGCCGCTTGTCCGACGTCGAGCGCGTGATCGAACACCGGGCCGAACTCTGCACGATCCGCCCGCCCACCACGGTCGCGCGCAGGGCAATGGTGCCGATCGCCCGGACCGCCGGATGTCCGGCGACGGCGAGCCCGCAATCCACCCCCTCCGCCACCGGTGGTGAAATCCCCAGCGACACCGGTCGTTCCCGCCACCGAACGCGATGGTCCGGGCTGAATTCGAGTAGTTCCCTGACCTCCCCGTGCTGTAGGGCGGTGGCCGTGGGCAGCAGGGCCGTGCTCACCTCACCGAACATCGCCAGGACGCCGGGCGGCGCGTGCGGCGGCGCCGGCGGTGACGGAACGCGCGGCTGGGCGGCCGCGGCACGGGTGAGAACCCGTACCGCCCGGCCTCTGCCCTGTGTCCGCGCGGAACGGCGGGCAGAGCCACGCAATGGCTCTGCTGCGTCGGATCCGGCCATCAGGATCCGGCCAGCAGATGATGCTCGAGCCGCTCCGCGACCCGCCGGGACACTACGACGTTCTCGTCCCTGCCCCGCGCGATCACCTGCTCGACCACCTCGTGGTCGAGCTGGATGTGATCGAGGATCACCCGGACCGCGTGTTCGATACCGACGTAGCGCATCGGCAGAATCGACAGCGAACGGTATGCGGCGAACGGTTTGGCGCGCTCGTTGAGCTGAACGACCGACGGGAGATCCTCCCAGTGGGCGGGCCACCGTTCCCGGGTCCACAGCTGCGGTTCCACCGGGGGCCGACCCTCGTAACGCAGCATACCCAGCCGCAGCAGTTGCCAGATCGCCGCCAGATACGGACACGACCATCTGGGGATGCCCGCAGCGGGGTTCGGATTCCACATCTCGACATCGAGGAATACCGAATGGCCCCGACGGCCGAATTCCTCGGGCGGCTGGTACTCCTGCTCGGGGTGCATCGCCAGCCCGGGTTCTCGATCGGTGGCCCGTTTTCCGTTGCACAACCACCCGGACTCGGCGGTCGGGGGCCGACGGCCGTTGGCGCCCTGATACGGCTCGGCGACGATACGATGCCGCACCATTTCGGCCAGGGCTATCGCCGGAGTCCGCACGACGCCTTCGCGAACGACCTCGGGAACATCGGCGCACCCCGCTTCCCGCGCCAGGTAGTCGATGGTCAGGCCACATTCGGCGGCCGTGCCCAGCACCTTGTCGAGGATTACGCCCGGTTCGGTATCGCGCCGGAAGTAGTCGTCGACGAGAAAACAGGTGCTGACCCGGGCCCGCCCCCCGAACTCGAGCTGCGCGGACCGGGTGAACGCGTCCAGCAGGGGCACGATACGCCGGAACTGCTGCTGAATCCGATCCACGCCGTTGATCAGATCCTGCATCAGGAAGTGGCCGACCTCGACCGATATATGCGACAACGGTACGGCGCTGACTCGCCCGAGGTCGCTGGCCTCGCTGTAACCTGCCACATTCTCCACGTGGTCGGATGCCTGTTCTGCGAACGATGTCGCGGTCGAATGGTGTCGGACGGCTGTCTAGTTCAGTGGAACCCAGGTACGCGGGTCGAGCAACCGATCGCCGAGATGGTCGAAGGCTTCGACGGTCGCGCGATTGGCGATACTCTTCTGCACGTCGACGTCGAGGATCAACTGTTCCCGCCACTGCAGCATCGGCTCGACCGGAATCGTACCCAGCAGCGAACTCGCACCGATCCGCAACTCACCGGCGAGTTCGTTCAGAATTCGGTCCTGCTGGTGCAGCCACGAGGCCTGCGGCGCAGGCCCCCCGCGAATTCGATCGACCTGGGGTACGGCGGTCCGCACGAAACGGATATTGCTCAACAGTTCGTCGTGATCGTGTCCGGCGCGTTCCCCGCATTCCAGCAGTCCGTGGCGGCCGTAGACGAGACCGCTCGCGGCATAGACGTGCTGGCGCGTCCAACGGTGGAATACCAGCCAGCGCACGGTCCGCGCGGCCAGCACCCCCTGCGCGGTGGCGTTCAGCACGATATCCAGCGCGATGGATCGACCGGCACTGAGATCGACGATCGACAGATCGAATTCCTTGTCCACCGTGTGCAGCAGACGCACACAGCGTTCGACCACCTCCGGGTCCCAGCGCCGGTCGAACTCGCCCCCGCCCTGATCACCGGGAAACAGCACCAACTGCCCGCCCCTGCCGCGCCTGCGACGGACGTCCTCCCGGTCGGTCCGGTCGCGGACATTGATGCGGGCGGGCGCACCGCCTGTTCCCAGCAGGTAGGCATGCAGACCGACGCCCTGGCCGGCGCCGCTGTCCCGATCGATTTCGGGCGCGATACCGCGCTCGTAGCCGCCGAGTTCGAACAGGGCACCCGCGGTGGGCGAACCGAAGTCGAAGTCGAGGTATGCGACTCTCTTTCCCCGGGACGACAGCCGATATCCGAGATTGCAGCTCGTCACCGAGCGCCCGGTTCCCCCCTTGTCGGAGGTCGCGAAGACGATCATGCGATCACATGTTCCTCGTGGCGTCCCGACGTCCCGCGGCGAGCTCGTCGAGCTCACGCAGCGCGTCGAGGGTGTGCACGAAGGCGGTCGCCGCGTCCTCGCGGACCAGCCGCCGGGCTTCGTCGATATGGCGCTCGACCCCGTAGAGCGCCTCCCGGTTGTCGGAGTAGTCGTCGATCCTGACTCCGAGCATCTCCTGGTCGAACCGGTGTTCGGCGGTATTGAGCATGATCCGTGCGATCGATTGCAGCTCGGGCCAGTTCGGCGGCGGTTCACGGTAGGTGCGGTCCGCGACGACGAGACACTCGATCATGCGCTCGGTCATGTACCAGGAGGGCCGTGTCTCGGCGCCGTCCCGATAGCCGGCGAACGCCCCGCCGGGATCGTCCCACAGGCCGACCGCGCCGTCGCGCAGGATGCGCGCGTTGAGGTGATCCATGGTCGCCTTCGACAGCTCCACGAGCTTGTCCCGCGCGGCGACATTGTTCGACAGGCGGGCTGCCTGCATCATCCGCTTGAGCAGTACCGCCGCGAAGTCGGAAACCTGCCATTGCAGCAGCGGGCCGCCGTCCACCTGCTCGGTCCCCCGCAGACCGAGCAGGACGCCGGGCTCATGCAACTGCACTGCCGGATCGTCGCGCATCGGACGCCGGATGATCCGGCCACGGCCCGCCAGCTCGTCGAAAATCGCCACGGCCCTGGTCAGGTCGTCATCGGAGGCCGTACGGGCGACGAGATCCTGGATCAGCACCGCGGAAACGATGAGACTGTAGTAGTCGGACTGCTCCCCGTCGGAGGTCTGCCACGGAATGTCCTCGAGCGGCCAGCGACCGTCACCGAACCGGGCCACGGTCGACCAGTAACGCTGGGTCAGCTCCCAGCGGGTGCGCAGCGCCTGCGCCAGCCGGTGCTGGGTTTCGTCGAGCAGCCCCAGCTCACCGGCACGCGGGGAGACCAGGTCGTTGATGCCGTCGAGTGCGACAACGGTGAAATACAGATAGGGCCGTGGCTGGGCCACCCCGGGCGCGTCCGCGATCGGCGCAGGCGCGAAATCGACGGAGGAGGCGTTCTCGGCGATCCCCCACGTCCAGCCGCATTCGAAGAGCAGGGAATCGTCTTCGAGATCCTCGACCGAATGCTCCTGGCCGAGCGAGATATCGCTGCGCAGCCTGGCCCGGACCCGCTCCAGGCCGGCCCGGATACCGGCGAGCACAGTGCGCTCGGTACTTCCGGACTGGTTCAGCATGCGCAAGATCGCCTGCCCCTGCGGCGAGCCCGGACGGAAGGTGTTGACGACGAAACTGCGGACGAGACCGGTCATCGCGGCGGTGAGCCGGTCGCTGAGACGGGCCGACAACTCTTCGATCTGGGCGGTGGACGCCCCGGGACGGAGACGGGTCCGGTAATCGCGTAGGAAACGCAGGCCGGCCATGCACAGGGTCAGCGCCATCGAATAGGAGTCGACGATATCGAGCCGCTGCTGTACCTCGGTCGGCGGCCGCTCCTCGCTGGAGCGCAGATAGCTGCCGCCGGCGAACAGCGGCTGTCCGTCCGCGGCGGAGTTGTTGTCGATATAGGACGCCAGCAGCGACACCATGAAGGCGCCGATACGCGTTGTGCCGCCGATGGGTTCGAGGACGGCCTGCACATCCTTCTCGATGCGGTCCGGATCGTGTAGTGCGAACACGTCGATTTCGGTCGCGGGGTACAGCAGGCAGAGCAACTGCTCCGAATCACTGATCGAGTTGACCGGACGAACCCCGCCCCACTGCCACTGCTCGCCGTCCCAGCAAGCGTCGATCATCGCCTTCCAGATTCCCAGAATCTGCTCTCTCGGTTGGATTCTCATCCGCCGGCGTCCTCACACCCCTCGTAGCGGTCCACCGGGCCTCCAGTCGCGTGATACCGACCCGGATGGCGATCGTGGGCAAAAGATAGCATGCCGCCTTCCATCGTATTCCCGTGCACCAGCACGAAATCGCGCCACGCCCGCGAACGGATGGATACGTTCAGCGACACCCGTGGCACGGTACCGGGCAACTGCCCGGTGGCACGTTCACGCGCAGCCATCCCCGGGATGCCGTACTACGATGCCGGACTACTCAGCGCCGTACTACTCGGCCTTGTGGGCCCCGGCCCACCTCCGCGGCACCCTGATGCCCGACCGACGCCGACGAGCGCCCCGCGCGAAGCCGATCACCGGGCTCACCCGACGATATTCCCGTATTCGCCCAGCCGCGGCGGCGGGCGGTAGTCCGGGGTCCAACCGGCCACCCGGATGGACGAGGCGACCAGCCGGTGTCCGCCCGCGCGAACCACCATGTCCGGGGTGTCGTCGAGCGCCTGCGGGAGAGTGCGTACCGCGGCGGCGGGAACGCCCCGCGGACGCAGGCGGGCCTCCCAGGAGAGCGCGGTATCGGTGAGCAGGGCCGCGGCCACCAGTTCCAGTACGTCGGCCCGGTTCGCCGCCCGCTCGGCCATGGTCTCGTATCCGATGATCCCCGCCTCCTCCGAGAACGATTTCCAGAAACCGTCGTGGGTGACGAACAGCGCCAGATAACCGAACGCTGTCGGAAAGAGCTGGGCGGGAACATAGTAGGAGTGCGCACCGTAGGGCCGGCGTTGCGGTTCGACGCCGTTGTCGAGGTAGGCGGCCGCGTGATAGTTCAGCTGGGACAGCATCACATCGCGTAGCGAGACATCGATCTGGCCACCCCGGCCCGAGACGATCTGGGCGAGCAACCCCAGCGCGGCAGTCAGACCGGTGGAGTTGTCGGCGGAGGAGTATCCGGGCAGCGTGGGCGGTCCGGCCGGGTCGCCGGTGAGGGCGGCGACGCCGGTGGCTGCCTGGACGACGTAGTCGAACGCGGGGTCGTCGCCGTTGTCGAGTCCGAAGCCGGTGAGGGCGACGCAGACGATGCGGTCGTTGTAGCGGCGCAGTGCCTCGTAGGTGAGCCCGAGCTTGCGGATGGCCGAGGGTTTCAGGTTCACCAGCAGCGCATGCGAATCCGCGGCCAGTTCCCCGAGCCGGCGCTGCCCGTCCGCGGCGGTCAGGTCCAGGCAGATACTGCGTTTACCTCGATTGAGGCTCGCGAAATAGGAGTCACCGACCTTGCGCGAGATATCCCCGCCGGACGGTTCCAGTTTCAGCACCTCGGCGCCCAGATCGGCCAGCATCATGGTCGCGTAGGGACCGGCCAGCATGGTGCCGACCTCCAACACCCGGATCCCGTCCAGCGGCCCGGCATTCACAGCAACTCCCACGGAGCGGACTCGTTCGGCCCGTGGAGACCAAGGCGAAGGCACCGCATCCTCAACACTCCCTCGAAGCAGGTTCGTACGGTCCGCGGAGGCTGTCGCGAAGGCGGAGGTATCCCATCACCGACACTCCCCCGAAGCCGTTCCATTCGACCCGCGGAGACCGAAGCGAAGGCGCAGACACCGCATCACCGATACCTCCTCGAAGACGGTTGATGCGGGTCCGCGGAGGCCGAAGGTATCGCACCATCATTGCTCCCCCGAAGGAGTCGCATGCGGCCCGCGGAGACCGAAGCGAAGGCGCAGACACCGCATCACCGATACCTCCTCGAAGACGGTTGATGCGGGTCCGCGGAGGCCGAAGGTATCGCATCATCATTGCTCCCCCGAAGGAGTCGCATGCGGCCCGCGGAGGCCGTAGCGAAGGCGGAGGTATCGCATCATCGCAGGTCCTTCGCGATTTCCGCGATCGTCTCCCGGGTGCGCCGTTTGGAGGCGACCAGTTCGTCGCGGTTGTCGCCGATCGGCAGCAGGCGGACCGAGAGGTCGGTGGCGCCGGCCTCGGCGTACCGGCGCAGGCCGGCGGCGATCGCGTCCTCGTCGCCGGCGATACAGATATCGCCGATATCGCGGGCGTCGCCCTGTTCCAGCAACCGCTGGTAGTTGGGTGACACCTCGGCCTCGCCGAGGATCCGGTTTGCGCGCTCGCGGGCGGTTTCGATATCGGCGTTCGCGCACAGGCAGATCGGCAGGCCGGCCACGATTCGCGGGGCGCCGCGACCGGCGTCGGCGGCGGCCTTGGTGATCCGGGGGGCGATATGGTCGGCGATGGCGCGTTCGTCGGCCATCCACAGGATGGTGCCGTCGGCGTGTTCGCCGGCGATCCGCAGCATGACCGGGCCCAGCGCCGCCACCAGCACCGGCAGGGGTGCCACCGGTCCGAGGTCGAGCGGATTGCGCACCGTGAAGCTCCCGTTCGAGACCTCGATGGTGCCCGGACCGTGCAGCGCCGGATTCAGGACCTCGAGGTAGTCGCGGGTGTAGGCGGCCGGTTTCTCGTAGGGCAGCCCGAGCATGTCCTGCACGATCCAGTGATGCGACGGGCCGATACCGAGCGCGAGCCGGCCGCCGGCGACCGCGTGCGCGGATATCGCCTGGCGGGCCAGGGCGATCGGATGCTGTGCCTGGAGTGGGACCACCGCGGTGCCGAGTTCGATCCATTCGGTCACCGATCCCAGCAGTGCCACGGTGATCAGTGCGTCGAAATCCGTGGGGATCTGGGGAATCCAGGCCGTATCCATACCGGCCGCTTCGGCCCATCTGATGTCGTCGATCATCCGGGCGGCCTTGCGCGCGGTATCGCCGCGCTCGGGTCCGATCATCACGCCGATCCGCACGATTCCTCCACTCTCATGATTCGGGTGGAGCCGCCGCCCACCGTCATGGCGGCGGCTCCGGGCCCGGACGCGCGGCGTCCGGGGGTCAGGGTGTGGGCGGTGCCGGTGTTCCGGTCAGCGCCCGCATCTCGGTGACCAGCACATCCAGGGCGGTCCCGGTCGGGAAGACGGCGGCGGCGCCGGCCTCGCGCAGTTTCTCGATATCGCCCTGTGGGATGGTGCCGCCGACCACGACCGCGATATCGGCGGCATCGGCGGCACGGAGCGCGTCGACGACCCGTTTCGTCAGTGCCACATGGGCTCCGGACAGGATGCTCAGGCCGACGACGGCGACATCCTCCTGGACCGCGATGGAGACGATGTCCTCGATCCGCTGCCGGATCCCGGTGTAGACCACTTCGAACCCGGCATCGCGCAGGGTGCGGGCGACGATCTTGGCACCGCGGTCGTGCCCGTCGAGTCCGGGTTTGGCGACCAGTACGCGCGCGGTCATCAGAACACCACCGGCTGCTGGAATTCGCCCCATACCGATTTGAGCGCGGCGGTCATCTCGCCGACTGTGCAGTAGGCGTTCGCGCAATCGACCAGACGGTGCATCAGATTCTCGTCTCCTTCGGCGGCCCGGGAGAGCGCGGCGAGTGTGTCGCGCACGGCGGCGGAATCCCGTTCGGCCTTCACCTTGGCCAGCCGTTTCAACTGTTTCTCGCGGCCCTCGGCGTCGAGCTCGTAGGTGGAGATCTCGGGAGCGGGTTCATCGGAGACGAATTTGTTCACCCCGACCACCGGTTTGACGCCGGATTCGATCTCCTGGTGCAACTTGTAGGCTTCGTCGGCGATCAGGCCCTGGAGATATCCGTCCTCGATGGCCCGAACCATCCCGCCGCGGTTCTCCAGGTCGGTCATGATCTCCTGGATGGCCGCTTCGGTCTTATCGGTGAGCGCTTCCACGAAATACGAGCCGCCGAGCGGATCGGCCACCCGGGTCACCCCGGTCTCGTAGGCGAGGATCTGCTGGGTGCGCAGCGCCATGGTCGCCGATTCCTCGCTGGGCAGTGCGAACGGCTCGTCCCAGGCCGCGGTGAACATCGACTGCACACCGCCGAGCACCGCCGCCATCGCCTCGTAGGCGATCCGGACGAGATTGTTCTGCGCTTGCGGAGCGTAGAGAGAGGCGCCGCCGGCCACACAGCCGAAACGGAACATCGAGGCCTTGTCCGAGGTGGCGCCGTAGCGTTCGCGCACAATGGTCGCCCACCGCCGCCGGCCGGCCCGGTATTTGGCGATCTCCTCGAAGAAATCGCCGTGGGTGTAGAAGAAGAACGAGATCTGCGGGGCGAACTTCTCGATACTCATCCGCCCGCGTTCGACGACGGTATCGCAGTAGGTGACCCCGTCGGCCAGCGTGAACGCCATCTCCTGGACCGCGGTCGCGCCGGCGTCGCGGAAATGGGCGCCCGCCACCGAGATCGCGTTGAACCGCGGCACTTCGGCGGCACAGAACTCGATGGTGTCGGCGATGAGCCGCAGGGAGGGCTGCGGGGGCCAGATCCAGGTGCCGCGCGAGGCGTATTCCTTCAGGATGTCGTTCTGGATGGTGCCGGTGAGTTTCTCCCGGGGCACACCTTTCTTCTCCGCCGCGGCGACGTAGAACGCGAGCAGGATCGCGGCCGTGCCGTTGATGGTGAAGCTGGTGCTGATCTTGTCCAGCGGTATTCCGTCGAAGAGGATCTCGGCGTCGGCGAGGGTGTCGACCGCGACCCCGACCCGGCCGACCTCCTCGCCCACCTCGGGATCGTCGGAGTCGTAACCGCACTGGGTCGGCAGGTCGAGCGCGACCGACAGACCGGTACCGCCCTGTTCGAGCAGATAGCGGTAGCGGCGGTTGGACTCTTCGGCGGTGCCGAAGCCCGAGTACTGCCGGAAGGTCCACAGCCGTCCCCGGTATCCGGTGGCGTAGTTGCCCCGGGTGAACGGAAACGCGCCGGGCGCGGGCGGTTCGGTATGCCGGTCGTCCGGCCCGTAGACCGGATCGAGCGGGATACCCGAGGAGGTATGGACTGTGTCGCTCATCGTTGAATATGATACTTGCAGAAAATGAGAATGCCAATACCGCTTCGCGCGAACGCATAATCGACCAGGAGTGACATGCCGACCGAACAGCAGATCTTCACCGACCGGACCCTGGTGATCTCCGGAGCCAGCCGCGGTATCGGGCTCGCCGTCGCCCTGTCGGCCGCCCGCCGCGGGGCGAACGTGGTCCTGCTGGCCAAAACGGCCGAACCGCATCCGAGGCTGCCGGGGACCGTGCACACCGCGGTCGCCGAGATCGAGGCGGCGGGTGGGAAAGCAGCCGCTGTGGTCGGCGATGTGCGGGTGGAAGAGGATGTCGCGCGAGTTGTCGACACCGCGCTCGAACGGTTCGGCCGGATCGACTACTGCGTGAACAATGCCAGCGCCATCGCCACCGAACCCACCGAGAAACTCTCGGCCAAGAAATTCGACCTGATGCAGCAGATCAACCTGCGCGGCACCTTCCTGCTGACCCGGGCCTGCCTACCGCATCTGCGGCAGGCTCCGAATCCGCATATCCTGACCATCGCGCCGCCGCTGAACACCAGCCCCCGCTGGCTCGGGGCGCACCCGTCCTACACCCTCTCGAAGTACGGGATGACCCTGCTGACCCTCGGCTGGGCGGCGGAGTTCGCCGAGGCCGGTATCGCCGCGAACTGCCTGTGGCCGCAGACCTATATCGCGACCTCGGCGGTAGCGAATCTCCCCGACGGCACCGATCTGCTGGAGCGGTCGCGGGATCCACGGATCATGGGCGATGCCGCCGCGGATATCCTGTCCCGCGAGGCGCGGTACAACACCGGCAACTGCCATATCGACGCCGCCGCCCTCATCGAATCCGGCCGGACCGACCTGTCGGAATACGGCGGCGGCCCGAGCCCGATCCCGGATATGTTCCTCGACTGAACCGGCCGGGGCGCCGCCGGACCGGATATCACCCGACGGCAATGCGCCGGTGAACAGCGCCGGCGCCGCGGCTCAGACCTGGACCGCGGTGCCGCAGATACCGCACACCTCGAGCGAACGGCGCTTCCAGCGCGCGACCGGCACGAAGAACACTGTGAACTGCCGGAACTCCCGGACACGCAGCCACTGCGTTGTGTTGTGACAGCGTGGGCAGCTCCGGGTTCCGCCGGGGCCGAGGTTCCGCCGCTTGGTGCCGAAACCGAAAATGAAGAACATCAGCCCAGCGTAGAGGGGAGATATCCGAGGCCGCAGAATTGCTCCGCCGCCACGGTTCTCGTCGTCGACGTCCGGACGAACGCGCGGTCTCCGCCCGATTCGGCATCCGCACCCCATCGCTGGGAGAACCGGATCAGGCCGCGCTCACCCCGGTCGCGTGGCCACGACGGCGAAGTTCAGTGGGATCCGCGGCGCTTCCGGCGGCAGCGTCCAACCCTGCGGGCACGGCACCAGATCCGGGAAAGCGGGCCAATCCATGATCGGCAGTTCCTCGACCGCCTCGATTCGCAGACCCGCTCGCAGCAGCGCACCGACCACCTCACCCAGGCCGTGCCGCCACTCCGACACAGTGTCGTGCGCGATCTGCCCGGCCGAATCCTCGGTATAGCTGCCCGATTCGATGTAGGTCCGCGGACCACCGCCACCCAGGTAATCGTCGTTGATCTGCCAGGGCTCGAATTCCATCGACCCGAGGATCGGATGGTCGTCGCGGATCAGGAATACGCCACCGGGTTCGAGTAGGTCGTGGATCGATCGCGCCCAGTCCCCCAGGTCGGGTAGCCATACGATCGTTCCCGCGCTGGTGACGACGAGGTCGAACCGCCTGTCCAGCACGGTCGAGGCGAATCGCGCGTCGCCTTCCACGAAGGTGATCGAATGGCCGGCGGACTGCGCGATGCGCGCAGCGTGGCCCAGCGAGTTGGGCGAGAAGTCGAGCCCGTGCACATCTGTTGCGCCCAGGCGGGCCCAGGAGAGCGTATCGATGCCGATATGGCACTGCAGATGCAACAGCGACCGGCCCCGCACCCCGGATTCGGGCAGATGCGCGGCCAGCACCGCCAGATCGTTGCGCACCACCGGGGAGATTCGTCCGGTATCGGCCACGAAGGCATCGACGTCGTACATCCGCGAACGCCGGTGGACCTCGGCGCGGTCGTCCCAGTTCGCCCGGTTGGCGGCGATCGCCGCGGCCTCGTCCATGATCGGTCCCTTCCACACGGTCGGTATCAGCGATCGTTTTGTATCACACCCGTGATAAATACCTGAACCGATTTTCTAGACTGTGGCGGTGCCGGTCCGAGTAGATGCCGAGGCGCGCCGCCGCCATATCGTCGACGCCGCGCTGCGCCTGATCGTGCGCGGCGGTATCGCCGCGGCGACCTTCCGGAAGGTCGCGGCGGAAGCCGGCCTGAACGTCGGATCGGTGCGGCACTACTTCACCGACCACGAAGCACTCATCGTGGCCGTAGCGACCGAGGTCGGCGACCGGATGGGACAGCGACTGGTCCGCCATCCCGCACCCGGGAACGGGGACGGCAAGGCCGCCCGCCGGCACCTGCTCACCGTGCTCGCGGAACTGGTGCCGCTGGACGAGGAACGTCATCGCGAGGCGGTCGTCCTCCTGGAGGTGTTCGCCGCCGCCCGGCTCGACTCGGCGTTCGCACCGGTGGTCCGGCGGATGGCCGCCGACCTGCGGCTGGTACTGACCGAGGCGGTGGCCGCGACCGGGACGGACGCCCCGGCCGCGGCCGCCGCGCATCTCGCCGCACTGGTCTCCGGCCTGTCACTGGACGCGGTCACACCGCACGGGTCCGTCGACCGCGCCACAATTCTCACCGTGCTGGAACGCCATGTGGCGACCCTCTGAAACCACACCCGGGGGGACACGGAAACCGGTGCGGCAGCGCCACACCGGTGCAGCTACACACCGTGGCCGGGAGCACTCAGCCCTCGCCGTCGAAGGTCAGCACGACCAACGGCACCGGCCGGTCGACCTTGGACTGGAAGTCCGCCAGCAGCGGGTTGGCGGCCAGTGCCCAGGCCGCGAACTCGTCGTAGTCCGCGCCTTCGAGCACTGTGCCGGTCGCCCGGTAGGTCTTGTCCCGGAGCTCGATGGTGACCTGCGGGTTCGCCTTGATGTTGTGCCACCAGGCCGGGTACTTGTCCTCGATGAACGAGCTCACGTACATGGTGTCGCCCCGGTACAGGGGCCCCAGCGGAGTCGTGTGCCGCTTACCGCTCCTGGCTCCCGTGGTGGTGAGCAGGATGAGGTCCCCGCCCGCGTACGCACCGCCCACCCTGCCCGAGTTCTCCCGGAACTCCTTGATCACATCATCGTTCCAGTGGGCGATATCGCCCTGCTCGTCCCAGGCCTGGTTCCACGGCGCGTTCGGATCGTCGTATTCGGTGATATCGGTCTGATCCGGCTGTCCCGCGGTCGTGTCGATTTCGCTCATGATTCGAGTGTGTCGCGGATATAGGACACTTTCCGTCCTGAATCGGACGGCCGGGCCGCACCCACCTCTCGGTGTGCGCGGCCCGCTCGGTATCCGCCCGCCGGATCAGAAGGTCGCCGGCATGGACTCCCAGCCGCGCACCGTGGAGGTCGGCGACAGTTTCGCGTTCGTCGCGTCGGCCTCCCACTCCGGGAAACGCTTCAGGATCTCCTCCAATGCGATCCGGCCCTCCAACCTCGCCAGTGCCGAACCCATGCAGAAATGGGTGCCCACACTGAAGGCCAGGTGCGGTTTCGCTTCCCGGTGGATATCGAAAACGTCACCGTCCGGGGCGAATTGCCGGTGGTCGCGGTTGGCGGCGCCGATGAGCATCATCATGGCGCTGCCCTCGGGCACCGTCGTGCCGTGGAATTCGATATCCCGGGTGACATAGCGCGCGACATGCGGCGCCGGTGGTTCGTAGCGCAGCAGTTCCTCGATAGCGGCCGGGATCAGGGCCGGGTTGCGGACGAGTTCGCGGCGCTGGTCGGGGTGCTCGGAGAGGACCTTGCCCGCCCAGCCGATGAGCCGGGTGGTGGTCTCGTTACCGGCGCCGGACACCACATTGATGTAGGTGAGGATCTCGGCCCGGGTGAGGTGGCGCAGGGTGCCGGTCTCGTCCTCGAACTCCACGTTCAGCAGTTCGGAGATGATGTCGTCGGACGGGTTCTCGGCACGCCAGTCGACGTACTTCTCGAAGAGTTCACCGCTGGCCAGGCTCTCCGTGGAGACCTCCATCGGTTTGCCCTCTTCGGTGCGCATCTGGTCGTTGGCGAAATCCCGGACGGCTTCCTGGTCCTCTTCCGGGATACCGAGCAGCATGCCGATGGTGCGCATCGGCATCTGCGCGCCCAGATCGGCGATGAAATCGATCCGGCCGGTATCGACGAGCGGGTCGAGGCTGCGCCGGCAGAATTCGCGCACCTTCTCCTCCAGCGCGGAGATCTTGCGCGGGGTGAACATGCGCGACAGCAGTTTGCGGTGCATGGTGTGGATCGGCGGATCCTCGAAGATCAGTACCCCCGGCGGGATCTCGATATTCGCCTTGATCAGTTCGATGATCGCGCCGCGCGCCGAACTGAAGGTGTCCTTGTCGATCAGCGCGGCGTTCACATCGGCGAAACGGCTGATCGCGAAGAAATCGTGGGTCTCGTTGTAGTACAGCGGCCGCTCGTCGCGGAGCCGTTTGAACATGGGATACGGGTCGGCGTTGAGCTCGACATCGTAGGGGTCGTAGTAGACGTCGCTGGGCGCGCTGGTCGTCACAGGTCGGTCTCCTCTCCGGAGTCGTGCGGCGTGGTCACCACGTCACGGGTAGGCGGTACACGCCGTAGGCCAGCTTGTCGTGTTTGAATTCGACGTCTTCGATCGGAATCGCCAGGCGCATGGTCGGAATCCGCCGCAGCAGGGTTCTGAAGACGATCTGCAGTTCGACCCGGGCCAGCTGCTGGCCGACGCACTGATGCGGGCCGAAACCGAAGCCGACGTGCAGCCGGGCCGGACGGGTCAGGTCGAGTTTGTCGGGCTCGGCGAACTGGTTCGGATCCCAGTTGGCCGGGGCGAGGTCGATGATCACGCCCTCACCGGCCTTGATGGTGTGCCCGCCGATCTCGATATCGTCGAGCGCCACCCGCCGCTGACCGTTCTGGATGATGCTCAGATAGCGCAGCAGTTCCTCGACGGCGTTCGCGACGACCTTGGGATCGTCGGTATCTCGCAGCAGCGCCAGCTGGTCGGGGTTCTCGAGCAGGGCGAGAGTACCGAGCGAGATCATGTTCGCGCTGGTCTCGTGTCCGGCGATGAGGACGCCGGTGCCGATCTGGGCGGCCTCTTTCATGGAGATCTCGCCCGCGGTGACCCGTTCGGCGAGTTCGGTGACCATATCCTCGGCCGGGTTCTCCATTTTGGACTTGATCAGATCGATCAGGTACCGGGCCAGCCCGACCCGCCCGTTCGCCGCTTCCTCTTTGGTGGCGTAGCGCGAGACACCGGTCGTCGCGTGCTGCTGGAAGAACTCGTGATCCTCGTAGGGCACACCCAGCATTTCGCTGATCACCAGCGACGGCACCGGCAGCGCCAGCGCCTCGACCAGGTCGGCGGGCTGCGGGCCGGCGAGGACGGCGTCGATATGGTCGTCGGTGATCTGCTGGATCGCCGGGCGCAGGGCATCGACGCGCTTCACCGTGAAGGGTTTGGTCATCATCCGGCGGAACCGGCTGTGCTCCTCCCCGTCGGTGTTGAACACCGATTTGGCCCGGTGGTTCACCAGGTCGAGCATGCCCTCGTTCCAGTGCGGGAAGCCGGGATGATGGTCCTCGACGCTGATCCGCGGATCGGACATGAGCGATTTCAGCTCGGTGTACCCGGTGACCAGCCACGGCGTACTGCCGTCCCAGATGCGGACCCGGCTGAGCGGGGCCTCGGTGACCAGGCCCAGGACTTCCGGCGGCGGCGCGAACGGGCACCCGGGAGCCCGGTCCAGCGGATAGTTCAGGACGGTTCCGGTGTGGGTCTCGGACCCGGAAGTATTCGACACTGCTACTCCTCGTGGACGTGGATGGCCATGGCGGGGCAGACGGCGGCGGCCTCGCGCACCTCATCGGCGAGTTCGTCCGGCGGGTTCTCGTCCAGCAGCACGACGATGCCGTCGTCCTCACGTTGATCGAAGACCGCGTCCGCCGCCATCACGCAATGCCCGGCGGCAATGCATTTCCCTTGTTCGACAGTCACTTTCATGACGCTGCTCTTTCCGATGTGGGGTTCTCGGGACTCGGCCGGTTCACGACGCTCCCGCCGGCGCTCCGGCGGAGCCTGCCTTCTCGGATCTCCGGGCGCGCAGCGGTTTACCGGCGGTGGTGCCGCCGTCCACGGTCAGCACCGTCCCGGTCAGATAGCGGGATCGGTCGCCCGCGAAGTAGACGGCCGCTTCGGCGACGTCCTCGGGCGTTCCCTCACGCGGTAGCGGCCGGTCCTGGTTCATCATCTCCCGCATGGCCCGGGTCATCCGCTCGGCCTTCTCCGGTGACATGGTGGTAGAAGCTTTGGCCAGCAGGTCGGTGGGGATATTGCCGGGGGCGATGCAGTTGACGCGAATTTCGTACTGTGCCAATTCGATTGCCGCCGATTTCGTGAAATGGATAACCGCCGCCTTGGACGCGCGGTAGGTCATCACCCCGCCCCCGGCCTGAACTCCGCCCACCGAGGAGAGGTTGATGATCGAACCGCCGCCGTGCTCCGACATATACCGCGCGGCCTGCCGCGTCCCGGCCATCGGACCGAGCACATTGACCGACATCACCCGGTGGAAGTCGCCGAAATCGTCGGACAGGATGCTCTTGTGCATCGTCCCGGAGATCCCGGCGTTGTTGCACATGATGTGCAGGCCGCCGAACCGCTGGACCGCGAGATCGACGAGAGCGGCGATCTGATCCTGCTCCCCGACATCGGTGCGCTGGAAGAGCGCACCGCAGCGCTGCGCCACAGCGGTGCCGCGCTCGACGTCGATATCGCCGACGACCACCCGGGCACCCTCGGCAACGAACCGCTCGACCATGGCGGTGCCCAGGCCGGTCGCGCCACCGGTCACCACCGCGACCTTGCCCGTCAACTCGTGGCCCATACGCTGAATTTCCTTTCCTCACGACATTCCGTAGTCCGATCCCGCGCGCTCGCCCCGAGACGCCGGCGACTCATCCGCTGCGCGCGTAGTCCGGCGCCGGCGCGGTGCGGGACTGCCGGTCCAGAAAGTCCAGGAGCAGGGCGTTGACCGCGTCGGGGCGTTCCAGCTGCGGACAGTGCCCGGCATCGTCGACGACCGCCGAGCGAGCATCCGGGATCCGCGCGGCGATATCGGCCGCCCAACCCGGCGGCAGGAGTTTGTCGGCGCCGCCCTCGACTACCAGGACCGGGACCCGGATCCGTTCGAACGGCCGGTCCCCCGGGCCGGGTGGTGGCGGGGCACCGGGCCGCCGGAACCGGGCGGCCGCGATCGCCTCCCAGGCGCCCGGGGCCGTCGCCGATTCGAACCGCCGCCGGACATAGTCCTCGTCGGCCGGATACGCGGGTGCGGCGAAGAGCGCGGTGACGATCCTGCGCATGGCGGGCAGGGTGGCGTCGAAATCGTAGAGGGCCTGCATATGCTCGCCGGCCCGGATCTGCCCGCCGCCGCAAATGGTGACCATGGCACGAACCGGTAGGACCGGATTCTCGGCGGTGGTATCGGCCAGCAGATTCACGGCACCCATGGAATTGCCCACGAAATAGGCGGATTCGATTCCGAGCAGCGCGCAGAGCCGCGCGATATGCCGGATACGCATTCCACGCCCGTCGGTGAAATCGATGGCTTTCGCCGATTCGCCGAACCCGAGCATATCCGGGGCGATCACGTGATATCGCTGCGCGAGCGCGCCGATGGTGTGTTCCCAGCCGATTTCGGCACTAGCCCCGAATTCCCCGCCGTGCAACAGGACGACGGGTTCACCGGCACCCGCCTCCAGGAAATGCGTGTGCAGCCCGTCGACCACGAGCGTGCGGTGCGCGTAATCACTCATGGGCTGTTCCCGTCGAGCACAAGGACCGAGTCCGGCGATCGGTCGACATCCGGACGCGGAGGCCGTAGGGAAGGCGGAGGTATCGCATCACGCCCCGCCTCCGGAGCCGAGCTGCGCCCGACCGGTCCGGCATCCGGACGCGGAGGCCGTAGCGAAGGCGGAGGTATCGCAGTATCGCATCATTCGCTACCGCCGATGGTTTTGGCGGTGGTGAGCACCTGCGCGGCCAGCAGTTCGAGCTGCCCCTGTACACCGGGGTCGGTCAGCGCGCCGGCCTCGTCCCAGATCTTGTCCGCGGAATTGATCGCGACCCCGATCGGAGTGGGCCAGGCGCGCAGCGCGTGCCCGATCCCGCGCAGCTGACCGAGCGTGCCGACAGCGGCCTGCCAGCCGTAGGCACAGGTGATACAGCCCCACGGCTTGTTGTCCAGGTAGACCGTGGGATCGGCGCGCATATCCTCGACATAGTCGAGGGCGTTCTTCACCAGCCCGGAGATCGCGCCGTGATAGCCCGGCGATCCGACGATCACCGCGTCGGCGGCGCGCAACGCCGCCACCAGCGCGACGGCCTGCGGGGTGCGGGCCGGATCGTGCGGGTTGTACATCGGCAGATCGATATCCGGGCCGCTGAACAGGGCGGTCCGGCCGCCGCGTTTCTCGACCTCGTCCAGGCAGTGGCGTAACGCCCGTTCGGTCGAGGAGTTCGCCCGCAACGTCCCGCCGAGGCCGACGACGAACGGCTGGGTATCCGCGCCGGACGCTGTGCGCTCCACCATTGTGCTTCCCAAGGTCATGACCGGTCTCCTATTTGATGGCGATCGGGTTGATCGGTGATCCCACCGCACCCACCACGCGCAGCGGCGGTGCGATCAGCTGGAATTCGTAGACTCCGTCGGCGGCGCAATCGGCGGCCAGGGCGGTGAAATCCCAGTATTCGCCGAGCATCAGGCCCATATCGCGGAGGCAGAGCATATGCAGCGGCAGGAAGGTGCCGTCGACACCGGACACCGGGTTCTCCACCATGAGGTTGTCCGCGGCCACCGCGGCGATCTCGTGCTCGTGCAACCATTTCGCGCAGGTCCAGTCCAGACCGCTGTACGGTTCGGCACCGTTGCGCGCCTCGAGGAAACGGTTCCACCAGCCGGTCCGGACCAGCACGATATCGCCGGATTCGATGGTCACGCCCTGCCGTTTCGCGCATTCGTCGAGTTCGTCGCCGGTGATCGGCTCGCCGACCTCGAGGAATACGTCCGCGCCGCGGTATTTCACCAGGTCCAGCAGTACGCCGCGGCTGGTGATGCCCTTGCTGTCGACCTTTTCGATACCGCAGTGGAAAGCGCCCATACTGGTCACCGAATCCGCCGGGAACCCGTTGTAGAGCTTGTCGTCGTAGTAGACGTGCGAGAAGGCGTCCCACTGGGTGGCGGCCTGTAACGGCATGATGAGCATATCGTCGTTGAACCGGAAGGGATTGTCGGCGAAGAACCCGGCCAGTTCACCGGCCACCGAGTTCTGGAGCCATTTCGGGCCGTATTCGACCAGTGTCGCGGCGTCGCCGCCGTCGACGGTCATCACATGCGTGGGATTGGCTCGGAACTTGAACGCACCCTGCGGTCCGTTGGAGCTGAAATCGATACCCAGCGGGAAAACCTTCCCGTGCCGGACCAGTCCGGCGGCGGCCGCGACCTTGGCGGGGGTGATGAAATTCAGCGTGCCGAGTTCGTCGTCGGCGCCCCAGCGGCCCCAGTTTCGTACGGTTTCACCGAGTGTGTAGAAATCGGTCAGAGTTGCCACGTTGCACTTTCCTTCCAGCTGCCTATTTCGGCTCGCCCGGGACCACCCCGGCGGATTCGGGTGAGGTCGGCCCGGTGGGCCGCACCGGGGGCGGTCCGGCCAGTTCGCCGGCCAGCCGCGCGGCGAGGTTCCCGCCGTCGACCCACAGCACCTGACCGGTGATGTATCCGGCAGCCCGGCTGCCCAGGAACAGCAGTGCCGACGCCTGTTCGACGGGATCGGCGGACCGGCCCAGCGGTTTCGGGATCCCGTCGAGATAGTCCTGGCCGTATGCCGAGCGCAGCTGGTCCAGGATGGGGGTTTCGGTGACGCCGGGCCCGGTGCAGTTCATCCGGATCCCGCGGCCCGCGAGCTCCACCGATCGGCGCACGGTGTAGAGGATGATCGCCTCTTTGGACAGCCGGTAGCCGCCGTCGGCGATGGCTTCCGGATTCGCGGCGCACCACGCGATTCCTTCTTCCATCGAGGTGGTCTCCAGGAACCCGTTGACCGCCCAGCGGTTCTCCAGGTATCCGGAGGCGGCCAGCGAGGAGACACTGACCACCGCCGAACCCGGTTCCATATGTGGGACGAGCGCTTCGGTGAAATGCCGCATCCCGAGGAAATTGATGGTGGCCACGCGCAGCGGGTCGCCGATGCCGGAGGAGACGCCGGCGATATTGAAGAGCACATCCACCTCGGTCCCGACCGAGCGCGCCGCCCGGTCGATGGACCACGGATCCGCCTGATCCATTTCGTAGAACTCGTCGAGTTCGGTGCCCGGACGCAGCCGGTCGAGACCGACGATCCGGCCGCCCAGGTCCCGCAACTGCGTGACCAGGCAGGCGCCGATACCGGACGCGCAACCGGTCACCACCACCCGTTTGCCGTCGTAACGCCACCGCCGGTCGATCGAGTCCACCTCGGACACCGCGCTCTCCTCTCCCGCTGCTGCCGTTCAGCCCTGCTGCTGGTCCTTCAATGCCTGCGCGGCCTTCACCCGGCCTTCGTTGATCTCGGCCATGGCCTCGGGAATCTCGCTGGCGGTGAACTTGCCGCCGCGGCCGGTGGGCAGGCCGCCGATCGAATAGGTCTCGTCGAATTCCGGCACCGCCCAGGGCCGGCGCCGCGCTTCGGCCTTCTCCAGGACCGGCTCGAGCCGCCTGGCCTTCGCGGCCCGGGCGGCCTCATCGCGTTCGATGAACTCCGGCAGGATCTCCTTGCCCATGATCTCGATGGATTCCATCGTTCCTTCATGGCTGCGCGGGTTGAGCAGCAGAATGATCTCGTCGACCCCGCTCTCCTCGTAACCGCGCAGGAATTCGCGCACGGTGTCCGGGCCGCCGATGGCACCGCGGCCGGGGCCGTAGGCGAGGGTCTCGTCTTCCTTCACCGCGTCCAGGTAGCTGTCCCATACGCCGGTGCGGCCGGGAGTGTGCATACCGGTCATGTAGTAGTGCATGATGCCGAACGAGAAGAACCCGCCGCCCACGCCGAGGCGTTTCACGGCTTCCTCGTCGGTCTTGGCGACCATCATCGACAGGTCACCGCCGATGGCGAGAATGTTCGGATTCATCTGCGGAACCGAGGGCGCGGCAGCGTTCTCGAATTCCTCGTAGTAGCCGCGCACCCGCTCACCGAGCGCCTCGGGGCCGGTATAGGCGAAACTCAGTGCGCCGATACCCTTCTGGGCTGCCATCTGCACCGACGACGGCCGGGTACAGGCGACCCACAGCGGCGGGTGCGGCGTCTGCCGTGGTTTCGGGATGACATTGCGCGGCGGCATGGAGATGTGCTCGCCTTTGAACCCGCTGAAGGGACTCTCGGTCATCGCGCGGATGGTGACCTCGAGGGCTTCCTCCCACTGGGCGCGCTTGTCCGCGGGGTCGATATTGAACCCGCCGAGCTCGGCCACCGACGACGATTCACCGGTTCCGAATTCCACCCGACCGCCGGACAGGTGATCCAGGGTCGCCACCCGCTCCGCGGCGCGGACCGGATGGTTGATACCGGGCGGCAGATGCATGACACCGAAACCGAGCCGGATGTTCTTCGTGCGCTGGCTGGCCGCGGCGAGGAACATCTCGGGCGCCGTGGCGTGGCAGTACTCCTCGAGGAAGTGGTGTTCGGTGAGCCAGACGGTGGAGAAACCGGCTTTATCCGCAGCTTCTACCTCGGTCAGCCCGTCCTGGAACATCTCGAATTCGTCGTCGTCGCTCCAGGGCCGCGGCAGGGCGAACTCGTAGAAGAGGGATATTTTCATCGGTTACCTCCAGTGGATCGGATCGTCATGTCATTTCCTTCGGCCGGCCGGACCGCCCCTTCGCCGGTGTCCCCCGCCGCTCCGGACCGTGCTCGCCCGGCGCAGTGCTCGGCGGCGAGGTATCCGAAGGTCATGGCCGGGCCGATGGTGGCGCCGGCGCCCGCGTAGCTGCGGCCCATGACCGCGGCCGAGGCATTGCCGACCGCGTACAGTCCGTCGATGGCCGACCCGTCGGCACGCAGTACCCGGGCGTGCTCGTCGGTGCGTAGGCCGCCCGAGGTGCCGAGGTCGCCGAGGACGATCCGGAACGCGTAATAGGGCGGTTTGCCGAGCGGGAACAGATTCGGATTCGGCAGTGTGGGATCGCCGTAGTAGTTGTCGTACACGCTGTCGCCGCGCTGGAAATCGTCGTCGTGCCCGCCGCGGGCGAGTTCGTTGAACCGGGCCGCGGTGGCCTCGAGTTCGGCGATGGGGACCTCGATCTTCGCGGCCAGTTCGGCGTAGCTGCCGGCGGCTTTCACCACGCCGGATTCCAGCCATGCCTGCACCATCTTGTATCCGGTCGGGACCGGCGCGAACGGCACTTTCGGGATCGGCAGATGGCCGCCGATCACGTACTTGTGCCAGGACCGGTGATCGGTGATCAGCCAGCACGGGATATGGGTCACCCCGGTGCGCTGGCCCTCTATCATGGCGTGTCCGAAGTCCATATAGGGCGCGGCCTCGTTGATGAACCGCTTACCCGACCCGTTCACGATGAACTGCGCGGGCATCATGCGTTCGTTGAGCATGAACTGCATCCGCCCGTCGGGCCATTGGATGGCCGGGAACCACCAGGCCTCGTCCATCAGCGCGGTATCCGCACCGGCCTGCTGTCCGGCTCGGATCCCGTCACCCAGGGCCACCGGATTACCGAAACTCCAGTCCTGGTCGACCTCCGGCAGTTCCTCTTTACGCCAGGTCATATCGTGGTCGAATCCGCCGGTCGCCAGGATCACCCCACGGCGGGCCCGGATCCGTACCGGTTTCCCGTCGCGGGTGACCACCGCGCCGGTGATCTGCCCGTCGGCACCGGTGATCAGCGAGGTCATCGGCGAGCTCAGCCAGAGCGGGATATCGCGTTCCTGCATGGCCAGCCGCAATCGCGCGATCAGGGACTGGCCGATCGCGGCGATCCGGTCGCCGAACACATGGGCCCGGAACATCCGCCAGATCAGTTTCAGCATCACGGCTTTACCGCGCCAGTTCTGCCGGACCTGGTAGAACATCCGCAGATCCTTGGGCCCGAGCCAGATCCCCTTCGGCGCCAGGGCCAGCGGTTTGAGCAGCTTCTCTTCTTCGTCGCCCAGTTCGCGCAGATCGATCGGCGGCACATTGATGGTGCTGCCCTGTGCCGAACCGCCGTCGATTTCGGGGTAGTAGTCGGCGTAACCCGGTTTCCAGACGAATTCCAGCCAGCGGCTGCGCTCTTCGAGGAAGGCCATCATGTCCGGTGACCGCTCGACGTAGGCCCGCAATCGTGCGTCGGTGACCAGCCCGCCGGTGATGGTGCGCAGATAACCGACCACCGCGTCGGGGTCGAGCGCGAACCCGTCCCGCTGCTGCGCGGGCGCGTTGGGCACCCAGATTCCGCCACCGGACAGGGCGGTGGAGCCGCCGTAGTAGTCGGCTTTCTCCACCACCAGGGTGTCGAGCCCCAGTGCTTCGGCGCGTAGCGCGGCGCTCATCCCGCCGCCGCCGGAACCGATCACCAGTAGATCGACGGTTTCGTCGAAATCCGTCTCGTCGGTGCTCACTCAGCGCCTCCTGTCGTCGCGCGGCTCATCGGCGGGCCGGGCCGTACGGACGGCGAAGCCGGCGATGAGTTCTGGTGTGGGCCGGTAGTAGCGGACGCCGGTGCGATAGGTCCCCTGTGCGGCCAGCGCCGCGAAGGCCGCCACCCAGGTCCTGATCTCGTGCGCCGAATTACCGGCGATCCGGGTGATCTCGCTGTTGTCCCAGTCGTCCACGGCGGCCAGCCCGCCGGTGTCCACGAGCTCGAGGAACGCCCGGTCCCAATCGGGGTTGAGCGCCTGCAGCGGGCTGTCGCCGGTGGCGAAGTCACGGGCGGCGGCGATCACCGCGGTCTGGCGAGCGGCACGCTGCTCGGTGGTCATCGGACGACCGCCCACGATCCGTTCCAGAACCGGCCCGGGGGCGGTGGCCCGCTGCGGGACCGGTGGGTCGTGGGACAGGCCGCCCGATCCGATGATCAGTACCCGCTTGCCCGAGGTCGCGAGATGACGGCCGACCGCGGTGCCCAGCGCCCGCACCCGGCGCAGCGGGCCCAGTGGCGTCGCCACCGAGTTAACGAAGATCGGGACGACCGGTCGCGCGGTGGCGTCGCCGAACAGGCGCTGGAGTGGCTGCACGGTGCCGTGGTCGACCGACATCTCCGCCGCGGTCGCGATATCGATTCCGGCCTCGAGCAGCGCTTCGGCCAGCCGCAGGGCCTGATCCTCGGGAACATTCAACGGCCCGGCGTGGGTCCCGTAGTCCCCGACCGCGGTGGCCGCGGTACCCAGGCAGAAGGGCGGCATGAGTTTGTAGAAGAACCCGTTGTAGTGGTCGGGGGCGAACAGCACCACCAGTTCCGGATCGAACTCCCGCACGAAATCCCGGGCCCGGTCGAGCGCTTCGCCGACCTCCGCGAGCAGTTCGGGACCGGGGCCGGGGAGTTCAAGGAGCGGGCTGTGCGAGACGCAGCACACGGCCAGCGGCATCGGTACCTCCCGGGGCGAGTTCGAGGGTTTTGCGCAGCGCCGCACCGAGTTCGGGGGCGTGCTGGGCGATACAGGCGCCGGCGATACACCGGTCCGGGCGCAGGAAAAGCACCGAATCGAGCTGGCCGTCGAACCATTTCTTCAGGGCGCCGGTGTGATCACCGACCACCACCACCTCGGGGTCGTCGTGCCCCGCCCAGTGCAACTGGGTCGCGGGCCGCGCTTCCACGAAACGGGCGCCGAGTTCCTTCCACCGGGCGAATTCAGCGTCCCCCAGCAGTTTCCGGGGCTGGTTGTTCCAGCACAGCACCGCGAACCAGGGACCCAGCGTTTCGTCCAGCAGCACATCCGGCTGCGCGCGGGTGGCGACCCGCGGCTGGATGAACAGGGTCCCGACCGCCGAATTCGGCGACCGTGACCAGCCGTGCACCACCGCACCGCGGTCGTAGCGCGGCATCGGTTTGAACCGCATCCCGAGCACGTACCGTTTCAACGGCGGTACCAGCGCCAGCCCGCGTACCGCCACATCCCGGGCGGCGGCGACCCGGGCGTTCGTCGGCGAGATGACCCGCCCGACCATGGTCGACAGATCGATCATGGCCCGAGCGTGTTTACGCCGCTCCTGGTCGTAGGTGTCGAGCAGGCCGTCGCCGGCGATCCCGGACACCACCGCCGCGAGCTTCCAGCCCAAGTTCGCCGCGTCCCGGATTCCGCTGTTGTAGCCCTGGCCCTGCCAGACCGGCATGAGATGGGCGGCATCCCCGGCCAGCAGCAACCGGCCCTTCCGGAATTCGCCCGCGATCCGGGAATGATGGGTGTAGACCCGGCGCCGGATCACATCGAGGCGTTCCGGATGCGGTACGAAGGGTGTGAGCAGCCGGGCCAGGAATTCCGGGGTCTCGGCGTCGGCATCGGATTCGGCGTCGTGCAGCAGGAATTCGAACCGGCGGATGCCGTGGGCCAGCGAGATGGAGACATTCGGCCGCGCCGGATCCGCCCCGACCTCCACATTCGGATGTCCGAGCGGATCACCGTCGATATCGACCACCAGCCAGCGGGTCGGCGAGGTGGTGCCCTCGAAACTCACCCCCATCGCATGCCGGGTGGTGCTGCGACCGCCGTCGCAACCCACCACGTACCGGGCCCGCACCTGTTGCGGACCGTCGGCGGTATCGAGCCGCACCAGGACCTCGCTACCGGTGTCCGCGCATTCGCGCAGCGCGGTGGCCCAGCGGATCTCTACGCAGTCGAAGCGGTCCAGCCCGGCCAGCAGTTCGGCGTCCACCAGCGGCTGGATGAAACCGCTGCGTTTGGGCCAGCCGAACTGCTGGTCGGTGGGCGCGATCTCGGCCAGCAACCGCCGCTGCCCGTCGACGAACCGCATGATCTGGTTCGGGTTCGTATGCGGCAGAATCCGGTCCACCAGGCCGGTCGCCTGCATGGTGCGCAGGGATTCGTCGTCGATACCGACACCGCGTGGATAGTCGATGAGGCTCGGGCGTTCCTCCACCAGCAGGGTGTGCACGCCGTAGCGGCCCAGGGTGTTCGCGATGGTCAGGCCGACCGGCCCGGCGCCGACGATGACGACGTCGAATTCAGCGGGGCCGCTACCGTTTCCGTGGTCCATATCAACCGCCCAGGAGGAATTCGAGATGGAGTGCGTCGAACTCCGCGGGTGATTCGTACTGGGGCCAGTGCCCGCAGTCGGGCAGCACCTCGAAGCGGGCGCCCGGGATCATCGAGGCGATCCGTTTGCCTTCGGCTACGTCGGCGGTGGGATCGTCGCTGGTCCACACCACCAGCGTCGGCGCGGTGATACCGCCGTATTCGGCGGGACCGAGCAGGTTGCGGGCCCGGATCTCCGGATCCTGGAGCGCCATGATGTCGCGCATGGCGTCCGCGAAGCCGGGCTGCCGGTACACCCGCTGCCGGCTGGCCACCAGGTCTGCGTAATCCTTGGATTTGTCCGCCATCAGCCATTTGATGCGTGCCTGCACCGTTTCCCAGGTGGGATCGGTGGCGGCCGCCATGGACAGCGTGACGATCCGCGCCATCACCTCCGGATCGGCCTGTGAACCGCCCGCGGTGTTGAGCACCAGTCTGTCGACCCGGCCGGGATAATCGTAAGCAGCCCGGGCGGCGACCCAGCCGCCGAGCGATTCCCCGCTGATATGGGCCCGGGCGGCGCCGATCGTATCCAGGAACGAGATCAGGTGCCCCACATAGTGTTCGATCTCGAGCGGCTGGCCCGGTTTATCGGTGTATCCGTGGCCGAGCATATCGATCGACCAGGTGGAGAAATGCTCGGCATGCGCCGCCAGATTCCGGACGTAGGCTTCCGCGTGGCCGCCCGATCCGTGCAGGAAGACCAGCGCTGGTCTGTCCCGGTCGCCGGCGTGCAGGTAACGCGTGCGCACCCCCGCCACATCCAGATATCCCTGGCTGAACGCGACCCCCTGCAGGTCGCACCACACACTCTCGTATTCCGACACTGCTACCTTCCGCTCTGTCCACCGGTCCGGCACCGGTCCGCCGGGACCGCGAGCCGCCCGCTCGCCCGCCACTCGCTCAGTACTTCACCGATTCGCCGGTGGCCGCGTGATGGCCCGCGCGCAGCCCCCAGACCATTCCGGGGCCGATGGTTCCGCCGGCGCCGCCGTAGGCCCGGCCGGTGACCCCGGCCATCGCGTTCCCGGCCGCGTACAGCCCGGGGATCACCGCGCCGCTGATATGCCGGACCCGGGCGTCGCGATCGGTACGCGGACCGCCCTTGGTACCCATGGCGCCCACGGTCACCGGCACCGCGTAGTACGGGCCGGTATCGACCGGTCCGAGCGTGCGCCCGGCGACGGTATCGGCGTCCGGATCGCCCCAGTAACCGTCGTATTCGCTGGCGCCGCGGCCGAAATCGGGATCGGCACCGGCCGCGACCGCGCGGTTCCATTCGGCCACGGTGCGCCGCAGTCCGGCGGGATCGATCCCGGTCCGGGCGCCCAGTTCGTCGAGATCCGCCGATTCGGCGAACCACTCCGGCGCCGTGCCCCCGGGTTCGACGCCCAGGAATCCGTACCGGCGCAGATGTTCGGCGTCGAACACCATCCAGCCGGGGTTGTTCACATAGCCGCCGCGCGGGTCCAGGTAGTGGAAGGCCCCGGCCATGGAGTTGTATTCGGCGGCCTCGTTGACGAAGCGCTTCCCGGCCCGGTTCACGATGATGCTGCGCGGGCGGGTGCGTTCCAGCCGGACACTGCGGCTGCGCTGTTCGCCCTCGATGGTGTCGCCGGGCAGTTGCACCACCGGCACCCACCAGGCCTCGCCCATGTTCCCGAGATCGGCACCGTGCGCCATGGCCATGCGCAGACCGTCGCCGGTGTTGTTCGGTGGCGAGACCGGCCCGGTCATCGGACCCCGCAGAAATGCTTTGACCAGACCCGGATCCCATTCGAATCCGCCGGTTGCCAGCACCACACCCCGGCGGGCCCGGACTGCGAGCCGCCGGCCGCCGAGTTCGACGCGGACGCCGGTCACGGCACCGGCGGCCGCGATCAGCTCCACCCCGCGGGCGCCGGTGCGCGGGATGATCCCGGCACCGAGTACGCCCTCGAGCAGCCCCGCGACCAGCGCCTGGCCCGCCACACAGATATCCGCGGTGGCGTCACCGAGCACGGCACGCAACCGGGCCCGGGTCTCGGCGTCGAATCCGACATTGCTCCAGTCGAGCGGGAAGGTGGTGATCCGGTCCCGCCAGTCGCCCAGGCGGGCGAGATCGTAGGCCGCGGGACCGAGCGATCGACCGCCCGCGGGCTGACCGCCGGGCAGTTCGGGTTTGTAGTCCGGGAAACCGTCGGCCACTTCGAATTTCACCGCGCTGTGCTCTTCGACGAAATCGAGCATTCGCGCACCGGTGCGTACGAACACCTCGACCAGTTCGTCGTCCATCGAATCCAGCGACTGCGCGTCCAGGTAGGCCAGCGCGTCGGTCACGGTGAGTTCCCGGTCCGCGCGCGCGTGGGCCGGGATCCAGGCCAGTCCACCGGATACCGCGCTCGTCCCGCCGACCGTGGCCGCCTTCTCGAACAGTGTCACCGCCGCACCCTCGACGGCGGCGGCGAGCGCCGCGGTGAGTCCGGCGGCTCCGGTACCGAGAACGACGACGTCGGTCTCCTCGTCCCAGGTGTTCGACGGATCGGCTTCGGCGGCCGATGGCTGATGCGATGGCACTGCGCTGTCCTTTCGGCGAGCAGGCGGAGTTCGAAGCGCCGGTCCCGGCGGGCTGCCGTGCGGAGCACGGGCCGGGCCGGCGCGAGTAAAACGACAATCTCCCTTTGCGAGAATACTATTCTCGCTGGATGGATGCCGCAATACCCCTTCGGATCAAATGTTTCTGGATCTTCCCGCTGGGGGTGCGCGGGAACTCCGTGGCCTCGAACAACCGCTCCGGGAACTTCTGCCGCGCCACCCCCGCCCGCTCGAAGAAGGCCCGCACCTCAGCCCGGGAGGGAAGCGCACAGCCGGGTTGCAGCCGCAGCACCGCGCCCACCACTTCACCGAACCGATCGTCGGGCAGCGCGATCACCACCGACTCCGCTACCTGGGGCATCGCATCGAGGACGTCCTCGACCTCCCGGGCGCCCACGTTCTCCCCACCGCGGATCACCACATCGGCCTTGCGATCGGTGATGGTCAGACAACCGTCGGCATCGAGCACGCCGATATCACCGGTGTGATACCAGCCGTCGGCGTCGAAGGCGCGCGCCGTCAGCTCGGGGTCGGTGTAGCCGAGGCACAGATCCGGTCCCCGGCTGAGGATCTCGCCGTCCGCGGCGAACCGGATCTCCACACCCGGCATCGGGCGGCCGTCGGTGGTGAGCCGTTCGCGCGGCGGGGCATCGAGTTCCGAGGCGGTGATGGAGGGGTGTTCGGTACTGCCGTAGGCCCGGAAGGCGATCACGCCGAGATCGGTCAGCGTCCGCGTCACGGCCGCCGGCACCGCTGAACCACCCAGCCCCACATAGCGCATATGCGCGAGATGTTCCGGGGTGTAGTCGGAATGTTCGACCATGCTGGTGACGAAATACGGTGGGCCGCCGCCCACCACGAGTCCGTCGGACCGCATGAGCGCCAGCGCGCGGCCCGGGTCCCAGACATCGAGCAGATTCACCGGCCGCCCGTGCAGTACCGGGAGGAGGCAGGCACCGACCATCCCGATGAAATGCCCCACCGGAGTGGCGGTCAGCTGATCGCCACGGTCGGCCCGGTTCCGCTCCGCGAGCTGCAGGGATTCGCAGCCGAGCGTCTGATGACTGTGTACGACCCCCTTGGGAGCACTCGTCGTCCCGGAGGTGAACGCGATCAGGGCGGGACCCGCCGGGTCGGCGGGTAGCACACCGGACATGGGTTCTGCGGCGAGCAGGTCGTCGAAATCCCGCCCGACGACTCCCACGATGGGCACCTCGGCGCTGACGGCGGGATCGTGGACAGTGCGGCCGAACTCCGCCATGGTGATGAAGACCTTCGGCCGGGCGACCCGCAGGATATGGCCGAGTTCGGAACGGCCGTAGAAGTGCACGATCGGCACCACCGCGGCACCGAGGAACGAGGCCGCCCAGAAAGTCGCGGCCGCCTCCATCCAGTTCGGCAGCTGGAACGCGAGCACATCACCGGGCCCGACACCGCGGGACCGCAAGCCCGCGGCCAGCCGCCGGGCCACCCGCTCGACCTCGGCGAACGTACCGCGCCAGGGCCGGACCTCGGAGTGCACCCGGAACTGCGCGTCCGGGGCCGCGGCCAGACCGCGGCTCAGCAGATCGCCCATGGTGTCGCGGGTCCACCAGCCTTCGGCCACATAGCGGGCGCGCAGCTCGTCGGACACCACCCGGGTCACCGGACCCCACCTCGAATATCCCGGTCGGACATATCGGTTCACCCCTTCCGCGCCGGCGGGGTGCTCGGCACCGGAGTACGAGGCACCTACCCGGACGCACCGGAGTTCGTACCGCCGACTGGTGATAATCGAATTCTCTGACAGCGCGAACAATCGATTCGCGCGCAGTCCTCGACAATTGAGATGACGAGACGGTCACCCAACTGCCGAAATACCGCGTGAGCCCGTTTTGATCACTCGACCAGGCTTCTTCCGAAACCTTGCCGCCGAGCCCACGGGTAGAGTACCGTTCTCGTATGCGAAAACGCAGTTCTTTTCGCATACGAGAACAGCCGTATGTCCGGAGCCGGTACCCGGCGGTGCCGGGTCGACACCGAAACGGGTCCGCGGCCGGATCGACGCGCGGTATTCGCCGCGCACCCTGTCCCGTGCCGCGCGCCACCGGCGTACCGGCACACCGGGCAGGTGACTCCCGGAAACAGATCGAAAGGGAATGCTGTGGGACGTGTTGAGGGCAAAGTCGCATTCATCACGGGCGCCGCGCGCGGTCAGGGCCGTAGCCACGCCGTCCGACTGGCGGAGGAGGGCGCCGACATCATCGCTGTCGACCTCTGCCAGAACATGTCGACCATCGGATACCCGCTGGCCACACCCGAAGACCTCGAGGAAACCGTGCGCCTGGTCGAGAAGACCGGCCGCCGGATCATCGCGACCCGGACCGATGTCCGCGACGCCGTCGCCCTGAAGGCCGCGCTGGACGCGGGCGTCGCCGAGTTCGGCAAACTCGATATCGTCATCGCCCAGGCCGGTGTCGCCGGGATGAAGGGTCAGCCGGATATCCAGGCGTGGACCGATGTCATCAATACGAACCTGGTGGGCACCATCAACGCCATCCAGGCCGCGCTCCCCCATCTCGGTGAGGGCGCCGCCATTGTGGCCACCGGCTCCACCGCGGCGATGGTCGATACCAGCAAGGTCGACAATCCCGGTTCGGATCTCGGCGGTATGGCCTACGTGCATTCCAAGCGGGCACTGTCCTACTACGTCTTCGATATCGCCCGGCACCTCTCGCCCCGGGGTATCCGCGCCAATGTGGTGCATCCGACCAACTGCAATACCGATATGTTGCAGAGCGAGCCCATGTACCGGTCGTTCCGGCCCGACCTGGAGAACCCGACCCGCGCCGACGCGGAACCGGCCTTCTACGTCCAGCAGGCCATGAAGGTCCCGTGGATCGAACCGGTCGATATCTCCAACGCCATCCTGTTCCTCGTCTCCGACGAAGCCCGCTTCGTGACCGGTATGCAGGTGCGCGTCGACGCCGGCGGCTACCTGAAGTGGTACGACCACAAACTCTGACCCCACCCGGCCACGCCGAGGCAGGCGGCGCGCGAACGAAGGCGATCGGCACGCGCGCCGCCGCACCGGTGGCGAGTCGGCATCCGACTCCCGGAGCGGCGCAGAGTTCCGGGCCCCCGGCGAAGGTTCGCCGCACCCAGTGACCAGCAGAGGGACAACAGACCGTGACTTCTACGGATAACGACCAGCGCAAGCAGAACCGCTACCACTTCGATCGGCACACCCCCGAATACCGCGAGCAGTTCGGCGAGATAACCCAGGAGATGCACGCGAAATGCCCGGTGGCGTGGACCGACACCTACGACGGGCACTGGGTCGCCGCCGGCGGTAACGCGGTCTTCGAGCTGGCCCGCTGCCCGGAGGTCTCGGTCGATCACGATGTGCACAACGAACGGCGCGGCTACCAGGGCATCTCGATTCCGAAAGCGCAGCGCGCCGCGATGGTTCGCGGCGGCATGCTGGAGATGGACGAGCCCGAACACCGCACCTATCGCTCGGTCCTCAATCCGTATCTGTCACCCGCCGCGGTGAAACGGTGGCAGCCGTTCATCGACGAGATCGTCCGGGCCAGCCTCGACGAGAAGATCGAAACGGGCCGGATCGATTTCGTGGACGATCTGGCCAATATCGTCCCCGCGGTACTGACCCTGGCCATGCTGGGGATCCCGTTGAAGAAATGGTCGGTCTACAGCGATCCGGTGCACGCCTCGGTGTACACCCCGGAGAACTCCCCCGACGCCCCCCGGGTCGCCGAAATGCACCGGACCATGGGTATCGATATCCTCACCAGCCTCCACGAGGCCAAGACGAACCCGCGTCCCGGCCTCATCAAAGCCCTCACCGAACTGCGGATCGACGGTGAACCGGCCCCCGATATGGAACTGCTCGGGATGATCGGCCTGCTGATCGGCGGCGGTTTCGATACCACCACCGCGCTCACCGCGCACTCCCTGGAATGGTTGTCGGACAACCCCGATCAGCGCGCGGAGCTCAGCCGCGACCGCGACGATCTGCTCGATCCCGCCACCGAGGAGTTCCTGCGCTACTTCACCCCCGCCCCGGGTGACGGCCGCACCATCGCCGACGACTGCACCTACCAGAACACCGAGTTCAAAGAGGGCGAGCGGCTGTGGCTGTCCTGGGCGATGGCCAACCGCGACCAGAGCATCTTCCCCGACGCCGACGAGATCGTCATGGACCGCAAGGGCAACCGGCACTTCAGCTTCGGGCTGGGCGTCCACCGGTGCATCGGCTCGAATGTAGCGCGCACGGTGTTCAAATCCATGCTGCTCGCGGTCCTGGACCGGATGCCGGACTACACCTGCGATCCGGCGGGCACGGTGCATT
Source organism: Nocardia sp. NPDC003963 (assembly GCF_053605105.1). Taxonomy (NCBI): domain Bacteria; kingdom Bacillati; phylum Actinomycetota; class Actinomycetes; order Mycobacteriales; family Nocardiaceae; genus Nocardia; species Nocardia sp. NPDC003963. Next base: position 199,710 of record NZ_JBSGIP010000008.1, read on the forward strand.
ACGACACGATCGGCGTCATCCAGGGGATGCGCAATCTGCCGGCCACCTTCACCCCCGGTGAACGACTGGGTCCCAGCCTCGACGAGACCCTGGACCACCTGCAGCGGATCTGCGACGAACAGGGCCTGGCCGCGCCGGTGACCGAGCGGCCCGATGCCGCAGTGATCGACTTCGAGTACTGACCGAGAAGGGCCGGCCGATACCGCGGGGTTCGGCCGGCCCTTCCCTCTCCGACGAGGAACCGCGATGAAGGATCTGCCCGACGGCACCCGCACTCCGGTGATCGATACCAGCGTGCACATCTTCTTCCGCTCCAACGACGATATGCGCTCCTACCTGAACGAACCGTTCAAGAGCCGCGGTATCCCGGACGCGGAAATGGACTGGTACGGCGCCCCCGGCGGCGAATACGTCAAGGGCGCCCGCGGGCCGCACAAGGGGTATCCGGGATCGGATCCGGAATTCGTGGGGCAGCAGCTGTTCGAGGAGCGCGGGGTGGATGTGGCGGTGCTGCATCCGATGACCCGCGGGATCCTGCCGGACCGACATCTGACCACCGCGGTGCTGTCCGCGCACAACGATATGATGGTGTCGCGCTGGCTCGACGCCGGAACCTATCACGATCGCTTCCGCGGCACCCTGCGGGTCAATCCCGAGGATCTCAGCGGTGCGCTGCGCGAGATCGACCGGCTCGGCGATCATCCGCGGATCGTGCAACTCGGGATCCCGCTGCAATCGCGCGAACTGTACGGTAAACCGCAGTTCTGGCCGCTGTGGGAAGCCGCCGCGGCGGCGAATCTGCCGGTCGCCGCGCATATCGAGACCGGGGAGAGTATCGGCCTGCCGCCCACCCCCTCCGGGCATCCACGGACCTACGAGCAGTACTACGGGTTCATGGGGCTGAACTACATCTACCACCTGATGAACATGATCGCGGAGGGCGTGTTCGAACGGTACCCGGGCCTGAAATTCGTCTGGGCCGACGGCGGCGCCGATCTGCTGACCCCGTTCACCTGGCGGATGGACACCTTCGGCCGGCCGCATCTCGAACAGACCCCGTGGGCACCCCGGATGCCCAGCGACTACCTGCCCGGACATGTGTATTTCGTACACGCCACGATCGACGGGCCCGGCGACGCGCCCTTCGCGGCCGAATGGCTGGACTTCACCGGCAAGGACGACATGCTCATGTTCGGGTCCAGTTACCCGCACTGGCACAGCGGCGATACCGGCAGCCTGCCCGCCGCGCTCACCGCGCAGCAGCGCGAAAAACTCTACTGGCGCAATGCCGCGAGCCTGTACAGCATCGATATAGACGCGGTCACCGCGGTCCGCTGATGCAGCAGCTGGTGCGGGGTGCGACTCGAGGAGGCACTGTGATGCGATACCGCCGTCTTCGCTACGGCCTCCGCCGACCATATGCAGCCCCTACGAAGGAGGCATCGTGACAACAGCGCAGGTACGGGCGCGCGTACCGTCCACGGAACTGGTTCCGGTTCGCGTCGTCGATTCCGATGTTCATCCGGTCCCCCGCCGGGGTGATCTGGTGGAACACATCCCGGAGCCGTGGCGCACCTCGTTCTTTCTCAGTCATCGCGTCGGCGACACCATCATCTACGACGCGCCGGACTACGCCCACTCCAAGGCGATGCGGGTGGACACCTTCCCCGCGAACGGTGAATTTCCCGGTAGCGACCCGGATATGGCCTTCCGGCAGCTCATCATGGAGGCCGGTTCGGATATCGTCATCCTGGAACCGACGGTGAAGGCGACCCGGCTGCCCGAGGCGACCGCCGCCATGGCCACCGCCGTGAACCGGTGGCAGGACGCGCAATGGCTGGACGCGCACAACAACTGGCATCAGCGCTGGCGCGGTTCGATCTGCGTGGCCATCGACGATCCGCAGGCCGCCGTCGCCGAGATCGACCACTGGGCCGGGCACGAGTACATGGCGCAGATCCTCATCAAGGCCGAACCGCGGCCGTCGTGGGGCGATAGCCGCTACGACCCGATCTGGGCCGCCGCGGTGAAACACGATCTGCCGGTGAGCTGCCATCTGAGCCGGGGCGCCTACGAGACCATGCCCATGCCGCCGGTCGGCTTTCCCAGCTACAACCACGATTTCATGGTCACCTACTCGCTGCTGGCGGCGAACCAGGTGATGAGCCTGATCTTCGACGGGGTCTTCGACCGGTTCCCGGCGCTGCGCATCGTCCTCGTGGAACACGCCTTCACCTGGATCCTTCCGCTCATGTGGCGGATGGACGCGATCTACGCGGCGCGCGGTTCGTTCATGTCGATCACCCGTAAGCCCTCGGAGTACGTGAAGGAACACATCAAGTTCACCACCCAGCCGCTGGACTACCCGGAGGACAAGACCGAGCTCACCCGGGCGTTCGACTGGATGGAAGCGGACAAGATCTTGCTGTACTCCTCGGACTACCCGCACTGGACCTTCGACGATCCTCGCTGGCTGGTGAAACATCTGCCACCGGCGGCCCGGGAGAAGGTCATGTTCCGCAACGGTATCGAGACCTACCATCTGCCGGAGACCGTACCGGCACTGCCCGGACAGATGCGGGTCCACTGATGGCAGACGGAATCGAGGTACCCGGCACGAGTTCCGGGCCGGCGACGGAAAGCCCTGCCGAGGCGAACACAGCACAGGTTGTGGACACCGTCACGGCTGCGGACACCGGAGTGCCCGGTCCGGCCGGCGAACCGGTCCGGCTCGCGCAGGGCCGGGAACATGTGGTGGCCACGGTGGACGAGATACCGCCGGGTTCGTCGAAAGTGGTACCGATCGGCCGGCACGGGGTCGGCGTCTACAACGTGAACGGCACCTTCTACGCCATCGCGAACTACTGCCCGCACGAGGGCGGCCCGCTGTGCTCGGGTCGGGCGCGGGGTCGCACGGTGGTCGACGAATCGGTACCCGGGGATTCGGTGATGGTGCGGGACAACGAGTTCATCTACTGCCCGTGGCATCAGTGGGGGTTCGAACTGGCCACCGGCACCACCGCGGTGAAACCCGAATGGAGTATCCGCACCTATCCGGTGCGAGTGGTCGGCGACGACGTCCTGGTCACCGCCTGATCCGGGAACAGCCGGAAAGTACGAAACCCGGTCGCGCCGAGACATCGGCCGGCCGCGGGAGTGCCCACACGGTCCACTCCCCGAACCATCCAGGAGTGTGCGCATGCCCGCGGTAACGGTGAACGGCGGCAAGGTCGTCTACGAGATACTCGGCACGACCGGTGACCTCATCGTGCTCACCCCCGGCGGCCGCTACGGCAAGGATATTCCCGGGCTGCGGCCGCTGGCCGAGGCACTGGTCGCCGGCGGGTACCGGGTGCTGCTGTGGGATCGGCCCAACTGCGGTGCTTCCGATGTGCAGTTCTTCGGCCGGACCGAATCACATATGCGCGCCGAGACGCTGTCCGGGTTGCTGACCGAACTCGGCACCGGCCCGGTGATCCTGGCCGGCGGATCCGGTGGGGCCCGGGATTCGATGCTCACCACCATGTTGTTCCCGGAGCTGGTCACCGATCTGGTGCTCTGGAACATCGTGGGCGGGGTGTACGGAACCTTCAACCTCGGCGCCTACTACGTGCTGCCCAGCCTGCAGACCGTCCGCGGTCTGGGAACCGAGGGCCTGCTGCGGATGAAGGAGTGGCGGGAGCGGATCGCGGAGAACCCGGACAACGAACAGCGCCTACGGGAGCTGGATTCGGCGGAATTCGTGAAACTGTCCCTGCGCTGGCTCAACGCCTACGTCCCGAAACCGGGACAGACCATTCCGGGCGTCGACGACGAGATGTTCGAACGTATCCGGGTGCCCACCCTGATCATCCGGGGCGGCGCCAAGGATATGGACCATCCCGAACGGACCTCGCTCGAGGTGAGCTGCCTGATCGAGGGTTCGACCCTGATCGACCCGCCGTGGCCGGAGGACGCCTGGGAACGCGCGCTGGAAGATCGCGCCCGGGGCCGGGTACAGCAGTACAACATGTTCGACACCTGGGTGCTCGCCGCGCCGGAGATCCTGAAGTTCCTGGGCACGCGATGAACGGGCCGCCCGGCCGCTCAGATCGTCCGGATCCGGACCTCGCAGTTGGTGGACGCCTCCAGCGCGGTGTGGATCCGGCTCTCCGGTACCCGCTCCAGATCGGCTTCGCGCAGCCGGACCTGCAGGATGTCGTAACCCTCGGGGCCCGGTACCCGCACGATCTCCCCGGTGAGCCCGAATCCCGCGAGCACCCCGTGGGCGTCGGCATCGGTGCCGCGGCTCACATAGGTGACGACACCCGGCGCGGCCGGCGTACCGAACGCCTTCCCGCACAACGCGAGCACCCGTTCGGTATCGGCTTCGGCATCGGCGGTGTCCAGCAGTACCTGCAGTTCACGTCGACTACGCGGCGCGGTGGTCAGATCCCGGTCCAGTACCCGGGCACCGGAACCGGCGAGACCCGCGGCGAGCTCGGCCGTCCCACGTACCAGCGATTCGGCGGAGAGTTCACCGGCCGGGTCCACATTCACCCGCAGCACCGCAGTTCGCATGCGAATCAGCCTAACGGGCGTAGCCGGTCGAAGCCCACCCCCGGTATGCGCACCGTCGCGGCGACAGCGACGGTCGCGCCCGAAACGAGCGGCCCGCGGCCGCGCCCATTCAGGAGGGACGATGCAGCACATCTTCTCATCGGCCGGGGAGCTCACCGTGGTCCCCTACCCCGGTAGTGATCCACGCCTGCTCCGCACCGGCGACGGTGTGGAAACCGCGTACGAATACCGCGACCGTGGCGGCTACCGCCCGATCGGATCGGTGACGGCCCTGGCGGACACGGTCGAGCGCAGTGGTCTGCGCGGCCGGGGCGGCGCCGGGTTCCCGTTCGCGGTGAAGGTGAGCGGTGTCCGCGGTGGCAGCCGGGTCGGCGCGGGCGCACCGGTGGGGTGGACCGATACGGTCGTCGTGGCCAACGGCGAGGAGGGTGAACCCGCCTCGTTCAAAGATCGCTGGTTACTGCGCAACCGGCCCCATCTGGTCCTCGACGGTCTCCGGCTGGCGGCGGCGCTGGTGAGCGCCCGGCGGACCTATGTCTATGTATCGGACCCCGAATCCGCCCGGTCTGTCGAAGCGGCACTGGCGGAGCTCGGCGGCGTACTGCCCGACGGCCCGGAGATCACCGTCGTACAGGTCGAACCCGGATATGTCGCCGGGGAGGAGACCGCGGCCGTGCAGGCCGTCGACGGCGGCCCGGCCAAACCCACCGATAAACCGCCACGGCCCTTCGAAGCCGGGGTCGCGGGACTGCCGACGCTGGTCAGCAATGTGGAGACGCTGGCCAATCTGCCGTTCCTGGACCGCTGGGGCGCCGACGCGTACCGGGCCGCCGGTACCGCGCTCTCCCCCGGGACATTCCTGGCCACGGTCACCGCCGCGGGACGTGCGCCCACACTGTACGAACTGCCGCACGGACTTCCGTTCGCCGACCTCCTCGCACTGCACGGGATCGCGGAGACCGACCTGCGCGGCGCCCTGATCGGCGGTTACTTCACGGGCCTGCTCGACCGGACGATTCTGGACCTCACGCTCGACCACGAATCACTGCGCCGGGCGGGCGCGGGGCTGGGGTGCGGGGCGATCGCCCTTCTCACCATCGAATGCCCGGTCGCGGTGGCCGCCGGGGTCCTGAACTATTTCGACCGGGAGAACGCCGGGCAGTGCGGGTCCTGTTTCAACGGCACCGCGGCCATGGCCGCGGCAGCCGGCGCACTGGCCGAAGGACGGGCCGACACGGCGGATCTGCAACGGTTGCGCCGCTGGTCGACGGTACTGCGCGGACGCGGGGCCTGCGGCACCCTCGACGCCGCCTGCAATACCGCGGCGAGCCTGCTGGAGCGGTTTCCCCAGGAGGTCACCGCTCATCTCGACCACAGGTGCCCGGATTGCGCGGCCGGGCCCGCTATCGACCACGCTCCCTTCCGGGTGGCGACAGAGGTGCTGCTGTGAAGATCAAACTGGATCGCACCCTCTGCGACGGCTTCGGCATCTGCGCCAAGCACGCGCCCGGGCATTTCCCACTCGACGATTGGGGTTACGCCTCGCTGGCCGGTGATCCGGCCATCGCATCGGCCGACGAGCCGGCGGTCACCCGCGCGCTGCTCGACTGCCCGGTTCACGCCATCACGATGCTGCCCGAATCGAACCGGGTGAACGGCGAGCCGGCCCCGTCCCCGGACGAAACACGCAGACAACCGTGACCCGGACCGCACCGACAGCCCCGGTTGTCGGTGCGTCGGCACTCGGCGGCGGGCCGGCACCGAAATCGAGTGCAACCGTCCGGCCACTCAGCGGGGCGGGCCGGTCACGTCGACCGGGCCGGTCGCGAAGAGCCCGCCATCGTCCGGCAGTTCGACGAAAGCAGTGGCGATCGCGGCGACGACGTTGAGTTGTACCGGCCCTTCGGCGCGGAGCCAGAGAAGTGGCGGCAGCGATGCGGAGCGGATCGTATCGATCGACAACTGCGCCGGCCATGGTTCATCGCGCGGCGGCAGTACCGCCGCTGTGACATTGTCGAGAGGTTCGGCGCCGGGTCCGGGCAGCCGTCCGATTTCGAGGTAGTACACATTCTGGAAGGACAAGACGATATCCGGCTCGGTGGGACCCCAGCGCAGGCCGATATCGAGTGCATCGTTCTCGTCGACTCGGGAAAAGGTCATCCGGTCGATCAGGTATCCCGTACAGCGTGGTGCTGCGCTTCGAATCCGATCGAATTCCTTCATCGGGACACCCTCTCACCTGTCGAATGGTCCTGGGTCACAGATCCGTCCGGACCGTATCGTTGCCGGTAGCTTCGCTGGTTCGGTCCCGGGCTCACCTTGGGACCCAATCGTTGAACTTCGCCGTCCGGGCGTATCCAGATCTCGCTGCCATCGCCCGCTGTATATCGCCGATACCCGCCGGAAGTCTGCGATCTGAAGCTGAATCCGGCTCCGCGCATTGTGGCCTCCACCCGGTCGATCGTGTAACCGTGCAGGTCGGGGACCGCCGACAACCTGTTTCCCGATGGTATGGAGGCGGACCGGGTGATGACGGCCCGATCATCGGACGAACCGGCGGAGACCGGTTGTACCCGTGACGAATCTACTTCCGATACCTTGTCTCCGGCTCTCCGGCCGGCGGCGGTGAATACGCCCGGGGCGGCCGAGGCCCCGACAGCGACCTTTCGGATGCCGAGCCCGCTCTCGGCGAGAGCGTCGGCCGTGGCCGTCAGCCGACGCACGACAGCGGCGATCGCGGAGGCGACTCGCTGATGTGAGTTCATCCGGACCGTGCGCTCGTCACGCCTGGGATATCCACTGTGAAAACTCCCCCGAGGCCCTCCGCTCGCGTCCGCAGCACAACCGCTGCCGCAACAGGATACCGATCTGCCCCGGGAGCCCCGGTCGCGCGAACCCGGCTTTCAGCGTCGAGGCGGACTCCGAAATACGATACGCACCGGTCTCGGCCCCATGCAGAATCGGCAAGGTATCCAGCGGTGGCCGGTGAGCGAGCCGATCAACCGACCCCGAGCCAACCGCAGGGCAGTCCGCAGGTCGTGTGGGTCTCGGTATCCGTATCACCGTCGGCGTAGGTCCGAACCGTCGCCGACGCCTCGGCGGGATATCCGCAGCGCGGGCAGGTGGAGAAATAGTCCAGGACCGGATAGACCGTGACGAGCACGGGTTCGTCCGGGCGCATACCGGGCGGCAGCGGGATCGCGGCCCCGGATGTATCGCTCAGACGGGATCGAACGACGAGATCAGCCATGAGTCCTCCACCTTCGACAGGGTCACGCGGACGCTGCTCGCGGCCAGCGCGGGATCCGGTTTTTCGGCACTGGTGGTCGTCTGGTTGATGAACAGCAGCGCCACCGCTGAATCGGCATGCATTTCGGCCACCGCCGACCGCACGATCGTCGCCGTCGTCTTGACCGACTTCTCCTCGGCGGCGGGCGCGATGACCTTTTCGGTGAACTGGTTGTAGTAGGTGAGGAAATCGCCGGTCATCCGTGATTTCGCGGCCGCGAAATCGGCGTCCAGTGATTCCGGGGAATAGGACAGCAGGGCCACGGTGCCCTCGGTCGCGGCCGAGAGGACCTCGTTCTTCACCGCGTCGCCCCGGTCGTCGGGGCGGTACTGGAAGGCCAGCAGCGCGGCGGCGACAGCCACTGCCACCACGGCCACCAGCGTGAGCAGCAGCGGTTCCCGGGAGGTGCCCGCGGTACGGGGGAAGCTGGGGATTCTCACGGCACGAACTCCACTTTCGACATCTTCAGATCCGGCCCGTCGCGGGTGACGGTGACACTCAGCCGCCAGACGCGCGGTTCCTGCTGCGCTCCCGCCGAATTCGTGATCCGGGAAACCGCGGCGACCAGTACCACCGCGGATTCGTCGGTCATGGATTCGACGGCCGATCCGGTGATCTCACCCTGTGTGGCGACCTTCGACTGTTCGACGACCTTGGTGAAATCCTCGGCGCGGGTCTGGAAATCGGTGCGGAAGGCACCGGTGGAATTATCGAGCACCCGTTTCACATCGTCGGCGGCCCGCCCGGAATCCATACTGGTCAGGGCCAGGACACCCTGCCGCGCGGCCGCGAGGTACTCGTCGGCGCGGGCCTGCTGGACACCGATCTGATGGTGGTTCCAGATCGAGAACCCACTGACCACCAAGGCTGCGACAACCACCAGGCCCGCGACGGTCCGGCCCAGCGTACGGCCCCGGAGTCGGCGCAGCGCCGGTCGTGGGAACCGCCGGGTCAGCTTTGCGCGCCGGGTCTCCTTCGTCACCGGTTGCTTCTCCAGCGCGATACCCGGGGCGTCCTCCGCCGAATCGCCGGAACGCACTGCGGAGCCGCCGGACAAGGCACTACTCGAATCCGCGCCGGGCCCCCGCGCCGCATCCGCACCGGGTTCCGCCTGCTCCGGATCGGTATCGGACTCGACCCGCTCCCGTTCGGCAGCGGCCCCGGCCCGCCGCGCCGAATCTGTACCGGCCGCATCCGCCGGCTCCGTGTCCTCGTCCGGTTCGGCGGCGGGTGCAGTATCGTCCGCGAGCTTCGTCGAGGTGTCGGCCACCGGCGCCGCGGCGCCCGGTTTCTCCACTTCGGCACCGGGGCCGGGCGGTTCGCCCGATGTCCCGGCCTCCCGGCGTAGCCGCGCCGCCCGGGCGCGGGCGCGGGCCGCCGTCGCGGAGGCCTGCGCGGCGACCGCTTCGGCTTCCGCGGCCGCCGCTTCGGCGTCGGCTTCCTCCGCCGCCAGGATCAGCGGGTCGGTGGTGGCCTGGGTCATGTTCCCACCTCGATCACTCTTCTAGTCGGCACTGTCCCGCAGCCCGCGCACCGCCGGAGCGAATGCGTAGGTACGCTCAGTCGCTCGCGGGCAGCGGCTTTGCTTCCTTCACCGCCAGCGGTGTGCTGCCGACGCTCAGCGTGCCCGCGCCGGCCTTGGTCACGAGCACCTCGGCGCCGTCGTCGTCGACATAGCGTTTGCCGATGAGATTGCCGTCCGCGAAACCCTGCTGCGGGCTACCACCGGAGTCCGTCGCACCGCCGTCGATGGGCACCATCGGCACCCCGCCGGCCCGGAGGTCGTCGAGACTGTCCGCGGCCCGGACGATGATGACCTCGGTACTGCACACCTGGCTGCGTAGCCGGGTACCGGTCTTGACCATTGGCTTTTCCTTTCCGAGCGGCGCGCGATCAGGCGCCTGCGGTTTCGCGGGTGAGATCGGCGACCAGTTCGCGGCGCAGGATCTTCCCGGTGGGGGTGGCGGGGAGTTCGGCGCGGAAGACCACGCGGTCCGGTGTCCGGGACCCACGCAGTCCGGTTCGCACATAGGCGCGCAACTCCTCCGGATCCGGAGTGCTGCCGGGTTCGGCGGGGACCACGACGGCGACGATGATCTGTCCCCACGCGGCGTCCTCGACACCCACCACCGCGACCTCGTGTACGGCCGGATGTTCGACCAGGACGTCCTCGATCTCGGCCGGGGCGATGTTCTCTCCACCGCGGATGATGGTGTCGTCGCTGCGGCCGTGGATGAACAGATAGCCGCCGTCGTCCAGTACCGCGAGATCCTTGGTGGGGAACCAGCCCTCGGCATCGAGTACCGAGCCGATCCCGGTGTAGCGGCCCGAGACCTGCGGGCCGCGAACGAACAGTTCACCAGGTGCCCCGGCGGCGACAACGGTGCCGCCCTCGTCCCGGATCTGCACCTCGATCCCCGGGACCGGCTGTCCCACCGAACCGAGCCGTTTCGCGACGGCTTCGTCGTCGGCGGTCAGCGCGGCCCGATGATCGTCGGGGCCGAGAACCGCGATGGTGGAACTGGTCTCGGTGAGCCCGTAGGCGTTGACGAATCCGACGTCGGGCAGCAGTTCGAGTGCGGTGCGCACCAGCGGCAACCCCACCTTCGAACCGCCGTAGGCCAGGGTGCGCAGGGTCGGCAGCCGCGATCCGCTCGCCTTCAGGCCGGTGACTATCCGGTCCAGCATGGTCGGTACCACCGTCGCCGTGGTGACCCGTTCGGTCTCCACCAGCCGGATCCACTCCTGCGCTTCGAAATTACGCAGGTACACCATCTTCCGGCCCGCGTACAGGTTCGACAGCGCAGCACCGACCCCGGCCACGTGGTAGGGCGGTACGCAGATCAGCGATACGTCATCGGCCGCGGCGGAGGCGAATTCCACCGTCCCGGTGATGTAACTGACCAGGTTGTTGTGCGAGAGCTCGACCGCTTTCGGCTGCGAGGTCGTCCCGGAGGTGAACAGCACCACCGCCGCGGCGTCGGGATCCGGTTCGGCACCGGCCGGTTCCGCGGACCGGGCCCGGTCCAGGAACTCCGCCGCGGTCCACAGCCGGTCGGCGGTACCGGCGACGGCGTGTGCGTAGGCATCGTCGTGTATCACCAGCGGTGCGTCGAGGCGCCGGACGAGTTCGGCGAGTTTGTCGCCGCTGAGCCGATAGTTCAACGGAGTGAACGGCACCCCGGCCCGGGCCGAGGCGAAGATCAGCAGCGGCAGCAGCGCGCCACCGGTACCCACATACGCGACACTGCGCGCACCGGAGGCCGCGATCGCCCCCGCACCGCCGTGTGCCAGCGCGTCCAGCTCCGCACCGGTCCAGCGCGATTCACCGGAGACGACAGCCACTCGATCCGGGTCGGTCGAGGCCGCCATATCCAGCAGTAGCGAAATACTCATACGACTACTTCCTGAACGCCGAGCGTCCCCGCGCCCAGCCCGTGGTGATATCGATATTCTCGGAAACCGAGAATATCATATCCGCTGCTGCGCGGCCTCGATTCGCCGACCGCACGGTCTGCTGGAACAGCCCTCACCGGCGCGTTCCCGCCACACCCTCCGCCTTACCGAGCACACCGAAGGCACAGAGATTCCACACTTCGGCGGCGGTGATCGCGTTCGAGCCGTCGTCGGTGCGGGCACCCTGGGCCACGAACATCACGGTCTGCAACGTCATGGCGGCCATCCGGCGCGGCCGGGCACCGGCCCGGAGATGCCCCGCCGCGGCCGCGTCCCGCATGAGATCGGCCAGCAGCTCGAACAGCGAGGCGTGCGCCACCTGGATCTCGATGGGATCCGACATCAGCAACTGCGGTGCGTATTCGGTGAACAGCGGCCGGTGCGCACCCGGATCCGGCCGGCAGAACTCGAAGAGCAACTCGACGGCCAGCCGTAGTTTGACCAGCGGATCACCATCGTTACCGGTGGCCTCCCGGATCTGATCGGCCACCTTGGCGATCGCCTCCTCGTACAGGGCCAGCAGCAGTTCGTGCTTCCCGTCGAAGAGCAGATAGAAACTACGCAGCGACTGGCCCGCGTAATCGACCACCTCGTGCATGGTGAAATCCGTACTGCCGCGCTCGGTGATCAAGACCCGGGCGGCATCCAGGAAGCGCTGCACCGCAGCGCTGCCGAACAGTTTCGTGGTGCGGACCGAACGTGCGTCGATCCGCTGCTGCAGGGTGAGCCCACTGCCGGCACTCCGCATGGCGTACCTCCCATCACCGCGGCGGCAACCACCGGGGTGAACCCTTGTCCCGGCTGGTCGCGCCACCTACGGAAACTAGAATATCCCGTTGAGAGAATGATATTCTCATATTTCGCAAAAGGGAGGTACATCGTGCAGCTGACTTTCGACGAGGACGTGGAACGGTTCCGCGCCGAGTTCATCGCGTTCCTCGACGAGTATCTGCCGCCCGAGGCGATCGCGGCCGAACGCCCCCGATCGAGCTCGCATGTGCCGCAGTGGGCCCGCGAATGGCAGTCGACGCAGTTCGACCACGGCTGGCTGGTACCGGGGTACCCACCCGAATTCGGCGGCCGCAACGCCACGGTTCTGCAGCAGTACGTGCACCGCGAGGAACTCGGCAGGCGCCGGATCTACGAAAGCTGCAATCCACAGGGCCAGGGCATCATCGCCGCATCCCTCATCACCTTCGGCACCCCCGAACAACAGCGGAAGTGGGCGGTGCCGATCCTGCGCGGCGAAATGCCCGCGGCCCTCGGGATGAGCGAACCCGGCGCCGGCTCCGATCTCGCCGGCCTACGCACCCGCGCGACTCGCGACGGCGACCATTTCGTGGTCACCGGCCAGAAGGTGTGGACCTCCGGCGCGCACGACTCCGATGTCGTCCTCACCTTCGTCCGCACCGATCCGGAGGCCCCCAAACACCGGGGCATCTCCGTACTGCTGATCCCCACCGACACCCCCGGCGTACGCCGCCGGCCCTTCGCCTCCGCCTGCGCCGACGACGATCTCGACTTCAACGAAGTGTTCTTCGAAGAAGCCCGGGTACCGGCGGAGAACCTGGTCGGCGAATTGAACAAGGGCTGGACCGTGGCCAACGGTTCACTCGGCCACGAACGCACCCTGCTGTGGATGAGTTTCGCCCAGCGATTGCGCATGCTGGTCAAGGATTTCACCCCGCGCACCGAACTGGACACCGATCGCTTCGCGACCTCGGTGATGGATCTGCAGGCGCTGGAACTGCTGGGTTCGGCGGCACTGGCCCGGGAACAGCGCGGCGAAACCGATGTGGCGGCGCTTTCGGTCCTCAAACTGCTGGGCTCCGAAGCGGTCCAGCAGGGCCTGGAAGCCGCCCTCGACGCCGCGGGCGCCGACGGCCTCACCCACCCCTCGGTCACCTCCCGCCACAATCTGCTCAACCTGGAAGATCACGCGCCGAGCTGGTTCGAACGGTATCTGCGCAGCTTCTCGGGCACGATCGCGGGCGGCACCTCGGAGATCCAGCGCAATATCATCGCGCAACGAGTCCTCGGACTGCCGCGAAGCTGAGCTCTGCCCGTGGCGCCGCCTCCGGCGGCGCTGGGTGGGGCCCTATTAACCCCGGTTCTTCACTCCTGCGCTCAGTCGCTGCGCTCCTTCGCTTCGTCGCTCCAGAACCGGGGCGGGCCCCACCCACTGA
>NZ_JBSGIP010000009.1:0-207314 GCF_053605105.1 Nocardia sp. NPDC003963
GGTCGGGGCCCGCCCCGGTTCTGGAGCGACGAAGCGAAGGAGCGCAGCGACTGAGCGCAGGAGTGAAGAACCGGGGTTAATAGGGCCCCGACCCGCGCCGCCGGAGGCGGCGCCGAAGATAGGGGAGTTGTTTTGGCCGAGACCACCGTGCTGGTCACCGTTACCGGGCCCGATCGTCCCGGTGTGACGTCGGTACTGCTGACGGCCATGTCGCGGCACCGGGTGAGTCTGCTCGATATCGAGCAGGTGGTGATCCGCGGCCGGCTCACCCTGGGCGTGCTGATCAGTTGTCCGTCCGATCCCGAGTCGTTGCAGGACGAGCTCGAAGAGGCGATGAACACCGTCGGTATGCAGGTGGACGTGGATATCGACGCCGATGTCGCGCGGGCGCCGGTGTCCACCCATGCCGTGGTGGTGCTCGGGTCGCCGGTGACGGCGCATGCGTTCAGTTCCGTCTCCCGGGAACTGGCCGGGCTCGGTGCCAATATCGATACGATCCGCGGTATCGCCGACTATCCGGTGACGGGGATGGAACTGATGGTGACCGCGCCCGACCACGGGGGCGATACCGATTCGCGGTTGCGGACGGCACTGGCCGATGTGGCGGTGATCGAACGCGTCGATATCGCGGTGGAGCGGGCCGGGCTGTCGCGCCGGGCGAAACGGCTGATCGTCTTCGATGTGGATTCCACCCTGATCCAGGGTGAGGTTATCGAGATGCTGGCCGCCTACGCGGGGGTCGAGGAACAGGTCCGGCAGGTCACCGAGGCGGCGATGCGCGGGGAGATCGATTTCGCGGAATCGCTGCGGCAACGGGTGGCGACGCTGGCGGGGCTGGACGAATCGGTGATCGGCGAGGTCGCGGCCACGATCACGCTCACTCCCGGTGCCCGGACCACCGTCCGTACGCTCAAACGGCTCGGGTTCCGGTGCGGGGTGGTCTCCGGTGGTTTCCGGCAGGTGATCGACCCGCTCGCGCGCGAACTGGATCTCGATTTCGTGCAGGCCAATATCCTCGAGGTGGTCGACGGGAAACTCACCGGTCGCGTGGTCGGGCAGGTCGTGGACCGGGCCTACAAGGCGACCGCGTTGCGGGCGTTCGCGGCGGAATCCGGGGTGCCGATGGAACAGACGGTCGCGGTGGGCGACGGCGCCAACGATATCGATATGTTGAACGCGGCGGGGCTGGGTGTGGCGTTCAACGCGAAACCGGCACTGCGCGAAGTCGCCGATACCGCGCTCTCACACCCGTACCTGGATGCCGTGCTGTTCATCCTGGGCGTGACTCGCGACGAGGTCGAGGCCGCCGACGCCGAAGACGGTCTGCTGCGTCGCGTTCCGCTGGCGTGAAGGAGCGCACCGCGGCGGTCTTCCGGTGAGTTCGTGGGTAGGCTGTCGTCCGGTGTTGCTCGGGTGCTGGGAGGGTTGGTGAAATGCCGGATAGCGGCGTGACGGATGTGGCGGCGAACGGTCACGACATTGATGCGGATCCGGACCTGGAGGACGGCCCGGATCCCGAGTTCTTCACGGAACCAGGATTTTCCGAGCGTCACGCCGAACTCGCCGCGGGCTACGGGGGTCTGGGCGATCCCGAGGATCCCGCACAGGTCCAGGCGATGCAGATGGTGTTGCACATCCCCAAAACCGATCCGCCCGCGCGCAGTGATGTGCTCGCCGCCGCGGCGGCCGCCGCTGTCGCGCTCTGCCTGGATCCGCGTGTCGGTTCCGAAGGCGAATGGGAGCAGCGGTACGTGGCGTGGAAGCGATCGCGTATCCGGAAGGTGGCCCGGCGGGCGCGCGGCGCCCAGTGGGCGGCCGCGAACGAGGTCCCCGGGGTGACCGTCGAGAGTGGCGGTGCCCTGGTGCGGGCACTGGTACCCGGTTCGGTCGGATCGGTGGATGCCCGGATCCGGCGGCTCCAGATCGGTGGTACCGACCTCGAATCCGACGATCCCGGCCCGGTGCCGCTGGACGTCCCGGTGTTCTGGGTGAACGCCGAACTCGGTATGACGGTCGGTAAGGCCGCGGCGCAGGTCGGGCACGCGAGCATGCTGTTCGCCGGCGCCCTGCCGGTGGAACAGGCCCGCACCTGGGCGCAGCGCGGATTCGCCTGCGCGGTCCGCGAAGCCGGGCCGGACCAGTGGCAGATGCTGCGCGCGGCCGTGAACCGCAGTGCGGCGACCGCGGTCCGCGACGCCGGATTCACCGAGGTCGCGCCCGGGTCCACCACCGTGATCGCCACCCGGCCCGCACGGCCGGATCAGTGGTAGCGGATGCGTACCGTTCATGTCGTCACCCATCCGGAAGCCACGCATCACGTCGACCGGGTGGTGGGCGGCTGGTACGACTCCCGGCTCACCGCCGCCGGTGAACGAGCCGCGGCGGCGGTCGCCGATTCGCTGCGGTCACGGATTCCGGTCGGCGCGGATGTCGAGGTCTTCTCTTCGGACCTGCGCAGGACCGCGCAGACAGCCGTGGCCGTCGGCACCGCGCTGGGAGTGACGCCGGTATACGACGAGCGGCTGCGGGAGAAGTCCTACGGTGCGGCCGGTGGACGGCCGCAGCAGTGGCTCGACGAGCGGTTCGTACCGCCGCCCGCGATCGGCGACCGGATGCGGCACGACGAAGGTATTCCCGGTGCCGAGACCCGGGTGATGTTCGTAGCACGTGTCTACGCGGCGATGCAGGCGATCCTGGCGCGTCCGTGTGGACACCAGGTCATCGTCACCCACGGTGGCACTTTCACTTTCGTGCTGGCCGCGTGGATCGGAATGCCGGTCGAATCAACCGGTTACGTCTCTTTCCGCGCTCCTTCCGGAAGTATCACCGAGCTGCGCGAGGACGATTTCTATCACAATCGGCAGATCGTGAGCCTCGGCGATACGCGCCACCTCCCGGCCCGCCCCTGAAGCACCGCCCACCGGAATCCGCGCTGGTGGTCCGGTTTGCCGGATACCTCCGATCCGGGTGGTATCTCGTACAGTGTCCGGTCCGCCGCTCCGGTGAATCGCGGGTGCCCGGTGCCGCGATCGTGTTCGCCTCGAGACAAGATGGAGCGCGTGGCGCATCCCGATCCAGATCTGCTCATCGATTTCACCAACGTTTCCATCCGCCGCAACGGGCACAATCTCGTGGGCCCCGTGACCTGGCAGGTAGAACTCGACGAACGCTGGGTCGTCCTGGGCCCCAACGGCGCCGGTAAGACCTCGCTGTTGCAGATCGCGGCCGCCGAAACCCAT
This sequence comes from Nocardia sp. NPDC003963, assembly GCF_053605105.1. Taxonomy (NCBI): domain Bacteria; kingdom Bacillati; phylum Actinomycetota; class Actinomycetes; order Mycobacteriales; family Nocardiaceae; genus Nocardia; species Nocardia sp. NPDC003963. Next base: position 3,240 of record NZ_JBSGIP010000009.1, read on the forward strand.
CCCTCCTACGGGACCGCCTACGTACTCGGTGAACGACTCGGCAAGACGAACGTCAGCGAACTGAGACCGCGGATCGGGTTGTCGTCGGCGGCCCTGGCCGCGCGGATCCCCGCGGAGGAGCGGGTCGCCGATCTGGTCGTCTCGGCCGGTTACGCGGTCCTCGGTCGCTGGCGCGAGAAGTACGACGACGTCGATACCGATCGCGCGATCGATATGCTGGAAAGCCTGGGTGCCGAACACCTTCTGGACCGCACCTACGGCACGTTGTCGGAGGGGGAACGCAAACGGGTCCTGATCGCCCGTGCGCTGATGACCGATCCGGAACTGCTGCTGCTGGACGAACCGGCCGCCGGTGTGGATCTGGGCGGCCGCGAGGAACTGGTGGAGAGCCTCGGCGATCTCGCCTCCGATCCCGATGCGCCGGCGCTGGTCCTGGTCACCCATCACGTCGAGGAGATCCCGCCGGGATTCACCCACTGCATGCTGATCAGCGAGGGTGAGATCGTCACCCAGGGGTTGCTCGACGATGTGCTCACCGCCGAGAACCTCAGCGAGGCCTTCCGGCAGTCCATCGCACTGGACCGGATCGACGGGCGGTATTTCGCGCGGCGGGCGCGGCGGCTGGGGCGGCACCGGTCGAGGTAGGGGCTACCCGGCCACGGGCCCGCGCACGTCGGCGCACCGGCGATGCGGCTAGGGTGCGAAGGGTGAGTGAGACGACTGTGCCGGATTCGGGGGCCGGAGTGCCCGAAGCCAAGGACGCTTCGACCGTGATGCTGGTGCGGGACGGTGCCGCGGGTCCGGAGGTGTTCCTGCAGCGGCGGGCGGGCGCCATGGAATTCGCCGCGGGGATGACCGCTTTTCCGGGTGGCCGGGTGGATCCGGTCGATGCCGAGGTGGCCATCGAATGGGCCGGGCCGTCGCCGCGGTGGTGGGGGGAGCGCTTCGGGGTGTCCGAAGCGCGGGCGAAGGCACTCGTGTGCGCGGCCGTCCGGGAGACCTTCGAGGAGTGCGGGGTCCTGCTGGCCGGTCCCACCGCCGATACCGTGGTCGCCGATACGGCCGGGTATCGCGGGGAGCGGGAGCGGATCGAGGGCCGGGATCTGACGCTGTCGGAGTTCCTCGCCGGACAGCGGCTCGTACTGCGTACCGATCTGCTGCGGCCGTGGTCGCGCTGGATCACGCCGACGGTGGAACGCCGGCGCTACGACACCAACTTCTTCGTCGCCGTGCTGCCCGCGGGGCAGCTGGCCGACGGCGCGACCACGGAAACCGATCTGGTGCAATGGTCCACTCCGGCCGCGGCCCTGCGGACCTGGCGAGCCGGTGAACATGTGCTGCTCCCGCCGACCTGGTCGCAGCTGACGTCGCTGGCCGGATACGCCGATACCGCGCAGATCCTGGCGGCCGAACCCCGTATCGATCCGATCCAGCCGGTATTCGGTGAGGTCGACGGTCGGAAGCTGCTGCAGTTCCCGGACAATACGCGGTACTTCGCGGATCTGCCGGATCCGTCGAGGCTGGTCGGCTCGAAGGGGATGCGCGATACCGATCCGTCGTTGCTGGGCGGTTCGGGGAATGCGGGCGACGCCGCCGGCGGCCGGTAGCGTAGCCGTTCATGGCGGAATTCGTATCCCTGTCCCGGCTCGGGTCCGGCGACCCGGACGGGTCCGGGCGTGGTGTCGCGGTGTTGCGCATCGCCCGCCCGCCGATGAATCTGTTCGGCACCCAGCTCATCCGTGAGATCGCCGAGTCGGCCGCCGCGTGCGGTGCCGATCCGGAGATCGCCGCGCTGGTGGTCTACGGGGACGAGCGGGTCTTCTGCGCCGGTGACGAGCCGGCCGAGCTCGCCGACCTCCCGGCCGAACAGGCCGCCGCCATGGCCGCCGATCTGCAGGACGCGCTGAACTGCCTGGCCACCGTCCCGCAGCCCACGGTCGCCGCGATCAGCGGATACGCACTCGGATCGGGTCTGGAGTTGGCGCTGGGCGCGGACCGGCGGATCATCGGCGACAATGTGAAACTGGGTTTTCCGCAGATCGATCTCGGCCTGATCCCACTCGCCGGGATCACGCGGCTGGCGCGGTTGATCGGCCCCGGGGCGGCGAAGGATCTGGTGTACAGCGGACGTTTCGTGGAAGCGGACGAGGCCGCCCGGCTGGGGCTGGTGGATCAGGTCGTCGCGCCCGACGATGTGCTGGGGGCGGCGATCGACTGGGCCCGCCGGTTCACCGACGGCCCGGCGCGGGCGCTGGCCGCCGCCAAGGCGGTATTCGAAGCGGGCCCGGACGGCCCCGAACGTGCCCGCACCGAATGGGCGCGGCTGTTCACCACCGCGGATCAGCGCATCGGGACCCGCTCCTACCTGCGCGACGGGCCGGGGTCGGCGGCGTTCACCGGGCGCTGAACGAGTCGCGGGCCACCCGGGCGCACGGGTCGGTATCGGATCGCCGGAGGCCGGCGATCCGCCGTATCCGACGCCCTCCGGCGGTGCGGTTCCGGCGGACCTCCGCCTTCGCTCCGGCCGTGCGCTTCCGGAATATCTGCGGCTCCGCTCCGGCCGTGCGCGGACTGCGGATGGGCTACTGCCGGTAGCACCTATTAGGCTCTCCGATCATGACGGTACGCCCCGACGACCCCGCACCCCATCCGCACGCCACCGCCGCGGAGGTCGAAGCAGCATTCGAGGACACCAAGCTCGCCCAGGTGCTCTATCACGACTGGGAAGCCGAGACCTATGACGACAAATGGTCGATCTCCTATGACGAACGCTGTATCGACTACGCCCGCGGCCGGTTCGACCTCGCGGTCGGCACCGATGCGGAGCTGCCCTACGAACGGGCCCTGGAGCTGGGCTGTGGTACCGGTTTCTTCCTGCTGAACCTCATGCAGTCCGGGATCGCCAAGCGCGGTTCGGTCACCGACCTCTCGCCCGGGATGGTGAAGGTCGCCCTGCGCAATGCGGAGAACCTGGGCCTGGACGTCGACGGCCGGGTCGCGGACGCGGAAACCATCCCCTACGACGACGACACCTTCGATCTGGTCGTCGGACACGCGGTTCTACACCATATCCCGGATGTGGAACAGTCGCTGCGGGAATGCCTACGGGTGCTCAAGCCGGGTGGCCGTTTCGTCTTCGCCGGCGAACCGACCACCATCGGCAACCTGTACGCCCGTAACCTCGGCAACATCACCTGGAAGGCCACCACCGCCGTCACCAAGCTCCCGTTCCTGCGGGACTGGCGCCGCCCCCAGGAAGAGCTCGACGAATCCTCGCGCGCCGCCGCGCTGGAGGCCGTGGTCGATCTGCACACCTTCGATCCGACTCAACTCGAGGAGATGGCCCGGTCGGCGGGCGCGGTGGATGTCGCCGCGCAGACCGAGGAATTCGCCGCCGCCCTCTGGGGCTGGCCCGTGCGGACCTTCGAGGCCGCGGTCCCCGACGCGAAGCTCACCTTCGGTTACCGCATGGCGATGTACCGTGCCTGGCTCGGACTGAGCTGGGTGGACGAGAACGTGATGCGCCGGGTGGTGCCGCGCCAGTTCTTCTACAACGCCATGATCACCGGAGTGAAACCGGCCGCCGCCGGGAAATAGTGGGCTACGGCTTCAGTAGGGCCGATATCGGCTACCTGGGCTCGGCGGACGGTACGGCCGCGCTGGCCGTAGTCGCCGAACTGGAACTCACCGCCGCGTCGCAACTGCGCGACGTGGCGGTGGTGCGCCGGAGATTCGGCGAATACGCCGCCGCGCTGGTCGAAACCGTGCGTCTGCGCCGCCGGGCCGCCGCCAAACTGCACGACGCGCAGCACTGGCTGCTGACCGACGACGCGGTCCAGCAGGCCACCCCGACCCTGGTCGCACGCCATCGCGCCCACCGGCTGGCCGGCCGCGATATCCACGATGTGACCTGCTCGATCGGTGCCGAACTCGCCGAACTGGCCAGGGTGTGCCCGCGGGTGGTCGGCAGCGACCTGGACCCGATCAGGCTGGCCATGGCCCAGCACAACCTGGCCCGCCACACACCGGAACAGCAGACACTGCTCGTGCGTGCCGACGCGCTGGTTCCGTGTACCTCCGGCACGGTTGTCGTCGCCGATCCCGCGCGCCGGGCGGACGGGAAACGCACGCACGACCCGGCCGCGCTGCAACCGCCGCTACCGGATCTGCTGTCGGTGTACGCGGGTCGCGATCTGGTCGTGAAATGCGCCCCCGGACTGGATTTCGACCGGCTGGACCGGGACGGTGAGGTCGAGGTCGTCTCCCTGGACGGCGGGGTCCGGGAGGCGTGTCTGTGGTCGGTGGGACTGCGCGAACCCGGTGTCACCCGCCGGGCAACTGTCCTCACCTCGGCAGGCGCCGCGACCACCCTCACCGATGCCGATCCCGCCGAGATCCCCGAGCGTGAACCGGGGGAATGGATCGTGGACCCGGACGGTGCGGTGGTCCGCGCCGGACTGGTCCGTCACTACGCGGCCCGCCACGGGCTGTGGCAACTGGATCCGCGCATCGCCTATCTGACCGGTGACCGGCTCCCCGACGGTGTCCGCGGTTTCCGTATTCTCGACCGCCATGTGCTCCGGGAGAAGACCCTGCGGGCCGAATTGCGCCGCCGCGACTGCGGCCGCCTGGAAATCCTGGTCCGCGGCGTGGATATCGATCCCGATCTACTGCGGCGCCGGCTGAAGCTCACCGGATCGCGGCCCTATACGCTCGTGATCACCCGCATCGGCAGTGCGGCCACGGTCTTCCTGTGTGAGGCGTCGCGTCTCTGAGCATGCGCGGCTACGCATCACACAAGCCCGGCGGAACGCTGTAGTGGGATCTGCCACCTGTCTCCAGGATTTCCAGACCGTTGTAGAAACCGCCGACACACCAGATCCGTATGGCCTCACCAGGAGTGGGGCACACGATCTTGTCCTCCCAGGTGACCGGCTGCTCGGCGCACCGGACGACCCCGGGCGCCGTGTGTATGTGGGCCGGCCCCGCAAACCGGAGGCGGTGCTGATAGAGGGTATCGGCGGAGAAGCCGCCGCAGAGTACCTGGAGCAGTACGTCCAGGGGATACGACGCCACGAGGACGCCACCACGGTGAACCGCAGGTCAGGGCCCGATGGCCCGCTGATCCTCCGGGGTTGAATCGTGTGACAGGTCGAGAGCAGACTTTGTGACATGAGCCGACGACTGCAGGAGTTGATGCGCGCAGCCGTCAGGGCGATTCAGAAACCTGTCGAGGGCATCAAGTCGGGCGCGAATGGCAAACTCACCGGAGCGGCAGAGGACCTGCGCGGGATCATCAAGCAGGAAACAGGCAGTGACGCGGACGGCGCCCGAGCCGTCTCGGCCGTCGGTCGAGGTGACGAGAGATCCCCGGTCGATGCCGCAGCGCCCTTGCGGGGACGGACCGATGACGGCGACGAACTCACATTCGATGCGAGTGCGGCGCGCACCACCACCATGTACGACTCGGAGGGAAATATCCTCGGGCTGCGAGTGCTGAGCACGCAACCCGGCATCGATGACGCCGCTGAGAGCGCGTACATGCGCACGTGGGCACAGTCGGACCGTTTGGCCGACACGGAATACTCGCCGGCGGTGCGCCGGGAGCTACCGATACGCGGTTCCCGATCGATCTGGGAATGGGGCCACTCCAGAGAAGCGGCCTGGGGGGCGGCAGTTCGGCGCAACGGTACTCCGCCCATCTACATCGATGCCCATGCGGGGCTTCACGGCTACAGCGTTGATGCCAATGTCGGTACTGCCGAGAACCCGGTATGGAAGAAGATGGTGGTGAACGGGGAGACGTTCGGCCGCCTTGTTCGAAGCCATCCAGATCTGCACCGGGCGATCACGGACGGACCGCAGCGGCCGATGGTGCTGTTGTCGTGCAACAGCAGCCGGCCCGGTGCTTCGGGTGCGCAGGAGTTCGCCGGCTATATGCACGGCGAGGGAGGGGTGGTCGGCGATATCCACGTGCCGACCGGTATCGCCAAACCGGAAGTTCTTCCGGGTACCGATATCGCGGCTCTCGCCTTGGAGCAGACAACCGACGAGGCCGGGCGACTACTGCCCGAGATCCGCACATTCCAGGCTCCCACCGCGAGTACCACGCAGTAATTGGAACCTACCGGGGACGCCGAGCCACTTCCGGCCGCGTCGATGTTCTCTCGGGCTTCACCCCAGGACGCCCGATTGTTCCAGTCCGGAACAGGCCGCACCGCACATGGTTACGCGAGTCGATAGCACGGTGTGCCGGGATGCCCGCCGCCGCGACGGTACCCGCCGGGATACGGTCGTCTACTCGATCCGGGCCGACGAGTGGCCGGTGGCTCGAATCAGGCTGGGCGAACGCATCGCTCACCGCGCGAACGGCGCCGATGCCACGGCGCAGTAGACCGTGCCCGCCGGCTCCCGACCGGCTCGCCGCGTCGCCCACGTCACGCCGGCCGGATTCGTCGGACAGCGCGCTCCCGAACCGGTTACGGGAGCCCGATGTAACGGGGTGGTTCCCCGTCCAGCGCCTCCAGGATCGGAATGGGTTTGTCCGTGGGCAGACCGTTCTCGTCGAACGACAGAATACCGCTGGCCCCGCGGACCGCGGTCGCCCCGTGCAGCCGTTTCATCGCCTGCAGGACCTGGTCGGAGTGCACGATGTTCCCGGCGTTCCCGGCGTTCCCGGCCGCCTGCCGGATCGCCTGGACGGCCGTCACCACCGCATCGTGCTCCATGACGGCGGCGAAATCCTCCAGAGTGTCGTCGGAGAAAGCGCGATAGCAGACGGGGCCGGCGCAATCGGGTGAGAACTGTTCGACCGAGTACAGATTGAACCGCTCCGGATGGTCGCGCCAGGCCTGCGGATGTACGAGCCCGGTGTACAGCACCGATACTCCGGTTTCGAGCGCGACCCGGGCCGGGCTGTCCGAAAGGCGGTAGTACGGCATATCGTCCCCGGTGACCACCTGGATCGGGACCTCCCGGCAGCGGCGTTCGGCGAGCGCGGTCAGGAAGGTGAGTGCGTGCGCCGCACGGCCGGCGAAATAGATGGTGTCCGGCGCGCTCTGGCAGATGTTCGGCATCATGTAGTGGAACGTGTTCGCCAGGTTGCCGAAATCGGAGTCGTAACCCTCCGCCACGCCGGCGAAGCGCTGCGGATCGTCGGGGAAGCTCGCCGCGAATGCTTCGGCGAGCGTTCGGCCGTAGTGGTCGGCCGGGCTGTCGTCGCGGACGATCAGGATGCGCCGGCTGCGCGTGGAAAGGTACTCCGCGGCGGTCCGCGCGTGGTCCGCGGCAGTCGGGGAGACCCGCAGGAAGCCGCGCAGTACCGGCAGATCCCCGGCGGTCAGCGTGGACCCGACCACCGGAATCTGTAGTCCGGTGAGACGTTCGATGGACCGGACCGCGTTCTGGACGCTGAACGCGATACCGGTCACCGCGACGATCCGGTCGGCTTCGCGCCGCGTCTCGATCGCGTCGACGGCGGTCTCCCATTCGGCGAAATCGCTACCGGGATTCGCCAGCAGCAGTCTGATCTTGGGTGTATCCCCCCAGATGGTGGTCCGGTTCGCCGCGAGCTGCGCCAGATGCGCACCCTCGAGCCGGTGCCGGATACCCGACATGGTCACGATGCCCTCGGTCTTGTCGCCAGGTGTCATCGGCGTCAGCATCACAACGCTCACATAGGGAGCGCCCGAGCTCTCGACAGCGCGGTTCTCGTCGAGGATGCGTTTCTCGATATCGCCGAGTTCCGGGGCGAAGACCACGCCGCCGTCGGTGACTCCGGCGCATTCGCCGTGTGGCCCGCTGTGGACGACGCCTGCACCGCAACTGTCGTCCGTCCGGAAGACCTCGGGCAACCAGATCACGGCGGTGACGACCAGGGCCACCACCGCGATCGTGGCGGGGACCCACCACCACTTCCGGTAACCGGGCGGTGGGGGCTGGATCAGAGTGCTCATCGGTACCTCTCCGCCCGTTCGTACAACAGCAGGGCCCCGCGGCCGAGCCCCCGGGCCAACTGCCGGAATTCGTTCTCGATGGTGCGATTCAGGGTCCGCTGCGGATCGCCCAGTGGGTCGTTGGAGACCCACAGCGCGGCGACCAACCAGGCCAGCTCGTGTTCGGGATCCAGACCGTTGTCCCGCACGATCGCCTCGACCTGCGCGAACGGGGTTCCCGCGTCGTCCGGGCGGCGCGGGGCCGCGGTGATCAGGTCCAGACCGGACAGCCAGGCGGCGGCCGTGCCCCGGCCGAACTCACCGTGGTCGGGGAGGAACGGCCGCTCCAGGTACTCGATCGCGCCACCGAGATTGCCGAGCGCCAGATCGTGGTACAGAGCCTCGGCCTCGTCGTCCGGATCACCTTCCGCGAACCGCTGCCGGTAGATATCCCGGCATATCTCGTGGGTGCCCTCCCAACTCCGCGGATCCTCCGGCGCCCGCTCGGCGAGTTCGCAGAGCAGGATCCGGCGCAACCAGGTATCGAGCACCATCTCCGGTTCCGGCCCGTCCACGGTGCGGATCCACAGCCGATTACGCAGCTCCTGTAGCAGGGCCTCGCCGTCGGGCAGGGCGGAATCCAGGACTCCCGGCTGGTAGATGACGTCGACCGTACGGCCCGCGGCGGCGGTCACCAGATCGCGCATACTCTCGGTCTCCAGGAAATCGCCGAGCAGCCGTTGCCGGGCACGTTCGAGCACGGTGCTTGGTACCTCGACCGGTTCCGGCAGTGGATCGTGCGCAGTGCCCACGGTCGCGGTGAGTACGGTACGTGCGCCGCTGAGCGGATTGTCCTCACCGGTGTGCCCCAGCGCGGCGATGACATCGGCGGTCCCGGCGGCGTTCCCGCCGGTGAGCGACCGGACGAAGGCCGCGACCCGGGAAATCGACCGCAGCCGCTGATCGGCGACCAGGTCGCCGGTGGTCTGCTCGCTCAACCGGCTCAGATCCACCAGATACCAGGGGAACCAGGACGCCGCCGGATTATCGGCCGCCGCCCAGTCCGCGGGGATATCCGGCGGGGTACGCGGAACGGGCCAGTCGATACCCCCGGTGCGGTGTTCGGGTTCGCGACGTTCGGTGTCCTCGCTGAAACGGTGCATTCCCGGGCGATGCCAACATTCGCTCCAGGCGGGCAACCACTGCGCACTGGTGGCGACGACAACCAGCGGATCGGGTTCGGCGCCGTTGCGCCGCCGCGCCTCGCGCAGGGTCTGCAGGAACTGCCGGCCCGCCGGAGTATGCGCGTTGTCCAGCAGCAGAACGGCATTGAGCGTGCGACGGGTACCGCGTACGCCCCCGTATGCCTGGCGCAGATCGTGCAGGAAGGCCATACCGAAGATGGCGTCGGCCTCGGCGCGTGACTCGTCGTCGCCGTGCGCCCATTTGGCGAGATCGATGAGCATGTCCTCGCGCCGGATCTGATCGCCGGTCAGCCGCGGACCCTGGCTGATCCGCCGCCTGATATTGAGCCGGTTCAAGCTCTGCAACAGGGTCTCCACGGTCATACCCACCCACGGGGACATCCCTTCGGGCACCTGGCCGGCGGCCTCGAGGATATCGGCGACACTCTGGCTGCGCGCCTCCATCGGCTGGGCACTCGACACGACCTGGCGCAGGTTCCGCAGTGCGGTCCGGCGGTTGTCCTCGTGCATATGCAATGTGCTGCCCACCGCGACCAGGCACAGCCACAGCTGCGGGAAGGCGATCCGGCCGAACTGGCGCCGATACCGGCCCAGCTCGAATGCCAGCTCCCCGAACACTTCCCGCGGCGCACGCTCCCCTTGGCGCAGATCGACCCGGGCCAGTGGAAGTTTCGCGCAACGCTGCGCGAGTGCTTGCAGCAGAACGGTTTTCCCGCTGCCCGGCGGCCCCACGGCGACCACCACCGGCAACACTCTGCTCCGCCCCTCCGGACGCTGGACCAATTGCTCGATCAACGCCCCGGTGATCGATTCCAGCCCGTGCAATTTCGGGTCTTCTACAGGCATCGCCCCTCCCGGCTCGGCTTCGATATCCGGCATATCGATTTCCGGCACCTCGTGGACGCCCCGGTCATCCCGGCCTGAGCTGGGCGAACCGGTCGAAGATATCGATCGGTACAAGCCATCCTAGGCAATTACGCCGACGCTGTTGGGCTCACCGGAAAAGCGGAATGTGAAACGGAGACGTGCGAATTGTTGCCGGGCGATCGATAGTGTGGCTCGGGGACGGCCGAGATATCCGCGGTGACCATCCGGGAATGCCCCGGGGACGCGGTGGGCACCCGGGGCATTCGCTACGGCTCGCTACGCGGGGTCGGGCGAGCCGTAGGTTTTGTGTGGACTCAGGCCTTCGATACCGAGGCCGACAACGACGACAACCAGCACAGGGGAGTCGGGGGGTATTGCATGGTGCATACGAGACCGACCGGTTCGGATGTCTGCTGTTCGACGGCCGGCTGGGGCCGTGGTTCGAGCGGTAGGGCCGTGGACGTGGCCGCGGTGGCGGCCGGGATCGTCAGCAGGGCCGAGGCGAGCAGGCCTGCCCGGAGAACATGGCGCATGATTACTTCCTTCCGATCGGGCCGTACCGATCAGCAGCGAGGCTAGTGGCATCCGCGGTCGCGGCACAGCCCCGAGTTGCCCTGCCCATGGTTCTCCGGGCGGACCGGCCCGTCGGCTGGAGCGGCGAGAGCGGGCCGGCCGCCGGTGTCGGGGGCCGGGGTACGGTCGCTCCATGACGATGTACGCCGCGCTGTTGCGGGGGATCATGCCCAGCAATCCGAATATGAGTAACGAGAAACTGCGCGGCGTGTTCACCGGACTCGGATTCGAATCGGTGGCCTCGGTGCTGTCCAGCGGCAATATCGTCTTCGCCACCGCGGAGACCGATAATGCCGAATTGGAGGATCGTATCCAAGAGGCACTCAACGCCGAGCTCGGCATTCCGGGCGGCACGATCATCCGCAGCGAGTCCGAGCTGCGGGAGCTGCTCGATCGCGATCCCTTCGCCGGTTTCACCCACGGCCGCGGCACCTATCTCACCGCGACCTTCTTCAAGCGAACCGGTGAGGCCCCGCCCGTCGCGCCGACCGACGGTGATCCGCTCACCGAGGTCATCGGTTACGACGAGCCGGGCCGGGTCTTCCTCGCGGTCGTCGACAACAGCACGCCGAAAACGCCTAATTTCATGGCGTGGCTCGAGCGGGCCTACGGCAAGGACATCACGACCCGCACCTGGCTCACCGTGCAGCGGGTCGTGAAGAAGATCGACGCGGTGAAATAGGCGGCGTGTTCACGCCTCCTGCGCGACGCCGTTCTTCTTCCGTGCGATATCGGCCAGCGCGGCCTCACGAGCAGCGCGCTGGGCGGCCCCGGCCTCCCAGGTGGACTTCCGGTTCTTCACGACCCGCGCCGGTGCGCCGACCGCGATGCTGTAATCCGGGATCTCGCCCTTGACCACCGCGTGCGCGCCGAGCACACAGCCGCGGCCGACCCGGGTCTCGCGCAAGACCGTGACCTTGGCCGCGATCCAGGTGTCGGGGCCGATCCGGACCGGGCTCTTCACAATGCCCTGATCCTTGATGGGCAGGGTGATGTCGTCCATCCGGTGATCGAAGTCGGTGATGTAGCACCAGTCGGCGACCAGAGTGGATTCGCCGATCTCGATATCGAGGTAGGTGTTGACGACATTGTCCTTGCCGAACACCACCTTGTCACCGATACGCAGCGAGCCCTCGTGGCAGCGGATGGCGTTCCCGTCGCCGATATGGACCCAGCGCCCGATCTCGAGCCGGCCCAGTTCGGGCGTCGCGTGGATCTCCACATTGCGGCCCAGGAACACCATGCCGCGCAGGATCACGTGCGGATTGGCCAGCCGGAACTTGAACAGCCGGTAGTAGCGGACCAGGTACCAGGGCGTGTAGGCGCGGTTGGCCAGCACCCAGCGCAGCGAAGCGACGGTGAGGAACCGGGCCTGCCGCCGGTCGCGCCGCCGGGAGCCCTGCCAACGTGTGCGCAACGGTGCGCCCCACATGCTCGTCACGAACGTCTCTCCTCGTATCCTGTGCCACCCGGTACTGCCGAACAGCCTACTTTCGTGCTCGGGGACCCCGGCCTATACCCTTCCGTTAATCTCACACACACGTGGGTCCGGGGAGACAGGACGACAGAGGAGACCAGCAGGTGCGTATCGGCAGCGGCGTACGGACCGTGTCCTGGCTTGCGGCGGCGGTGGCCGCCCTGGGGGTGCTCACCGCGTGCGGGACCGATGTCGACGACATCACGGTCGGCCGGGGGCTGGGCTGGCCCGCGCCCGGGCACGAGAGCCGGAACAGCGGCACCACCCCGGTGACCGGGTCGCGGGCGTTGAGTCTGCAGTGGTCGCGGCCGGTCGGCGGGCCCATCGTGCAGCCGCCGACGGTGGGGTCGGAGGGACAGATCTTCGTCACCAGCCGTACCGGCGCGCAATGCGATATCTTCTCGTACCAGATGCGCACCGGGCGTAAGCGTTTCTGTAATCCACTGGGCCCCGAGGCCGTCTATTCGCCCACTCTGCTGGACGGGGCGAACAATGTGTACGTCGGTCTCGACAGCGGGATCGAATCGGATAATTTCCTCGGTCAGCCGCGCTGGCGTACGCCGGTGGCGGGCGTACCGATCGGAATGCAGTTCACCGGTGACGGCCATCTACTGGTGATCACCCAGTCGGGTCAGGTCGATGTGCTGGAACGGCAGACCGGTCGGCGGATGGTCCCCACCCAGCAGTTGCTGCCGCAGCCCGATTTCCTGCAGTCACCGAATCTGGACTGGCCCCCGGCCGGTGCCGGGCTCGAGGACTGCCGGACCGGCGGCCCCGACTGTGCGGTCGCGACGGTGGCGGCCATGGATATCGACAGCGGTCGGATCTACGCGACGGTCCGCAAACCCGGCGAAGCCGAGGCGGCCCTGGTGGCGCTGCGCTACGCCGACGGCAAGGTCACCGAGGAGTGGAGCCGGGAGATCCTGGCCGACGGCAGTGCCACCGATCCGGCACTGTCCGCCGACGGCGCGACACTCTACGTCGGTGACAACAGCAAACGCCTGATCGCGGTGAACACCGCCGACGGGACCCCGAAATGGGAGGCGCAGCTGGATTGGGAGCCGCGCCGCGGTATCTCGGTCTCCGACGACGGCCTGATCATCCCGGCCGGTGACGACGGTTATCTCGTGGCCCTGCAGGACACCGGCACCAGTTTCGAAAGGGTCTGGGAGCGTAAGGATCTCGCGCTGCGCGGCCTTCCGGTGCAGACCGCGGGGGAGACCGGTTACGTCACCGCCGCGATCGGTACGGGACTGAATCTGGTCACCTTCGACACCAGCACCGGTGCCACCCTCGATTCCGATGTGTTGCCGGGGGCCCGGGGCACGACCACCGGTACCGCGGTCGGCGCCGAGGGGGAGGTCGTGGTCGCCACCCGGATCGGCGAGATCTTCGCCTTCGCCGAGAACGACTGATCTGCGCGCGGAAGGGCCCGGCGTCGCGAACCCGCCGGGCTACTTCGGATCCCGTTCCGGCAGCGGGCGTTCGACGATCACCGGGCGGCCCAGCGGATTACGCACCCGGCGTTTGGCATCGGAATAGATCCCGGCGGTTTCGGCCGCCACCACATCCCAGGCGAAATCCGCGGTCAGTCGTTCCCGCGCGGCGAACGCGCGGTCCTGGGCGGCGGCGGGATCGTCGAGTACCGAGATCACCGCGTCCACCAGACCGTTCACATCGGCGGGTTCGAACGACGCTCCGGTGACACCGTCGATCACGGCCTCGCCGAGACCGCCGGCGGTCGAGGTGACCAGCGGGGTTCCGGCCGCGGCCGCCTCGAGCGCGACGATCCCGAACGGTTCGTACCGGCTCGGCAGCACGATCGCGTCGGCGCCGTGCAGCCAGCCGAGCAGTTCGGCATGGTCGAGCTGGCCCGCGAAATGTACTGCGCGCGCGACCCGATGCGTTCGGGCGCGTTCGCGTAGCCATTCGAACTGGGTCCCGACCCCGGCCACGGTGAGTGCGGCGCCGGGATGGGCCCGGCGGATCCGGGGCAGTGCGGCGATCGCGTCCTGGACGCCCTTCTCGTATTCGAGGCGTCCCACATAGAGCAGCCGGGGCGGCCCGCCGCGCGGTGAGCGGGTGCGGAATGTCCACGCCCCCACATCGATTCCGTTCCGGATCACGTGTACCGGTACCCGGTCGGGCCGGTAGAGCCGCTCTACTTCGTCCTTCATCGAGGTGGAGCAGGTGATCAGCGCGTCGGACTCGTTGGCCAGCCACCATTCCACCGAATGCACCTGCCGGTTGACCCGGCCCGCGACCCAGCCGCTGTGCCGGCCGGCTTCGGTGGCGTGGATCGTCGATACCAGCGGAACGTCGTAGTACTCGGCCAGGGCGATCGCGGGATGGGCCACCAGCCAGTCGTGCGCGTGCACCACATCGGGGGTCCAGCCCTCGCCGATACCCGGTTTGTCCAGGGCGATACCCGCACGCACCATCGCATGCCCCATGGCCAGGGTCCAGGCGAGCATATCCTCGCCGAAATCGAAGATCGGCGGATCCTCGGCGACCGCCACCACCAGGACCCCTTCGGCGACGAACGAATGGGTGGGATGGGTGGCCGGACTGGTACCGGTGGGCCGCCGGGCCAGTACCACCACTTCGTGACCGGCCGCGGCCAGTGATGTCGCCAGGTGATGGACATGCCTGCCCAGTCCGCCGACGACCACCGGTGGGTACTCCCACGACACCATCAAGATTTTCATCGCGGTCCTTCTGCAGGGGTGACGCGTAGCCTACGCGCGTCCAGGGCCGGGAACACTCCGTCGGCCACCGCCCATCCTGCCGCGAGATCGCGGGCTCTGCCGAGTTGGCCGGCCTCGACCGCACCGGCGATCTCGCGGACCGCGTGCGCGTGCTGATGCGCTCGGTCGCGGGCATAACCGGCGGCGGAGTCCTTGCTGACCATGAACGCCCAGTCGCTGGACACCGCCAGGATCGCTTCGCGCAGCAGCTGGTCGGCTACCGGGTCACGGCCGGTCGGGGCGCCGGCGCGCATCTTGGCCGCCGTATCCAGTGCCAGGCGGACGATTTCGGAATTCAGGTCCACCAGGTCGCTCACCTGATCTCCGGCCCACACCCGCCAGTCCTTGCCCGAACCCCACGACGAATCGGCGAGCGGGACCGGTTCGCCGACGTAGCCGCGGTCGCGCGCGTCGGCCAGGGTGCCGACGGTGATACCGGCCTCCGGCAGTGCCCGCAACACCTGTGCCAGCCACTGCGGCCCCTCGTGCCACCAGTGTCCGTACAGCTCGGTGTCGAACGCGGCGACCACGAGCGCCGGTCGCCCGATCCGCTCCGATTCGCTGATCAGCCGCTCCCGCACCGTCTGCACGAAATCGTCGACATCGCGGCCGATCTGGGCCGTGGCGAGGGCTGGATCGTAGGGCGCCTTGTCGGGACCGGCCACGGTCTTCCCGGTGACCCGGGCCGGTTTCAGGCCGGTGGCGTGGTCGTAGTGGTGGAAATCCCGGTACGCCCCGTGCCCCGGATAGCCCGATTTCGGCGACCACACCCGGTAGCTGACCGTGAGATCGCGGCCGAACGCCAGTACCGGTGACTCGTGTACCGGGCGGCCCAGGGTGGTATCGCCGCGCAGCGCGGGCCCGTCGACCATGAAATGCGTCACACCTGCGTCGGCGTAGCCCCGTTCCATACCGGGGGTGAATCCGCATTCCGGCGCCCAGATCCCGGCCGGGGTGTGTCCCCAGCGCAGCCGGGCGTCGATGAGGCCTTCACGGAGCTGGAACTCGCGGAGCTGTTCGTCGAGCAGCGGCTGGAACGGGTGGGCCAGCGGTCCGCCCAGCAGCTCGACCACATCGTCGTCGAGCAGCCGGCGCCAGACCGGCGCGGCGCCGTGGCGCCAGTTCTGTTCGAACTCGGCCAGCGCCGCGGCCGCCAGCCGATGTTCGTGACTGCCCAGCGCGCGATTTCCCGATTTCGCCGCTTCGTCGGCCCGCAACTGCCAGTTGCCCAGCCAGTGGTGCATACCGGCGAGGCAGTGCGGATCGTCGAGCTGGGCGGCCAGCACCGGGGTGATCCCGAGGGTCAGCAGATGGGAGCGGCCCTCGGCGGCCAGCGTGCGCAGGACCTCGACGACCGGCAGATAGGACGCAGCCCACGATTGGTAGAGCCATTCCTCGCCGACCGGCCACCGGCCGTGCCGGGCGAGCCAGGGCAGATGGGAGTGCAGGACGAGCGTGAACTGCCCGGGTACGTCCTGGGACCGCTCGCCGCTCAAGGCTTCACCGCGAGGGCCACGAGATCGAGACTGGCGTCGACGGATTCGGGGGTCAGCGCGAAATCGTCGATGGAGATACCCGCTACGTCGGCGGTGAGTTCGGCGGGCCAGGGCTCACCGGCCAGCGCACGTTCGATCTGGGCGTCGATGAACGAACCACCGTGTTTGGTGTCGAGGGCCCGCAGATTCGGGCCGTGGTGCACACCGGTCATCAGTTCGACCCGGAATCCGGCCGCCTCGAGGAGTTCGGTGAGTTCGGCGGCGTTCAGCTCCCGGGTGTGGAAGGGGTTGAGCGGTGTATCGCGGCCGGGCGAGAAGGTGATCCGGTTCGGGGTGCTGATGAGCAGTTCGCCGCCGGGGCGCAGGACCCGCAGGCATTCGCGCAGAAACTCTGCCTGATCCCAAAGGTGTTCGATCACTTGGAAATTGACCACGGCGTCCACCGACGCTTCCGGCAGGGGCAGCGCGGCGAGATTGCCGCGGATCATATGCACGGCCGGATAGCGGGTACGGACGTGGATCGCGGCGCCGCGGTCGTAGTCCACGCCCACGACCGCCCGCGCGACTCCGGCGATCATATTCGCGCCGTAGCCCTCGCCCGAGCCGGCCTCGAGGACCACCTTGTCCGCGCAGCGCGACAGCAGCCGGTCGTAGACGATCTCGTGCCGGCGGAACCAGTAGTTCTCCTCCGCGATACCCGGCACCGTCCGCTC
The DNA here is from genome assembly GCF_053605105.1 of Nocardia sp. NPDC003963. Lineage (NCBI taxonomy): Bacteria > Bacillati > Actinomycetota > Actinomycetes > Mycobacteriales > Nocardiaceae > Nocardia > Nocardia sp. NPDC003963. The sequence goes on from NZ_JBSGIP010000009.1 coordinate 20,252, forward strand.
ACCGGTCAACGGCAGCGGCTCCAGTACGTCCTCGGCGGCCGGTGCGGCGGGAATCACAGCCTCGCTCATTGCGACGAGGTTACTGGTACGGCCCGGTACGGGAGACGCCCGGTGGGCCCTCGAAGGGCCTTGCGACGTAAGTTACCCACGAGTAACTTAACGTAGGGTAATGTCTCGGCCTGAGCTACTCACATGGACGTACGGCCGCTGGAGTTCGTGCGACCGCCAATACAGGTAACCAGAACAGGAGGTCGACGAAGACCGATGCCGAATATCGTCGTACTCATCAAGCAGGTGCCCGATACCTGGTCCGAGCGCAAGCTGACCGACGGTGACTTCACCCTCGACCGTGAAGCCGCCGACGCGGTGCTCGACGAGATCAACGAGCGCGCCGTCGAGGAAGCCCTCCTGATCAAGGAGGCCCAGGGTGGCGAGGTCACCGTGCTGGCCGCCGGTCCCGACCGGGCCACCGAGGCCATCCGCAAGGCGCTGTCCATGGGCGCCGACAAGGCCATCCACATCAACGACCCGGCCATCCACGGCTCCGATACCGTGCAGACCGCATGGGTGCTGGCCGGTGCCCTGGGCCAGGTCGAAGGTGTCGAGCTCGTCATCGCCGGTAACGAGGCCACCGACGGACGCTCCGGCGCCGTCCCGGCCATCATCGCCGAATACCTGGGCATCCCGCAGCTCACCCACCTGCGCAAGCTCACCGTCGACGGCGAGAAGATCACCGGCGAGCGGGAGACCGACGACGGCGTCTTCAAGCTCGAGGCCACGCTGCCGGCCATCGTGAGCGTCACCGAGAAGATCAACGAGCCGCGCTTCCCGTCCTTCAAGGGCATCATGGCCGCGAAGAAGAAGGAAGTGCAGACCTTCACCCTGGAAGATCTGGGCATCGACCCGTCGACCGTGGGTGTGGCGAACGCGGGCACCTCGGTCACCGCGTCCACCCCGAAGCCGCCGCGCACCGCGGGCGAGAAGATCTCCGACGAGGGCGACGGCGGCACCAAGATCGCCCAGTACCTGGTCGGCCAGAAGATCATCTGAGACCCGCACCCGCAGCAACTTCTAGGAGAAGAGACAAATGGCAGAAGTACTTGTGCTCGTCGAGCACGCCGACGGTGCGGTCAAGAAGGTCAGCACCGAACTGCTGACGGCCGCCACCGCCCTGGGCGAGCCGGCCGCCGTGGTGACCGGCCCGGCCGGTACCGGCGACAAACTGGCCGATACGCTGGCCGCGGCCGGTGCCGCCAAGATCTACATCGCCGAATCCGATGATGTGGACGGCTACCTGGTGACCCCGAAGGTCGATATCCTGGCCGGCCTCGTCGAATCCGCGTCCCCGGCCGCCGTACTGGTCGCCGCCACCGCGGAGGGCAAAGAGGTCTCCGGCCGGCTCGCTGCCCGGATCGGGTCGGGCCTGCTGGTCGACGTCATCGATGTGAAGTCCGACGGCACGGCCGTGCACAGCATCTTCGGTGGCGCGTTCACCGTCGACGCCAAGGCCACCGGCGATGTCCCGGTCATCTCGGTGCGCCCGGGTTCGATCGAGGCCAAGCCCGCGGCCGGTGCCGGTGAGAAGGTCACCGTCGAGGTCCCCGCGCAGGAAGAGGGCGTCGTCAAGGTCACCAGCCGCGAGCCCGTGGTGGCCGGTGACCGTCCGGAGCTCACCGAGGCGAATATCGTCGTCTCCGGTGGTCGCGGTGTCGGTTCGGCCGATAACTTCTCCGTGGTCGAGGCGCTCGCCGATTCGCTCGGCGCGGCCGTCGGTGCCTCGCGCGCCGCGGTCGACTCGGGCTACTACCCGGGCCAGTTCCAGGTGGGTCAGACCGGTAAGACGGTCTCCCCGCAGCTGTACGTCGCCCTGGGTATCTCGGGCGCCATCCAGCACCGGGCCGGTATGCAGACGTCCAAGACCATCATCGCGGTCAACAAGGACGAGGAAGCCCCGATCTTCGAGATCGCCGACTACGGCATCGTGGGCGATCTGTTCAATGTCGCCCCGCAGCTGACCGAAGAGGTCAAGAAGCACAAGGGCTGATCCGCCGAATTCGCGGGATCGAACGTCCGGCCGGGTCACCGGCCGGACGTTTCCTGTATCCGGACCCGGTGCCGGCAACCCGGAACGGATCCACGGCGGGGCGGCTGCCGGCCGCCCGGCGGGTTGCGGATAGGTTCGCCAGGAGACCCGGGCGGCGAAGGCGGTGTACTTCCGGGATGTGGATGACGGAAAGGGATCGAGCTGATGCCCGTACTGCACGAGAAACTGCGCGATATCTACGCCGAGGTGCTGCAGCGCAATCCCGGTGAGATCGAATTCCATCAGGCTGTGCGCGAGGTGCTGGACAGTCTCGGCCCGGTGGTGGCGAAACATCCCGCCTACACCGACGCCGCGGTACTGCGTCGCCTGTGCGAGCCGGAACGTCAGATCATCTTCCGCGTACCGTGGGTCGACGATCGGGGCCGGGTCCAGATCAACCGTGGATTCCGGGTCGAATTCAACTCCGCACTGGGGCCGTACAAGGGCGGGCTGCGGTTTCATCCGAGCGTCTATCTCGGGATCGTCAAATTCCTCGGCTTCGAGCAGACCTTCAAGAACTCGTTGACCGGTATGCCGATCGGTGGTGGGAAGGGCGGGTCCGATTTCGACCCGAAGGGCCGTTCCGAGGGCGAGGTGATGCGCTTCTGCCAGGCGTTCATGACCGAGCTCTACCGGCATATCGGCGAGTACACCGATGTACCGGCCGGTGATATCGGTGTCGGCGGGCGCGAGATCGGCTATCTGTTCGGCCAGTACAAGCGGATCACCAACCGCTTCGAATCCGGTGTGCTCACCGGCAAAGGGCTGGCCTGGGGCGGGTCCCGGGTCCGGACCGAGGCCACCGGGTACGGAGTCGTCTTCTTCGTCGACGAGATCCTGCGGGCGCGCGGCGAGCATTTCGACGGGAAGAAGGTCGTCGTCTCGGGTTCGGGCAATGTCGCGGTGTACGCGATCGAGAAGATCGAACAGCTCGGCGGCACCGTGGTCGCCTGTTCCGACTCCGGTGGCTATGTCGTCGACGAGAAAGGTATCGACCTCGAGCTGCTCAAAGAGGTGAAGGAGCGGCGCCGGGAGCGGATCTCCCGCTATGCCGACGAACGTGGCCCGTCGGCCGCGTACGTCGAGACCGGTTCGGTCTGGGAAGTGCCCTGCGATATCGCGCTGCCGTGCGCCACCCAGAACGAACTCGACGCCCGCGGCGCGGTCGCCCTGTCGGAGAACGGTGTCACCATAGTCGCCGAAGGGGCGAATATGCCCTGCACGCCGGAGGCGGTGCGGGTGTTCGCCGAGGCCGGGGTCGTATTCGCACCGGGTAAGGCCGCCAATGCCGGTGGGGTGGCGACCAGCGCGCTGGAGATGCAGCAGAACGCTTCCCGGGACTCCTGGACCTTCGAACACACCGAGGAGCGTCTCGCCGAGATCATGCGCGGTGTGCACGACCGCTGTCTGGCGACCGCCGACGAGTACGGTTCCCCCGGGGATTATGTCGCGGGCGCGAATATCGCCGGATTCGTCCAGGTCGCCGACGCCATGCTCGCGCTCGGGGTCATCTGAACAGGCGATCACTCCGGGAGTGGCTGCCGCGTGCTGTCGACTCCGGTTCCGGGTGCGGAGGCGCCGCTGGGTTCTCAGCGACCCACGATGTCATCGAGGAATCTCCGGATTGCGGGAGCCAGTGCCGCGGCCAGTTCCTCGATGGTGTCGACCTGCTCGGTGAAGACACCGGAATCGAGACGGCCGTCGGGCAGTATCCCGGCGACCTGTTCGGCGAACCGGGTGGGATGGCGGTGATCGATACCGGGGATCACCAGGGTCGGCACGGTCAGTGCGGCGAGTTCGGCAGGTGTACCGAACGCGCGGTCCCGGCCGATGGCCGCCGCTGCCGCGATACTGGCCGGGTCGCTGCGGTCGATCGCGTCGCGGACCAGCGTCCCGATCACCGGCGCCAGCTCGGGTAGGACCGGGGCCCAGGCCGCTTCGATGCCGTGGGTTCGTACGGTCTCGGCGAAGGCGTCCAGGAACGCTGTTTCGGCCTGCTTCGCCGAATCGTCCTCGATATCCTCCGGGCTGATGAGGATCGCGGCGGCGAAACGATCCGGATGCGCGATCACCGTCCGGGCGGTGATCGTCGACCCGAGTCCCATACCGGCGAGCACGGCCCGTTCCACACCGAGGTGATCGAGCAGTGCCGTGACGTCCTCGGCATAGCGGAACCAGGTGTGGGAGGCGGGGTCCGGGCACCGCGACTGTCCGTACCCGCGGATATCGGGGAGCACGATGCGGTAGGTATCGGCGAGCCGATCCGCGAGCGGGAGCAGACTGCGATGGTCCGGCCCCCCGCCGTGCAGGAACACCACGGGGGTGCCGCTACCGCGGGTGTCCGCGCGCAGCGGATGGCCGTCGTGGCCGGAATAGGTGAACACGGGAACCTCCGAATGGTCTTCTCTCCGGTACGGCGACGAAACCTGTGGTGCCCCGGTCGGTGGAGCGGCAGGAAGGTGAGCAGGTGGTGCCGCCGCCCGAGCCGATCGGCGAGTCGGCAGCGGCTCGGACGTGCCTGCGGGAACCGGTAGAGTCGTCGGAATATCCACGGCCGGGCCGTTTCCGGTCGTCGGCCGATACTCAGCCTAGGAAGCGGGCGGCCCGGCTTCTTCCGATAAAATGCCGAGATATGTCGATAACCCGCCGCACTGTTCCCACTCCCACCCGGGTGCGGGACCTGCCGGGCGGCTCGCATATCGATACCCATCACCATCCCGAACATCAATTGATCTACTGCAGTGGCGGCGCGGCGGAGGTCCGTACCGATACCGGTACCTGGATCGCGCCGCCGGACAGAGCGATCTGGATACCGGCGGGTCATCGGCACGAACACCATTTCTTCGGCCCGACCAGATTCCACTGCATCGCTTTTCCGCTCGGACAGGGCGGCGATCGGGAGACGCCCGTGGTACTCGGGACCTCCGCGCTGGTCCGTGAGCTGATCATCACCTGTTCCGCGCCGGGCGATCTGCCGGCCGACGAACTGGGCCGGTTGCGCCGGGTGCTGCTCGACCAGCTGGACCGGATGCCCCGCGAGCAGCTGCCCCTCCCGGTCGCTCGCGACGAACGTCTGCGCGCGGCGTGCGCCCTCGTCGAACGCGACCTCGAGATCGCCTGGACGCTGGCCGAACTGGGCCGGCGGGTAGGTGCGGGGGAACGCACTCTCACCCGGCTGTTCCGCGCCGAGTTCGCCATGACCTATCCGCAATGGCGGACGCACCTGCGTCTGCATCGGGCGGTGCGGATGCTCGCCGAGGGATATTCGGTGACCACCGTCGCCAGGCGCTGCGGCTGGGCCTCACCGAGTGCGTTCATCGATATCTACCGGCACGCTCTCGGACACACCCCGGGGCGGTCGCGGCGCGGGGCGATACCGGTGCCGCGGGCCGGGAACGCGACGGGTTAGCCGGATGTGGAGGGTGCGGGAAACGCGCCCGGTTCTGATTCGGTCTATTCCAAATATATTGGTGCGAAGCACTTTCCGGCTCTCACGGCCCGCCGGGAAATAGTGTTCGGAACGCGGGAATTGGCTATGCTGTGCGCGTCGAATGCCCATGGCATCGGCATTGCTGCGTAATGATCGGTACCGGGGGGCTGCCGATTCCGATAATTCATGATCGGCCGCCTCGGCGGCGGGAAAAGGTGAGCCGTGGACGGCCCCAGGGGGCTCGGTCCCTTACCGGACAGCCGAGTCGTATCGACAGTATTCGCGCGGGTGGCCGGATCCGGCGCCGTGGGCCGCGTCGATCCGTACTGTCCGCTACTCGCGGCCGTCGCGGGTCTGGTGGATGCGCACCGGCGCTTGGCGAACACCCGTCCGAACTGGGACGATATGGTGATCACCTGGGTGCCGGGCGAGGCCGGTCCGGAATTGCCGGAACCGGATCCGGTCGGCGATCCGTTCACCGGGATCTGGGACGAGGCGCAACGGCATATCCTCACCGTGGATCTGGAAGCGCATCGCGTGCTCGGTGCGCCCCGCTTCGGCGCGGTGGAACATCACGAGGGCCTGGGCGCGGTTTTCGGACGTATGGCGCATCTGTACACCGTTTCCTTCGGCCCCTTCGTATTGGACGGACCGCAGGCACTGAATCGCCGGCAATTGGCCCGCGCCTATTTCTCCTACGAGAGCCTGGCCCGTGCACTCGCCTGTGGGGAAAAGTCCCTGCCACCGTTGTCCGCCCGCGCGGCCGACGACAATGGTGGCGGGTGACCGGCCGCACCCGGGACCTGCTACCCGCGTACCACCCGTAGATCAACCCGGCGGCCGATGCGGTGGCAGCCGGAGCCGGTGACGATGGTGGATACGGGCCGCCGACGGGGCGGACCGCGGAGTGGAGGTGCCATGCAACTCGAGACCGGACAGGTCGCCGTCGTCACCGGTGCCGCGAACGGAATCGGCCGGGCCGTGGCCGCGGCGCTGGTCGAGCGGGGCCTGCGGGTGGTGGTGGCCGATGTGGAGACCGACACCTTGGCGCGGACGGCCGACGAACTCGGTGATCAGGTGATCGCCGTAGCCGCCGATGTTTCCGATATCGGGCAGATGCGCGCACTCGCCGATCGGACACTCGCCGCGTTCGGCCGGGTGGACCTGGTCGTCAACAACGCTGGTATGGGGGCGGGCGGGCCGAGCTGGGATATCGCGCCGGCCGACTGGGACCGGGTCTGGTCGGTGAATGTGGGCGGTGTGGTCAACGGTATCCACGTTTTCGCCCCCCACCTGATCGCTGCCGGTAGCGGACATATCGTCAATACCGCTTCGCTGGCCGGGCTCACCGTCGGTCTCTTCGGTGCGCCGTACGCGGCGAGCAAGAGCGCCATCATCTCGATCTCGGAATCGTTGCGCGGCGAACTGGACATCATCGCGCCCGGCATCGGTGTCACCGTTGTGTGCCCGGGACCGGTCGATACCCGGATGTTCGGCGGACTGGTCGAACTGGCCGCGCCGCCCCGGGACGATGTGTCCGGGCCGGAATCGATGCCTCCCGAGATCGCGGCCGCCCTGGCGCCGATGCGGGAGGCGATCACCGATCTGGCGAAGGAAATGGTGTCGGCGGAGCGGGCCGCGGAGGTCATCCTCGCTGCCGTGGAATCCGGAAAGCTCTACGAGACAACGCATCCGACTATGGCGAACGCCGCGCGGGAGCGGATCGAGACCATTCTGGAATCGTTCGGCGTGCCTACCGGGTAGGTGGTACACGGATGTCGAACGGAGATGACGACAGGGCACGATTCGCAGCGGCTCGGCCCGAATGGCGGAGCACGGGTGATCCGCGCTTCCCCCTGGCCGCCGAGATCGAGGGTCATTGGTGGGTGCTTCGCGCGAACCCCTTTCCCGATCACTGCATGTGGACGCTGTTCGCCGATGGTGCCGTCCGCTACGACATCGAGCAGGCGCCCTCCGGCTGGGGGCGGCTCGCCCCGGCGTCGGCGCCGCCGCTGGATTCGGCAACCGCGGAGAGAGTGCTCGCCCCGGTGCGGCCGCTGAGCGTCTACGGCAGCGAGGTGGGCCGACCTTGTGACGACCCGTTCTGCTGCGGATGAACCTTCCCGCGGTGCGGCCCCGATTCCCAGCAGACTCCCAGCTGTGTCCCCAGCCGGTGCACAGCGAGCCGAACTACTGTCGCCGTAGTTGGAGTCGATCGGACGTATCGACGAGAAGTGCGGTGCGACAAGGAGTTACACGATGAAACTGAAACCGGCGAGTAGAGCGTTCGCGGCCCTGGTGTGCGGGGCCGCGGTGACGGGTGCGGCCGTGGCGGGCACCGGTGTGGCCGCCGCCGACCCGGGACCCGAGAAGAAGATCGTCATCGACGGGCAGGAGCGGACCGATATCGACAGGGTGATCCTGCGCGCGGATATCGACCGGGATCTGCCGGGCTATCGGCTGCCGCCGGGGAGCCCGGGTGTGATCGTCCTGAAGAGCGGTGCGGTCCAGCCGGTGCCCGAGGGGGCCGTGCTCCGGCAGCGTCCCGGCCGGTGATCGCGCGGTGACAGCCGCCTGTGCCGTTGTGTGACGGCACCACGAACCGACCCGAGCCGGATCCCTCGCCACTCGGGTTGCCGGTGGCCCGCCCCGCCGAATCGGCGAGGTCACCGAAGCCCTGTCGGCCACTGCCCGGCCGCCGGGGTCGCGCGGCCCGGTACGCACCCCGCGTACCGGGCCGGACGCGCTCACGTTCTGCGCGCGGGCCCGAGCGGCTGTGGGCCGATGAATGCCGCAGCCGGTCGTGGGATCGTTTCCCCTGGGGGCCGGCTATGAGCCGTCCTGTTCGAATGGATCGCCGGCCGGCACGCCCATCGCAGGAGGCCGAGGAGAGGGGGAGTTTCCGCTGTTGTCCGGCGGTGGCGGCGCGGGCACACCCTCGTCCTCATCCAATCGGTCTTTCGTCGGTTCGGCGGAAGGTTGCGGGTTGCCCACGCCCGCCCCGGGATAGCCGCCCATATCGTCGAACAACCACGGTGGCGGGTCTTCCCACAGGAAGGGGTTCTCGTCCCCCGGGAGGGACGAACGTGCTCCGGGGGCGGTGTCATCTGCCGCGGTTTCGCGGGATTCACGGAGGAACTCACGCACATCATCTCTGATGTCGTCCCCGGAGTGGTCGTCTGTCGGGTCTTCCCGCGGATCTGTGATCCGGTGACGAACGTCGTCGGGCGGGACCTCCACGATGCGGCCTCCGACGGCCGGATCGATGCCGGGATCTGCTGCTGTGCTGTCTTCTTCGACCACGGTGCCGTCGCCGGCGACTTGCGTCGAGATGATCGAGGCCGCGGCACCGACCGCCACCCACCGGAGGGAAGTCGCGGGCTTGCGGTCGACCTGCGCGAGTTCGTCGGTGCCGCGCACACCCGTCGCGGCACTGCGGTAGTTTTTGGCGGATCCCGATGCCAGGGAGTGCACCAGTTTCAATGAGTTCGCCGCGGCCTGTCGCGCCGCAGCGGCAACTGTCCCGGGAATGGGATTCCTCATATGGCTTCTCCTGCCAGATCTGCCGAGCTCGGGGAAACCCCGGGGACTTCCGCTCGGAACCGGTCTCGGCGGCGTCGCCGGAATATTGCCGTAAGGTCCGCGAATCCCGATGAAATCATTTCGCATCCATTCCAGACGTGACCGTATGACCTGTTCGAACGCTGTCATCCATCGTTTCTCGGCTGTGCTGCCGAAAGGCTTCCAGGGGATCCCGGCCGGTCGACCGGCGGAAGTCCGCCGGTGGTGAGATCGCCATCGAGCTCCTCGTGATGATCCGGAATCGAGTTGAGGCTCACGACATCGATTCTGATCCGGAGCACAGGCCGGGGCCGACCTGGTTCGGGTGTGCGCCGATTCTGTCGCTGGTGGCCACCGGAATGCTGCAGCGGGAATGGGTTCGATCTATCGAATTTGTCTGGTGGGCAACTCTAGCCCGATCGCGCCGGCCGGGAAACGGTCTGTGCCGCCAAGATTTCGGCAGCGCATTGTGAGGACTGCACTATCGGAACCGCTGGGCTCCGGCACGGGTGGCACCGAGAGGTGAAGTCACGCTATCGGCGCCGGGCTCTTGGTCATGGCCGTTGTTCGTGCGGCTCTGAGTCCGGTCTCGGCGGCGGGGATCGCCGTTGTGCAGGTCTCGGGCAGGGTTTCGCCGGATATTCGCCGATAGATCCGTCGCTCGCCGATTCGGACCGCCGTCGCGGTATCCACGACGGGCTCGTTTCGGGAATCGTCACAGAACCCGAGCCGACGCGTCGGCGTGCCCCGGTACTGCTAGGCGCAGTGCAGCCCCTCGAGCAGTGAGTCGAGGATGGGTGTACGGCGGGTGTCGGCACGAATGACCGCAGAAACGGGGATGCGGAGGCGGTGATCGACCAGCGGGAGCGCGGCGATGCCCTCGGTGGAGCTGTTGGCGTAGAGAACCGTCCAGGCGTCGGGGTGGTTGATCAGCTCCATGGTCGCGGTATGGTCCGGCGGGATGGGCGGGCCGAATCTGGGTCCGGTGGGGAGGTCGGCGAAAGCGGTCCGGATGACATTGTGCAGGAGGAACTGCTCGGATTCCGGTGGCAGGAGCAGCGGGTAGGCGCTGAGTTCGGCGAGGGTGACATCGGTGCGGCCGGCCAGCGGATGCGCGGGGGCGGTGGCGAGGGTGAGGTCCTCCACCCATAGTTGCTCGACCATCAGCCCGGCCTGCTGCACACTGCCGCGGATCAGCGCGAGATCGCAATCGCCGTCCGCAACGGCGGCGACCCGCTGACGGAAGGGTTTGATGACGAATTCGATCTCCGCGCCGGGGTGTGCGTCGCGCGCGCCGGCGATGGCCGAGAGCGACCGCGTGGCGAACGACATATTCGCCGCCAGCCGGATCCGCGGTCCGGTGGTACGGATGGAGGCGCGGATGGCCGATTCCAGACCTAGCATCTGCTTGGCCAGCGGTAGTAGCCTGGTGCTCGCGTCGGTGGGGACGACCGAGCGGGTCGAACGCTCGAACAGTTGCACACCCAGGTCGTGCTCGAGCCGGGCGATCTGATGGCTGATCGCCGACTGTGAGATAAAGCACCGGACGGCAGCCCGGCTGAAACTGAGCTCCTCGCACACCGCCACGAAGTACGTGAGCTGGCGTAGTTCCACCACGATCTCCATTCATGACCAGAACAGATAAGAGTCATCTCAATTATGCGCCCTGAACCCTGAAATATCTGCCTTACGGATGACGGTTCCTAATGAGTGAAGGAGGCTGTCATGCACAAGGTCACTGAGAACGGCGCCGGCGTGGAATATGCGGACGTCGTGATCATCGGTTCGGGGTTCGGCGGACTCGCCGCGGCCAAACAACTGGCCAAGGCGGGAGTGGACTATGTCCTGATCTCGAGCACGCCGGAACACCTGTTCCAGCCGCTGCTGTATCAGGTCGCCACCGGGGTGTTGGCGTCCGCCGAGATCGCACCCCCCATCGCGAACATCCTGCGCCGGCACAAAGAGGCGGATGTCCGGCTGGGTGAGGTCACCGCTATCGAGCCCGACGCGGCCGTCCTGACCTACCGCACCGGCGAGGAGACCCGGCAGATCCGCTACGGATCGCTGATCGCGGCCACCGGCGCGAGCCAGTCGTATTTCGGACGCGACGACTTCGCCGACAAGACCTACTCGCTCAAAACCATCGATGACGCGAAGCTGCTCCGGGCCCAGATCGAACGGGTCTTCCGGGAGGCGGCCAAGGCCGACGAGGAAACCCGCCGCCGGCTGCTCTCGTTCGTCGTCGTCGGCGCCGGGGCCACCGGTGTCGAGGTCGCGGGACAGCTGAAAGAACTCGCGAAGCGGTACTACCACCAGGAAGTGTCGGTGACCCTGGTCGAGGGCGCCGGCGCCGTACTACCACCCTTCGGCGGCGGTCTATCGGAATACGCGAAGAAAACGCTCACCCGCAGCGGGGTCGAAGTCCTGCTCGGCACGTTCGTCACCGATATCGAGGACGGGCAGGTCACAGTCAAGGACAAGGACGGCAGTCAGCGCCAGATCGAGGCCGAGACCATCGTGTGGTCGGCCGGTGTGCAGGCCGGCGGTTTCGCGAAACTGCTGGCCGCGGCGACCGGTTGCGAAACCGATCGTGCCGGGCGCCTGCTCATCAACCCCGATCTCACCGTCGGCGGCTACGCCGATATCTACGCGATCGGCGATATGACCTCGCTCAACGGTTACCCGGGCCAGTCGCCCGTCGCCATGCAGGAGGGGCGGCACGCCGCCGATATCATCAGCCGTGACACCCACCCGGGTACCCCGTTCGTGTACTGGGACAAGGGCAGCATGGCGGTGATCAGCCGGTTCAGCGCGGTCACCAAACTGAACGACAAGATCACCTTCCGAGGTGTGTTCGCGTGGTTCATCTGGCTGGCCGTGCACCTGTTCTATCTGGTGGGCTTCCGCAACCGGTTCGCCGCGGTCCTGTCGTGGCTGGTGGCGTTCATCGGCACCGGACGCCCTGGGTTCCAGGAGGTGGACAGGCAGCATCTGGAACGGATGCGCGAACCCGAACGTTTCGTCGCCTGATGGGTGCGGCCGGGCGAAGCCCGGCGACACACGGCGCGCGACCCGCAGCGAACGCGGAGGTACGCAGGGAGCGCACGGCCGGAGCGAACGCGGAGGTACGCGTTGCACTGTGGGCGGACCTGGTCGAGTAGGGTCCGCCCACGGTGCGTACGCCGGGCGGCGGCGGCGAATTCCAGGTTGCGCCCGGCCCGATTCCGGTGCCGATTCCGGTGTTCGCGCGAACGCGCGGGTACCGACCGGTGAACGTCCGGTGTGACCTACGTCTCGTTAACCGAACCGGCATGCCCGCGACATGTCACGGTCGCCCCGCCGCAGTGTCGGACTGGCCTGCTTGTCACCATGGCTATTACGTCCGTGCTGACGGCTCCGGCTCGACCGGCCGCCGGCGAGGATCACCGGTCCCGATACGCCCTCATCGTCTCCTCCGACACCGACCATCGCATCGCGGCGCAGCGGCTGCGGTACAACGTATTCGCCGGCGAGCCGGGTTTCTCGATCCCCGACGACGGCACGGGCCTGGACGCGGACAGGTTCGACGAGCACTGCGACCATATGCTCGTCCGCGACGAGGCCACCGGCGAGTTCGTGGGTTGCTACCGGATGTTGCCGCCGGACAAGGTCGCCGGAGCCGGTGGGTACTACACGGCCACCGAATTCGATCTCACGAATCTCGATCCGCACGGGCTGCGGATCGTGGAGATGGGGCGCGCGTGCGTGGTGCCCGAACATCGCAACGGCTCGGTCCTCACGCTGATGTGGGCCGGGATCCTGCACTACATCCAGCTCACCGGTTACGACTGGGTGATGGGCTGCGCTTCGGTGCCCATGCAGAACAGTCCCGCCGAACCCGCCGGTGTCAATGTCCGCGGGGTACGCGACTTCCTGCTCGGTAAGCACGCCTGCGCGCCGGAGCGGCGGGTGCACCCCTACCGCCCCGTCGTGGTCGACGGGGCGGCGCTCGACGATCTGCCCGCCCCCGCCCGCCCGAAACTGCCGCCGCTGCTCAACGGCTACCTGCGGCTCGGTGCCGAGATCTGCGGGGAGCCCGCGCACGACCCGGATTTCGCCGTCGCCGATTTCGTGGTGTTGCTGGGGCTCGACACCATCAACACCCGCTATCTCGATCGGTTGCGCGGCGCGGCCGCGAATTTCGACGGCGGGCGGTGACGGGATGGAAATGATCGCCGAGTCGGCGGAGCGGGTGCCCGCCGAGGTTCAGCAGTTGCCCGTTCTGCACTCGTGGATGCCGGTGAGCCCGTGCGGGACCGGCTGTGTGCAGCAGCGTCCCGAGATCGGTATCGCGCGGGCCGGGCTCCGGCTGGTGGGCGCGCTGTCGGTGCTGTTCACCTATCCTTTCGCACATATCGTGACGCCGGCGTCCCGGCGCTCGGGTGTCCAGCGCCGGTTCGCGCGGACGCTGCTGCGTGCCTGTGGTATCCGATTGCGGGTGGTGGACCGGCGGACGGACTCCGCTGCGATCGGGCCGCGGTATGCCGAACCGGGCGCCGGGGTGCTCGTCGCCTGTGGGCATATCGGGTGGGCGGATATCGTCGTGCTCGCCTCGGTCCAGCCGCTCGCCTTCGTGGCGCGGGCCGATCTGATCGATTGGCCGTTGCTCGGAAGACTCGCGCGGGCGATGCGGGTCGTCCCGATCGAACGGGAGCGCCTGCACCGCCTGCCGGATGTGGTGGGGCAGGTGGGTCGACGGCTCGCCGCGGGGGAGCGGATCGGGTTCTTCCCGGAGGGCACCACCTGGTGCGGTCGTGCCTACGGGACGCTGCGGCCCGCACTGTTCCAGGCCGCCGTGGATACCGGGGTGCCGGTCCAGCCGGTCCGGCTCCGGTACCTGGACGCGCACGGTAATCGGTCCACCGTCCCCGGTTTCGTCGGAGACGACACACTCATCGATTCCATCGTGCGGGTGCTGCGGGCGCGGAACCTGACCGCCGAGGTCGTCCTCGCGCCGGTCGAAGCGGCCGGTACCGATCGCCGGGATCTGGCGCGGCGGTGTGAACGCGCGGTTCGTGCGGAGGAACTCTCGGATGCCGCGCATGCCGTGCTCGCCGCGGCGGGCCGGCAACTGACGAAAGCGGCGGCGGCAACCGTCTGATCGGAGCGGAATGCGGCCGGGTCCACCGAGCGGACCCGGCCGCTTCTGCTGCTATATATCGACTCGCCCATTCATGTACCGCTATACAACGGCTACTTGTTTGCAGTATCAGCGGGCGCTACCCGTTCCGGGGAGTGCCGGAATGCCCGGCAGCGCGAAGGGCAGTTGCGGAAGTACCGGCAATTGGACCTGCGGCAGCAGGCTGGGCGGGGGCGGCGGAATGTAGGGGTTGGGCATATTCCAGTTCGGCGGCGCTCCGCCACCACCGCGCGGGCTCTCGTGGCGGTCCCAATCGGCCGGTTGGTCGTAATCGCGGCCCCGGTTGTCGTGGGAATCGCGATCGGGGTACTGGTTGCCGCCGCTGTTGAGGTGGTCCTCCCAGCCGTCGTAATCCTGCCGGTGGTGGTCCTTGTAGCCGTAGTGGCCGTTATCGTCCCAGCCGAAATCGTTGCCGTCGTCGAATCCGGTGTGGTGGTCGTAGTCGTTCCGGCCGTTGTCGTTCCAGCTGCTGTTGTCGCCGAAGCTGTCACCGGAATCGTGGGAATCGCTGACCTGGACCGCATCGGCCGGGCCGGCGAGGGCGGGGCCGGCGGTGACCGCCAGCGGCGCGAGGGTGATGACTGCGAGCGCGGCGATCCGCGCCGCGAGACGGCGGGCGCGCTGTTCGTGGTTTCGGTTCATCGGTGGTCCTCACTCGGTCACACCCTCGGTCGCGTGACCCGGGTGCCCGCACTGCTCAGAGTGCTTTATTGATACATCACTTACCGTACCGCTGAATAACGGCACGTTCAATAGGTGGCTGTCAAGCGGGGTGATCGGCGCGACTCGCCGAGTCCGGCACGATGCGGCCCGCGGGCGGCACGGATCGAAGGCCGACGGTGTACCGGGGCACACCGCGGCGGTAGATAGGACTACGGTGGTGACGGACACCGTCGAGCAGCCGATCGGCTGCCGAATCCGCCAGGACCTCTTTCGAACTGCCGCAGTCCCCGGCCTCCGAGCCGCCGGGTTGCTCCACTCGGCAGCTCGTCGCGGAGTGGCCCCGGGTTCGGATGGGTATCCCGGGAAGGTCCGGACCGCCGGCCGGCCCGACCGCCGCGGGACGCGCATCTCGACCCTGCCTGCCGCGACTTCCATCGGCAGCGCACCCCGAAGATCGGAGCACGAACATGCACGACGACAACCCCGGACTGTTCAGTCACGTCCCCGCCGAACCCGAGCCGTACTCGATACCGGCCGATGCTCCGCAACCGGTATTCCTGACCGCGGTATCCGAGCCGGAGACCTCCTCACCGGACGCCGGCCCCAGGTAGCGATGCCCGGCAGGGTGAGCGACCTCGGCTATGCGGCGGGGTGGCGCCTGGTACGCGCCCTGCCACATCGATGGGCGGTCCGCCTGTTCGACGCCGGTGCCGACCGCGTCGCCCGGCGCGACGGTGGACCTCCGCAGCTCCGGCGCAATCTCGCCCGGGTACTCGGGGTGACCCCCGAAGAGGTTCCGCGCGAACTGATCCAGGCGAATCTGCGTTCGTACGCGCGATATTGGCGCGAAGCTTTCCGGCTGCCCTCGATGGATCCCCAGCAGCTGGCCGACACCATCGAAGCCTCGGCCACCGGCCTGGACCGGATCCGTGCCGCGGCCGCCGCGGGCCGTGGCGCGGTGATCGTCCTGCCGCACAGCGGGAACTGGGATCTCGCCGGAGTCTGGCTCGTCCAGCGGGTCGGCAGACCCACCGTCGTCGCCGAACGATTGCGGCCGGAGTCGCTGTTCCGGCGCTTCGTTCGCTTCCGGGAAGGGCTCGGCTTCGAGATCATCCCCCTCACCGGTGCCGATTCGCCGCCGTTCGAAGGGCTGACCGCCCGCCTGCGCGCGGGCGGTCTGGTCTGTCTGCTCGGGGAACGGGACCTCTCCGGCCGGGGTGTACCCGTCACCTTCTTCGGTGAACAGGTGCGGATGCCGGCCGGCCCGGCTCGGCTGGCGATCGATACCGGCGCCCCGTTGCTGCCCGTGCACTGCTGGTTCACGCCGGACGGGTGGGGTTTCTCGGTGGGGGAGCCGATCGACACCTCCGGTGGGGTGGGCGCAGCCACCCAGACGCTGGCCGACCGGTTCGCCGCGGGGATCGCCGCCCACCCCGCCGACTGGCATATGTTGCAGCGCCTCTGGCCGGACGGATGAACACAGCGACGCCTTGGTCATCTCGATTCGTATCCGATCTGACGATTGCGACGATCGAGTGGGCCGGCCGACCGCGCGTGTCGCAGTCTTCTCAGGGAGAGCCCGGTCGGGGCGAGTCCTCGGCGGAGGACCTGCCGTTCACAGGTGACTTGCGCTCGGTGTCGGTCACCCGCCCCGGAGGTTTCGGCCCGGCGTGATCGGTGCGGTGAAGCGGCGCGTGCGCGACGATGCGGTCGCGGACCGGATTTTCGACCGGGAAGCACGCGGTAGGGGCGGAGGGGGTTACGGTGGTGAGGAACACCGTCGAGCAGCCGATCGGCTGCCGAACCCGACAGGACCTCTTTCGAACTGCCGCAGTCCCGCTACCTCCGGGTGACGGGTTGCTCCACTCGGCAGTCCGGCGCGGAGTGGCCCCGGGTTCGGATGGGTATCCCGGGAAGGGGCGGACCGTCGGTCGGCCCGACCACCAGGGGCGCGCATCTCGACCCTGCCTGCCGCGACTCTCAGCGGCAGTGCACCCCGAAGATCGGAGCACGAATATGTACGACGACAATTCCGGACTGTTCAGTCACGTCCCCGCCGAACCCGAGCCGTACTCGATACCGGCCGATGCTCCGCAACCGGTATTCCTGACCGCGGTGCCCGAGCCGGACACCGCCGCCCGCCCGGAGGCCGGTTCCAGGTAATCCGGTTCCGGACAGGGCCGGCGCCACTGGTTCGGCGGCAAGAGCCGGATCGGCAGGCATCAGCATCACTACCTGCGGCGACCGGCCAGAACAGCCGCCGACTCCAGCCCGACCCGCCCTGAGCTCCTGCGCATCGCCACACCCCCCGATCGCGCTACGGTCGGCGGAATCTCGGCAGATCGGTGCCCTCGGCCGGATACGCAAAACATGGGCGAGCGGAAAAGGCCTGGTCATCGTGGGTGATCATCAATCCAAGCGTCGCGACGTGCCCGCACCGGTCGGTGAGCGGATCCTGTGACGGCGCCGGGTGGTGTTCGCGAAATGCGGGGTGACAGCTCGGTTGCCCGACCATACTGGTGATTTCGGAGGCACCAGCCGCTGGGGTAGCGCAGGTTTCGGATCATGGAGGGGTCACTCGTGGGGTCGTTGGCGTTGCTCGTCGTGGACATGCAGAACTCGTATCTGCGGCAAGATACCCGCGACGCCTACGGTTGGCCGCCGTTGTGGCGGCGCGACGACGTGGTGGCCGAGTGCCGGTCGTTGATCGAGGAGGCGAGGTCGCAGGGGGTTCCGGTGATCTACTCACGCCAGGTCTCGTCTGCGGCGCCGACGCCGAGGTCGGCTCGGCATCGTGCCGGTCGCGCTGATCGGCTGCCGGTGTTGTCCGAGGCGGAGCAACTGTGGCGATCGCGGATCATGGATGCTGTCGCACCCGAGCCGGGCGAATTGGTGCTGGACAAGACCCGGCACAGCTTCTTCGCCTATACCGAGCTCGAACCGATCCTGCGCACTTTCGGCACGAACCGCTTGATCGTCTGCGGGTTCCAGACCAACGTCTGTGTGGAAGCCACGGTCCGCGCCGCCCTGGAACGCAACTTCGAAGTCGCGGTCGCCGAGGATGCGGTCACGACCGACGGGCCGGAACTCCATACCGGATCCTTGAATTCGATGCGGGTGATGTATGTCGAAGTCGCAGCGTGGCGTGAACTCATCGCCCCCGGCGCTGCGTGGGATAGAGCGTATTCGACACCGCACTACGGCCGAAGCCCGAACTACTGGGTCGACCCACTGCATTCCCCGAACTGATCCTCACCCCCGACCCGCCGGGCAGAAAGCGACCGTGCCGTGGTCGACGCCGAAGCCTCGACCACCATGCCTGAACTCGGCATCGTCCAAACCGGCAGCATCATCCTCGAACAGCCGGGCCGAGGCTTCGACCCTCCTGCCGCAGCCGACACCGCGAACGCCGGCTGGGACGGCCGGTGGGTCCGCCGCCGACGGCGTACGCACCTTGTCGATGCTGGGAGCCACGGGCCATCGTGCGCTGCGATGGGCCGAATGCCGCTCGGAGCGCACGGCCGGCCGGGGTGTATTACGTTCGGGTACAGCAGATCTGAATCGTGGAGGCAGGTACTGGTGGGAACCGAATCCGATCATCGACCCGATCAGCCGCATTCGGCGAGGATGTACGACTATTTCCTCGGCGGCAAGGACCACTATGCCGCCGACGAGCAGGCCGCCCGGGCCGTCCTGGGGGTGTGGCCCGGGATCCAGATCGCTGCCCGAGCCAATCGGGCGTTCATGCGCCGCAGTGTCGAACACCTTGCCCGTGAAGAAGGTATCCGGCAGTTCCTCGATATCGGTACCGGGATACCGACCGAACCGAATCTGCATCAGATCGCGCAAGAGGTCGCACCGCAGTGCCGGATCGTCTATACCGACAACGATCCGCTGGTACTCGCCCACGCCCGCGCGTTGATGACGGGGACTCCTCAGGGCCGCACCACCTATATCCATGCCGATGCCACCGACCCGGCCGCGATCCTCGATTCCCCGAAACTCCGCGAAACCGTGGACCTGTCCGAGCCGGTCGCGGTCAGCTTGATCGCCCTGCTGCATTTCATCGAGCACGACGCCGAGCGCATCGTCGCTACGCTCGTCGACGCGCTGGCCCCCGGCTCCTACCTCACGATCTGCACGGCCACCGCCGATTTCGACCCCGACCAGGTCGCCACCGCGCGCGAGATCTACCGTGCCCGCGGGATCACCGCCCAGGACCGCACCCGCGAAGAGGTCGCGAAGTTCTTTCACGGGCTCGAACTCCTCGACCCCGGAATCGTGCCCCCGCACCGGTGGCGACCCGACCTCGAAACCCCGGCCTCCCACGACGCCAAAGTGTCCTGCTACGCAGGCGTTGCCCGAAAACCCTGACAATGCACCGCCCCGAGTGCCCAGTCGCGGCCGCGACCACGGCTGCTGTTGTCCCGCGATGGCCTCGAAGTTCGGGCACACAACCGTGTTACCCGAAGGATGCTCGATGTTTCGGGCGACAGGTGCTTGTGATCCCCCTCGGAGAGTGTGGTTCGGCGGCGGGCAGCAATACGGTCGGGCGGGGGAGCGACACTGAGATGGAGCCGCTGACATCCGACTGCTTTCGCGGCCTACGATGTGGTGGTTGTCCGGGCTGGGCAGAGCATTGATCGATGCTTTGTCGGGCATGCTGACGGATATTCATCGCAGGTCAGCGATGGTTTATGTCCGATATCGCCCAAAGAGACTCAATTCCCGAATACCGCGGGTCGCCTGGGCGGATCGTCCAGAAACCGAGCGAGGCGCGACCCCGGAACAGTCGGGAGGTCGACCTGACGGCGAGCGTCGGCCAGCGGCTCAGGCTTTGGTCGATCCAGCAATGTTGGTGTTGTGCACCGAACAGACCCACCATGTCTCGTGGCGTTCGAGTAGGACCCAGGTGCCCCGGTTGGTGACGGAGAACTCTGGGGTGTGCAGTGTTTGCTCGACGTTGACGACTGCGTGTTCGGGCGTGAGGAGTCGTAGGGCGAGTATTTCGAAGCGGGCTCGCGCGTCCGGGCTGTCGCCGAGGCGTTTGCGATGGTAGTCGTGCAGTTCGTCCCAGCCCCGGAAGATCGCCCCCGCCGGCGTGATGAAGATGACGTCTTCGGTGAACGGCTGATCGAAGGCGGCCGCGTCTTTGGCCTCCAACGCGGATTCCAGTGTCCGGAACAGTGCTTCGATCCGGGCAGTCGTGACCGAGTCGGCGTCGGAGATCCCCGCCGTGGGGCGGACGTCGGACCGGACGGGCTCGCGAGAACTCACTCCCCGCAGGCTACGCCGCCGCGTTCCCGCTTCTGGTATTCGGGCCACCCGTCCGATCAACTCACGCATTCGACATCGTATGGAGTGACGCCTCGGGCCCGGGACCGGCCGCGCGGCGTGGGTGGTTCTCCAGGTTGTGCGGCGGCACGGGTGGGGTTTCCGTGCAAGTTCATCGACGGACTTCGAGCCGGTCGGCCAGGAAGCGGCGAATCTCGTCTGCGATGACGCGGTGGTGGGTCTCCAACGCGAAATGGCCGGTCGGTAGCAGCCGCACCTCACCGTTGACGGTGTCCTGCGCGAACGCAAGAGCGCCGTCGGCGCCGAAAATAGGATCGTTTTCGCCCCAGATCGCCAAGACCGGCACCCGCGATTGCCGGAAGTACTCGTGGACCGCCGGATAGAGTGCGATGTTGCTGGGGTAGTCGCGGAACAACGCCAACTGGATATCGGTGTTGCCCGGACGGTCCAGCCGATCTTGCGCGTGCAGCCGAGCATCGGGTGATACCAGTGAGGTGTCCGCGACGCCATGGGTGTACTGCCAGATGGTCGAATCCAGTGACAGCGCGGCACGCACCGGAGCTTCGGTATCCGGTGTGGGATTGTCGGCATAGCTGAGCAGGCCGTCCCAGAACTCTGGGATCAATCCTTCGGTGTAGGCGTTGCCGTTCTGCGTGATGATCGCCGAGATGCGCTCCGGGGTGTGCAGGGCGATATGCCAGGCCAGTGGTGCGCCGTAGTCCTGGACGTAAACAGCGAACGACGTCACCCCGATTACGCCGAGGAACTCCTCGGTCAGTCGCGCCAGATCGGCAAAGGTGTAATCGAACTCCTCGGTCGAGGGCATGGCGCTGTACCCGAAACCGAGATGGTCGGGAGCAACCAGATGAAACGAATCTTCGAGTTGTGGGATCAGGTCGCGGAACATATGCGAGCTGGTCGGGAAACCGTGCAGGAGTAGCAGGGTGGGGTCACCGGGGTCGCCGGCCTCCCGGTAGAAGATGTCGTGGCCGTGTACCGAGACCGTGCGGTAATGGGTCATCGAATCCCTATCTTGTACAGGTCGGTGCTGTTCATCGGTCCTGCTGTCGAGGCTGGAGCGCCCGGATCTCCAGAATTGCCGCCGGAACGGGGTCGGCGTGTGCGTCCGGGTGTCCGGTGATCCGGCCGCATCGCCACATTGTGTCGGCCGACCTCGTCGAACAGTGGGATTTCCGAGCGCGGGCGGGTTCGCTACCCGGTCTGGATCCGGTCGGCAACCAGGTACGGCCGAGTGCGAGAAGATCAGCGAAGATGCCGGCCACAGCGACGGACCATCGGCAGCGTGGCGGCCAGGATCTCCTGGACGAGATATCTCTTCCGCTCGTTCACGCGATGCCGAGCCTCGACCGGAGGCTGGGCAATGCCGAGATGTCGGTCCGGGCAGAGGTTCGATCTGGAGCCGGTGAACCCCTTTTTATTTCGGTGGCGCTGAACACTCTTCCGTCCGGCTGCCGCTCGAGGTTCCCGCGTGCCGCGGCTGGACCGGCCGCTGGGACCACCCCGCTGCGAGGTGTCGGCACGCGCGTCGGGCGACTCGGCACCTATCGTGAGGCTGGGGGCAGGAGCCGGCCACTGAGGACAGGACGGGCGGTGAGGTCATCCTGAGGGAGTCCGACGCCGAGGTTCTCTGCAAGCCTGTAGAACATTCCGAGGGACCCCCGGGGACCGTATTCGTATTGTTCGGGTCGAGCGCCGAGTGCCTCGATCTCGGTGTCGAAGCGGTGTGGGTCGCTGCCCGTCCGTGCGAGGCTGCTGTCGGTGGTGTCGAGTCCGGTGATGAGGCGGGCGTTCTCGGCGTATTGGAACACCGCTCCCGGTTTCATGGTGGCGTGCAGCTCCAGTGCCGCGGTTCCGATCGAGGCGCGCAGCACCGGTCCTCGGTCATGAATGGATTTCCAACTGCCGTGCTCCCACGCCCAGGCCCAGCTTCGGCAATGCCCTGCGCTGACCACATATCCGTCGGTCGTGTAGAGATGGCCGCCCAGCTCGTAGTGGAAGTCATCCGGCCCGCGCACCGCCACGGTGGTGTGGTCGACGCCCATCCGCTCCAATAGCTCTCGGGCGTTGATCTGACGGGCGAAGGTGAGGCCGACCAGCGGAAGATCCGTGTCGTACATCCACCCGAGGCCGCCGGTCGTGATGTTCACGACGCCCCCGGTTCGTTGATCGCGATCGAGGTCGGGAACCACGATCCATGATCATGGAACCGGGTATCGCCATTAGCTGAAGCAGTCACAGCGACGGACACTGCCATGAGTCACCGACACCCATGGTGGGGCTGCCCGGAATCGTCGTCCGGTAACAACGGGGGCACTCCGGCGGACGAGCCGGTTCCACGTGCCGGGCTGTCGCGGGGTGCCGTCCATTGCCGCGGCCTCCCAGGTGACCTTGTCGGCCGGGTTGTGTGCCGTCGATCGTATTTGCTACTACTTTGCGGTTGAAGCGGCAAGTTTGTCGTCCGGGGCCACCTCGGTTCGCTGTCTTCGACGTCGGCGGCAACCACCGAACCCGCAGCGAGACATCAGGCGGTGAATCCTTCCGGCCCGCCCAGGTGAATTGCATCGTGGGTCGTGCCACATACGACACCGTGATGAACAAATGCGGCGCGAAGTGGTCCACTTCTGTATCGAAGTGGGCCTCGAACATCACGACGACCGCAACAGAAGCTGACAGTCAACCGAGATGTGCGTCTGAGAGGCTGGGGCCGTGAATCCGTCCACAGCACAGGCGCACGTGGTTGTCGACGAGCTCGCGCGCGGTGGTGTCCGGGATGTTGTTTTGTGTCCCGGCTCACGGAACGCGCCGCTGGCCTTCGCTTTGCATGCGGCGGATGCTGCGGGCCGACTGCGGCTGCACATGCGCATCGACGAACGGACCGCGGGTTTCCTCGCGGTTGGGCTGGCGGTAGCCAGTCGTTTACCGGTACCGGTCGTGATGACCTCGGGGACCGCGGTGGCCAACCTGGGTCCCGCGGTGCTGGAGGCCAACTATGCGCGGGTGCCGCTGGTGGTGCTCAGCGCTAATCGGCCCTACGAGATGCTCGGTTCCGGCGCCAACCAGACTGTGGAGCAGTTCGGTCTGTTCGGCAGCCAGGTCCGCACCACCATCAGCCTCGGCCTGGCCGAGGAAGAATCCGCGTCCGCCGAATATGCCTCGTACGGGCACCAGAACAGCATGTGGCGCTCGGTGGTCTGCCGGGTGCTCGCGGCAGCCCGCGGTACCCGCTCCGGCAATGCGGGCCCGGTGCACTTCGATATACCGCTGCGCGAGCCGCTGGTGCCCGACCTCGCGTCCGGCGAGTGCGCGCCCGAAGGGCGCGAGGGCGGCCGGGCCTGGACGCTCACCGAGTACGCAATGCTCGATGTGCCGCTCGATATCGACCTGGCCCCCGATACGGTCGTCATCTCCGGTCACGGTGCCGGGCTGCGGCCGGAACTGTCCGGGCTGCCAACTGTCGCCGAACCCACGGCGCCCATGCACGGCCCCGCGCTGCACCCGTTGGCGCTGCCGCTGCTGAAGCCCCGTCAGGCCATCATCACCGGCCGTCCGACCCTGCACCGTCCGGTGGCCGAGGTGCTGGCCGATCCGAACGTCACTGTCTACGCGGTCACAAACGGGCCGCGCTGGCCCGATGTCTCCGGCAATGTGGTCGGCACCGGCACTCGGGTGATCGTCAGCGGCGCGTCGCGCCCTGAATGGCTGGCGCATTGCCATGAGCTCAACGAGAAGGCCACCGAGGTGGTCCGGGCCGAACTCGCCGTGTATCCGAAGCCGACCGGCCTGCACGTGGCGGCGGTGGTGATGGACTCGCTGCGCGAGGGCGACCTGCTGCTGCTCGGCGCGTCCAATCCGGTGCGCGACGCGGCCCTGGTGTCGTACCCGCGGCCGGGTATCACGGTGCTGTCCAATCGGGGTGTCGCGGGCATCGACGGCACCGTGTCCGCAGCTGTCGGCGCGGCGCTGCAGCACGACGGCCGCACCGTCGCGCTGCTGGGTGACCTGACCTTCCTGCACGACGCGTCCGGCCTGCTGATCGGCCCCAGCGAACCCCGCCCGGCCGATCTGACCATCGTGGTCGCCAACGACGGCGGCGGCGGCATCTTCGAGCTACTGGAACAGGGCGACCCGCAGTATGCCGGAGTATTCGAGCGGGTGTTCGGCACCCCGCACGGTATGGATCTGGCCGCGCTGTGCGCCGCCTACCGCATTCCGCACAGGCAGGTCGATCCGGAGCAGCTGGCCGTCGAGTTGGTCGGGCACGCGCACGGAACTCGGGTGCTCGAGGTGATCACCGAGCGGTCGCGCCTGCGTGAGCTGCATGCGGCGGTGCGCGCCAGGATCGCGCCCTGATCGAGGCTGGTCTGCCCGCAACCGGATGGGTGCGGTGTTCTTATTTCGTACTTTCGAGCTGCGCCACCGCGTTGTCGGTGAGCCAGCGAATCTCCTCATCGCTCATCGCAAAGGCCGTGTACCCGACGCTGAGATCGAGACCACCGAGCTGCTCGTTGGCGATCACGAACAGTGACGGGCCGAACACGTCGAGTGACACGGCCCGGGTGACATCCTCGAGCGTGTAGGCGCCGTAGGTGGTCTGGAGGCCGGACTCGCCTGCCGTGGTAACGGCGAGTCCGTCGATGCGCCCGTTGTGCCGCATCGATGGCCGGGCTTCGTGCCGGTACAGCTCCCAGTCGGGAAGCTTCATGATCGAGGCGGACGCCTGGTCCTTGGCCAGCGCGGTGATCAGCTTGAACGAGGCGTCACGGGCGGTTGCCCAGAAGTCGTCGGTTATCGGGTGCTCGATACGCAGGATGTCGACATAGCAACCGCAGGTCTCCCGCGGTGGCGCGGGATTACTCAGGCGGCGGAGATCGATGGTGGTCAACACGGTCATGGCGTCGAGCCGGTACCGCTCGCGAATGGCGAGCAGGAAGGCTGCCGTTACCGCTCCGTGCAGCGTGGTCCGGTTGGCTTCGACGGCATCCATGAGCGTGGCCGTTGCGTCGGGCCCGAGGTAACGCGCCAGCACCCGGGTTTCTTTCTTCGGATCGGGCACCTTCTGCTTGGGTAGCCGGATGGCGGGCGTATAGGTGGGTTCCTTGCCGCTGCCGGATTTGCTGGGCAGGACCTCCTCGAGCGGTGGGGGCAGGGTGGTGTGGACCGGGGGTTCGAGTTGCGCCGTGGCCGGATCGGCGAGGAATTCGAGGAGCTGGCGAGCGAGCATGTTGGCGGATCGGGCATCGAGAATCGCGTGATCGACGCAGATGACGATGTGGTTGAGGTCGGCGTCGGGTGACTGCCGCACCAGCGTTGTCCGCAGGCGCGGATGACTACCCTTCGGGATCGGTGTACGGAGCTCGGAGGCAAGAACCTTGCGCCAGGTGTCCGGTTCGGCACCGTAGAGCACCTTCAACGGGATCTCCGTCGTGCCCTCGGTGTGGAACGAGGGCCGGCGCATGGCCAGGGGCGGCAGGCGTCGCCAAATAACCTTGCCGTAGCGGATATGCGCGCACAGAATGGGGTGCTGCGTCTGCAGCCAGGCGAGCGCCTGCTTCACCAGCGCCGGATCGAGGTGCCCGCGCACGTGCAGCACCTGTATGGCGATCAGCCCACGATGGGCGTGCATATAACTGAGCAGTTGTTCCTGTTCGCCCAGCGCGCGCGTAACATCCACACTGTCCTCCCACGTTTCGAGCACCATTTCAGAACGCGATGAAATCGGCTGGTAACCACATTGGACAAGGGACTCGAGTGATGAACGATTTCGAACAACCGATAATCGACTACATCTCCGGGCTGGTGGCCGAAACCGGTGGAGCGCCGGTCGGTCGCGAAACCCATTTGCTCGAGGCCGGCATGCTGGACTCGATCGATCTGGTGAAACTGATGCACTTCGTCGAGGAGCGATTCGAGATCAGCATTCCGGATACGGAAGTAGAGGCGGAGCTGTTCGAATCGCCGGCATCTGTAGCAGCCTACGTTTCGCAACGAGCGGCTGAACCCGCCTGAAGTTCGCACAGCCGGGCGCGCAGGAGCTTGCCGGTCGGGGCGCGCGGCAGTGCATCGATGAACGCGATCTCGGCGGGGACCTTCTGCACGGACAGCCTTTCGCGGGCCTGGTGCATCAACTCGGCGGCCGATACCTCCGCCTCTTTGACGACGAACGCGATCAGCCGATTACCCATCCGCGGGTCCGGGAGACCCGCCACTGCGGCTTCGGCGACGGCAGGCAAGGTCATGAGCGTCTCCTCCACCTCGATGGGGTCGATCTTGTAGCCGGATACCTCGATCAGCAGCTTGCTGCGGCCACGGAGGAAGATGCGGCCTTCTTCATCGAGTGACGCGAGATCGCCGGTCCGGAACCAGCCCTCGTCGAACGCCGCGGCGTTGGCCACGGCATCGCCGAGATAGCCCCGCATGAGCGAGGACGATCGGATTTCCATCTCCCCGACGGACGAGCCGAATTCGGTATCGAACGGCGTGATGCGGACCCTGGCGTCGCCCGCCGGTTTGCCCACCGAGGCCCAGCTCGAATCGGGATCGGCGGAGTCGTTGTGCGAGAACATGCTCGCCTCGACAGAGCCGTAAGCCTGCCGGAGTACCACACCCAGGCGCCCGCACGCCGCTTCGAAGAGCGACCGCGTCAATGGCGCGCCACCCGAGAAGGCCAGGCGCAGACCGAGATCGTAACTGCCGGTCTGACCGGCGATGATTCTGTACATTTCCGGAACGGCACCCATGACGGTGACGCGCTCGCGGACCATGGTGTCGAGTAGCTTCTTGCGCGAGAGCGCCAGCGGCAGCGGATCGCTCCAGTAGAGCGTCGTGGCACCCCGGGCCACGGCCTCCGTAGCGCCCAGTATGAAGCCCAACGAGAAGTTGCCGGGCAGAATGTTGAGAACGATATCGTCTGGCTGGAGGTCCCAGGCGGTACTGGCTCGTTCACCATCGGCGATGAGCTCGGCATGGGTGTGCGGCACCACCTTGGGTAACCCGGTCGAGCCGGAGGAGAAGAGGTAGAGCGCCGTCGTGTCACCCGGCAGCTCGGGCAGCGGGGCGGTCGCACTTCCTTGCGGCAGGGTATCTGTCAGGAACAGGGGAATGCCGGGGGCCACATCTGCGATCAGCGTCTCGGCAGCAGCGGCAAGGCCGGGGGTCGACACGACGGCCTCGGGTCCGGTCTTCTGCGCGAGCGCGGCAAGCTCGGATCGCGTGGCTGTTACGTCCAAGGGCATAGCGATCGCGCCGGCGGCGAACAGTGCGTGGGCAGTGACGAAAAGATCGGGCGAGTTCGGAACCAGCAGGGCAACCGGATGGCCGTGCTCGACGCCACGTTCGATCAAGCCGGCCGCGATTCGGCCGATCCGCTCGACCAGAGCAGCGTAGGGCCTGAATACTTCGCCGTGGCGCAATCCACTGGTGATCGGTGCCGCGGCTGTCAGCGAAAGCAGGTTGTCGTAGATCATTCCGACTCCGCACGGTCGGGCCGCCCCCGCTGACCGAGAGGTATATCCGGGCTGCGGCATCTCCAAGGCGTCGGCGATCATGCCGATAAGCGAGGCAGCGAACGCCGTTGTCGAACGTCAGAGCTTCTGTCGGTGTCGAAAGGGTGGGGCAAATGCTCACACCACCCACCTGCGATTTTAGCAGCCGGCGCAATGCCGCTCCCGAGGCATTGCCCATCGATTCGGCCGGCGTGACGTTGTGACATCGACGTCGCCGATCAACATGTCGAACCGGGTTCCCTGGTCCCGCTGTTGCTGGCGGGCGCCGACAAGGACCCCACCGTCTTCCCCGATCCCGAACGATTCGATGTGACCAGGGGCAACGCCGCGGAGCACCTCTCGTTCAGCAGCGGGCTGCACGGCTGTCCGGGCGCTGATCTGGCCCGATCGAGAGGCACCGTCGCATTGCGCGCCCTGTTCGAGCGGTACCCTGATCTGCGTCCGGACGGGCCGCCGATCCCGCGCGGCCTGGTGAACCCGAACAGCTACCGTTCCATGCCCGCCAGACTCTTTGTCGGCTGGAGACCGCTGGGTCGAACAGTGCCCGGATACAGGCGGGGCTCGCCGATTCGCGTGTGTTGTATCCCTGCGGACAGCCGGTTGGTCGGATGCTGATGCTCCGGGTTCCATGGAGCATGTTCGCCCAGTCGAGACCACTCCGGCGGCCTATGCGCGCACCGCACAGAGCGCGAGCTCGATGGGAACTCGAAGTCATTGTGCCGGAGGAGCCGCCGGCACCTACACCGGATGCCGCACGCGCTTTGCCGCGCTCGCTCCTGGAAGTCGCGACAAGGCCGCGATGGCCCGGGAAGCCGAGCGTTCCGTCGGCGACGCGGAGCTCGGCGAAATGTCGCAGTACCCTGTCGACGTACGGCTCTCGACAGTGCTCGTCGATCCGGGACACCGATCTCATGTACTACCCGCCCGCCGATCGATGTTTCTGGAGGCGGGCATATTCTGGCGGGCGCAGCTGGTTCGTCGTGCGCTGTTGCGACGGTGTGCGGCGTCGAAGCCCGCCGGTTGACGTTTCGCGACGTCGAGTGGCCGGGTGAGAGGGAACCCGGTGGGAATCCGGGACTGTCCCGCAGCGGTGAGCGGGAACGACCGCCGTCATAGAGCACTGGGTTCTGTCCTGGGAAGCGACGGCGTAGTACAGCTCGGGGTATATCCCGAGTCGGCCGATCGAGGCCGATGCCCGTGAGTCCGAAGACCTGCCGGTTGTGCCGGGTGCGCCGTGCCCGGCGGCCGTCGCCTCGCGGAGTGGGTGCTACGCCGATATCCACGCATTCGGGAGAGTTCCCGATGCGCAGTCGTCGTGTGCGCGTGAACGGGTGACGGCCGTTCACTGCCGACGACAGGGTATGTATCGTGTCATCACTTTCGGGGTTCTCAGGGCCGTCGAGTCGCGGTCGCCGCAGGTCTGCCTGCCCCGTGCACTCAGGTGCTCAGTGGAGCCTTCCCGAACCGGCACCCCGGTGCAGGCGATCGGTACGGTCCGACCACTCGGCCGGTTGGTCTCCGGTGACCGGCATTGTGCGCTGCTGGGCCGGGGGTTCCGGTCGGAGTAGTACCCGCGGCCCCTCGCGTCGGGCGCAAGCACAGCACGTTCGGTTCGGGTGGCCGATTGTCGGCTCGAACGTTGCGGGAAGGAGGTCGGCCGGTGGAGAAGATGTATGCGGGCGCTCGGTTGCGGGTGTTGCGTGAGCAGGAGGGATTGTCTCAGTCCCGGCTGGCCAAGATGCTCGGATTGTCGCTGAGTTATGTCAATCAGCTGGAGAACGATCAGCGGCCGCTGACGGTGCCGGTGCTGATGCGGTTGACATCGACCTTCGATTTGGAGGTGGGTTTCTTCGCGCCGGAGACCGATGCGCGGTTGCTGGCAGATCTGCAGGAGGCATTCGCCGAGGATCCGGAATCCGGCTCGGTCAGCGGCAGCGAACTCGACGATCTTCTTTCGCGGGTGCCGGCCGCGGCGCGGCTGCTGATCAGTCAGCACCGCCGGTTGCGCAGTGCCAACGGCCAGCTCGAACAGCTCACCGCCGGGCTCGAATCGCCGGTGGTCGATCCGCGGACAGCGATGCCCTACGAAGATGTTCGTGACTTCTTCTACGACCGCCGTAATCACATCCCGGCCTTGGATACTGCCGCCGAGAGCCTGTTCGTACGGGGCGGATTCACGCTCGGTGGGCTCGATCTGCAACTGGCCCACCTGCTGCACGAAGAACACGATGTGAAGGTTTCGATCCGCTCGGAAGACCCGGCCCGGCCCGGTCCCAAGCGTCTCTATGATCCGGAGAAACGTACGCTCGTACTCGCGCGGCGCCTGACCGCCGGGCAGCGCGCGTTCCAGTTGGCTACGCAGCTGGCGTTTCTCACCCAGTCGGGGGTGATCGAGGATCTGTTCGCCGAGAGTGCTGCGTTGCCGACGGAATCGCGTCGGCTGCTGCGGATCGGGCTGGCCAATTACTTCGCAGGCGCGTTGATCTTGCCCTACGGGTTGTTCCTGAGTGCGGCCGAGGCGTTACGTTACGATATCGATCTGCTCGCGGCGCAGTTCGAGGTCGGTTTCGAAACGGTGTGTCATCGGTTGTCGACGTTGCAGCGGCGTGGGCAGCGTGGTGTGCCGTTCTTCTTCGTCCGTACCGATCGAGCGGGCAATATCTCCAAGCGCCAGTCCGCCACCGCGTTTCACTTCTCCCGTGCCGGGGGAAGTTGCCCGCTGTGGGTGGTACACGATGCGTTCGCGACGCCGGGCCGGATCCGCACGCAGATCGCGGAGATGCCGGATGGACGGACCTATCTGTGGTTGGCGCGGACTACAGGCGAGAGCAGCCCGGGCTATTTGGCGCCGTCGCGAGATTTCGCCGTCGGACTCGGTTGTGATCTGGCCTACGCCGACAAACTCGTGTATTCCCACGGGCTCCCGCTCGACGATGCGGCTGCCGCTGTTCCGATCGGAGCCGGTTGCCGGGTATGTGAGCGTGTGGCGTGTCCGCAACGGGCTTTCCCGCAGATCGGGCGACCGCTCGCCGCTGACGAGAACCGCCCGGCGACAACCCCGTACGCGCCCGCGGTGGTCGATGGCTGAAGGTGCCCGCCAAAGGCGGTCGGGTCGGGCTGCGGCGTAGGCACCGGCGCGCGGTCACCGGGGCGGGCCCGGCCATGCGCACGGTGTGCTGGATGAGCGGCACATCGTGGGTCCGGATCGCCGCGCCTCCTGCGGAGGCGAGTGCCGCGCCGGCGAGCGACCCCGCGAGCCGGTCGGCGGGGTTGGGTGATCCGAGAACGGCGTGGATGAAGGACTTCCGGGTGGCTCCGATCGCCCGGGCCGTGCTCGGCGGAACGGTTCGAGCGGCGCGGCGCAGGCGGAGTAACCGAGCCATGGCTGCCGACCCACGTCGGCTTGCGCCGGTCCGCCGTGTCCTCCACAAACTCCACAACTTTGCAGTTCAGTCTCCACAAAATACGCATTTGCGACGGATTCCGGCAGCTCTGTCGCGTCAGTAGCGTGCGAATCGAAGCGAATCGCATCGATCCCTGGAGGCCGAGGACTGTGAAGAATCATCTCGTCCGTACCCATCGTTCCGCGGAGCATTTCCCCCGCGAGCAGCATCTGGCATGGCGGATCGCGGAGGTCGCGACAGATCCGGTGGAGGTCGCCCCGGAGACCGAGGAGATGATCGTCAACCGGATCATCGACAACGCGGCGGTCGCCGCGGCGTCGTTGATCCGGCGCCCGGTCGCCAATGCGCGCGCCCAGGCTCTGGCCCACCCGTATGGCCCCGGCTCGACCGTTTTCGGTGTCGGTGGCCGGTTCTCCCCGGAATGGGCGGCCTGGGCCAACGGGGTCGCGGTGCGTGAACTCGATTTCCACGACACTTTCCTGGCCGCCGAGTACTCCCACCCCGGCGACAACATTCCCGCGATTCTGGCGGTGGCCCAGCATGCCGGCCGGTCCGGTCGCGAACTGGTTCGTGGCCTGGCCACCGGGTACGAGATCCAGGTAGATCTGGTTCGCGCGATCTGCCTGCACGAACACAAGATCGACCATGTCGCCCATCTGGGTCCGTCGGCTGCCGCCGGTATCGGAACGCTGCTCGGGCTCGATACCGAGACCGTCTATCAGGCCATCGGCCAAGCGCTGCACACGACCACCGCGACCCGCCAGTCACGCAAGGGCGAGATCTCGAGCTGGAAGGCCTACGCGCCCGCGTTCGCCGGGAAGATGGCGGTGGAGGCCGTCGACCGGGCGATGCGCCGTGAGGGCGCGCCGTCGCCGATCTGGGAGGGCGAGGACGGTGTGATCGCCTGGCTGCTCGGCGGGCCGAAGGCCGAGTACTCGGTGCCGCTGCCCGGACCCGGTGAAGCCAAGCGGGCGATCCTGGACACCTACACCAAGGAACATTCCGCCGAATACCAGAGCCAGGCCCCGATCGATCTGGCCCGCCGTCTGCGCGACCGTATCGGTGATCTCGACCAGATCGCGTCGATCGTCCTGCACACCAGCCACCACACCCATGTGGTGATCGGCACCGGCTCCAACGATCCGCAGAAATTCGACCCGCGAGCCTCCCGGGAAACCCTCGACCACTCGGTCCCCTACATCTTCGCGGTCGCGCTGCAGGACGGCACCTGGCATCACGAGCGCTCCTACGCTCCCGAGCGCGCGCAGCGCCCCGACACCGTGGAGCTGTGGCGCAAGATCTCCACCGCCGAAGACCCGGAATGGACTCGCCGCTACCACTCCACCGACCCGGACGAGAAGGCCTTCGGCGCCCGCGCGGAGGTCACCCTGAAGAGCGGGGAGGTGATCGTCGACGAACTCGCGATCGCCGACGCCCACCCACTCGGCGCGCGGCCCTTCGCCCGTGACCAGTACATCGCCAAATTCCGCACCCTCGCCGAGGGCGTTGTCGATCCGGCCGAGCAGGACCGCTTCCTCGAAGTGGTCGAGCGCGCGGGTGAGCTGTCCGTGGGTGAGTTGTCGGAGCTCACCTTCACCGTCTCGCCGGATGTGCTCGCCCGCGCGCCCCGTTCCCCGAAGGGACTGTTCTGATGACCGGCCTCCTGGCGGCGTCCACGTCGGCCGCCGAGAAGCGCATCGCCTTCCGCGCCGGCCTCGAATCGGGCGGGATCCAGCGGTTCCCCGGTGCCTTCAATCCTCTTGTCGCGAAACTGATCCAAGAAATCGGGTTCGAAGGTGTCTATGTCTCCGGTGCGGTGCTCTCCGCCGATCTGGGACTGCCCGATATCGGCCTGACCACCCTCACCGAGGTCTCCGGGCGCGGTCACCAGATCGCCCGGGTCACCGACCTGCCCGTGCTCATCGATGCCGACACCGGGTTCGGTGAACCGATGAGCGCCGCCCGCACGATCACCGTGCTCGAGGACGCCGGTATCGCCGGCTGCCACCTCGAGGACCAGGTGAACCCCAAGCGGTGCGGGCATCTCGACGGAAAAGCCGTGGTCCCGACCAGCGAGATGATGCGCCGACTGCGGGCCGCGGTCGCCGCGCGCCGGGATCCCGGCTTCGTGATCTGCGCCCGCACCGACGCCGCGGGAATCGAAGGCATCGCCGCGGCGATCGACCGCGCGAAGGCCTACGCCGACGCCGGCGCCGATCTCATCTTCACCGAGGCGCTGCACACGCCGGCGGAGTTCGAGAAGTTCCGGGCCGCTGTATCGATCCCGCTGCTGGCCAACATGACCGAATTCGGTAAATCCGAGCTGATTCCGGCCACCACGCTGGAATCGATCGGCTACAACGCGGTCATCTACCCCGTCTCGACCCTGCGGCTGGCGATGTTCGCCGCCGAGGCCGGGCTGCGGGAGATCTACGCCCAGGGCACCCAGTCGGGCCTGCTGGACCGTATGCAGCATCGCAGCCGCCTCTACGAACTGCTGCAGTACGAGCGCTACAACGAATTCGATTCCGACATATTCGATTTCACTCTGGGAAGGAACCAGTGATGAGCTCAGCATCGCTCAGCGATTCGGTGAGGGGTGGTGGTCGGGCGACGGGTGGGCCGGAGACCGCGATACCGACCATCTACAAGGGGCTGGCGGGCATCGTCGTCGACACCACCGCCGTCTCGAAAGTGGTGCCGGATACGAACTCGCTGACCTATCGCGGTTATGCCGTGCAGGATCTGGCCGCCCACTGCACCTTCGAACAGGTCGCCTATCTCCTCTGGAACGGGGAGTTGCCGACCGATGCCGAGCTGGAGCGTTTCCAGCAGCAGGAGCGTGCCTCCCGGCGGGCCGACCGGTCGCTGCTGTCGCTGGTGGCGAAGCTGCCCGACAGTTGCCATCCGATGGATGTGGTGCGGACGGCGATCAGTTATCTGGGGGCCGAGGATCCGCTCGAGGACGACAACTCCGCGCCGGCCAATCGCGCGAAATCGTTGCGGATGTTCGCCGTGCTGCCGACGATCGTCGCGGCCGATCACCGGCGCCGGCACGGCCTGGACCCCATCGCCCCGCATTCCCATATGGGATACGCCGAGAACTTCCTGAACATGTGCTTCGGCAAGGTCCCCGCCCCGGAGCTGGTGAAGGCGTTCGAAGTCTCGCTGATCCTGTACGCCGAGCACAGCTTCAACGCCTCGACCTTCGCGGCGCGGGTGGTGACTTCGACACTGTCGGATATCTACAGCGCGGTCACCGCGGCGATCGGTGCGCTCAAGGGTTCGTTGCACGGCGGCGCCAACGAGGCCGTCATGCATCACATGCTCGAGATCAACGATCCCGCCCTGGCCGAGGAGTGGTTACGGGAGAAGCTGGCGAAGAAAGAGAAGGTGATGGGTTTCGGTCACCGGGTCTACAAGAACGGTGACTCCCGGGTGCCCACCATGAAGCAGGCGTTCCTGGATATCGCGGCTGTCACCGGTGGGCAGAAGTGGGTGCGGATGTACGAGGTCCTCGAGAAGACGATGGACGACGCCACCGGGATCAAACCGAACCTCGATTTCCCGACCGGGCCCGCCTATCACCTGCTCGGCTTCGATATCGAGGTCTTCACCCCGATCTTCGTGCTGAGCCGCATCACCGGCTGGACCGCCCACATCATCGAACAGGGTGAATCCAACGCGCTGATCCGGCCGCTGAGCGAATACGTGGGCGTGCCGCAGCGCCCGGTCGTGGCCTGATATCTCGCCACCCCGTCGACGGCTCGCACGAGTTGTGCGAGCCGTCTACTCCGTTCCCGGCGCGTTCACCCACCGCGCCCGAATCCGACGAGGTCGACCGATATGTTCTCCGAGATCCTGGTGGCCGATCGCCGCGAACAATTCGCCGACACCCTGCATCGACTACGCGAACTGCTCTCGGCGGGTGGCGATCTCGTGCCGAACGCCCCCGCCTCCGTGACCGGCTGTGGATCGGCACCTCCTCCGAACCGGGGTTCGCGCCGGCCGCGGACCTGGACGTGGGTGTGCTCACCGGCCGGACCTCCTCGGCGCGGGGACCGCGCGACGAGATCGCCGCGCGTCGAGTCGACGGTCAAGATGCGAGTGCCGTCGGGCGCGAGTCCGCCATCCGGGACCAGGGTGGGGCACATCGAAGATGGGAACGCGGATTACCCGGGGATCTGCTCTGGTTCGATTCGGTGCCCCGGCCGGCCCGCGAATTCGGCGATGAACCTCCGGTGCGAGGCGGTGTTCAGCGCGTGGCCATCGTCGGTGACTGCTCGAGTTCGATGTGGCATAGCCTCGTGTCACCGTCGGTCGAATGTTGGATGAGGCACAAATTGCGTGATACTGGCGGCGGGAGTGCTGTGTTTTCAACAGGATTCGCCTCCGGGGTGGATCCGCTTCTGCACGGCCGAACATCCGGCGTTCGATCATCCTGATCCGGTTGACGGGTGCCTCAACCGGTCCCGGTGCATAACCTCCGTGGACGCCCTGGCCTGCTTCGCTGAAACGAGATTCGTCGCTGTACGTACAGGTGCGAGCCCAACTCGGTGTACTGGGCCGGGATCCGACCGGTCAGGAAGGGATCGCGGTCGATGATCTTCGAGGCGCCACTGGAATCGGTGAATTTTCATGCTGTGTGCGCTGATAGAATCTTGTGAGGTCCCGCGACGGAAGGAACCCGATGGGGCGAACAATGCCCAACGACTGCCGCGCTGGTGCGCCGTACCCTGGTTGTAGCGCTGATTGCCGCGGCGATCGGGGCGCCGAGCGCGGTGACGGCGACTGCCGAGTCGTTGCCGTCTGGGGATGACGGCTTTTGCATCGATGAGAACACGCGTGTGCGCGACGGGGCGCGCGTCAGTGATCTCACCTGCATTCATGACCACAGCCGCTTCCACAATCACGAGCGCTTCCATATTCCGCCGACTGATTCTTGAACCCGGCTGCCTCCCGAAGTTGGGGCTTCATGGCCACACACGTGCACGCGGAGCAAGGTCAGGTGCCCGTGTATCGCAGCATGCACCACGTTGTCGGGCCACTGTCCGGAATGGCCACCTCGTCGGTCACTTCGAAGCCGAGCCGCCGGTAGAACCGTAGGTTGCGCTCGGCCGAGGTTTCCAGAAACGCACGGACACCGGCCTGCTCGGCGCCTTGCATACCGGGTAATGCGATGGCGATTAGCGAGGTGGATGGGCAGCTGGTGATCAAGGCCCCGAAGGATCACCAGCGACGAAGTGTCGCATTCCCGGTGTTCCCGGTCGAGCCGATGATCGAGCGAGTGGCCGGCCGAAGTGCTGACGTGGAGGTCTTCACCTCGTCGCAGGGGGCGGTCCTGTGGATGCGGAACCTGCGCGGCAAGGGCCACCGATCACCAGCTCACCCCGTGTCAGCGGGTGTCGCCTGTTGGCGCAATGATGGACCGGACGGTCCACTATAGGTAGCCTGGATGCATGCCGCGTCCACGCCAGTTCGATGAAGAGCGCGTCTTGGCGGCCGTGCAGGCGGTGTTCTGGGACAACGGGTACGCGGGCACGTCACTCGAAGATCTCCTGGCGGCCAGCGGCCTGGGCAAAGGGAGTCTGTACGGGGCGTTCGGGGATAAGCAGAGCTTGTTCCTGCGGGTGCTGCGCGAGTACGACGAGGCCAACGATCGGATGCTGCGTACGTGGCTGGAGCAGGCCGACCGGGCTATCGATGTGATTCGCGGTTTCGTGACCGGACCCGTCCGTGATCCCGGCGGCGAACAGGCCCGTCGGGGTTGCCTGCTCGCCAATACCGCGATGGAGCTCTCCGTGAGTACCTCCGAGGTGGCGGCCGAGGCTCGGCGCAGCTACGCCGCGACCACGTCTGTGCTGGTCAACGCGATACGGCGAGCGCAGCGCGAGGGCGATATCGCGCCCCATGTCGACCCGGACAGCGCCGCCCATGCGGTGCTGGCGGGTCAGCTCGGACTCATTGTTCTCGGCAGGGTGGGTCAAGATCCGGCTGCGTTGTTGATCATGGCCGAGGCCCTGCTCGACGGTCTGTTGCCGAACGCTTGAGCGTTCCCCGTGGTGGCGTGAGATCGAGCACCGACCAAGTTCTTGACTGATCCGTCCATATCGAGTGTTATGGACGGATCGGTCAATAATAGGAAGTGGGAAGCTGCCATGAAGATTCTGGAGGACAAGGTCGCGGTCGTGACCGGGGGAAACGCGGGTATCGGACGGGCGATCGCGCGGGCGTACCTCGACGAGGGTGCCCGGGTGTTCGTCGCCGGCCGACGCCAGGCGCAGCTCGACGAGGTCGAGGCCGATCTCGGTCCCGGGGTGACCGGGGTCCGCTGCGACGTGGGCAGGCTCGAGGACCTCGACGCGCTCTACGCGACGGTCGCCGAGCAGGCGGGTCGGATCGACGTCCTGGTCGCCAACGCTGGGATCGGGATCGTGGCGCCGTTGGGCGAGATCACCGAGGAGCAGTTCGACGCCATGTTCACCACCAACGTCAAGGGCTCGCTGTTCACCGTGCAGAAGGCGCTGCCGCTGCTCTCGCCGGGGGCGTCGATCATCCTCACCGGATCGACGGCGGCCTCACGGCCCGAGCCGTACCTGCCTGTGTACGGGGCGACCAAGGCCGCGCTCCGCAACCTGGTTCGCGGGTTCGCCCACGAAGCCGGGGAACGCCGGTACCGGATCAACATGCTTTCCCCGGGCGGTACCCGCACGCAGGGTTTGGTCGACCTGATCTCGGCGGAGACGGTCGCCACCGCTGGGGCGTCGGTTCCGCTCGGCCGGTTGGCCGAACCCGAAGAGATCGCCGCGGCGGCTGTCTTCCTCGCCTCGGACGCGTCCAGCTATGTCAACGGCTCCGAGCTCGCCGTGGACGGCGGCTCCGCCCAGATCTGAGCCGCGTAGGCGCAAGCCCGTCCGCCCGGCAGAAGCTGTGGAAAGTCCGAGCGCATGGCACTGTTTGCCAACCAAGAGCTGTAGTGGCCTATCCTCCCGGGTTCGAGCCGAGGTGATCTTCTCGCGGTGCGGATTCATCCCTGCCGGGCCCGGGTGGTGCCGGTCAAGTGCTCCTCCCAAAACACTGTGCAGGCAACGCAACACGACCACGCGCGTTCGCGGGCCTTCGCTGTCGTCGAATTACCCTGCCGGACAACATAAGCAGACAACGCTGGATCGGAACGTAGTGGTGGCAGGCGACATAGGCTGTCACGTAACTCTGCGCTCGCCCCGCTTCATCGGACCGTCCGCGGATCGCCCGTATGACAGCTCCGGCAGCAATCAGGGTCGGTCGGCACCGCAGGTACGGACACAAGCAACTCGATACACGCACGGAGGAGTGCGTTCGCAGGAGGTCCGGTGCCGCCGGACACGCGCGCTGGTGACATCAGATTTCGCCGATGGCAGCCGGCCTCGGCCGTGCCGCTCGGACGGCGGAGGTCACAGACAACGCGGTCAAGTCCAAATGCGTGGTGTAACAGGGTGATCGCCGCGTGATCCGGTGTGGTCAGGCGGTCAGGGCTGCGGGTTCGGTGTCCCCCTGTTCCTCGGTAGGGTCGCTGTGGTGGCGGGAGCGGGCCAGGACGTCGAGGCCGAGGTAGCGGCGGCCCTCGATCCACTCGTCGTGTGAGCCTGGCCTGCTCGGTCATCCGCCTCCGCAAACTCATTCTGAACTGATCTCTGATACGGAGACGGGCTACCGCTGGGCAATAATGCGGCGAAGGCGGCCCGCGGATCGGACCGCACCGGCCCGAGGACCTCTGTGCTGTCTCGCTCGTTGATCGACGTAATGCAGTCGATCAGAAACCGGCTCGGAAGCGCGCTGCGAATGGGCGCGCATGCTTCGGCAAGCAGAACCCGCCTGATCAGCGACGCGGCCATGAATGCCACACGGGATCTGGACGCCGCGGACCGCCCCCACGGTGTACGCGGCGCCTTTTCGAATTTGTTCGCCCGGCGTGAGCGCAGCGGCCTGCCGCAGCTGTCCCGATCGAACTACTCGCGCGGGAGGAATCTGCTGGACAGGTTGGACTGCGCGGTCGTTCGTAGCAAACTGGAGCAGTGGTTCGAGGGTCGGAGCGACCCCGGCCTCGCGGAGATCTGCCGGGTACAGGGTTTCGACGGCCCACCGACGCTGACCGACGCACGCGGTGTGGACGAGGTTGTCGCCGCCGGTGGCCAGCAAAACAGGCGGTCCGGCCGATGACGCCGGCAACGAGAGTGATCGATCCGCGGTCTCGGGCGAGGGTGCATTGCACGCGGAACGCGAAGCGATCGGACGGCGAATCCTCAATGAGGTGAGCCGCACGGCAAGGATGAACTCCGCGGCACCGCGTGAGCCGCCGATGCGCAATCGACGAGATCGACTCCCCGGTAAAGCTGTCGACACGGACGCTCGTCCGCGCACTCTCGGACTATGACTGCCCGAGCCTGGTTGCAGGGCCGCCATCGCGCTCCGCGAGTGCGGGCCCGGCCATCGGTCTCTCGAACCTTCGTGGCACGAACACCGGCACCTGGTGGCGAGGTCGATCGCGAGGACCGTCGTACTCGAGTCTCGAAATTATGTTCTGGTGTTTCGAAGTATCGGTGCGGGGCAGGGACCGGTGCCTCGATTGCGTATTCGACTGTGGCAGCCGAAACTCGATCGCTGATCGCCCTGCGTCCTATGGGCAGTGAGGTGCAAGGCAACGATGCGGCGCCGGAGATCGAGGTGCCCACATCGGCGCACCGGCGACGGGAGGCCGCTGAGCCGAGGAAGGCGCTACGAGACACTTCATGCAATCCCCCAGCACTGGAATGATTTTCGCTGTCCGACGACTGGACTGCGCTTTTCGGAAACTATGCAGCAAACTCACGGCGCACACCACAGGTTCGGCGCGTGGGTTGAAGACCGTCGGAGAGATCTTCGGTGAACTCGAACACCGAATCGGGCCTTCATTCGATCACGCAAGCGAGAGCCGGTCTCATGTCCCACCCGCTGTTCCTGAGCCGGATCGCAATGGACCGATCATGTTGCGAGGCCGCCGAGCCCTCGAGGATCTGTCGTCGATCTATGGCGACCGGATCGTCTTCCACGGCAGCGCTGATGCCATCTTCAAACTCGAACCACGCCAGATGAACTGGATCGACAGTGGCGGTCGCCGATATCCCGATGGTGAACCTGCCATTTGCGCCGACACCAAATTCGATGTTCCGATGTTCCTGGCGCTTTTCAAGGGCCGCGCGCGATGTGGTTACGAGATCAACGACGACGGCACTATGACCTACCGCGCAGCGATCGTCGACGAACCCGAATCGCAAATGAGATACTCTGGCCACGTCCATGTACTGGACCGAAAGCACTTCGAGTTGGGTGAGCTCCCGACTCCTACCGGCTGGCCAGAACCACAGACCGGCCCTCGAACCCCCGAACTGCGCGCTACCGGCGAGGTGGAGCCGTTTGCCATCGTCGAGGTCAGCACGGCTGACTTCGAGCACCCGATCGAGTCACTGGGGACCTGACCGAGCTCGGTGAGCGGGGTTCATCGCGATGGCCTCTTCCTGATCTGTCCCGAAGGGCCCGGACTTGGTGTTCAGGCCACAAGTCCGGCGGTGCCATGTCTGCCATCCGGGCATGTAAATCCAGGAATGTCGGTGGTGCCTGCTTTGTTGTGGATCGTGTGTAGTTTGTAGAAAATTTGTAGAAACAGGGGGGATACCCCAAAGATGCCCAGGTCAACGGTGGTATAGGCTTTGTCGGTCATGAAGTCGGCTTTCCCGGGTGCTGTCAGCGGTGTGCCCACGACGGTCTACCTCGATCACGCGGCGACCACACCGATGCTGCCCGTAGCGATCGAGGCGATGAACGCTGCCTTCGCACTGGTCGGGAACGCGTCCTCGCTGCACGGATCGGGCCGGGCGGCCCGGCGCCGACTGGAGGAATCGCGCGAATCGATCGCCGCGGATCTGGGCGCCCGTCCCTCCGAAGTCATCCTCACCTCGGGCGGAACCGAGAGCGATAATCTCGCGGTCAAGGGTCTCTACTGGGCCCGGCGTGACGCCGATCCGCGATGTAACCGGATCCTGGCCGGTGCCACCGAGCATCACGCCGTCCTCGACGCCGTGGAATGGCTGGAGCGGCACGAGGGCGCCCGGGTCACCTGGCTGCCGGTGGACGCGGACGGAATCGTGGCACCGCAGACGCTGCGCGCCGCCCTCGCCGAATGCGCGGACGAGGTCGCCCTGGTCACCGTGATGTGGGCCAACAACGAGATCGGTGCCGTCCAGCCGATCCGGGAACTGGCGGAGATCGCGCAGGCGGCGGGTGTGCCGATGCACAGCGACGCGGTGCAGGCCGCGGCCCAGCTGCCCATCGATTTCGCCGCGAGCGGGCTGGCGGCGGCGAGTTTCGCCGGCCACAAACTGGGTGGTCCGCACGGTGTCGGCGTCCTGTTGCTCGGGCGGCAGGCGGGTTGTGTACCGCTGCTGCACGGCGGTGGGCACGAACGGGATCTGCGCTCGGGTACCTCCGACGTCGCGGCGGTGGCGGGCCTGGCCGCCGCACTGCGGCAGACCGTGGTGGAGATGCCGGTCCGGGCCGGGGAGCTGGCCGCCCTGCGCGACGAGCTGATCGCCGGAGTGCGGCAGGCTGTTCCGGACGCGGTACTCAACGGTCCGTACGACGACCGGCGGCTACCGGGCAACGCCCATTTCACCTTCCCGGGCTGCGAGGGCGATTCGCTGCTGATGTTGCTGGACGCCGCGGGAATCGAATGTTCGACCGGGTCGGCGTGCACCGCCGGAGTGGCCTCGCCGAGTCATGTCCTGATCGCAATGGGAGTCGAGGCCCGGGAAGCGCGGGGATCGCTGCGGTTTTCCCTTGGACACACTTCGCAGCGATCCGATATCAATGCAGTACTGGAGGTACTGCCGCAGGTGGTGGAACGAGCCAGAGCCGCGGGTCTGGCCGGTGCGAGAGGAGGTGCGTAGCGTATGCGAGTGCTCGCCGCGATGAGTGGTGGAGTCGATTCGGCGGTGGCGGCGGCACGGGCCGTCGACGCCGGGCACGAGGTGGTCGGGGTGCACCTGGCGCTGTCCACCGCGCCCGGCGCATTGCGCACCGGATCGCGCGGTTGCTGCTCGAAGGAGGACGCCGGGGACGCGCGCCGGGCGGCCGATGTACTCGGGATCCCCTTCTACGTCTGGGACTTCGCGGACCGTTTCAAAGAAGATGTGATCGACGATTTCGTCGAGTCCTATGCGGCGGGTGAGACACCCAACCCCTGCCTGCGCTGCAACGAGAAGATCAAGTTCTCGGCCCTGGCGGACCGGGCCGTCGCGCTCGGCTTCGACGCGGTCGTCACCGGGCACTACGCCCGGCTCGCCGACGGGGTGCTGCGCCGGGCGGTGGACGCCGACAAGGATCAGTCCTACGTCCTGGCGGTGCTGACCGCCGAACAGTTGTCGCGCGCCGTCTTCCCGGTGGGCGATACTCCGAAGCCGCAGATCCGGGCCGAAGCCGCCGAACGTGGGCTGGCCGTGGCCGATAAACCGGACAGCCACGATATCTGCTTCATCCCCTCCGGGGACACCCGCGCCTTCCTCGGCGCGAAGATCGGGATCCGGCCCGGCGCCATCGTGGACTCCGCGGGTGCGGAACTGGGCCGGCACGAAGGCGTGCACGGGTTCACCATCGGACAGCGCAAGGGGCTGGGCCTGCCCGGTCCCGGACCCGACGGCAAACCCCGCTACGTGACCGATATCGACCCCGATTCCGGCACCGTACGGGTCGGTTCCGCCGATGATCTGCAGGTGTGGTCGATCGAGGCCGACAGGGCGATCTGGACCGGCGGGGCGGTCCCCGGGGAGCCGTTCGACTGTGTGGTGCAGGTTCGCGCACACGGCGGGACCGCGCCCGCGACCGCCGAGGCGGTGGGCGACGGGCTCGCGGTACGCCTGCACGAACCGCTCAGCGGTGTCGCGCGCGGGCAGGCCGTGGTCCTGTACCGCCCCGATACCGCCGGTGACGAAGTGCTCGGCAGCGGCACCATCACCGCGACCGCGCGTACGGCTCCGGCGGGCGCGCCACGATGAATCCGGCCGGTTTCCCGGCCGGAGCGGCCACCGGGGTGGGGTCGTGGCCCGGTACCGATCCCCGGGAAGCCGCCGCGGTCATCGTGGGCGAGCTGACCGAACTGCCACATCTGGTGGAACTACCGGCGCGCGGGGTGGGTGCGGATACGGTCGGCCGGGTCTCGGCGCTGCTGGTGGATATGCGATTCGATACCACCCCGCGCGGTTACCGGCTGGCGGCGCGGCCGGGTTCGGCCTCGCGGCGCGCGAGCGATCTCTTGCGCACCGATCTGGACGCGTTACAGGAGGCCTGGGAGAACGCCGGATTGCGTGGATCGGGCCGGCCGGTGAAGGTGCAGGCCGCCGGCCCGCTGACGCTCGCCGCGCAGGTGGAACTGGCCGGTGGGCACCGGGTACTGACCGACCGGGGCGCGGTACGAGATCTGGCGGAATCGCTGGCCGAGGGTTTGGCGACCCATATCGCCGAGGTCGGGTCGCGACTCGAGGCCGAGGTCGTGCTGCAACTGGACGAACCGTTGCTGGATGCTGTGCTGAGCGGTTCGCTGCGCGGTCCGAGCGTGCTGAACACCGTCGCGGCGATACCCGAGCCCGAGGCGCTGGCCATACTCGATACGGTGCTCGGCCATCAGCGCGTACCCGCGGTGGTGCACAGTTGCGCGAGCCGGCCGCCCCTGGGTTTCCTGGGCCGGACCTCGGCGGTCGCGCTGGGGTTCGATCTCGCCGCGGTATCCGGTACGGCGGGCCTGGACGCCTTGGGCGAGGCGCTGGACCGGGGCAAACACCTGATTCTCGGACTCGTCCCCACCACCCGGCCGGCCGGACCGGTGACCTGGCGGGAGATCGCCGAACCGGGCGCGCGCCTGGTCGATCGGCTCGGTTTCCCCCGAGCTCGACTCGCTCGGCAGGTGACGGTGAGCCCCGCGTGCGGTCTGGCCGGGGCTCCGCTGAGCTGGGCGCGCGATGCGCTGCGCCTGGCCGCCGATACCGCGAAGGCCTTCGCGCAGGATCCGGAGTCGCTCGTCGCCGGGTGACCTCCACCCGGTCCGGTGGCAG
Source organism: Nocardia sp. NPDC003963 (assembly GCF_053605105.1). NCBI lineage: Bacteria > Bacillati > Actinomycetota > Actinomycetes > Mycobacteriales > Nocardiaceae > Nocardia > Nocardia sp. NPDC003963. Next base: position 64,508 of record NZ_JBSGIP010000009.1, read on the forward strand.
CAGCCGGTGACATCGAACAGCCGGTGCCGGGACAGCGGGCGACCCGGCCTGCCCGGGTCGCCGAGCCCGAGGCGGGTCTCGGATTCGGTGGTCGGCGTTCCAGCGGGGAAGTCGACTTTCGGTTGCCGACCGGGTGCCGCCGACCGTACCTCCGCCGGCCGCTCCGGGGTCGATCGGCGCTCCGGTCCCGAAGCCACACCGGTTCCGCCGGCCGCGTCCGGCGCCGCCGCCCACCCGCCCGGCCCGACGGCCGGGGTGCGATTCGACGGCGCCCGCCGGTGTTCCGGAACAGGCCCGTGTGCGGCCGATATGTCCGGCGACGTGCGGTTACGGTGCTACTGAAGTGCCGGTCGGCTGGACTACCCTGCGAGATGTGAGTGAGACCGTGAGCCCCGCCGAACGGGAAGACCGCTCCACAGCCGCCGCCCCGCCCCCGGCCGCCGGCGAGGAGCGGGTGCGCTGGCAGGAGCTCGCCGAAACGGTGCGCGAGCATCAGTTCCGCTACTACGTGCGGGATGCGCCGATCATCTCCGACGGCGAATTCGACACACTGTTCCAGCGGTTGCTGGCGCTGGAGGAGCGGTTCCCGGATCTGCGCACCCCGGATTCGCCGACCCAGCTGGTGGGTGGTGGGTTCGCCACCGATTTCACCGCGGTGGATCATCTCGAACGGATGCTCTCACTGGACAACGCGTTCTCCGAAGCCGATATGCGGGCCTGGGTGGCCCGGGTCGAGGAGGAGACCGGGCCGGATCTGCACTATCTGTGCGAGGTGAAGATCGACGGTGTGGCGTTGAACCTCGTGTACCGGGACGGCCGGCTGGAGCGCGGCGCGACCCGCGGCGACGGGCGGACCGGTGAGGACGTCACCCTCAATGCCCGAACCATCGAGGACATCCCGCCGGAGTTGAATGCCGATACCGAGTTCCCGGTCCCGGAACTTCTGGAAGTGCGCGGGGAGGTGTACTTCCGGCTGACGGATTTCGAAACGCTGAACGCGGCCATTGTGGCCGAGGGGAAGGCGCCGTACGCCAACCCACGTAACACCGCGGCGGGGTCGCTGCGGCAGAAGGACCCGTCGGTCACCGCGCGGCGGCGGTTGCGGATGATCTGTCACGGGCTCGGCCGCACCGAGGGCTTCACCCCGAAGTCCCAGCACGAGGCCTATCGCGCGCTGGCCGCCTGGGGTCTGCCGGTCTCCGCGCACACCAGACTGGTGCAGGGTGTGGACGCGGTACTCGAACGGATCTCCTATTGGGCCGAGCACCGCCACGATATCGAGCACGAGATCGACGGGCTGGTGGTGAAGGTCGACGAACTGGCGCTCCAGCGCCGGCTGGGCGCCACCTCGCGTGCGCCGCGCTGGGCGATCGCCTACAAGTACCCACCCGAGGAAGCCACCACCGAACTGCGCGATATCGCGGTGAACGTCGGCCGGACCGGGCGGGTCACCCCCTTCGCGGTGATGGAGCCGGTCGTCATCGCCGGATCCACGGTCTCCATGGCGACACTGCACAACGCGGCCGAGGTCGTGCGCAAGGGCGTGCTGATCGGGGATACGGTGACCATTCGTAAGGCCGGGGATGTGATCCCGGAGGTGCTGGGTCCGGTGGTGGACGCCCGCACCGGGGCCGAGCGGGCCTTCGTGATGCCGACGCACTGTCCCGAATGCGGGACCGAACTCGCCTACGAGAAAGCGGGCGACGCCGATATCCGCTGCCCCAATCAGCGGCGCTGCCCCGCGCAGCTGCGGGAGCGGGTTTTCCATGTGGCCGGCCGCGGTGCCTTCGATATCGAGGCACTCGGGTACGAGGCGGCGATCGCGTTGCTGAACGCCGAGGCGATCACCGACGAGGGTGATCTGTTCGATCTCGATGCCGACCGGCTGCGCAACGTCGCGCTGTTCGTCAACAAGAACGGGAGCCTCTCGGCGAACGGCAACCGGCTGCTCGGCAATCTCGCCGCCGCCCGGGACCGGCCGCTGTGGCGGGTCCTGGTCGCGCTTTCGATCCGGCATGTCGGACCTACCGCCGCGCGGGCGCTGGCTGCCGAATTCGGCAGTCTGGAACGGATCGAACAGGCGTCTCTGGAGGAGCTGGCGGCCGCGGAGGGAGTCGGGCCGACCATCGCCACCGCGGTCAGGGAATGGTTCGCCGTCGACTGGCATCGGACCATCGTCGAGAAATGGCGGGCGGCCGGGGTGCGGATGGAGGACGAACGCGACGAGTCGATCCCGCGCACGCTGGAAGGTCTGTCCATCGTGGTGACCGGGTCGCTGGAAGCCTTCTCGCGTGACGGCGCGAAGGAGGCGATCCTGTTGCGCGGCGGGAAGGCGGCGGGGTCGGTATCGAAGAAGACCGCGTTCGTCGTGATCGGGGAGGCGCCCGGTTCGAAGGCCGCCAAAGCCGAAGAACTCGGTGTCCCGATCCTGGACGAGGAGGGTTTCCGGGTCCTGCTCGAATCCGGGCCGGACGCGGTGCGCCCGGCGGTCGCCGAACCGGAGGAGTAGCGGCGGCGCGGCCGGAAACGAACGGAGTCCCGGTCCTGCGGGACCGGGACCGGACACGGCAGGATGGAGGGATGTTGCGCAGTTTTCGGGTGTCCAACCACAAATCGCTGGCCGATCTACAGGAATTGCGGTTGACCCGCGGCGCGGCCGCACCGGTCGCGGTGCCGGTGACCGCGGTACACGGTGGCCCGGCCGCCGGTAAATCGAATCTGGTCGGCGCCCTGGGCCATATGCGGGACGCGGTACTGAACTCGGTGACCGGCTGGGACCCCTACGCCGGTCCGGTGCGGTTCCCGCATCTCGCACTGCCGGGGCAGCCCACCGAATTCGAGGCTGTTTTCGTCGCCGAAGGTATTCCGTACACCTTCGGGTTCCGGTTGGACGCGGCCGATGTCACGGCCGAATGGCTCTACAGCCATCCGCGATCCCGTAAGCGGATCGTCTTCGAACGTGTCGGGGAGGCCGTCCGGCTCGGGCCGATGTTCGAACCGGCGCGATTCGGGATCAGCGCGCTGGTCCCGCTGGTCCGGCCGAACGCGCTGCTGTTGAGCCTGGCTGGCCAGATGTACGCGGAGGCGCTGGTGCCGGCCTACCGGTGGTTCGAGACCATGCTCGAGGTGCTGGCCGGTGCCACCGATATCGAATCCACGGAACTGCGACTGGGTTCGCATCTGTCCCGGTCCACCGAGAACGCCGCCCGCCTGCTGACTCTGCTGCAGTCCGCGGATCTCGGCATCACCGATCTGCTCATCGCGCAGAACGATCCCGGCTACGCCGACTATCTGCGCGATCTCGACGCCGATATCGCCGTACTGGGTGAGCAGACCGACCGGGCGGCGGTATCGGCCGCGTATGCCGCGCAATTGGAGCAGGACAGCGGGTTGAACGCGATCCAGCTGGCCCGCGAACTGACCAATATGCGCAATGCCCGCGACGCGCTCTACACCCGGATGGTGGTGCGGCGCGGGGTCGGCCTGCGGTTGGTGCACACCGGTGTGGAGCCGGTTTTCACCCTGGCCGAGGAATCCTCGGCGACGCTGGCCCTGCTGCGATTGCTCCCGGTACTGCTCGACGCGCTCGACACGGGGAAAGTGCTGGTGGTCGACGATATCGGTGCGCAGCTGACGGTCGAGGAGGCCGACCGGCTCGTGCAGCTGTTCCAGAATCCGGAAACCAATACGCGCGGTGCGCAACTGGTGTTCACCACCGGGAACCGGGCGCTGGTGGAACGCGGTAACGGTCGATCCGCGCGGACCCGCAGCAGCGTCTGGACCGTGCGACGCTCGGCGACCGGTACCAGCACGCTCACGGTGTCCTGAACGAGCCCGGTGTCCTGAACGAGCCGGACCCGGCCGCCGCCGGTGCGGCGACCGGGTTTCCGGTCTACTTGCTGGGTTCCGGAAGGGTGCATCCCATCTTCGGATTGAGGCCGATGTAATTGAGCGGACCGGCCACCACGGTCACGGCCAGTGTCGCGAAGTGGGAGCACTCCTCCGGCGGATCATTGAAATAGCCTCGTTGCCACGCGGCGACGATCCCCGCCACGAACCAGACCAGTACTACGAGGCTTGCTATACGGCTACCCATTGCACCTGCTCGAATCGAAGATTCCGGCATGACATCGCTTCCTTCCATGTCCGGTGGAAGTGAAATACCCCGTCCCGCACGACTCATGCGCGGCGTGGCCTGTCTCGCAGAAGTACGGGTCGCCGACAGTGCCGGCCGAATTTTGGCCGCCGCACGGCCGTTCGTGGCGGAGAAGTCACCGGCGCGGGTCCAGGGGCGAGCGGTCCATCCGCCGACGCTCCCGGCTACGGAACGCCGGGCGCGCGGATCGCCGGACGGACCCGATGCGACGCCGAAGTGTCCCGCCCGGTGGCAGGTCCGGCGCACGGCAAGGTCCTCGACCCGGGCGCGGAACCGCCGGTGCCGAGAGCGTCGGCGGCCGCGGTCGCGCCGCGGGGCTTTAGCATGGTGGAGTGTTCGAACTGGCGATGCTGGTGATCATGGTGGCCGCACTGGCGGGAATGCTCGTCCTGGTGTTACGAGGGCGGCGGGGTGGACGTATGCCCACCGACGCGGAGATCGGCTCGCTCTACCTCACGGGGGTGAGTCCGCGACCCGAGGCGATGGGCGAGCAGTTCGTCACCGTCACCGGGAATCTGTCCGGGCCGTCCGAGCCGGGGAAGGTGGTCTACGGGCGGATGGTCTGGGATGCCGCCTACTGGCCGTCGGTCGGGGATACGCTGACCGTCGCCTATCCGCCGGGTAAACCGGACCGGTGGCGGATCGTCGAGCCGGGCACCGGGTAGTGATCTCGCGCCCCCTGTCCCGATCCGGGTCGGGTCAGCCCAGGACGGTGGCGACGATTCCGGCGAGATAGCCCAGGCGGGCGATCTCCGAGGGGCGGAAATCCGGTCCGCCCGGGCGGCCGAGCAGGAGTGCCTTGCTGGACGGTCCCAGCGGTGCCGCGGCCAGTTTGGTATCCATATCGCGCCAGATCTCGGGGACCCACTCGGCGTTGCCGTCCAGCGCGGTCGGTTTCTGCAGCGGCATCCACGGCACCGACGCCGCCTGGGTCTGCGGTGCGCTCTGGCTGCCCACCACGCGGTAGGCGCCCTGGGCGCCCATATCGAGCACCGTGCTCCAGCCGACGCGTAGCACCCGCGGCACCCCGTCGACCAGCACCTGGAGTCGATCGTCGCGGGCATTGGCCACATTGTCGATGAGTTCGAGTTCCCGATGGGTGTCGAGCACCCCCGAGTAGGGCCGGATGGAATCGACGCGCACATCACCGAGCGATTCCGCGGCGGTGATGAGTGTGTCGGGAAGGGCGTTCGGGGCGATCTCGACCACCAGATCGTCGACCGCGAAACCCGCGCCGCGCTCGACCACGTCCAGCGAGAGGATATCGGCGCCGACGGTTCCGAGGGCTACAGCTAGTGACCCGAGGCTTCCCGGACGATCCGGAAGTTGCACGCGGAGCAGATAAGACACGTGCGTTTCCCTTTCCTTCAGCGGCCGAGGCTATCAACGGATACCCGGTCTGCCCATCCTTACACCCATTATCGAGGGTTATCGACTCGAATTGTGCGCCCGAGCGGGACCGTACAGGTGACGAATGGTGTGAAATGTATAACTTTCGGATTTCGCCGGGGGTTCGCCGACATCCGACGGTGCCGTGCCGGCGGTCCGTGGACGCGCCCGCGGACCATCGGTGGCCCGCCGCGCGGGCTGCCGGGCGACCCCGGCCGGCCACACCATTAGGCTGTTCGGTGCTTGTGATCCGCAGTCCAAACTATCGCCGAAAGGGGTTCGCGGTGACCGCCATCTCCCGCGACGAGGTCGCACACCTCGCCCGGCTGTCCAGGCTCGCCCTGTCCGAGGACGAACTCGATCAGTTCGCCGGACAGCTGGATTCGATCCTCAGCCATGTGCGGACCATCTCCGAGGTCGCCGCCGCCGATGTTCCGGCCACTTCGTCGCCGGATCCGGTGACGAATGTGACCCGTGCCGACGAGGTCCGTCCCGGACTCACCCCGGGGCAGGCGCTGTCCGGGGCACCCGCCGCCGAGGACCAGCGGTTCCTGGTTCCGCAGATCCTGGGAGAGGGCGAATGAGCGCGAACGAACTGACCCGGCTGGGCGCGGCCGATCTCGCGGCCCGTATCCACGGCGGCGAGGTGTCCTCCGTGGAGGTGACCCGGGCGCATCTGGACCGGATCGCCGAGGTCGACGGCGAGTACCACGCCTTCCTGCACGTCGCGGGGGAGCAGGCGCTCGCCGCGGCGGCCGAGGTGGATACCGCGCTGGGCGCCGGGCATCCGCCGGCGTCGCCGCTGGCCGGGGTGCCGCTGGCACTCAAGGATGTGTTCACCACCACCGATATGCCCACCACCTGCGCATCGAAGATTCTCGAGGACTGGGTGGCGCCCTACGACGCCACGCTGACCACCCGGTTGCGCGCCGCCGGTATCCCGATCCTGGGCAAGACCAATATGGACGAGTTCGCGATGGGTTCGTCCACCGAGAACTCCGCCTACGGGCCCACCCGCAATCCGTGGGACACCACCCGGATCCCCGGTGGCTCCGGCGGCGGTTCGGCGGCGGCGCTGGCGTCCTATCAGGCGCCGCTGGCGATCGGTACCGATACCGGTGGTTCGATCCGGCAACCGGCCGCGGTCACCGCGACCGTCGGTACCAAACCCACCTACGGGACCGTCTCCCGGTACGGGCTCGTGGCCTGCGCGTCCTCGCTCGATCAGGGTGGGCCGTGTGGACGGACGGTACTGGACACCGCGCTGCTGCACGAGGTGATCGCCGGGCACGATCCGCGCGATTCCACCTCCCGTGACGTCGCGGTCCCCGCGGTGGTCGACGCCGCCCGGCGGGGTGCGACCGGTGATCTGCGCGGGGTGAAGGTCGGCGTGGTGAAGGAGCTGCACTCCGACAGCTACCAGCAGGGGGTGCTCGCGTCCTTCGACGCCGCCGTAGGCGTGCTGAAGGATCTCGGTGCCGAAGTGGTCGAGGTGTCCTGCCCGCATTTCGAGTACGCGCTGGCGTCCTACTACCTGATCCTGCCCAGTGAGGTCTCGTCGAACCTGGCCCGTTTCGATGCCATGCGTTACGGCCTGCGGGTCGGCGACGACGGCAGCCACAGCGCCGAGCAGGTCATGGCCGCGACCCGGGCAGCCGGATTCGGTCCGGAGGTCAAACGACGGATCATGATCGGCACCTACGCGTTGTCGGCGGGGTACTACGACGAGTACTACGGCCAGGCGCTCAAGGTGCGCACTCTGATCGCGCGCGATTTCGACAAGGCCTACGAACAGGTCGATGTGCTGGTTTCGCCGACCAGTCCGTTCACGCCCTGGAAGCTGGGCGAGAAAGTCGACGATCCGCTGGCCATGTACCTGTCGGACCTGTGCACGCTGCCCACCAACCTGGCCGGGCATCCGGCCATGTCGGTTCCGTCGGGCCTGAGCCGCGACGACGGGATGCCGGTGGGGCTGCAGATCATGGCGCCCGCGCTGGCCGACGACCGGTTGTACCGGGTCGGCGCGGCCTACGAGGCGGCGCGCGGCGATATCGTCTGACGGCTACCGCGGGACCGCCGGTGCCGCGGTGCGCGACATTCGATGGCGGTGACTCCGGAAAGGGTCGCCGCCATCGGCGTCTTCGCGCCGCGGGATATCCCGCCGAGTTCTGTGCCGGGCGGCACGCGCCCCGGGACGGGCCCGCCCGATACCCGGCGGCGTGACTGTCTCCCGGCGTACCGGGCGTATTCGGGTGCCGTCCGGCGGCACCGGCCGGGTCAGCTCGAGTGCAGGCGTTCGGCTTCGCGCCCGGCCGCGGTCGTCATCCCGGGGAATCCTCGTGCGAAGCCGCGGCCGAACAGCAGGCGGACCAGGGGAGACAGCCAGCCGTCGAGTTCGAAATGAGATTCGTAGCGGGTGCGGTCACCGGGCAGCGAGGTCAGCGAATGGGAACGTTTGCTGCGCAGCGCCCCGAGCGGGATCGGTTTCATGGAGTAGGTGAACTCCCGGCCCGGGGTCACGCTGCGGATCCATTCGCGCATCCGGATCGGCCGGGGAGCGAGTTGCCCGACGGTCATCTCGATCGGCGCCCCGACCGTGAGATCGGCTCGGCACCGGGTGATGAACGGATTCCAGTCGCCGTACCGGTCGAAATCGGTGAGTACCGACCACACCACTTCGGCGGGAGCGTCCACCTCGACCACGTCGTCCACTACAAGCACGACCCCAAATTAGAACGTGTTTCAAGTGGGGTCAACCGCGGTCGGCGCGGTCCGTACCGCCTGCGCGGGCATCAGATGCAGGACCGACGGCAGCGCTGGGTCGGCCGGGGCGGCCACGGGCCGGTTCCCGAAACCGGGCAACCATCGGGTACGCGGCAGCAGTAGACGCGCCGTCGCCGGATGTGGCAGTGCGGCTACCCGGCCCGGCCGGACGGGCCCGACCGCGACCGGGCGGCCCGGACCCGTCGTGCGCCGGATCCGCCGGTGCAGCCGCCGGATGCCGAAGACCAGCGCGGCCAGCGCCGCCAGGCCGAGTGCCACCGCGCGCAGCAACCAGGGCCGGGTCGGATGCTCGGTGGCGGCATGAGCCGCCACCTGACCGAACGTCTCCACCACCGGGACCCCGTAGCGCTGCCGCCGGGAATTCAGGTCCACCGCCGTCGCCGCGATCTCGGCCATCGTCTCGCAGCGGGTGCGCACCACCGGTTCGGTATGGGTTTCGCAGGCCTGGTGCATCCGGGTGCTCAGGGTGCGGTCCAGCGCCTGGCGGGCCCATGGTCCGAGCGGGGCACCGGTGCGGTCGGCGTAGCGGAGCAGGTCATAGCCCAGGTCGTGCGCCATACACGCCGTATCGAACTCCGGCGGCAACTCGACCGGGGACGAGCAGTCGCCGCCCGGGGCCACGAGTACACCCTGCCGGACGACCGGCTCATAGCCGAGATATGCCTCGAAATCCCGTGGGATGGCCGCGGCAGCGTCCATGGCCGCTCCACCCGAGGTCAGACCCACCACCGCCAGTCCGGCGGGCGCCGCGACCGAACCGTCGATACCGACGGCCTCGGAGGTCGGCGCCGGCACTGCGGTGATCACCAGTCCGAACAGCGCGGCGCCGGTGAACGCCGGCAGTGAGATGCGCCGGAACCGGCGCCGCGACCGGCGCGGGTGGTCGATACGGGGTGAAGCCATGGTGGGACACCTTAAGCGGTAGACGGCTGCGGGTACGCACGGCAGGTATCGGTACCGGTGACCGGCGTCACCGGGGCGGTTGCCCGCATCCGACCGGCAAACCGGCCCGCCCGGAGGGCCGTCGCCGGCTACCGCGGGGCACATCCGGGCAGTGCCGTGCCCTGGTCCGTGTCGTAGCGATGACCGTGCCCGGGCGGTGCGCCGAGGGCGCCGAGCAGATCCGCGGTGGTCTGCAGGAAACTCGCCACGGGCAGCCAGCGCGGGGTGGGCGCATCACGGCGGGCTGTGGCGAGATCCGGTGGCCGCCAGAGCAGGTCGAGTGACCAGTGCACGACCGGATCGGAGGAATTGGCCAGGACCGCGGTCCGCGCGCCCGGTTCGGGACCCCCGCCGCCCGGCATACCGGCCCAGAGCACCGAGCACACCCGGCGGTTCTGTTCGGCGGCACCGGCGAATACCGCGCTACCGCCGAACGCGCCCAGGCTCTGGCCGTACAGGTGCAGTCGCGGTGGATCCGCCATAGTGGCAACACGTCGCTCGACGGCCGTGAACAAGGCGCGCGCCGACGCCGCTGCCGCATCGCGGCCGAACAGGAAGGTGGCCCAGCTCGGCGCATAGGAGTACTGGAGTGCCACCACCGCGACATCGCCGCCGAACCGGGTGCCGAATCCGCGCAGCGCTCGCGCGTCCACCCAGCCCGATCCGGTCGGCACCGCGACCACCAGATCAGCGCGGTCGAAACCTCCCGCCCGCTCCAGTTCCGCCACGGCGAGCGCGGCACGTGCGGCCAGATCCGGCGCCGAGCGGAGTCCGATGTAGACCTGGACCGCGCCGGGAGGTCCGCTGGTCACGAACCGCTGTCCCTCGCGTCCCAGCGTCGACCAGCCCACCATCGATTCGGCACTGCCCGACCGGGTCACGGTGACCGGCCGGACCAGGCCGGGATCGGCACTGGCGTTCGCGGCGGCATAGGTCCGGTCGCCCCAGCTCACCGCCGCGGGCACCGCGAACAGTGCCATCGGCAGACCGGCGACCACGGCCATGACGAGTGCGCGGGACCAGCCGATCCACCGGAGCAGGCGGCGGCATCCGTATCCGGCCGCCACGATCACCGTGCTCAGCAGGGCCGCCCCGAATGCCCATGACAGCCAGTACCCCGGTCCGGTGGGGGCGACGTCCATGGCGGTTCGCAACGTCTGCTGCCAGTGCTCGGCGTACACCACCGCGCCGAGGACACCGGAGGTAGCGGCCGCGTACGCCAGATGCCGGGTACGTGCGGTGCTCGCCGGAATCCGCCCGCCGGTATGCCGTACGACGAGGCGGGCGAACCGCGCGAGGACCAGCGCCAGCACCACCGTCAGCGCGGTGAGTACGGATTGCGCGGTGGCGGTCCGGGGGAGCAGCCCCGGCGCGAGCGAGACCGCGGTGCCCGCCGCGACGGCGAGTGCCGGCCCGACCGGCGGCCGGTACCGCGGCAGCCGGACGCGCAGCGAGCCCGCGAGCCGGACGAGCAACGGGTGTGCCGGCACCCGCCGGGTGGTCGTCGCGGTATCAGACATGTTTACCCCCGGGGACAGTGGCGACGAGTGGACGGTGGATCCGGGCCCCCGCGAGCAGCGGTGTGGTCACCGGACGGAGGAGTACGAGCACGAGGACCGCGAGCAGGAGCAGGCCGCAGAGTCGCGGAAACCAGGCGGCGAGGGTGCCGGCCAGCGGGAATTCCTCCACGACCGGTACGCCGTAGTCCTGGCGCATCGAGTTGAGATCGACGGCGACCGCGGCCACCTCGGCCATCGCGGTACAACGGCTGCGGGGTAGCAGTTCGGGCCGGCCGGCGCAGGCCGTGCGCATCCGCTCGGCGAGCGCGCGATCCAGTTCTCGCCGCGCCCAGGGCCCGAGCGGGGCGCCGGTGCGGTCGGCGTAGCGCAGCAGGTCGTAGCCGAGGTCGTGGGCTTTGCAGGCTTTGTCGAACTCCGCCGGCAGCGGTACCGGGGACGAACACGAACCGTGCGGTGCGACGAGCATCCCGTCCATCCGCGCCGGCCGGTACCCGGCGACCGTGCCGAAATCGGCCGGGACCTCGGCGACCGCGCCCGGCTCGGTGAGCGCCCGGACCGCCGCCGCGGCGGGGTCCGGCCGGGGGGCCGCGTCGGCGGCGTCGGCGGCCGGGGCCGACACCAGCGATACCGCCGCCGCGAGTCCGGCGGCGGTGATCACCACGCGCCGCGCGGCCTGCAGGGACGGCCGGGCCCGGTGGGGCACGGCATTGTTCGAGACAGCCATGACCGAGGACGTTAGGAATCCGCGACAGTCGCGGCCGTCCCGCTCAGGAGGGGTTTCGCCCCCGCTCCGCGAACCTACGGGGGTACGGGGCCAGTCCTGTGGTACCGGCCGTAATTCACCCCACGGTATGAGGTGCGCCGGGCCCCGAGTTCCTAGTGTCGTGGGAATGAACGACACGAGCATCGCGAAGCCGGCGACCCGGGGGCCGGGTATCTGGGGCCTGATCGTCCGGCCCGGCCTGCGCTGGTGGCTCGATGCCGCCTCGGTCTTCACCGCCGTGACGTTGTTCTCGGTGGCGTGGCCGACCCTGCATCTGACCCATCAGGTGCCCTGGCCCATCGCGCCACTGATCGCGGCGTTCGCCGCCCTGCCGGTCCTGATGATGCGGGTGAACGCGCTGCTGGGCTGGTCGGTATCGGCGGCTTCGGCGCTGTTCATCGCGCTGGCGGTACCGAACCTGCCCGGCGAGGCGATCCCGTTCCAGGTCGTCCATATCGTCGCGCTGTACTTCCTGGTGTTCGCGGTGGCGTTGCGGTCGCCGCTGCAACTGGTCGCGGTGGTGTGGGGTGCGACCTCGCTGCTGCTGGGGGCTGCGCTGTCGGCCGAGGGAGTCGGCGCCGATCCGTGGGCCTGGCCGGTATCCCTGGGCGGGCTGCTCTTCATCGCGCTGCTGGTGCGGTCGCTGGTCAGGTCGCGGTCCGAACTGAACCGGCAGACCGAGATCGGCGAGCTGGAACGAGCGCGTCGCACCATCCTGGAGGAGAAGGCGCGGATCGCGCGCGATCTGCACGATGTGGTCGCCCACCATATGTCGCTGGTCGTGGTCCAGGCGCAGACCGCTCCCTACCGGGTGGAGGGGGTCGGCGACGCGGCGCGCGCGGAATTCGAATCGATCGGGGCGACCGCCCGCGAGGCCCTCAACGAGATCCGTGGTCTGCTGGGAGTGCTGCGCAGCGACGGCCAGCTGGCCGAGCACACCCCGCAGCCGACCGCCGCCGATCTGGAGGCGCTGTTCATCGGCGCGGCCCGCGCCGGGGTGGACCTCACCTGGTCGGTCGACGGAACCCTGGCCGCGATCCCGGATACCGTCGGGTCCGCGCTGTACCGGATCGTGCAGGAATCGCTGGCCAACGCCGGACGGCACGCCCCGGGTGCCCCGGTACGGGTGACGATCGCCAGTGCCACGGAGGTCGAGCTGACCGTGGTCAACGGTCCGGGCGCCGGCGCGGCGGCCGGAGGTACGGGCGGACACGGTATCCCGGGGATGCAGGCGCGTGCGCTCGCGGTCGGCGGGCGACTCGACGCGACACCTGCTCCCGACGGTGGCTTCCGGGTCCACGCGCGGTTGCCGCTCGGACCCGCGACCGAGTTCACGCTGTCCGCCGCCGGTTCGGCCGCCCCCTGACCTCGCCGGTTCCCCCGGCATCGGGCGCACCGGAATTCGGCACCGCCGCCGTTCTCGGCGGTGAGCTGCACGGACCGATGCTCGGCGCACCTGTCCGCCGATCGGGAATTAAGCTGGGCCCGTGGCAATAACCGTGTTGATCGCCGACGATCAGGCCATGGTGCGGCAAGGATTCGGAGCACTGCTCGCCGCCCAACCCGATATCAGTGTGGTCGGCGACGCGCCCAACGGAAAAGTGGCGGTCGCCGAATCGGCGCGGTTGCGGCCCGATGTGGTGCTGATGGATGTCCGGATGCCGGAGATGAACGGGTTGGACGCCGCGCGTTCGATCCTCGGTGCCGGGTTCGATCCGCCGGTACGCGTACTCATGCTCACCACCTTCGATATCGACGACTACGTGTACGAGGCGCTCGGGATCGGCGCCAGCGGGTTCCTGCTCAAGGACGCCCCCGCCGAGGAACTGGTGCGGGCGGTGCGGGTGGTCGCCGCCGGAGAGGCGCTGCTCGCCCCGACCGTCACCCGGCGGCTCATCGCGGAAGTGACCACCCGGCGGGCCGCGCGTCGTGCGCCCGCTCCGGCGCTGGCGTCGCTGACCCCGCGCGAACGCGAGATACTCGAACTCGTCGCCCGCGGTATGTCGAATACCGAAATCGCCACGGCGTTGTTCATCGCCGAACAGACGGTGAAAACACATGTGTCCAAGGTCTTCACCAAATTGGATCTGCGCGACCGCGCGCAGGCCGTGGTGCTGGCCTACGAATCCGGGTTGGTCACCCCCGGCTGAACGGACTGCCAGGTATTCCATGAAGTGCCCCGATTCCCGTTGTCACGGGAGAAGTGGCGCGCTGTGCCCGGTAGGCTCACGAGTCTGTCGGTCGCCTGAAGGGGGTCGTGTTGCTCAACAACGGTGACGTGTTCGCCGGTTTCACTGTCGAGCGGTTGCTCGGCGAAGGCGGAATGGGCGCCGTATATCTGGCCCGGCATCCCCGGCTGGGGAAACAGACCGCGTTGAAGCTGCTCAAACCGGAACTGTTCGCCGACGCCGCGATCCGTACCCGGTTCGAGCGGGAGGCCGATCTCGCCGCCGCGCTCGATCATCCGAGCATTGTCACGGTCTACGACCGCGGTGCCGAGGGCGATCACCTGTGGATGTGCATGCAGTACATCGACGGTGCCGACGCCGGTACGGTCAATCCGCTGGCCCTGGCGCCCGAGAAAGCGGTGCAGATCATCGCCGGTGTGGCCGACGCGCTCGATTACGCGCACGGTATGGGGGTTCTGCACCGTGATGTGAAACCGTCGAATATCCTGCTCGCCCGCGCCAATCCCGGGCAGGGCGAACGCGTTTTCCTCACCGATTTCGGATTGGCCCGATTACGCGCGGAAACGGTCCGGCTGACGCAGACCGGTATGTTCACCGCCACGCTCGCATTCGCCTCACCCGAGCAGATGACCGGCGGCGAAATGGACGGCCGTTCGGATCAGTATTCGCTGGCCTGTGCGCTGTACTGGCTGCTCACCGGTATGGCGCCGTTCGATTCCCCCAATCCGGCCGATATCATCCACGGCAATCTGCAACTCGCGCCGCCCCCGCTCGCGGTGAAACGGCGCGGCCTCCCGCCCGGCCTGGATCCGGTGCTGGCCAAGGCGATGGCGAAGAACCCGGCGCACCGGTACCGCACCTGTGTCGAGTTCGCGAATGCCGCCGAACAGGCTTTCACCGCGCCCGCTCCCACTCAGGCCTATGCGCTGCCGGTCGAGGCGAGTGCGCCGGGCACGGCGTATACCGCTGCGGCGACCGGGTATCCGGCCGCCCCGGGCTCCCCGCCCGCGGGCGCACCGCCCGGTGCGGTCCCGGCCGCCGGCTATACCGACAGCGGATATCCGGGCCGGACCGCACCGGCGGTCCCGCCGGGCACCCCCGCCGGTGGTCCCGGACCGGCCGGGGAACGAGCCGGTGGCGCGGGCGCCGGGCCGGTCGGGTCGGCGGTCCGGCCGGGGGATGTCGAGCACACCGGAGCGCAGCAGATCGTCGCGTCGCCGGGGGTGGGCGGTCCCGGCCACGGGGTCGAATACACCGGTTCCGCCGGGGTGGCACCGGGCCCGGGTGTCGAGCACACCGGCGGGATACCCGTCCAGGCGGTCCCGCGGCACCCGGTGCCCGGGCAGTACCACGGTTATCATCCCGGCCCGGCCGCACCGGTGCCGCGGCGCAGCCGGGCACCGTGGATCGCCGTGGCGATCCTGGTCCCGCTCATCGTGCTGGCCGTGATCGTGGCCGCCGTCCTGGTGGTCGTGGCCGACAGCGATTCCGGTTCGGACAGCGCACCCGCCGCGACGCAACCCTCGACGCTGGAGCGCGGCCCGGGCAGCACCACCGGGCCGGGCGGAGCAGAGACCGACCAGCAGCCGGGTGGTGAACCCGGCGACCGGACCCGGCGACTGTTCCCCACGCTGCTCCCGCAGGGATCCGAGCTGGACGGTTTCGGATATCAGGACGCGATGTGCAGCCAGTACGTGCCCGGTGATCAGATTCCGATTCTCGAGGTGGTGCCGGTCTTCGACGAGGTACTGGAAACCCGTCCCTGGGAATCGATCTGGGATTGCCGGCAGCGGTCGCTGGTGGCCACCCGGCTCGATTACACGATCATCACCTACCCGGATGTCGAGGACACCCTGGAGGTGATCGAGAGCCTGCCCCCGCACGATTCGGTATCCGGCGCCAAGAGCGGCGAACCGTATACCGCGCATCTGTGGGAGGAACCCGGAGATCGCGGCCGGTCCACCGCGAACATGGTGGTGGGCTTCGGTTCCCGCACCGATTCGCCGCGGAGCAATTCGCTGCTGTTCGTCCGCTACTGGGGTACCGAGGCCCGCGACGATATCGACCAGTGGTGGTCGGACGCTCCGCTGTGAGCGCGGCCGGGCGTCAGGCGTCGACCGCGCGCCGCGCCGCCGTCCGTTCGTCGGACCCGATCCGGCCGTCGCCGAGGGTGACCACCCGGTCGCAGTAGTCGACCGCGCCCCGGTCGTGGGTCACCATCACCACCGAATTCCCGGATCCCGCGACCCCGGCGAGGAGTTCGAGAATGGACGCCCCGGTTTTCGAGTCCAGGTTGCCGGTGGGTTCGTCGGCCAGGATGAGCGGGGGATCCATGATCAGCGCGCGCGCCACCGCGACCCGCTGCATCTGCCCACCGGACAGTTCGGCCGGCCGGTGCTCGGCCCGTGCCGCCAGCCCGACCCGTTCGAGCAGTTCCAGCGCCCGCGGCCGGGCCCTGCGGAGCCCGGTGCCGTCCAGCAGTTTCGGTACGGCCACGTTCTCCCACGCCGACAGGGTGGGCAGCAGATTGAAGAACTGGAATACGAATCCGACCCGATGGCGGCGGAACTCCGACTGCCGCTCCTCGTCCAGATCGCCGATCTCGGTGCCCCGGAAACGGATCGACCCGGAATCGGGGCGGTCCAGTGCGCCCAGCATATGCAGCAGGGTGCTCTTACCCGATCCGGACGGGCCGATCACCGAGGTGAACTCGCCGGCCGCCAGGCTCAGCTCGATACCGTCCAGGGCCCGCACCGGTTGGTCACCGACCCGGTACTCCTTCACCACATCGGTCAGTTCCAGCATGGCCGGCTGCGTCATCGCCACCCCCGTCTACCACGGATGTTCGTTATCGGTCCGCGCCCTTCAGGACACCGGCACGGGCGACGCCGTGCGCGCGTCGAGCACCGCGTACAGCACGGGCTGTTCGGCCGCCAGCTCGAGCCGGGCGTCCTCGGTGGTCCAGCAGCGGCCCGGGTCGAGCTCCAGCTTGGCGTCCAGATGAATGTTCCACCGATAGCGCAGCGCCGCAAGTACTCCCTGCGGTCCGCCGAACAGACGGTCGAGGTGGGGAATATCGTCGAAGAGGTCCGGGCGCGCCGGGTCGTGGGCGGCGCGGTCGAGGACGGTGTGCAGGATCGCGGTGCGTAGATGCTGATCTTCCCAAGACATGATCCGAGCCCTTTCCGGTCGGGGCCTGGTATTCGCCGGCCTGGTGGTGCGGCGACCTTGTGTTCAACGCTACGAATCCGGGACAGGGAAAACGTCGTGCCGGGGATGTGAATCGCAGTCCTACCGTGGTCGGAGGCGGGAACCGGCCGTAGCAGGATGCCGAGCGGCCGTGCGGGTGCTTACCCTGGACAGGTGACTGAGAGCCACCTCACACTCGGTGCCGCCGCGGCGGACCGTACGCCACCGGCGCACGGTGGCGCGGGGGAATCCGGGGACGGCTCCGGTCCGCGTGCCCCGGAGCCGGCACATCGGCCCACCACGGATCCGGACCGAGCGGGGAGGTGGGCGCGCGCCCGCTATCGGATGGGTGGCTGGGCGGCGAAGTTGCTTCCGGGTGCCCCGTATCCGCTGCGTGAACTGCCGTTCGACTATCCGCCCAAGGTCGTACTGTTCACCGATCTGGCGTTCCTGGTCATCGGGGTGGTTGCCTGCCTGCAGCGGCACGAGTACTTCCCGACCGCGCTACCGCTGATCGCCCTGGTGCTGTTGTTCGCCTCGGTGCCGACCTACATCCTGTTCGGGATCGTGCCCCGGCCGCTGCCGTTGGTCGCCGCCACCATGATCGCGGCGGCGTTGTTCTTCGTACAACCGGTGGATGCCGATTTCGCGCCGTTCGTGCTGATGGTGGTGATCGCCGAGATAGCGGCGATCGCGCCGAAACGGGTGAGTATCCCGCTGGCCGTGCTGGCCGCGGCCGAACTGATCGCCTTCGCGTTTCTCGGCCAGAGCCTGTGGAACGACCATTCCCTGCGCACCGGCGTCCCGATGTACGTCCTCGGTATCGTGCTCGGCTGGCTGGTCGGGGTGATGCTGCAATACCAGCGGCTGTTCCTCTACCAGGAACGGGAGAACCGGAGCGCGCAGGCCGCGCAGGCCGCGGCCGCCGAACGCAACCGCATCGCGCGCGAGGTCCACGATGTGATCGCCCATTCCCTCACTGTGACGTTGTTGCACGTGACAGCGGCCCGGCACGCGCTGACCTCCGACCGTGATGTGGACGAAGCGGCGGACGCGCTGGTCGACGCCGAACGGCTCGGCCGCCAGGCCATGGCCGATATCCGGCGCACGGTCGGCCTGCTGGATTCGGGACCGTCGGCGCCCGGGGTGGAACCGGGGGCCGATGATATCCCCGCGCTCGTCGACGACTTCGTGAACGCCGGTCTGCCGGTGAACCGGCACTTCAGCGGGGACTTCGGTGTCGTCTCGGCGGCGGTCGGGCTGGCGCTGTACCGCATCTGCCAGGAGTCGCTGGCGAATATCGCCAAACACGCCCCGGGCGCGGCGGTGGAGTTGAGTGTGGATCTGACCGACGGTTCGGCCCTCGTGCGCATTCACAACACCATCCCGCGTGGTCTGCCCGCGCAACTCGGCCGCGGGACCGGTGTCGCGGGGATGCGGCATCGTGCCGACGGGCTGGGGGGCCGTATCCGGATCGGGCCGGAGGCCGGCGGATGGCTGGTGCGGGCCGAGTTCCCCCTCGCCGATCGGCATACCGCCACCGGACGGGACCGGCTGCGCTGTCCGATCTCGGAGATCATCGCCGATCACGACCCGCCCGGGTACCCGGCACCGGACAGTGGTGCGATACCTCCGCCTTCGCTGCGGCCTCCGCGGACCACATGAGACTGCTCGGAGGGAAGAAATGTGATGCTATATCTCCGCTTTCGCTGCGGCCTGTCCGGACCGCGTGAACCACCTTCGAAGGAGCAGAATTGACCAGGGCGGGCGATAGCGATCCGGCGGCGGTAGAGGTGCTGATCGTCGATGATCAGGAGCTCGTACGCGGAGGTCTGCGGCGCATCCTGCGGCGCCGTGACGGTTTCCGGATCAGCGAATGCGCCGACGGGGACGAGGTGCTCGCGGCGGTCGCTGCCGACAGCCCCGATATCGTGCTGATGGATCTGCGGATGAAACGGGTCGGCGGTATCGAGGCCACCCGGATTCTGCGCGCCCGCGCGCCGGAACCGCCCGTACTGGTGCTCACCACCTTCGACGACGATCAACTGCTGTCCGGTGCGCTACGGGCCGGTGCGGCCGGGTTCCTGCTCAAGGATTCGCCGGCCGAAGACCTGATCCGTGCCGTCCGCACCGTCGCCGCGGGTGGCGCCTGGCTCGATCCCGCCGTCACCGGGCGCGTGCTGTCCACCTACCGCAGTACGGCCGCCGCCCCGGCCTCGCCCACCGGGGCCGTCGAACTGACCTCTCGGGAACGCGAGGTCCTGGTGCTGATCGGCCGGGGCCGGGCGAACAGTGAGATAGCCCACGCGCTCGGAATCTCCGAGGTGACCGTGAAATCCCATGTGGGTCATATCTTCGGGAAACTGGGAGTGCGTGACCGCGCGGCGGCCATCGTCTACGCGTTTGACCACGGTGTGGTCTCCCCTGGACAATCCAGGATTTGACGGGCAGCCCGAGTGCGATCCGCGCCCAGGTGAGACGGTGCCCGCGACGTGGAGAGGATGGACGGGTGCAGGCGCCTGGCTCCGAAGTCGGTAGGTGGTTCGGTCCCTACGAGCTGCGCTCGCTGCTGGGTAAAGGTGGGATGGGCGAGGTCTACGAGGCCTACGACACGGTCAAGGACCGGGTGGTCGCGCTCAAACTGCTCTCCGACACCCTCGGTGACGACCCCGAGTACCAGGTGCGGTTCCGGCGGGAATCGCAGGCTGCCGCCCGGCTCGCCGAACCACACATCATCCCCATCCACGACTGGGGTGTCATCGACGGCCGGCTGTTCATCGATATGCGGCTGGTCCAGGGCGCCGATCTGCGAGCGGTACTGCAGGCGGGCGGGCCGCTGAGCCCGCAGCGCGCGGTCGCGGTGATCGAGCAGATCGCCGCCGCGCTGGACGCCGCGCACGAGGACGGGCTCGTCCACCGCGATGTGAAACCGGCGAACATCCTGATCACCCCCGCCGATTTCGCCTATCTCGCCGATTTCGGTATCGCCCGGCACGAGAGCGATACCGGAGTGACGCAGGCGGGAGTGGCGATCGGCTCCTATACCTATATGGCACCGGAACGATTCGATTCCGGCCCGGTGACCGCGCGCGCGGATATCTATTCGCTGGCCTGTGTACTGCACGAATGCCTCACCGGCGCGACCCCTTTCCCGGCGACCAGTGTGGGCGTGCTGATCCGGTCGCATCTGACCGAACCGCCCCCGCGGGCAAGCGTGCAGCGAACCGGATTACCGGCCGCGCTCGATGATGTGATCGCATGGGGTATGGCCAAGGATCCGCACGAGCGTTTCGCTACTGCAGGTGAACTAGCTGAAGCTGCCCGGGCCGCGCTGAATTCCCCGGCGCGCCCGCCGGGGCTCGAGCCGCACTCCGGCGAATATCCCGCTACCGATGGGGGTTCCGGTCCGTCCGCACCGCCGACCGGAGGGATACCCACCCTCGTCGTGCGGATGCCGCAGGACGAGGGCGCCCCGGACCCCACCACCACACTGCCCGCGATCATTCCCGGCGACCCGACCTCGGTACGGCCCGACGAATTCGAGTTCACGCCGCTCTCGGCCGACGATCCGGCGACCCCCGAAGCGTCGTCGGCCCCCGAGGCTCCGGCCACCGGTATCCGGCCGTTCCCGGACGCACACCTCTACCAGAACGAACAGCTGCACCCCGCCGCCGACCCCACCCAGTACGAGGATCCGGCGCCGGCGACCGGGGGGATGCCCGTCGCGGATTTCTACCCGCACGATCAGGCGACCCGTATCTACGGCGGATCCGGGTACCCGCTGCCCGGAGACGAGGAGACCACCCGGGTCTTCCAACCGGTGGAACAGGAGCCGCCGGCCGTCGCCTATTCCGCGGACGAGGCGACGACCCGTGCCTACCAGCCGGTCGAGCAAAATCCGCCGTACGAGCCTGCCGAGCAGTATCCGCCGTACGAGCCTGCCGAGCAGTATCCGCCGTACGAGCCCGCTGGGCAGTATCCGCCGTACGGACCTGCCGAGCAGTATCCGCTACCCGAATCCGCCGGTCGTCACGATGCCCCCGCGGCGCCGCCGGGACCCGGTCCCGCCGACCGATACGGTTACCGGGCCGAGGATTCGCCGTCGGCTGATCCCTACGCGGCCGCCTACGAGGCCGGCTATCGGGACAGTTACGCCGCGACCGCGCGGGAGCGCGCGACCGGCTCCGGCGGTGGACGCTCCGGAGTCGTACCGATATTGATCGGTATCGGAGTGTTCGCGCTGGTGATCGTCATCGCTGTCGTCGGTATCCAGTTCCTCGGCGGTTCCGGCGGCTCGGAGTCCGCCGACACCGCCGTCGGCGCCACGACCTCGGCCGCCGCGCCGACCTCCGCGGCCGGCAGCAGTACCGGCTCCGCCACCACCACGTCGTCGCGCACCACTACCTCCGCGTCGCCGACCACCACCGCCCGGCCGGATCTGCCCGCGGGCGCACAGCCCTGCACCGGGTCGACCACCGGCGGTGCCGAATACGGTTCGGCGGCGACCGGCACCGCGGTCACCAGTTGTGAATTCGCGGAAGCGGTCCGGCAGGCCTATCTCGACCCGAGTGTTGTCTCGGCCGAAGGTGATCCGGTGCCGGTCGAGGCGGTCAGTCCGGTGACCGGCCAGTCCTACACCCTCGAATGTGTCGCCGACGACGGTCTGGTCACCTGCCGGGGCGGGAACAACGCGATCATCTACCTCTACTGACCGGCCCGGAATCGGTCACCGGCCCGATATTTCGCGAGCTCATCCGAGCCGGGCTACTGTCGCCGATGGAGTACGGTTTTCCGACCGGGTACGAATCAGCGGGACTGTGGGAGATCACGAAAACCATGCGGAGAGAAGTGTCGGCCGATAAGAAACGGGAACTCTCGCTGGTTCGTCGTGGGCTCGCGGTCACCGCCTGCCTGCTCGTCGCGGCATTCGTCCCGGCCTGCGGTACCGAACCCGAGAAACGCCCGCTGACCACCTCGATCACCCAGGCGGCGGCCGAGGCTCCGGACGGCCGGGTCTCGATCACCATTCCGGGGACGCTGGCCGCCGATTTCACGGTGCTGGAGCAATCGGCGAAGGGGGAGCTGGGTCTGGCGATCATGCCGGTCGGTGGGCAACAGCTCGTCGGCCTGGGCGAGTGGACCACCGGTCCCGCCTGGTCCACGATGAAGGTGCCGCTGGTGATGGCCGCCGAACGGAAGAATCCCGGCGCGCAGACCTATGCCTCCTCCGCCGCCATCACCGCTTCGGACAACTCCGCCGCCGACAGTCTCTGGTCCTCGCTGGGCACCCCGCGTGAGGCCGCTCAGTCGGTGCAGGCGGTACTGCGTGAAGGTGGCGATACCGTCACCGTCGTCCAGGAGAAACCGAAGCGTTCGGAGTACTCGTCGTTCGGCCAGTCCGATTGGTCGCTGGCCGATCAGGTGCGGTTCGCCGCGAAACTGCCGTGCCTGCCGGGGTCGGACAAGGTCGTGGAACTGATGGGTTCGGTGAGTTCGAACCAGCAGTGGGGGCTGGGGTCGGTATTCGAGGCAGCCGAGTTCAAGGGCGGATGGGGCCCCGACGCCGACGGCGCCTATCTGGTGCGGCAGTTCGGCATGGTCCCCGCCAACGGTGGTTCGGTCGCGATAGCGCTTGCCGCGCAACCGGATTCGGGAACCTTCTCGGACGGGATGAATCTGCTCGACGAGATGGCGGGACTGATCTCGCAGCATCTGGGGGAATTCACCGGCGGTTCCTGCCCGGCCCGGTAGCGGTGCCCCGCGCACGGGGCGTGGGCGTTACCGGACATTCACGGGCCCGACGCGGCGAAGGTGTCCCACAACGGGCAAGATGGGCGCCATGCGCATCGGAATCCTGACCGGAGGTGGGGACTGCCCGGGACTGAACGCGGTGATCCGTGCGGTCGTTCGTACTGCGAACGGCCGCTACGGAGACGCGATCGTGGGCTTCGAGGACGGCTGGCGCGGATTACTCGAAGACCGCAAGGTCCGGATCCAGAACGACGATCGCACCGACCGGCTGCTCGCCAAGGGCGGCACCATGCTCGGAACGGCGCGCACCAACCCCGATGTGCTGCGCGCGGGCCTCGGGCGGATCCGGCAGACCCTCGACGACAACGGCATCGAAGCCCTGATCCCGATCGGCGGGGAGGGCACACTGACCGCCGCCAGCTGGCTTTCCGAAGAAGGCGTGCCCGTCGTGGGTGTACCGAAGACGATCGACAACGATATCGATTGCACCGATGTCACCTTCGGCCACGACACCGCCCTGTCCATCGCCACCGAAGCCATCGACCGGTTGCACACCACGGCGGAATCGCATCAGCGGGTGATGCTCGTCGAGGTCATGGGCCGGCATGCCGGTTGGATCGCCGTACACGCCGGTATGGCGGCGGGCGCGCATCTGACCCTGGTCCCCGAGCAGCCCTTCGACGTGACCGAGGTCTGTGCCCTGATCAAGAGCCGTTTCCAGCGCGGGGACAAACATTTCATCTGTGTGGTCGCCGAAGGGTCGCATCCGGCCCCGGATTCCGGGTTCACCCTGCGTGAGGGCGGCGTCGACGAATTCGGGCACGAGCGGTTCACCGGTGTCGCCCAGCAGTTGGGCATGGAGATCGAGCGCCGGATCGGCAAAGAGGTCCGCACCACGGTGCTCGGGCATGTGCAGCGCGGCGGGAGCCCCTCCCCGTACGACCGTGTGCTGGCCACCAGATTCGGCCTGCACGCCGCCGAAGCGGTACACGCCGGGCATTTCGGCCAGATGGTCGCGTTGCGCGGTACCGAGATCGGGCTGGTACCGCTGCACGAGGCGACCAAACAGCTGAAACGGGTCCCGGCCGACCGCTACGACGAGGCCCGCGCCTTCTTCGGTTGAGCGTCCCGCGGACTCGCGCGCACGAAATCGGCCGCTACCACGGTGCTTCGCCCCGGTCGGGAGACGATCCGGGGATACAGTCTGGATCATGCGCCATGGCAGGGGAGTGTTGCTGGTTGCGGTTCTCTCGATGCTCGTCCCGGTTGTCGTCGGCTGCACCGGTGGTGCCGTCGACGATCGGGTGGGCGGGCAGTGGCACGGGGCCATCGAGGTCCCCGGGGCGCCGGTGGTCGTCGCGGTGGATTTCACCGGCCGGCACAGCGGGGTCATCGATATCCCGGCGAGACAGGTTGCCGGGCGCACGCTGGCGGATGTGTCGGCCGAACCCGAGCAGGTCGAGTTCGGGGTGCCGGATGTACCCGGGGACGCGCGTTTCGCCGGGCGGCTCGACGAATCCGCCGATGCCATCGTCGGTGATTTCCGCCAGTCCGGGCAGAGTTTCGGACTACGGCTCGCGCGCGGCCCGGTGGGTCCCCCGGCCCGCCCGCAGCGACCGGTACCGCCGTATCCCTACCTCTCCGAGGACGTTTCGTACCCGAGCGGCAATATCACCGTGACCGGCACGCTGACCCGGCCGGTGGACGCCGCCGGTCCACTGCCCACGGTCGTACTGATCGGTGGCAGCGGGCCGCAGGATCGGAACGAGGAGATCGCCGGACATCAACCCTTCCTGCTACTGGCCGATACACTCACCCGCGCGGGTTACGCGGTCCTGCGCACCGACGATCGGGGAGTCGGCGGTACCGGGGGCAACCTGAACCAGGCGAACTACGCCGATCTGGCCGGCGATATCGAAGCCGGATTGCGCTTCCTGCGTACCCGCCCGGATATCGACCCGGACCGTATCGGTCTGCTCGGGCATTCCGAGGGTGGCTATCTGGCCCCGCTCGTCGCCGCGCGACCGGAGAACGGGATCGCGTTCACGATTCTGATGGCCGCACCGGCCGTGCCCGGTACCGATATCGTCCTGGCGCAGGGCCGCCGTACCTTCATCGAGGCCGGGGCCACTCCCGACCAGCTCGACCGCCATCTCGGTTTCCTGCGGGACTGGACCGCGGCACTGCGCGCCGGTCAACTCACGAAAGCGGCGCGACTGTCGGAGACCTACAACCGCACGCTGCCGGCGGCCCTGCGCACCACGTCCGAGGAACTCACCGGCCAGAACACCCCGTACATGGCCGCGCTGGTGTCCTACGACCCGGCTCCCGCCCTGTCCGCGCTGCGGATACCGGTGCTCGCGTTCTTCGGGTCGAAGGATGTCCAGGTCCCGCCGGCGCAGAACGAACAGCCCATGCGTGATCTGCTGGGCGCCGATCCCGAGGCCACCGTTACGGTACTGCCGGGGCTCAACCATCTGATGCAGCCCGCCGGAACCGGTCTGCCCGCCGAGTACGAATCCATCGAGACCACCATCGACCCGGCGGCCTTGGATACGGTCACCGGCTGGCTCGGGGAACGGGTTCCGGCCGGCTGATCGACCACGCTTAGACTGTGGCCATGAGCGCACCCACCGTCGAACTCATGGATTACACCGAGGTCGTCACCCGGTACGAGCCGGTGCTGGGCATGGAGGTCCATGTCGAGCTGAACACCGCGACCAAGATGTTCTGCGGTTGCCCGACCACCTTCGGTGCCGAGCCCAATACCCAGGTCTGCCCGGTCTGCCTGGGTATGCCCGGTTCGCTGCCGGTGGTCAACGAGCAGGCCGTCGCGTCGGCGATCCGGATCGGCCTGGCGCTCAACTGTTCCATCACCCCGTGGGGCCGCTTCGCGCGCAAGAACTACTTCTACCCGGATCAGCCGAAGAACTACCAGATCAGCCAGTACGACGAGCCCATCGCGACCGAGGGCTACCTCGAGGTCCCACTCGACGACGGGACCACCTTCCGGGTCGAGATCGAACGCGCTCATATGGAAGAGGACACCGGGAAATCGGTGCACGTCGGCGGCGCGACCGGACGTATCCACGGCGCGAGTCATTCGCTGCTCGACTACAACCGGGCCGGGGTGCCGCTCATCGAGATCGTCACCAAACCCATCACCGGTGCCGGGGACCGCGCGCCCGAGGTCGCCCGCGCGTATGTGACCGCCTTGCGTGATCTGCTGAAATCCCTGGCCGTCTCCGATGTCCGGATGGAACACGGTTCGTTGCGCTGTGATGCCAATGTCTCGCTCATGCCGGTCGGCGCCGAGGTGTTCGGTACCCGGACCGAGACCAAGAATGTGAACTCGCTCAAGAGCGTCGAGGTCGCGGTGCGCTACGAGATGCGCCGGCAGGCCGCGGTGCTGGCGACCGGCGGCGAGATCATCCAGGAGACCCGCCACTTCCACGAGGCCGACGGTTCCACCTCGCCGGGCCGCCGTAAGGAGACCGCCGAGGACTACCGGTACTTCCCCGAACCCGATCTGGAGCCGGTGGCGCCCGATACGGCGTGGGTGGAGCAGTTGCGTGGCACCATCCCCGAATACCCGTGGTTGCGCCGGGCGCGTATCCAATCGGATTGGGGTGTTTCCGACGAGGTCATGCGCGATCTGGTGAACGCCGGTGCGCTGGATCTGATCATCGCCACGGTCGATGCCGGCGCTCCCGCCAAGGAGGCGCGTTCCTGGTGGGTCGCCTACCTCACCGAGAAGGCCAACGAACGCGGTGTCGCTCTCGAGGATCTGCCGATCACGCCCGCGCAGGTGGCCGAGGTGATCGGTCTGGTCGAGGCCAAGACGGTGAACAACAAGGTCGCCAAGCAGGTCGTCGATCTGGTGCTCGACGGGGCGGGCGATCCGGCCCATATCGTCGAGAGCAAGGGGCTGGGCATGGTCAGCGACGACAGCGCCCTGCAGGCCGAGGTCGACAAAGCGCTGGCCGCCAATCCTGATATCGCCGACAAGATCCGGTCCGGCAAGGTGCAGGCCGCGGGCAAGATCGTCGGGGACGTCATGAAGGCGACCCGGGGTCAGGCCGACGCCGCCCGGGTGCGCGAGCTGGTCCTCGCCGCCTGCGGGGAGTGACCGGAGTCCGAAGCCCGTAGCCGAATACCCGCCGACAGCAGGAGCCCGGAGTCGTCCCGACTCCGGGCTCCTCTCGTCCGCTGTCCGATATCGCTATTCTAGCGCTAGAATAGCGGCGTGGAACCGACGCCCTCCGAACTGATCGTCCTGGGCCTGATCATCGAATGCCCGCAGCACGGCTACGACCTGGAACAGGCCATCGAACGGCGGGGTATCCGGCAATGGACCGAGATCGGGTTCTCCTCGATCTACTACCTGCTCAGCAAACTGGAGAAACGCGGGCTCGTCCACGTTCCCGCCGAACCCGCGACGGCGAAGGGCCGGCGCGTCTTCCGTGCGACCGTCGCCGGGCGGGAAGCGGCGGCACGCGGCGCGCTCGCCCTGGTCACGGAGTCGCGCCCGGTTCCGCAGCCCTTCCTGGTGGGTGTGGCCAATCTGCCGCTGCTCGCCGAATCCGACTACGCGCGCGCACTGCGCGAGCGCCTCGGCGGGGTCGAGGCACGGATCGCCGCGGTCGAGGCCGCCGCGGCGGCGCAATCACCTCTCCCGCTTCCGGCGCGTGAGGTCTTCTCCTATTCCCTGAGCCTCCTGGAGGCAGAGAGGTTGTGGCTCGCGCAGCGGGTCCAGGTGCACGATGGCGAACAAGACGACCACTGACAAGATCGATTTCAAGAAGGAGATCGCGAGCTACCGCGCGCGGCAGGGCGGGTTCCAGGTGGTGGATGTGCCCGATCTGCAGTACCTCATGATCGACGGTCACGGTGACCCGAATACCGACCCCGCCTTCGCGCACGCGACCGAAGCCCTTTACCCGCTGGCGTACAAACTCAAATTCGCCAGCAAACGCGATCTCGGCCGCGACTATGTCGTCATGCCACTGGAGGGGTTGTGGTGGTCCGGCGATATGGACGCGTTCACCGTGGCACGCGATAAATCCCGGTGGGACTGGACCCTGATGATCATGGTGCCCGACTGGATCGAGCCGGATCTGTTCGCGGCCGTGGCCGGACAGTTCGCGGCCGATGATCGCCCCCGGCGACTGCACGACGTACGCCTGGAGACCCTGTCGGAGGGCCGCTGCGTACAGACCCTGCACGTCGGTTCCTACGACGACGAGGCCGAGGTACTGGCCCGGATGCACCACCAGTTCGTGCCGGACAACGGGTTCCGGATGGCCGGTACACACCACGAGATCTATCTCGGTGATGCCCGCAAGGTGGCGCCCGAGAAACTCCGCACCATCCTCCGGCAACCGGTCGTGCGGATCTCCTGAGGCAGTACCCGGGGCCGGCCTCAGGTGGCCGGACCGCGAAGCCGGTCCTTCCGGAACTTCCGGGGAGGACCGGTGCGGGAGATACCGGCGTCTAGTCCGGGCCGCCGCCACCGGCGGACGGGGGCGGGATACGCACGACCCGGTCGTCGTTCGGGGTGGGCCGGCCGCCGTCGGATTTGTTCGCTGTCGATACCCAGATCGTCCCGTCCATCGCCGGGGCCGCGCCGAGCAGCCGACCGTACTTGTTCGCGATGAACGTGCTGGGCGGGGCGGTGACCGCGAAAGTCTGCGGATCCGGGGCCGCCATCGCGAGGGCCTTCGCCTCGGTCAGCGCGATCGCGACTCCTTCGGGCGTTACCGCGCAACCGGCGACGCCGGGGCGGTCGGGCCAGGTCCACGCGGTGGTGACCACACCGTCGGGTCCGATCCGCTGGAGCCGATCCATGGCCGGGGTGCGATCGGTGATCCAGATCTGATCGCCGCCCAGGCAGATATCGCCGGCCGAACCGATACCGGAGACCGCGACCTCGGTGGGCGCGTTGCCGTTGGATGTCGGATTGTTCACCCGCAACAGTTTCCCGGCCGTGCTCCCCGGGTCCGCCGCCGCGCCGGTATCACCGGCATCACCGGTGAGCACCAGCATCTGGTCGGGTTTCGACCAATCGATCGCGCCCCGGTTACCGGTGGTGCCCTTGGGGATCCCCGTCAGCACCGGTTTCGCGGGGCCGCCGTCGGCGACCCGTACCACCCGGTTGTCACTGGCGGTGGTGACGTAGGCGTAGATCAACCCGTCTTCGGGGTAGGTGGGGGAGATGGCGATATCGCTCAGTCCGCCGTCGCCCGCGGGATCGACCTCGACCTTGGCCACCTCGATCGGTGGCTGATCCGGCGTGACCTGCAGGATCCGGCCGGTGCGCCGCTCGGCCACCAGCGCGTAGCCGCCCATCTCGACCAGCCCGCCGGTGGTATCGAGGCAGCTGACCACCACGGCCGGATCGGGATCGATACACGGACCGCTGGGCCTGGTGGAGCTTTCGGGCTGTTCGGGTTTCGGCGGCTCGAGTTCCGCGCCGTCCAGGGTCGGCTCCGGGGTGAACGGACTGGATGCGGAATCGTCGAATCGGGCGCATCCGCTCAGCACCAACGCCCCGAGTACCAGCCCCACCGTCACGCGCCGCGCGCCAACCGACCTCATAACGTCCCAACGTAGTGGAAATGACACCGGGCGTGCCCTCGAGGCCCGCCGCGGGTGACGGCGTTCGCGTCGCGCGGAGCCGTCCACACTGTGACACATGGGTCTGGTGTGGCGCGGACACGCCGCTGATTCAGCAGGTGCCGTGCGGTTCGGCGGCCTACTGTTGAGGAGTGAGTGCCAAGGCGAGAAACGGGTCCGCGTCCCCCGAGGCCGCGGGGCCCGGGAATCTGTCTACCGGAGAGCAGCGCGCGGTGTCGACCACCGCGGGCGGGGTCGGGAGTCCCTATGATTCCCCGACCGGCCAGTTCCCCAAAGTGGCCATGACCAAGGAGATCCCGGTGAGCGCATCGGCTACCACAGGCGGCACACCGGCCGGCCCTGCCGGACCGGGCGAGCCCGGCGTGCCCGCGAGCGACGACGACACCTACAGCTATGCCAGCATCCCCCCGGCCGGTAACACGCCCAGCGGGGGCCTGCGCCGCCGTAACGGCGACGGCCGGCGCGGCACCCTCGACTTCGGGCTCTTCATCCTCCGGTTGGTCGTCGGTGCCACCTTCCTCTACCACGGCCTGCAGAAGCTGACGGGCTGGTTCCACGGCCCCGGCCTGGACGGCACCAAGGCCATGATGGAGAGCAGCGGCTGGAAACATCCCTCGCTGGCCGCGGCCATGGTGACCGCCGGTGAAGTGGGCGGTGGCGCCCTGCTGATCCTGGGCCTGGCCACTCCGCTGGCCGCGGGTGCGGTACTGGCGGTGATCCTGGACGCCTGGTTCTGGAAACAGGGGATGTACCCGGGCTTCCAGTACAAGGCCGGTCCGGGCGCGGTCGAGCTGGAGAGCATCCTGGCCGGTACCGCTGTCGCCGTCATCTTCACCGGCCCGGGGCGCTGGTCGTTCGACCGGGGGCGTGGCTGGGCGATCCGGCCCGGCGCCGGTTCGTTCGTGGTGTTCGTGCTGGCGGTCGTGGCCGCGGTGCTCACCTACTGGTGGCTCAAAGGTGGTAACCCACTCACCGGTATCGGTCCCTTCGACTGATCCACCCCGACAGACGCGAGGCGCCCTCCCGGATCTCGGAGATCCGGGAGGGCGCCTCGTTCGTCGAAAGTGAGGGGATCAGGGCACGTGCCGGACCGCGCCCTTGTCCGCCGAAGTCGCCATCGCCGCATAGGCACGCAGCGCGGTGGTGACCGTCCGCTCCCGGTTCAGCGGCTGCCACGGACGTTCGCGGGCCTCCATCTTGGCCCGGCGTTCGGTCAGGACCGCGTCGTCGACGAGGACCTCGAGTGTCCGGGTCGCGACATCGATGCGGATCCGGTCGCCGTTCTCCACCAGGCCGATCACCCCGCCGCTGGCGGCCTCCGGCGAGATATGGCCGATCGACAGGCCCGAGGTGCCGCCGGAGAACCGGCCGTCGGTGATCAGGGCGCACTGTTTACCCAGACCCGCGCCCTTGAGGAACGCGGTCGGATGCAGCATCTCCTGCATTCCCGGGCCTCCGGCCGGACCCTCGTAGCGCACCACGAGGACATCCCCGGGCTGGATCTTCTTGCCCAGGATCACCGAAACGGCTTCCTCCTGGGACTCCACCACCACCGCCGGGCCCTCGAAGGTGAACAGTTCTTCGTCGATACCGGCGGTTTTGAGCACCGCGCCGTCGAGCGCGATATTGCCGCGCAGCACGACCAGTCCGCCCTCGGCGGTGTAGGCGTGTTCGATATCGCGGATGCAGCCGCCCGCGGCATCGGTATCCAGTGACGACCAGCGGTTGTCAGTCGAGAACGGTTCGGTGGTGCGCACCCCGCCCGGTGCCGCGTGGAACAGTTCGAGGGCTTCTGCCGAGGCCTTACCCGACCGGATGTCCCAGGTGTCGAGCCATTCGTCCACGGTCGCGGAGTGCACCGTGCGCACATCGGTTTCCAGCAGCCCGGCCCGGCGCAGCTCACCGAGGATGGCGGGGATTCCGCCGGCCCGGTGCACGTCCTCCATGTGATAGTCGGAGTTCGGCGACACCTTCGACAGGGTCGGCACCCTGCGGCTGATGGTCTCGATGCTGTGCAGATCGAAATCGATCTCACCCTCCTGGGCCGCGGCCAGGGTGTGCAGCACGGTATTGGTCGAACCGCCCATCGCGACGTCCAGGGCCATCGCATTGCGGAAGGCCTTGTCGTTCGCGACATTGCGCGGCAGTACCGACGCGTCGTCGTCCCGGTACCAGCGGGTCGCGATATCGACGACCACCCGGCCGGCCCGCTCGAACAGCGCCCGCCGCGCGGCATGGGTGGCCAGCGTGGAACCGTTGCCCGGCAGGGCCAGACCCAGCGCCTCGGTGAGGCAGTTCATCGAGTTCGCGGTGAACATGCCCGAGCAGGATCCGCAGGTCGGACAGGCGCTGCGCTCGACCTCGCTCAGTCCTTCGTCGGTGACAGCGGCGTTCGCGCTCGCCGAGATGGCGGTGATCAGGTCGGTGGGAGCCTGGGCCACACCGCCCACCACCACAGCTTTACCGGCTTCCATCGGTCCGCCGGAGACGAATACCGCCGGGATGTTCAGCCGCATGGCGGCGTTCAGCATGCCCGGCGTGATCTTGTCGCAGTTCGAGATGCAGACCAGCGCGTCGGCGGTGTGCGCGTTCGCCATGTACTCGACCGAATCGGCGATGATCTCCCGGCTGGGCAGCGAGTAGAGCATGCCGCCGTGGCCCATGGCGATACCGTCGTCCACCGCGATGGTGTGGAATTCCCGCGGAACCCCGCCCGCTTCGCGCACCGCGTCGGCCACGATCTCGCCCACGTTCTTCAGGTGTACGTGCCCGGGCACGAACTGGGTGTAGGAGTTGGCGATCGCGACGATCGGCTTACCGAAATCGGAGTCGGTCATACCGGTGGCCCGCCACAGGGCGCGGGCGCCGGCGGCATTACGGCCGATGGTGGTTGTTCGGGAGCGAAGCGGTGGCATGAGTGTCCTCGGTCGGGTCGCGGGGCTGAGAGAATGCGACTGCGCCGTATCGCCCGAGCGGATGACCGCGGGTGCGGTGCGATCGGCGATTTCTCAGGCTACTCCCGCTCGGAAGCGGGCCCGGGTTCGGTATCGGCCGTCTTCGGGCTGGGCGTCGCGCCGGCGGAGTCGCCGCGCGGTGCGGGGGAGTCCGCGGCCGCGGTGTCGTCGGTGTCGCGGACCGCGGTGTTCCCGGTGCCCTCGGCCGCCGCGTCATCGGTGTCGGCCCCCGTCTGCTCGGCCCCCTCGGCGGCCGGGGAATCCGAGTCGGCGTCGGTGCTCGTATCGGGTTCGGGGATCGCGAACGGGTCGGGGATCCGACCATCGGAGGCGTCCACCAGGTCGCGCAACCGGTCGTAGCTCACGGCCGGCAGGGGTACCTCGGTGTCGTCGTCGAGATGCACCCGCACGAAACCGCGTTTGGGAATGCTGAGGCCCTGTACCCGGGCCCAGTCGATGTGCCGGGACGAGAACACCGACCGCAGATCCAGGCCCTGCGGGGAGACGGTGGTCTGGGTCCGCACGATCCAGACGACGGCGATCAGCGGGATGATCGCCAGCCAGAACAGTCCGGCGGGCCAGCCGACGATGGGGAAGAACACGCACATCGCCAGGAGGAACACGCCGAGGAAGGACAGTCGTGTAGTGCGGATCACACGCCTCGGTCCCGGCGGTGCCGTATCCCCACCCGTTACCTCCGCGGCCGCGGGGTTGTGGGACGATTCAGGTGGTGGCACGGACTGATGCGGTGATGACACCACACCATCCTCGCATCATGGTGGACCGGCGTGAGCACCCGCTACCTTCCCACATAATGGGAAGTCAGCGGTCAGCTGTTTGACTCCGCACCACACGCACACATACCGTCATGCGCGTGAATCGAAACGAGATGCTCGTAATCGGCCGGCGCGTCCAGCGCTGAGCCAGACGATCCGGAGTCGAATACGTCAGCTCGCACTGCGACGCGCCACCCTCGAACAGCCGCCGGCTGTCGGGGGCTTTTTTATGTCGGGACCAGTGAACGACAAGCAGTAAGGAACAAGACGGTGAGCGCACCAACTACCCGGCCCGGGCCCGCGGCCCGCAGGCCCGCGCCTTCGAATACGCCGGCTCCGGCCGGCGCTCCGACCACCCCGGCGAACCGCCGCCAGGTCCCGCCCGAGCGGGTCACCGGCGCGCAGTCCGTCGTCCGCTCCCTCGAGGAGCTCGGCGTCGACACCGTATTCGGCATTCCGGGCGGTGCTGTCCTTCCTGTCTACGATCCGCTCTTCGATTCCACCAAGGTCCGCCATGTGCTCGTGCGGCACGAACAGGGCGCGGGCCACGCGGCCACCGGATACGCCCAGGCCACCGGCAAGGTCGGCGTCTGTATGGCGACCTCCGGTCCCGGCGCGACCAACCTGGTGACCCCGATCGCGGACGCCCAGATGGATTCGGTGCCCATGGTCGCGATCACCGGTCAGGTCGGCCGCAAGCTGATCGGCACCGACGCGTTCCAGGAAGCCGATATCTCCGGTATCACCATGCCGATCACCAAGCACAACTTCCTGATCAAAGAGGGCGCCGATATCCCGCGCATCCTCGCCGAGGCCTTCTACCTGGCCTCGAGCGGGCGCCCCGGGGTGGTGCTGGTCGATATCCCCAAGGATGTGCTGCAGGAGCAGACCACCTTCAGCTGGCCGCCGGAGATGCGGCTGCCCGGCTACCGTCCGGTCACCAAACCGCACGGTAAGCAGGTGCGCGAAGCCGCCCGGCTCATCGCCGAGTCCAGTCAGCCCGTGCTCTACGTCGGCGGCGGCGTGATCAAGTCCGAGGCATCGGCCGAACTGCTGGAGCTCGCCGAGCTCACCGGTATCCCGGTGGTCACCACCCTGATGGCGCGCGGGGCATTCCCCGACAGCCACGAACTGAACATGGGTATGCCGGGTATGCACGGCACCGTGGCCGCGGTGGCCGCCCTGCAGAAATCCGATCTGCTGGTCACCCTGGGTGCCCGGTTCGACGACCGCGTCACCGGTCAGCTGGATTCCTTCGCCCCCGGTGCCAAGGTCATCCACGCCGATATCGACCCGGCCGAGATCGGTAAGAACCGGCACGCCGATGTGCCGATCGTCGGCGACTGCCGCGAGGTGATCACCGAACTCATCGAAACGCTGCGCGCCGATCCGGCCGGTTTCGAACTCGACCTGACCGCCTGGCGCACCTACCTCGACGGTATCCGCGAGTCCTATCCGCTCGGCTGGAGCAAGCCGTCGGACGGGTCGGTGTCCCCGGAATTCGTCATCGAGACCCTGGGCCGGCTGGCCGGACCCGATGCCATCTACTGCGCGGGCGTCGGCCAGCACCAGATGTGGGCCGCCCAGTTCATCAAGTACGAGAAGCCGCGGACCTGGCTCAACTCCGGCGGCGCCGGAACCATGGGTTACGCGGTCCCCGCCGCGATGGGCGCCAAGATGGGGCAGCCCGACCGCGAGGTGTGGGCGGTCGACGGTGACGGCTGCTTCCAGATGACCAATCAGGAGCTCGCCACCTGCGCGGTGGAGGGTGTGCCGATCAAGGTCGCGCTGATCAACAACGGCAATCTGGGCATGGTCCGCCAGTGGCAGACCCTGTTCTACGACCAGCGCTACTCCAATACCGACCTCAAGACCCACGGTCTGCGCATCCCCGATTTCGTGAAGCTCGCCGAGGCGCTGGGCTGCCACGGTATCCGGGTGGAGAAGGAAGAGGACGTCGAGGCCGCGATCCGCGAGGCACAGTCGATAAACGACCGGCCCGTGGTGATCGATTTCATCGTCGGCAAGGATGCCCAGGTGTGGCCGATGGTCGCCGCCGGCACCAGCAACGACGAGATCATGGCCGCCCGCGGGATCCGCCCGCTGTTCGACGAGGACGAGCAGGCCGAAGAACCCGCGGTCATCCACGAGGCCATGAACCGCGAGCAGGCCGAGACGGAGGGGAATCCTTCATGAGCACTACCCACACCCTCAGCGTCCTGGTCGAGGACAAGCCCGGCGTGCTGGCCCGGGTGGCCAGCCTGTTCTCCCGGCGCGGATTCAATATCGAATCCCTGGCCGTCGGCGCCACCGAGGTCAAGGAGATCTCCCGGATGACCATCGTGGTCACCGTGGACGATCTCCCGCTGGAACAGGTCACCAAACAGCTCAACAAGCTGGTGAACGTGATCAAGATCGTCGAACAGGACCCGGACACCTCCGTGGCCCGCGAACTGATCCTGGTGAAGGTCCGCGCCGACGCCAGCGTGCGCACCCAGGTGATCGAATCGGTCAACCTGTTCCGCGCCAAGGTCATCGACGTCTCGCCCGACGCCCTCACCGTCGAGGCGACCGGCACCCGGTCCAAGCTCGACGCGCTGCTGCGCATGCTCGAGCCGTACGGCATCCGGGAGATCGTGCAATCCGGGGTGGTGGCCGTGGGCCGCGGGCCCAAATCGATCACCGCCACCCGCTGAACCCGTGGCCGGGCGCACCCCGCGCCCGGCCGCATCACGTGCCTCGTTTACCGTTTCCCGCGTTTCGCGGGTTCGAATAAGTCAGAAGGGATACCACCAAGTGGCAGTCGAGATGTTCTACGACGACGATGCCGACCTGTCGATCATCCAGGGCCGTAAGGTCGCTGTGATCGGCTACGGCAGCCAGGGGCACGCGCATTCGCTGAGCCTGCGCGACTCCGGCGTCGAGGTCCGCATCGGCCTCAAGGAAGGCTCCAAGTCGCGGGCCAAGGCCGAAGAAGCCGGCCTGACCGTCGGCACCCCCGCCGAGGTCTCGGAATGGGCCGACGTCATCATGCTGCTCGCCCCCGACACCGCGCAGGCGTCGATCTTCACCAATGACATCGAGCCCAACCTGAAGGACGGCGACGCGCTGTTCTTCGGCCACGGCCTCAACATCCACTTCGGCCTGATCAAGCCGGCCGCCGAGATCACCATCGGGATGGTCGCCCCCAAGGGCCCCGGCCACCTGGTGCGCCGCCAGTTCGTCGACGGCAAGGGTGTCCCCGCCCTGATCGCCATCGAGCAGGACCCGAAGGGTGAGGGCCAGGCCCTGGCGCTGTCCTACGCCAAGGGCATCGGCGGTACCCGCGCCGGCGTCATCAAGACCACCTTCAAGGAAGAGACCGAAACCGATCTCTTCGGCGAGCAGGCCGTGCTCTGCGGTGGTACCGAGGAACTGGTCAAGACCGGTTTCGAGGTCATGGTCGAGGCCGGTTACGCCCCGGAGATGGCCTACTTCGAGGTGCTGCACGAGCTGAAGCTGATCGTCGACCTGATGTACGAGGGCGGTATCGCCCGGATGAACTACTCGGTCTCCGATACCGCCGAATTCGGCGGCTACCTGTCGGGTCCGCGGGTCATCGACGCCGATACCAAGAAGCGGATGCAGGACATCCTCAAGGACATCCAGGACGGCACCTTCGTCAAGCGCCTGGTCGCCAACGTCGACGGTGGCAACAAGGAGCTCGAGGGCCTGCGCAAGCAGAACGCCGAGCACCCGATCGAGGTCACCGGCAAGAAGCTGCGCGATCTGATGAGCTGGGTGGACCGGCCGATCACCGAAACCGCCTGAGCGGTGCGCTGATCCAGCGCTGAAAAGGGGTCCTTCCGCGGAGAATGCGGGAGGACCCCTTTCGCATGGTCGGTGGTGAATCGGCCTACTCGTATCCGGTGGCGGTGACAAGGGCGTCGGCGAAGCGGCCCGCCCGGTATTCGTCCATGCGTTCATGGTTCCCGTTCTCGGGTGCTGCCTTGCGAGACGGGAGCAGCCGCGGTGGGGCAGGCGAGGGCGACCGACGACAATGACGATGAATTACTCTGCCGCACCGGCGATCCGGTCGACCCGAACTGCACATCTCGACCGCTGTCCTGCCGCCGAATCGGCGCACCGGATGTGTTACGTCGAGAATCGAACCTTCCCGTCCGTGGATGCGGGCCGACTCCACTCGGCGAAAACTCGATAGCATCAGTGGATTCGAGTGAGGAGTAGATCGTGGCAGAACACAAAGGTTCGGTGGATCTCCGGCAGGACCGCGCCCACAGCGCCCGGATCTACGACTACTTCCTGGGCGGTAAGGACAACTATCCGGCCGACCGCGAGGCCGCGGCGAAGATCGAACAGGCCATTCCGTCGGTTCGCGGTGTGGCGCGTGACAATCGCGCGTTCATGGTGCGGGCGGTGCGACACCTCAGTGAGCTGGGGGTCCGCCAGTTCCTGGATATCGGCACCGGGATCCCCACCGAGCCGAATCTGCACCAGGTGGCCCAGGAGACCGCGGCCGATGCCCGGGTGGTCTACGTGGACAACGATCCGATCGTGCTGGCGCACGCGCGGGCGCTGCTGGTCGGAACACCCGAGGGTGTGACCCAGTACGTACAGTCGGATCTGACCGCGCCGGAACGGATCCTGTCCGCCTCCGCGGTACGCGAAACCCTGGATTTCGGTGAACCGGTGGCGCTGAGTCTCATCGCCCTGTGTCATTTTGTTCCCGGCGACCGCATCTACGAAATCGTCGATACGTTGCTGGCCGCGTTGCCGTCCGGTTCGTATCTGGTGATGACCCATCTGACCACCGATTTCGATCCGGCCATGGTCGAGGGCACCGTACAGGCGTATCGGGCCAGCGGGATCGAGATGGAAGCCCGCGACCACGCGGCGGTTTCGCATTTCTTCCGCGATATGGAATTACTGGAGCCCGGGATCGTCGCGATCGAGAACTGGTATCCCGACGGCAGAAAGCCCGAGGTGGCACCCGGAGTCACCGAGTTGCCGACCGGTGCACCCAGGCCGCCTGCCGCCGGTTACGCGGCCGTGGGCCGTAAGAAGTAGCCGACCGCCGCCGGATTCCCGGCGGCGAACTCCGCTGAGCCGGTGTTCGGTCGGTGTCCACCGCTGTTCGACGAGGGTTGCGCTCCGCTCCGGCGAGGACGAGTGCTGGGCACGAATACCGAGGACTCCGGGGCGGCGATTCGTGGGTCGACGGGATGCGGAACCTGCCCGCGACAGCGGTGTCGCGAACGCTGGAAGGGCCGCTGGACCCGGGTCATCGCGGTCAGGACAGCCCCAGGTCCCGGGCCTCCGCGGTGAGCTTCTCCGCCTCCGCGGTTCTACCGATCCGGTGCAGCAGATCGGCCTGTCGTTCCAGTGACTTGCCGAGATAACCGAGTGTCCGGCTCTTGTCCGCTGCCGAGAAACCGCTGTGGTGAGCGAACACCGCGTTGATGCGGCGGCCGCTGCCGAGCTCTTCCTCACCGACTCGCACCGCTTCGGCGATCCGGCCGGCGCTGATCAGGCACTCCACCTCGTCGCCCAGGGCTTGGGCGAAGGCGATGAGGTAATCGGTACGCCTGGACTCGTCGGTGATCCGACGCCGCAACGCCGACGCTTCGGCGCAGTGCAGTAGTGCCTCGTCCAGCGCGCCGGCCGTGCGGAGTTCTGCTGCCACCCGGAGATGGAGTTCGGCGATATCGTTGCGGAGGTCGCGAAAGTAGATGCGAAAGCTCGGTGACCGGAAGACCGGTGGTTGCAGATCCATGAGCTGCCGCGCACGCGTCCGGCTCGGTATCGGGCCGAACGGCTGCCGATTCGCCGGGAACCCGACCGTGAGACCACCTGGAATCGTCGGCGGGCTCGCGTAGTCGTAGAGATTCTTTGCGATCCACGTACGTGTGACGACCCGGCACACCGCCAGATAGGTGATCGAGCCACCGAGCACCCCGCAGACGACCGCCGGCACCCACGACGATTCCCATAGGACCAGAACAACCGCGGCGCCGTCGACTGTGCCCAGCAGGACGAAGAGCCACCCGGACAACAGGATCAGACCGCGCCGCGGAGTGACGAGCGCGAGCCACGCGGCATCCCGGACGATCTCTCCCCAGCCGAGTACCGGAACAAGCGCGAAGATCAGCAGCCACGGCTTTCCGGTCCAGAACGCGATAGGTAGGGCAACGGACAGCAGAAGTACGACACCGAGTACTCTGGCCGCGAATCCCCCCGGATTCTCAGTCACAGAACAACTTTCCCACAGTTCCCGAAGGCCGGCACGGCTTCCGGGCCGGTGGCCGGTCCTCGACGCGGTCTACCGTTCGAGCAACCGGAGTATCTCCGCTGTGCCCTCCGCGGGACGCATGACGGCGAGCTCCCGCGGAGTCTTCCCGCGCCAACGGCCCGCCTGCGTCCCCATCCGCACATCGACCCGTGCTCCGGCCCGCAGGAGGATTCGGACGCATTCGGGCGAACCGCGGTCTGCCGCCGCGCACAATGGTGGCCACTCGGCCGGTAGATCCGGGTGCATGCCGTGATCGAGCAGTAGCCGTACGGTCTCGGCATGGCCCTTGTCCGCGGCCTTCGAAAGCGCTCTGCGGTCCGGCTCGATGCCGTGGGCCAGCAGATAGCCGAGGATCTCGGTGCGGCCCCACTCCGCGGCCCAACCGAAAAGTGACCCTCCCGGCGCGGTCGCACTCGCCAGGTCGATACCGGCCGCGTGAGCGCGTCGCACCTCGTCGGTGTCGCCGTGTACGACGGCCATGACGAGATCGAACTCCTCCGCATCGGCCACTTCAGCAGTATGTCCCGGCCCGGCTTTCCCGGCGACCGTGCCCCCTCTGGAACCGAACCCCGGTGAGTGCGGCGGTTGTGGACAGCTCAGTCGCCTCGGATCCGGGCGTGCAGGTGCATATCGTGACGGCCGTCGTCGTGTACGGCGGCGCTGCGTTTGGTGCCCTCCAGGAGATAGCCGGCCTTCGTGGCTACTCGGCAGGAGGCCTGGTTGCGGGTCGAATGGTCCAGTTGCAGCCGGTGGAAACCGATTTCGTCGAGAGCCCAGGTCGTGAGTGCCGACAGGGCACGCGAGGCGACACCGGCGCCGCGTGCGGCCGGGAGCACCCAGTAGCCGATATCGCCGGTACCGTCGTCGAAGTCCAGGCCGCGCAGCGCGATCCGGCCGAGTACTTCGCCGTCGGCGTGGGTGACGGCCCAGTGGCCGCCCTTCTCCTGCTGCCAGTCCCTGGAGGTAGGCGGTGAACCAATCCCGGACCTGGGTCGTAGTGGAAGGCCGGCGGGTATGCCAGCGCCGGATCTCGCCGTCCTGGTACGCGGCGAAGAAGGCCGGCGCGTCGGCCGGCTCCCAGGGGCGGATCAGCAGATTCCCGGCGGCGGGTATCGCGGGTTGCGGGGAGCCGGCGAGCGCGCCGGAGGGGAGGGTGGGCGGCGTGGACAGAGTGCGCGTCATGGGACATGGTCGTCCCACCGCGACGGCGCACGTCAAGGTCCGCAGCGCCGCGAATCCGTGCAGTCCGGCAGTGGAATACAGCACTACACCGCGTTCGTCGACGGCCGACGTCGTCGAGCGTGGACAGAGCGGACGGTAGCCGCGCGCCGATGAGTTCCGGCGTGATTCCGGGTCAGTACCCATACCCGGAACGACTGCACCCGAGGAGAGCCATCATGACCGCCACCTACACCTTCGATGTCTTCGCCGGCCTCGACGGCTACGGCTCCTACGGAGAAGGGGGTGATTGGGGCGGTTACTGGGGCAAACAGGGCCCCGAACTGCTCGCCCACCGATACGCCCTGTTCGGTACCGAGCAGCGCATGGTCTTCGGTGCCGATACCTTCCGGCAATTCGTGGCGATGCTGAGCTCGCCCACCGCGGAATCCGGAGTGGGCGACCCCTGGGTCACCCGGATGCGCGATCTCCCCGCGACCGTGGTGTCGAGCACCCTGGAAGGTCCGCTCGACTGGCCGGACGCGACCGTCGCGAGCGGTGACGCCGTCGAGATCGTCGCCCGGCTCAAAGAGGAGTCCGCGGTGCCGTTGCGATCCCACGGCAGTCTGTCGATGAACTGGGCGCTGCTGGCCGCCGGCCTGGTCGATCGGGTCCAGGTGA
The DNA here is from genome assembly GCF_053605105.1 of Nocardia sp. NPDC003963. NCBI lineage: Bacteria > Bacillati > Actinomycetota > Actinomycetes > Mycobacteriales > Nocardiaceae > Nocardia > Nocardia sp. NPDC003963. The sequence continues at coordinate 105,685 of NZ_JBSGIP010000009.1, forward strand.
CGATATTCCCGGTGCTCACCGGGCGGACCGGTACGGAGCCGGTCTTCGCGGGCGCGGCCGATTTCGATCTGGAGTTGCTCGAGAGCCGGACGCTCGACGGCCGTATCCAGGAGCTCACCTACCGGCCCACTCTGCACCGGTGATCCGGGGCGGTGGTCCGATTCGTCGTCGAGATGATGTAGCAGTGCGCACCGGATCACCCAGGGGCTCCGGTCCAGCGCAGCGAACGGTGGATGTGTTCCGGGTGGGTTCGGCCGGCCCGGAGGATATGCGCCGCGGCTTCCGGTGTTCCGGCACGTAACAGCCGAGCACCCGGGATATGCCGCCGGAAGGCGCGGGCGAACTCCTCGGCCGCATTCTTGGTGGCGCCGATCCGGCGGGGGACCCGCCAGGCCCGGTCACCGCTGACCAGCATCCATCGCGGCGTGCCGAGCGGGCCCAGCAGTTCCTCCAGTGCGTCGGCCCAGAGCGTGGCGGCATCGTCGGCGACCCGGTGGATCCGCACCGTGCTGCCGTCCGCGTCGGTGGTGGCGACGATACGGGCCGCGCGCAGTTCCGGGTGACCGGTGGCGGCCAACCCCAGCGCCACCGCGCGACCGAAGGCGACCAGCGTCGCGCGTTCGGAGCGCGTTCGCCCCCGGATCGCCAGCACCAGCAGACCGGCCGTCACCGCGACACCCGGTAGCGTCGTGATCGGCCCGGCCATATCGATCACCGCGACCCCGGCCGTCCCCACGGCCGCGGCCACGCCCGCACCGGAGAGCCACCGGCCGCGATCGCGGGTCCGGACCCGGCTACGGCGCCGGGACACGATGCGCAGCTGGCTCGTCGCGATACCACCGGCCTCGACCGCCGACCACACCCGTACGGTGCCCTCGTGGTCGGCCGTGCGGGCCGCGCTCGTCGCGTTGATCGACTCGTGTTCGGCCGCCGCCGGTGGCCGCGGATCGGTGGCTCGCGGATGTACCTTGCCGGGCCCGGTCACCACAGTGTCCGCCGCGTCGGGGCCCCACCATCGTGCGTGCCGGCGGCGGAAACGGTGCCAATCGCCGTGCGCGGTGGGGTGGGCGACCACCACATCCCACAGCGAAGCGACCTTGTCCGGCTGTTGCGGGTCGATCCGCAGTGCCCGGCCGCGCAGCTGCGTCATGGCGGTGGAACTGCCGATCTCGGAAAGGTCCACCAGCACATTGAGCCCCGGGTAGTTCCAGCCCTCGCCGACCAGCGCTCTGGTCGACACCAGCGTCTGCGCGGAACCGTCCTCCAGCACCGCCCGCGCCGCCCGCAACCAGTGCACCGGTTCCCACCGGCCGCCCCGGCCGGTCAGCTCCACCACCGCCGGGATATCACAGCCGCGGGTGGTGACCCACCGCCCGTCTTCGGCGGCGAGGTTGACGACATGCTGAATACGGTCCGCGCCGAGCGCATCACACCAGGCACCGCTACCGGTGACACACAGCACGCCCCGCTGTACCGCCGGGCCGATACCGCAGATCGTGGCCAGCACCCCGGCCGCCGTGCCCTCGTCCTCCCCGAGTGCGGCCCGTCCGGCGGCCGGTGGGCGGGTGGCCCGATCGCGTTCGACCACGACCAGGGCCCGGAGCCGGTCCTGCCGGACGGCCGCTTCGTGCCGGATGATCTCGCCCGCCGCCCGGCCTTTCGCGGCCGACCGCGAGCACACGATATCGGCCGTCGAACGGGTCCAGCGCAGTCCCGACGTGGAGATCGCCACCCCGTGCCCGCGCAGAATTCCCTTCGCGTCGTCCCGCAGCTCGGCCGGCACCTCGGCGTCCGGAGCATGTAACCACGCGTCCACGAGCAGCAACCGGTCGTCCAGGGTCAGCGGCTCTCGCGCATCCGCCGGCGCGGTGCGCAGAAACCCGCTGGGCAGCAACAGATCCCGCATATTCCACCATCGGGTCACCGCCAGGGCGACCAGCGGATCGTTGTCCCAGAACAGTTTCCACGTGGCGGTATCCCCGCCTTCCACGCGGGCGAGGGCCCATTCGAGGAACGATTCGCTCACCAGCACCGAATCGAGCCGGTCACAGAAGGAAGCCGACCAGGTGTCCAGGAACCGGGACTCGGCCGGTTCGAGTTCGACGACCCGTAGCCCGTCACGCCAGGGCGCCACGCCGCCCTCGGCGACCATCGCCGCCAGGTGCATTTCCGCGTTCACCGCACCGAGCAGGCCGGTGTAGTTCAGCCCCTCCTGCGTGGTGCCGGGCTCGGGCAGTGTCGCGGTCAACCCGATCACCGCCGGTGCGCGCTGCTCCGAAAGCCGCGCGACCAGCGCGTTCACCACCAGCGCCCACCAATCGAGCAGATGATGACATTCGTCGAGTACGAGGCAGCGGATATCCAGCGCGGCAATGCGTTCGATGAGTGCCACGGTCCGCTCACCCAGTAGGGTCGCGGAGTCCAGGCCGATATCCTCGCCGGTGGCGAGCGACCTGCGGAGAGCCCGGATATGGCGGGAGAGCTCGGCCCCGGCCCGGCCCCTGTCGCTGCGCTCCACCACCGCGATCCGGTCCGCGGCGGCCTCGGTACCCACCTGTGCCGCGACCTCCGCGACCCAGCTGCGTCGGGCCGCGGCGCGTAGTTCCTGTTCGGCCGCGCCCGGGTTGCCCAGCAGTTGATAGGTCACCGAATACAGGTGCGCGGAACGGTCCAGCGTCGTACTCGCGAAGGTTTCGGCCGCCGCGCCGAACAGGGCGGTGCTCGCGCACCATTGGTCGCGGATCGCCGCGGTCGGCGACAGGACCAGGGTGCGACCACCGATCCGCCGGGCCAGCTCCAGCCCGATCAGCGTTTTACCCGCGCCCGGCGGCGCGCACAGATGCCACCGTTCGTCCGATACATGTGTGCACAGTTCGAGCAGATGTCGTTGCGACCTGCGCCATTCGAAGGTCGGCGCGAGGTCGGCCCATTCCGGATGCGCACCCACCGTTCCCACTTCAGCATCCACAGCCGACCCGGGCAATGGGAACGCGGCTGTCACACCCGGCCCATGACGCGCATGGTGTCCGCCCCGGAAGGTCCCGGCGCCGAGGTCGTCCCGGTGTTCCGGCGCCTTCCGCCGACGATCCGCCCGCTCCGGCGGCGCACCGGACCGGTCGCTAAGCGCTCACCGCCCGTAATGCCTCCAGGTCCATGATCGCGGTGGCGGTGCGGTGCACGATCGCCCGGCAGACCTCGGCCGGTTGGAACTCCGGCATCAGGGCGCTGCGCCCGATGGTGATCATCCAGGCGAAATACGGATACAGCGACTGCTGCCGGTAGGCCAGCCATGCCGCGTCGAAGGACAGCACCGGCCCACCGGCCGCGCACAGCCGGTCGATGTAGAAAGCGATCAGATCACGCTCCCATTCCCGGCGATCGGCGACCTCCAGCCCCGAGGTGATCGTGTACGCCACATCGAACGCCCAGCTACCGCGCATCACCAGCTGCCAATCGGTGAATCCCATACTGCCGTCGCTGCAGATGTAGGCGTTGCCGATATGCGGATCGCCGTGCAGCAGTGTGTGGGGGCTCTGTTCGGCGATCAGGAGAGCGCGGCCGCAGGCTTCGTAGAGTTCGTGCTGCACCGGAGGCAAGGTGTCGGGCACGATTTCGGGGGCGCGTTTCAGGCCGACTTCCGCTCGTTTCCGCATGCCGAGGAGCCGGTCGAAATTGCGGAAATGCGCGCTCGGTGTCTTCAACCAGTCGTACCCGTTCAGCCGCGGCGACTGCCAGTAGTGTCCGTGCCAGCGGGCCATATTCGCCAGCAGGTCCTCCATCTGTTCCCGGGTGACCCGCTCCAGCGGAGTACAGAAACGAGCCTGCCGGGTGACGCTCACATCCTCGAGGAGTGTCAACGAGCGACCCGTACGCGTATCCGCGGCCCCGAAATATCCGCGGGGCGCCTCGATATCGAGGCCCGGCCGCAGATGCCGGAAGAACCCGGGCTCGCCGGGTAGCGCATGCGCCAGATACTGCGTCAGGCGTTGGGTGAAGGTCAGGGTGGTCTTGGCGAACAGATGTTCTGGCAGCCCCGCCCGGCGGCCGGCCTCGTTGTATCGGACGGCGGCCTTCCACCGGCTCGTCGTCCCGCCGTCGGCGTCCTCGATATCGAAGGATTCCACGGTCGCCCCGGGGTTGTCGGCAGTGAGTACGCGGTCGAGCCACTGTGCGTCGACCTCGTCCGGGCGCATGGGGATATCCCCGCTCCGACGTCCCGGCATCTTCTCCGCCAGTACGTGCCCGCCCAGGCGCAGCACTCCCGGCAGCACACTCTCCGACCGACCGCTGGTAGCTGTCCCGCTCATCGCATCGCCTTCCTCGGCTCGTGGCGCCGCACGACTGCCCGGCGGACCGCAAGTATGAGTCAGCGGGGGCCGGTGCCGCACCGGCCGTGCAGTACCGTCCGGCCGGTCGAATAAGCCTGCTGAACTGCGAATACCACGCTCCACCGAACCTGGCGTGCCGCAGCGGAATGGCGCCGTTCGCCCCGCGCGCGGCACGGTTTCCGCCCACCGGCCCGGGTCGTCGCCTCAGTCCCGGGACGACCAGCGATGCCGGGCCCGCCGCAGGGTGCCGGGGTCGGAATAGCCGATCCGCCGGGCGAGCGCGGTCTGCGTATCGTCCGGACTGAACTGGACCCGCCGCTCCACCAGTGCCGCCCGGGCCCGGTCGAGTTCGTAGGTCCACGTGGTCCCCTCATCGGCCAACCGCCGCTGCAGGCTGCGCCGGCTGGTCGTGAGGTACCGCGCGACCCGGTCGATGGTCACCCGGCCGTCGCCCAGCAGCAGCGTGAGTGCCTGATGCACCTGCCCCGTCCAGGTGACCTCGAGCCGCGGGGGCCGCGGCAGGATCGCCGCGTAGCCGCGCAGGATCTCGGCCAGTACCGGGTCGGCAGTGCGCAGCGGTAGTGACAGATCGGACGCGCGGAAGGTGATCTGATCGGTCGGCGCACCGAAATCGACCTTTCGCGTGCCGAACATCTCGATGAACCGGTCGTGCCGTCGCGGTGGTGGCTGCCGGAACCGGATCCGGATCGGACGCACATTGCGCCCGGTGGCATTGCGCGCCCGGGTCACCACCGCCGCCAGGGCGAACTGGGTGGCCAGTTGCCTACCTCGCCCGAGCCCGCTCAGCAGGCGGATATCGGCGTTCGCTTCCTCTTCGGAATCGCCCAGCACCGCGAATCCCACATTGGTGGTGATCAGGTCCGCGTATTCCTCGGAGCGGGCCAGGCCCTCGCCCAGCGTCGGCGCGGTGCTGAACAGGTAGTCGTGCACGCCGAAATGACCCAGCGTGTTCGTCGCACCGACACGGAGCGCGATATCGGATTCGGCCCGCTCGTGTTCGAGCAGCTCCCACAGCCGCAGCTGGAAATCACTGGACACCATGGTGTCCGCCGTGTTCAGCACCCAGTCCGGTAGCTCGGCGGTACGGGCGAGTTGTCGTCGCGTCGCGCCGTTCACACCCGCCTGGGCCAGCATGAACTTCGGGAACGAGACGCTCTCCACCGTATCCAATTGCGAACACACCTAACCAGGACAAATACCCACCGGGATGCCCGGAGTGTGTCGACCATAGCCCGATTCTCCACTCGGCATCCGGGCCGGAAACGGCGGTCCGGCGGCTGAACTCGGCACCAGCGATCGGTATCCCGGACATCGGCACGATACGCCCGCCGACAGGCACCGTCGGCCGTGTGCCGGTCTCGCACCACCGATAACCCGGTACGCGGGCACAACTCGAAAACGACCCGGGCTATGCGGACCGCATCGAACCGCCCGCCCACGACCCCGATGCTGCCGATCCGCGACTGCCCGGAATCGGAACACCGCGCCGTGGCAGCCGGTGACGAATCCCGCTCCGGCGGAGGGATATCCGCCATATCGGCGCCGTTCGCCCGGGCCGCGGCACCATCGGCACTGTTCGCCCGAACCGAATGCTGACACCATCGCCGAGTCGGTCGACCTGCCGGTCGTATCTCGACATGTGTTGTGAGGCAATCGGTTAGGACGAATTCGTGGCCCAGCGGAATCCCGCACAGTTCCCGTCGAGCGCTCATCGGGGCCGGTCCGGTACTCCGATAGCGCTGTACGCACCGGAGTTCGCCGCCGATCCGCACCGCGCCTACCGCCGGATGCGTGCCGAATGGGGCTCACTGGTGCCGGTGGAACTGGCACCGGGAGTCCCCGCGACGTTGGTGGTCGGATACAACACCGCCCTGCGCATCCTCAACGATCCGGAACGTTTCCCGGCCGATCCGCGGAACTGGCAGAAAGATATCCCCGGCGACTGCCCCGTCCTGCCGATCATGGAGTGGCGGCCCACCGCGAGCCGTAACACCGGCGCCGACTTCCGGCGTTACCGGGAGGCCATCACCGCCAGTATCGGCGCCGTGGACCTGCACCCGCTGCACGCCACCGTGGAACAGGCGGCGATCCCACTCATCAACGCGTTCTGCGAAACCGGCACCGCCGACCTCATCGGCCAATACGCCTTCCCGTTGACCTTCGCCCTCGTCAACGCCCTGCTCGGCTGCCCGGCCGAACTCGGTCAGCGCGTCGCCACCGGTATGGCGGCGCTCGTCGAGGGTATCGACGCCGAACAGGGCAACCAGATGATCAGCGCCGCGATGATGGAGCTGGTCGCGCTCAAACGGACCGAACCCGGTAACGACATCACCTCGCAATTGCTCCGGCATCCCGCCGCTCTGGACGAAGCCGAGATGGTCCACCAGGTCGCCGGCCACTACGGCGCCGGTATCGAATTCCAGCAGAACCTGATCGCCAACACCCTGCTGCTCATCCTGACCGACGACCGGTTCGGCGGCAGCGTCCTGGGCGGCAGCCTGTCCACCCTCGACGCCCTGGACGAGGTCCTGTTCGACGACCCACCACTGGCGAACTTCCTCATCACCTACCCTCGCCACCCCGTCCTCGTCGACGACGTCTGGCTACCCGCCGACCAGCCCGTGCTGGTCAGCATGGCCGCGTGCAACAACGATCCCGCCGTGCGCGCCGACGACCATCTGGGAAACCGCTCCCATCTGGCCTGGGGTATCGGCCAGCACGCCTGCCCCGCCCAGTCCCTGTCCTACCTGATCGCGCAGAGCGCCATCGACCAGCTGCTCGACGCCCTGCCGGAAATGGAACCCGCCCTCCCGGGCGGCGCCCCGACCTGGCGCCCGGGCCCCTTCCACCGTGCCCTGGCCGAGCTACCGGTCACCTTCACCCCGATGGCGAAACTGAACCTCTGACCGATTCAGCACGGGATCCACTGTCCGGACCGCGGCGCTCGTCGCCGTGATCACAAGTTTCGCTACCTATCGGCAAATTATTCCGGTGCTACCTGCTCGATTCCCCTGAGGGCGGCCGGTCGAACCGTCATTTATGCACTTAGAAAAGGTTGAACCACCAGCTCGGGTTGGATACGAAACGGTGTCGGAGCAGTCGCCGACACCTGCGCGTATGCCATCCTTGGAGATCGCTGTGCCGTGATCAGCACCCGACAGGCAATCGAGCCGCAGTGTTCGCGAGGAGGCGTGATGACCGCAGGTGGATTCGACCCCGCATACAGCCCCACCGCCAGCAGCATCAAACCGGCGGGCCTGGGCAAACGCGCGGTGGCCAGGTTCGTCGACTGGATCATCGCCGGCATCATCGGTGCCATCTTCTTCTGGCTCCTCGGCACGGTCTGGGACCTCCCCGACTGGGTCTCGGTACTCCCGGGCGCGGCCTTCGGCTGGCTCTACTTCGTCGCCTTCGAGGTCTCCTCGGGGTCTACACCGGGCAAGAAACTGCTCTCGCTGCACGTCAACGGATCGGGCGGGGCATCGAAACCGAGCTTCAAGGACTCGGCGGTCCGCAACGCGTACATGCTGCTCAACATCATCCCCTGGGTGGGTGGTCTGCTGTGGTTCATCGCGGCGATCGCCATCGCGTTCACGATCAGCTCGAGCCCGACGAAGCAGGGTTGGCACGACAACGCGGCGGGCGGGACCCAGGTCATCGACACATAGTTTTCGTAATCCGGTGGCTGTTCTCGCTACCGCACCGGACGGTGCGGTAGCGAGATGCGCTGTCGGCGCCGGTGGACGAGCCACCGTCGGCTCGGCGCTCGGTTCGTCTCCGTGGGGTGCTGATCATCTGATGGATCGTGTCGGGCCAGCGGAACTGTGGTCGTTCCCGATGTTTCGGCCCCGCAGAATGTTGCCGCTGCGAATCATCGCGGTGGATTCACGCGCCTTTTCGGTCGCGGCATTCAGCTACCGGACGAGATTTCCTGGATGAACGCATCCCACTCGGCTGGGGCGAAGACGAGCACGGGTCCAGCTGGGGCCTTCGAATCTCGGACACCGACCGAATCGGTCGCGTGCGCGACCTCCACACAATCCCCGCTCGGTTGGCTGTAGCTACTCTTGAACCAGCTAACACCGGTTAGATCCCTGGTCACGCGCCAAACTCCTCTGCGATCTCCTGCATCAGGCGCCCACTATCGTCGGCACTCAACGCTACCTCGTGAAGATCGGCCAAGGCTTGCCTGTGGCTTTCGATCGTGCTGTCTTCCTCCAAGAAGAGTGCTCCCGTAAAGCCTTCCACGAACACGACCGGCGGTTCTGGAGCGCGAGATATACGCAGGGTGGGGAACTCGAAGAGAGTGAACGACTGGACAATCAATCCAGAGTGTCCGCCGGCGCCGAACGGAATCACCCGGATGGAAACATTTGACGTTCTTCCCAGATCGACGAGGTGCTGAGCCTGACCGGCCATTACACGGCGTCCGCCCACCTGGTGTCGCAATGCTGCTTCCGATAGCAGCACATCGATTGTGAACTGCTGATCTGCAACGAGTCTGCGTTGCCGCCTCTCCATCAGCTCCAGACGCCGGTCGACATCCACCGCCGACATCTCGGGGTCTGCCGTCCGAACCAGCCATCGGCGATACTCCGGCGTCTGCACCAGGCCGGGCAGAAGCGTGAGCTGGAATGCGGTCATCCGAGAGCACGCCTGCTCGAGACTCATGAAATGGTCGAAGTGCGGGTTCACTACATCGGCGTAGGTGCGCCACCACCCTCGTGACGGATCGCCCGTCGCCACCTTCACCTCTTGGACAAGGCCCAGAACCTCATCCGTTACTCGGTCGTCGGCTCCATAGAACCTCAGTAGATCTCGGAACTGCGCGGTGCTGATCCGCACCGGCTGCCCGTCTTCCAACCTCCCGATCCCTTGCTTGGACACTTCGATCGCCAAACCTGCGGCCAACTGACTCTTCTTGGATTGGAACCGCAGTTCGCGAAGCCGCCGGCCCAAAGCGCGCCGTGGAAGAGTCGAACCAATAGCCATGCACACCCTCGCTATCTCGTTGTGGTCCGGTACGGACCTATGTTTTCTGGACCTACCTATACTGGACGCCTGGCGACCTGACCGGATGCTCCCGAATAGTCTTTCCAGCGAACAACTTTCGGTGTCTACTGTATCTACCCCGATGACGGCCGACTCGGATAACGACTGAGCACAAATACTTTCATTGCAAATTTTCAGGAAAGCTGCCGGATTCGTATTTCCGCGCCCGGCGGCATTGTTATGCGCGGTCAACGGGCAAAACAACACCTGTGAAAGGGTTAGAGCGGATGACGACACGTCCGGTAAACGAAAAGCAGTACCAGCACCGCCCCCGCGCGATCGGCTATCTCCGAACTGATCTCTCGCCCAACGAGACCCACGACGCGGAAACTATCCGCCGACTCGCCCGACGTCAGTGTCACACGTTGGCCTACATAGTCCGGCTCGGCTCCGACTCCGTTCCGGACGCTACCGGTCACGTCCTCGACATAGTCCGCGCAACCGGCGCAACGACGCTGATCACCCCCGACCTCGCGCATCTCGAAAACCACCCCGGCCGCGTCTGCGACACCTGCGACCTCATCACGGTGTGCCCGGAACAGCTCTGGATGAGAGTCGGCAAGAGCTCATGCGAAGGCGAACGTCCTATCTGGTTGCCCGAGGTCTGGCACAGCGAACCCGACACCAGGCTGCACATCGCCGACGCACACCGCATCATGCAGACCCACCTGGCCTGCAATCCCTTGAATTGCCCTCGCAAGGCCGCCGCTTTCGCTCTACTGGTCGAAACGGGCAAACTCGTCCCCGCCGCCCGCAGCCCCCGTGCACGCGCCGTCTCCCGCGGCCTCGATTACCTGCCGGCCGGATCGACCGCCTCAAACACGTGCCTATCCCTCACGATGCTTCAACGGCTACTCACTGGTCTCACCCAGGCGCAGCCATGAGCGCCTACGTAACCCAACAGTTCGGCGCCGATGTCCACCTCACGGTCTTCCTCCACGGCCTCCGCCTCGACTATCGAGCCCGCCGCACCGCCGCCAAGCGCTTCGTCCAGGAGTGGACCGCACACCATGGCACCCACACGGCCGTGGTGCTCCCCGGCCGCCCCCGGAACCTTCCTCGGCTCCCCTGTGAGCGTCTCTACCTCGAGCCCTGACCAGTACGGCACTGTCGGACATCGGATGCGTCGTCGACCGTTGCCCCGTTCGGTTGTGACCGAAGGGTTTCCCGGAATGGGCCGCCGAATCTTGTTAGGCAGGAGGCCCGGAAGCAACGACCCGTCATTCGCTCCGATGACCACCGCCGTCCCGGCTGCAGCCGAGCAGGCCCGGCGGTGCAGGAGGCTGCCTGTCAACTAGCGGCCAGGAACTCGATAAATCGCTCGTCGAGTCGATCCCGGGATGGATGGTCCTTCGGCTTGGTGGGCACGGAGAGTGGCCTGCCGTGCATGGCTTGTAGTCCGTGTTCGAGCATCGGCCCGTCCTTCTCCTCCAAGAGATTCTTGTTTATCTTCACCTCGAAGTCGGGCGATATCCCGAGGAAATTGGCATCGTAGGCAGCGTGGTGAATCTTGCAAAGGCTCAAACCGTTGTCGACGGTTGCGGTTCCGTGGGGCTTGGAATCGGAGATAATGTGGGCGGCGTCGAGCAACTCGCGATGTTTGAGATTGCAGACTGCGCACTGTCGGTCGTAGGCGAGCAGGACTCGCTCTCGGAACTCCGGCTGATGAATCCGCTGCTTCGCCACTCTCGCGGCATAGCGTTTTTCCAGCGGCTTCAGCTGGCGGGGATCTTGCACCGATAGCAATTCCTCGTCCAGTGCGATCAGGAAGCGATCGTTCTGGGGATCATCGGCTACCGCATACACCGGGAATACTGGTAAGTACAGGCTGGGGGCAATCTTGCGCAGGAGGATGAGAGGTAACTTGAACTCTATAGCGCGTCGAAGCTTCGTGTTATCGCTTGCCTTGCTTCCTTTTCGATATGAATATGCGAACAACGATCCGCCGATTTCCTCATCCGCATAGTCGCCTTCCGGATCGGACATGATGGAGAGGGTGCCGTTCATTTCCTTGGGGTTGCGGATTCCGCGACTACGGTCGATCAGTCGGTGTACCTCACCATCCACCTCGAATGACCAGAGTTGTTCTCGAGATATCGTCTTGGTCTCCTGCACCATCTCGCGCAGATGCTCGAAGATCTGATGACGCAGAACGGCTTCGGTGCTTAGGTCCACCTTCTGATTCTGCCACGGCTCGCTATGCACTGGCAGTCTGTACAGCGGTAGTGAGCTGATGAGCGCGGCGGTGCTCACCGATGCCGCCGGTGCTGTCGAAGACAGCTGTTGGGTGTCTCTACCCACCACTTCGCCCCATCGACGAGGCGCACCGGACGATGCAGGATCACCGGTCCTGTAATCGACACGAGCGTGTGCGGAAGCATGCAGCGTGGAATGTGTTGGTGCAAGCGAAGCGCATCATCCCGGATGCCGGGCGACAGCTGTGATCTCCGACAGGAACGGATACTCCGAGGCACCGGCGGAACTGGCCGACGATCCGCACTACCGCGGGCTGCTGCTCTTCTCCGATGGGCGGGTCGCGGTGCTCTCCGACGACGGGTTCGCGGTCGCTCTCACAGACTTCTGCGATCACGACGACTGTCCCGGGGCCGCTGATCGGTATCTGCCCAAGCAACGGCAGGTCCGAATCTGATGATCAATGCGACGTCATCGCCCGAAAATACCGGACCGCAAAGGAACCGCTCTCAGGATTCCGCCGTCCAACCTCGTATCCAGTTCGGACCAGACCCGGTCCGATCGGCTCGGCCCGCCGCACCGGCCGGCTGGACAGAAGGGGAGGACGTACGATGCCGATTTATCGAGCCGCACACCAGATGAGGGGCCGTGGTTCCCGGAACTGCCTGCCCGGGGCCGGCGCCCGAACGGGCCGGTTATCCGACGTCCGTGCGAGGATGTACCGAGACGAGGGAGCCAGTGAAAGAAAGGGTTCGGCCCATGGAGCAGGCCACCGTGTACCGCTGGAACATCCGCAACGGAACCGGGGTGCTGTCCCGGCCCGATGGTTCACTGGCGTGGTTTCACATGTCCAGCGTTGCGCAGCCCGACGTGCTGACTCTGCAGCAGGGCGACGTCGTCGACGCGGAGATCGAGAACGTACCCCAAGGGGAGTACGCCAGTCGCGCCGTATCGGTGCGACGCCACGCGCAGTAGCGGTTGTTTCCTCTGTCGCGGCGATTGCTACAGCTCTGTTGGGGTGGCCCGCGACTGCTGCGGCACAGCCTGGCCATTACGATTTCCACCCCAGCGACACTCGCTACCGCTACGACGGTGACCATGGTTCGTTCACCGGCGATGTGATCTATGCCAGCCAGCACCCTGATGGCGGCAACCGGCTCATCTGGTCGCTACGTCTGTCTCCCAAGGTGCAAAGCCTCATCCAGGGTCCGATGTCATGTGGTGCATCGGTGCACGGCAAGTCCGGCTACCACGACTCTCATCCGTCGATCCCGGCCGACTACTGGTGGCATTCGGTCGTGACGGGGCTGGCTCTTGATAAGACCTACACGTTGTACGCGAAGTGCGACTTCACGGCCACAAACGGGCACACCACCGCCCCTGGCAACGTCCAATTCACCGTCGAGTTCACCATGCACTCGGCCTGATCGCATCCAGGCCGGTCAGTGGGTCGGTGGTTGGCCCAGCGAACGTAGATAGATGAGGGTCGCCTGGACTCGTCGATCACCGTCGAGCAGGGGAAGTTTCGCGAATATCGCGCCGATGTGTTTGCGCACGGCGGCTTCCGAAACAGTCAGTACCTCCGCTATTCCGGAATTCGTCTTACCTTCGGCGACCAGCGCGAGTACTTCCCGTTCGCGGGTGGTGAGATCGGCCAGGGGAGTGCGGTGCCGGCTCGATTTGACGAGGGCGCGGACGACCTCGGGGTCGACGATTGTTTCGCCTGCGGCGATTCGGGAGATGGTGTCGAGGAACTGCCGGACATGTCCGACGCGCTCTTTCAGAAGGTATCCGACCCCGGCAGTCGAATCATCGCCGAGTAAGTCGTCGAGATAGGCGACGGAAACGTACTGTGACAGAACCACTATCGGTAGGCGTGGGTCGCGGTGGCGGAGTTCGGCGGCGGCGCGGAGGCCGTCGTCGGTGCCGGTCGGCGGCATCCGTACGTCGGTGATCACCAGGTCCGGCGTATATGCCGCGTAGGCGTGGAGCAGACCCGGTGCGTCGCCGACTGCCGCGCTCACCTCGTGGCCGGCCGAGGCGAGCACACTTTCCAGCCCGGCGCGCAGCAGCGGGCTGTCCTCGGCCAGCACGATCCGTAGTCGAGAGGGTGGGACTGTCACACTGTGCACTCCATCCGGATGGTCGTCGGTCCGCCGGGAGGGCTGGACACCGTCAGTTGACCGTCCAGGGCGGCGATACGGCGTTGCAGCCGGTCGAGGCCGTGGCCGCCCACAATGTGGGCGCCGCCCGGTCCGTCGTCGGTAATGCTCATCACCCACTGTGTACCGGTGCGGGTGCCGTGGAGGTCGACTCGGGTGGCGTCGGTGTGCCTGGCGACATTGGTGAGGGATTCGGCGGCGAAGACGTAGGACATGTGCTCGACCGCCGGCGGCAGCCGGTCCGAGGCGGATGCGTCGTCGAGGTCGATGTGGATATCGAGTGGTAGGTCCGCCGCTAGATCGATCAGTGCCGGACCCAAGCCGCGTTCGGTCAGGACCCGGGGCGAGAAGCCGCGCAGGACGGCCCGCAGTTCGCTCAGGGTTTCGTCGACCTGTCGGTGGGCTTCGGCGGCGACGCGGCCGGTGGGTCCGTTCGCGTCCTGAGATTCGGCCAGGCCGAGGGTCATCGACAGGGCGACGAGCCGATGCTGGACACGGTCGTGCAGTTCGGATTCGAGAAGGTCTCGTTCGAACCCTTCTGCTTCCAGCAGCGCGGAGCGGGAGTTCTCGATGCGGACCGCTTCGCGCTGCCAACGGCCGGTATCGGGGGCCAGCAGCGTCCGGGCCACCAGCGCTTCGAGCGCCGACCAGATGCTCAGGAGCACCACGAGCAGGACCGCGGCGACGAACCCCGCTCCGGTGCAGATCCACGCTTCCGCCGGCTCGTCCACCACCCAGGGGCCCAAGACGAAGTAGTCACCCCGGACAAGGAGCGGCGCGGCCAGCAGGACCGCGACGATGGTAGAACCCAGCACTGCCAGACAGCACACCGCACCACCGAACACGGTGGTGGCCACGAGGTAGGTGGCGTGCCGGACAGTGGGCAACCGGCGCTCGGCCGCGGCGGTGCGCACCCGGGCCGCTGCGTGGTACGCGGTGCCGGGGTCGACGAGCCGGAGCCGAGCGCACTGGAGCCGCAGCATCGGCTCCCACAGGGCGGCCCGCAGATCGCGGGTGAGCCCGAGCAGGACCACCGGCACGAAACCGGCCATCGCGGCCGCCGCGAGGATACCACCGCAGAGCACGGAGAGCAGCGCGCACCACGGCCATCGGGAAACGAAGAAGCGTGGGCCTGTCCGCAGTGCGGACCCCACCCCGGTCACGGCCGGACTCCCGGCGTCGGCGCCGGTTGCGCGTGCTGCGGGCCGCCGCGCCTCGTCGTCAGGACGATCCACGCGACCACGGGCGAATATGCTGCGCACATCAGCAGCGTAGTGGCGGCGCCGGAGGGGTCGGCGGTGCCGGCGAACAGTTCCAGTCCCAGCGCGAGTACGAGGTTGCTCCCGCCGTGCAGAAGGGCCGGCGGCCACACCGAACCGCTGCGCACCCACAACCAGCCGATCACGAACTCGAGTTCGATCGACAGCGGCAACCACAGCACCATGGCGACGAACGCGTCGGCGGCGGAACCGCCCGCACCCAGATACCCCACCCAGGGCAGCGGCCAATGCCACACACCCCAGATCGCGCCCGTGGCGAACGTGGTCAGCACGGGGCGACCGGGAAGGAGACGGTCGCGCAGATAGGTGGTCCAGCCGAATTCCTCACCGAAGAAGATCGGTGCGGCCACGACCGGGATGATCGGCGCGAGCGCCAGGAACAACATATGGCCGGAATCGAAGTCCCCGATTTCGGGACGCCACATTCCCAGTACCAGCGCGAGCCCGAGCGCGACGGCGAGAATACCGAGCGGGAGCAGCGCGGCGATCAGGTACGAGCGCCACTGGCGGGCGAGCCGCAGCGGCAATCCGGCATCGGCGAATCCCTCACGGGTGATCCACCGCCGGGTGCAGATCGCGGCGAGAGCCGGAACGAAAGCCCCGGTCAGGAGCTGGACCACCGGATTGTCGAGGGAGTACCCGGC
Source organism: Nocardia sp. NPDC003963 (assembly GCF_053605105.1). Taxonomy (NCBI): domain Bacteria; kingdom Bacillati; phylum Actinomycetota; class Actinomycetes; order Mycobacteriales; family Nocardiaceae; genus Nocardia; species Nocardia sp. NPDC003963. The sequence continues at coordinate 121,365 of NZ_JBSGIP010000009.1, forward strand.
CGCCCCGGCGAGTCCCCACGGAATCCATGCCCCCGCGAAAGCGAGCACGAGGAACCAGAGAACGCCCTTGCGCCGTATCCGGGTGCCGCGCCCGAGCGGCTCCCGATCGGTCAACGCTGTAGTCATGCCCTCATTACAGAGCGGCTGCCGCGGGAAGTCGGTGGTGAACGGGACCGTTTCATGGTCGCGTACGCGCTACCACGGAATCGGCGGCCGTGGCCCCGTCCCTTGCCCGACACCCGAACCGTGCCCCAGAGGTTCGACGGTTGCCCTGCCAGAACTATCGGCGTCTGCCCTCGTGGACAACCAGGTTTCGGGTGACTGTGTGATCGGTCGAAATCGACTGTGTGCCGCAGTCCGTGGGCAGCTGTCCGATCACTCGATGCTGCCTCGCAGGCGGTCGGCGTCGGTAGCTGCTGCGAAGTCCTCCATCCGTCCGGCGGATGTCGGTAGATAGGAGCGATACTCCGCGACCGTCAGCACATAGGTCCATGCGTGAAGTCTGGCGGTGTCGAGCAGCGGATGGGTGGCGAGCTCACCGAGCCGGTCGGCGATCGTGGCGGGGCCGTCCTGGATAGCGACCCAGAGGGCTGCCTCGCAATTGATATCGCCCATCGCGCCGAGCGGGTCGATGGTGTGCCATGTCGTCGGTCCCTGGAGGATGTTCTTGGCCTGTAGGTCGGCGTGCAGAACATGCTGGACAGTGGTGGTGCGCAGGAGGACGTCGGCCAGTGCCTCCGCTTCCGCAAGTCTGTCCGGGGCGGAGAAGCGCTGCATCGCCTCCGCGTATCGGGGGTCGGCGAAGCGGTCTCGTGCCCAGCCCATCCGCATGTATACGACATCGGAGAGGTCCTTCAGACCCGGCGGTTCGGGGAGGCCCGGGGCATTCAGTTCGGTGAGCAAACGGCCGAACCGATCCGTATCGCCGCCGTCACCGACCGGCCAGGCGATCGAACCGGGCAGTATGCGCGTCATCAGGAAGACCCCGGACTCGTTGTCCCGCGCCAGAATTGCGGGTGCGGCACCCGAAGCCGACCATCTCTGGAGTAGCTGTATCTCGGTGTAGCCGGATTGCTGATCGACCGGGATCTTCAGGACGGCGGCGGTGCCGTCCGGTGTCGTGCAATAGGCGCAGCACGACATCGCGCCGGTATCGGCGATGCTCTCCAGCGAGAGGCTCCAGCAGTCCGCGTAGCCCGCCAGGCGTTCGGGGAGGGCATCCAGCCAGGCTCGGCCCTCCTGCTCGCCGCGCAGGAAGATGATGGCCCTGTCGAGGCGGTCCGGAATGAGAGGTACGGTCATCGGCGGAGTACCTCCTGGATTCGATCGGCGAGAATTTCGAGATCAGCGAGGTCGTTGTAGATATGGACAGCCACCCGGAGCAGGCATTCGCCGGTCGGACTCGGGCCCACCCATGCTCGCACACCCGCAAGCTGGAGGGTGGATTTCACCTCGGAGACGGTGACACCGTCCAGAATGAAGGCTCGCATGCGCGGCGGGAGGCTGTCCCCGGTGGTGGTCGGCCGCGCGCCGGCGGATGCCAGCAGGTCGGTGGCCGAATCGGCCAGGGTCGTGCAGTGGGTGAGCGCGCCGTCGGCGCGCCAGGCGGCCCACTGGTCTATCGCGGTGCGCAGGGCGAGGCGGGGCACCGGGTCGAAGGTGCCGGGCCAGGAGAACCGCTCGATGAGGTCGCCGGAGTCCCAGGTCAGCGAGACCTCTGCGGGACGGACACGGTCCACGAGATCCGCTGCCAGGGTGAGGAAACCGACCGGACGCTGCGCGGGCAGCCATTTGTGCATGGTGCCGAATACTGCTGCGGCCGAACGGATATCCGGCGTAAGCGAGGTGTGACCAGGACCGTGCGCGGCATCGAGGATCAGCCGGCCCCCGCGGCCCTGCACCCATTCGGAGAGTTCGTGCACAGGGAGCCGAATCGCAGCCGACGACGTGATGAGGCTGATCTGCAGGTAGCTCACGGATCCGGCGACATGGTCGTCGAGATCGGCCAGCAGTTGTTCCGGGCCGGTGAAGGGTAGGGGTACGGACACCCGGATCAGGTGTGCCGCGGCCCTCGCGCAGGCGGTTTCCCAAGCTCGGATAATGGAGGCGTATTCGGTGTCGAGCACCACGACGGTGTCACCCGGGCCCAGTGGCAGCGAGCCGATGAGCGCGGCGGCTCCTGATGTGGCATTGGTGCACAATGTGGTTCGCTCGGGAGGGAGTGCGAACACCGTGGCCGCATGAGCGGTCTGAACACGCAGCCGTTCGACCAGGCGGCGTCCGAGTCTGCGGTTCGGGTCTGCTTCGATCTCGGCACGCAGGCGTGCGGCCTCGACCATCACCCGGCGTGAACAGTGTCCGTAGGAAGCGTGATTCAGCTGGATGGTGCCGGGGACGAACGAGAACTCCTCGTAGCCAGCCGGTTTCACGGACTCGCACCGTCGTATTCGAGCCCGTCCCTGAGCCGGCCGAGACTCGGTACATCGAAACGGAAGATGGCATCGGCGGCGTGTGCGTCGGCCGGTGTCGTGTCGAGCCCGGTTACCGCCAAGCCGAGCGGCTCCCAGTCCGATGGCCGCTGCTCCAGCACGTCGATATACGAGGTAAGCCGAGTATTGCGATCGGGCGCCAGCAGCTCGGATCTGCAGAGTCGGCGCAACTCGGCGAGCAGTCGCTCCGCCTCCGCGACACCGTGAACCTCCTCGAGCTCGTGCACCTGAGCGGCGAGGGTCGCGCCGACTCGGCCGAGTGTCGACGCGAGACTCATGTCCAGAAAGCGGACGAAGGCGTCGGCGGCGAGTGCGTAGCGCTGCTGTAGGCCGAGAACGCGACTCGAATCGCGTAGATGCGGGGGGTTCTCGCTCGCTACTCCCGATGATCGCGACATCCGTGCGAGTTCTTCGAGCAATTGCCACGAACGATCCAGTTCGAGGCAGGCCATGGTCTTCTTGCTGAGCCAGTGCAATGCCTCGTACTCGGCGTAAGGGTGTTCGGTGGTACGAGCAGCCTCCAGCGAGCGGGCGAGCCAATGTTCCGCCGCCGGGGCGTCGAAGGCGGCGAGATGTGCCAGGCCACGGTGACCGAAGGCGCGAGAACGTACCGCCGGATCGGTCGTCGTGGCGGACACTCTGTCACACAGCGTGATGCAGGCGGCGGTGTTCTGTACCGGGCCGCACAGTTCCACTTCTGCCTCGAGCATCAGGGCCGCCACGCGGATCTCGGCTCCGGGAGCTTGGGCAAGTGTGTGCAGAACATTGCGTGTTTCGTCCCAGTGGCAGATCATGCGGAGATTACGTGCCCACAGCAGGCGGACCCGTGCCTCGTCGACGGGGTCGACGGTCGCGGCGCCGACCCGGGTGAGTGCCGTACCGCAGGCCTCCGCGCCACCGGCGTGGTCGTTTTCGATGGACAGACATTCGGCGAGAAGAGCGAACGTGGCGAAGGAAGGGGTCTGGTCGACGGCGATCGTGGCCAGTTCGCGTGCCTTCGATACCGCTCCGAGCGCGAGCTGGCGTCGCGACGCGACTGCGGCGAGCTGCCCCGCTTTGTTTCGGTTCTGGGTAGCTACGGCAGCTGCCGCGGCTCTGACCTGCAATTCTTCGTCCCAGTCCGGTTCGGCTTCCAGTATCTCCAGAAACCGGGCGTGATATCGGCGCCAGCGGGGCGCATTGGATGCCCCACGGTCGCGCAAGATCTCGGCGAAGAGCGGATGGTGGATCACATACCGGTCGTATTCGCCACGCGGCTCTGCGGGGCGGACGAGACCGTGCTCCTCGACGAGAATGTGCAGACGTTCGTAGACATCGTCGATATCCACCCGGGCGAGTTGTGCCAGATAGTCGACTTCGAATGTGTAGCCGACCAGTGCGGCGATCTCCAGGAGGCGCTGATCGTCGGGGACGAGATAGGACAGCCGCTCCTCGAGCACGGCGGTGATCTGCTGCGGGGCCGGGCCCTCCATCGCGGCGCCGACGCGGACCAGGGATTCGGCGAACAGTGGATTACCGGCACTGAGCCGGACGATTCGCTGGATCACACGCGCGGGCACCGGTGCGTCGCTCGCTGCCTGCCGGATCAGCTGCTCGGTATCGGCGCTGGACAGCCGGGGCAACTCGACCGATTGGGTCTCCGGACGATATCGGTGCAGCCGGTACACCGCGCGCTGCAACGGGTGCGCGTGCTCGGCGGTGCGCAATTGGTCGCCGCGGTAGGCGAGTACCAGTACGAGTGGACCTTCGATCCGGAGTGCCATGGTGGTGAGCAGGTCGATGGTCGCGGTGTCTGCCCAGTGCAGATCGTCGAGGATCATCAGCAGTGGGCCGTCGCCTACGAGTTCCGCGATCAAACCGACCAGCTGGTCCAGCCGGCTGTCCACCTCGGGCCGTGTGGGACGGGAGCCGGCAAAGGTCTGTCCGGTGCGGATACCGGCTGCGAGAAGTTGACCGACAACGGGAACCGATTCGATCCAGTCCGGCGCATGCTGCCGGAACGACGACGCGATACGGTGCAGCCGTTCCCGCGAACGTGATCGCTGTGCCGATGCGGTCAGTGAGCGCAGGCATTCGCGCACCGCCTGGAACGAGTCGGAGGCCAGTGAGTTGAGCATGGCCTGTCCGTAGCCCGACAGCAGGCCGTGCTCGCCGTATCGCCGCAGTGCCTGATGGGCGAGAGTGGTGAGCAGACTCGTCTTCCCGACACCGGCTTCACCGTGCAGGACGACCACGCTGCCGGCCCGGGATTCGACGGCCCGATCGACATGAGCCATCAGCAGCGCCAGCTCGTCGACCCGGTCGATCAGCGGCGGTGGAGCAGCGAGACCCGGCACCACGAATTCTCCCCCTTCGTAGATGAATATGAGCATGAATTGTAGTCCAGCAGTGCGGTTTACCTGATGAATCGCAGGTTTATGGTCTTTCGAGAGAGGCCGCGGTAACGAGGCTCGGCGCCGTCGTACATGATCTATTCGTGGATGTATGGCCCGTGGTGGACCGAGGCACCCGTCGATACTGGAAGACCTTCGGCCGGCGGGTCGATATCGACGGTGCGGAGTCCTGGTTGCGCGCGCCGGTGCTCACCGATACCACCGGCGCTGTCGAGGACAGCTGGTTGCGTCTGGAAGCCGAGCGGATCGGTGGACGGATCGACGACGATCCGGCGGCCGGGCTGCTGCCGGAGATCGGTGCGCTCGCGGGGGCCGGTTTCGATCCGGCCCGACTCCATCGGGATGTTCGCGATTTCTACGAGCACACCGCGTTGTGGCGGATGGAGGCGTGGGTGCAGTGGGCGCATGTCTTCGCGCTCGGCGGCTGGTTCGTCACGCGGTTCTTCGGCCGGCGGGTCGGGCAGTTGGCGCTGCCGGTTCGTTCGCTCGATACCGCGCGCGGGATCGACAGCCGGGTCGAGACGCTGCTGGATGCGGGTGGTGTGTATCGCGGGGCGGCGTGGTTGCGTACTTCCCGGGCCACCGGCGAATACATCTACAGCGGGTTCTATCGGGTGTCGCGGCTACCCGGTTCCGAGCAGCCGAGCGTGCATGTCTCGTTTCCGCTCCCGTTGGGGAATGTGCAGGTTTTCCTGCGGCCCGAAATAGGTGTGGACGGTGCGCTGCGGCTGGTTTCGCCGCCGGGCCCGTTCGGTGCCGACAGTGCCTACATCACCGTGGTCGAGGGGGAGCGGGCGTGGGCGGCGCGGGTGCCGATCCACGAGGAGTTCCTCGTTTACCCGGACGGGACGAATCTGCTGCGCACCGATCACACGCTCGCGGTGGGTCGCGCGACGGCACTGCGGTTGCACTATCTGCTCATGCGGGATTGATCGGGCGCTGTCGTACCGGCAGCGGGTCGGTGGTTCCGGACTGTCGGGGCTTCGCGCTCTCACCGAGGCGGTTCGGGTAGAAGCATCCTGTCCGGTCCGGCCCGCAACCGATTGCTGTTCGGCGAGTCTGCTTTCGTTGTGCCCGGAACTCGATGGCCGACGGGGCGTGCCCGGGTCGCCGTTCAGGAATCGCGGAGCTGCCGTTTGTAGATCTTGCCCGAATCGTCGCGCGGTAGCTGATCGACCACGTGCACCGTCGCGGGGATCTTGTAGTCGGCCAATCGGTCCCGCAACTGCTCGCGGATCTCCGGTGCGTCCAGCCGGTACCCCGGGCGGGCGACGACATAGGCGGTCACCGAATCACCCAGGTCGCCGGGGTCGGGGACACCCAGGACAGCGGCATCTTCGATGCCGTCGAGGGCCATGACGGCGTTCTCGATCTCGGTCGGGTAGATGTTCACTCCGCCGCGGATGATCACCTCGCTGTCCCGGCCGGTCAGGTACAGGTAGCCGTCTTCGTCGACGTGCCCGAGATCGCCGGCCCACAGCATGCCGGGGACGGGTGTGTCCGGATCTCCGCGGTGGAGATAGGTGAAACGGGGCCAATAGTCGGCGCCGCGTACGTATACGCGCCCGGACTCACCCGCGGGCAGTGGTGTGCCGTGTTCGTCGGCGATCAGCACGGCGGCGCCGTCGGCTCCGCGGCCGACGCTGCCGGGGCGTTCCAGCCATTCCGGTGCGCTGATCCAGGTCACCGTGCCTGCTTCGGTGCAGCCGTAGAACTCCCGGAGGGCTTCGCCGAACCAGGCGATCGCCTCGCGTTTCACCGCCGGTGGGCACGGGGCCGCCGAATGGATCAGATGGGTCAGGCCGGACACGTCGTAGCGGGCGCGTACCTCGGCGGGTAGGGACAGCAGCCGCGACAGCATGGTGGGTACGACCTTGGCCTGCTGGATCTTCCGTTCGTCGACGAGTTGGAGGAACCGTTCGGAATCCCAGCGCGGCATCAGGGTGATATCGGTGCCCATCCGGAGGGCGAGGGTGGCGAGGGCATTCGGCGAGGTGTGATAGAGCGGCCCGGCGACCAGCATCCGGCCGCCCGGCAGCAGGCCCATCCGCTGTGCGGTGCCGCCGGCGATCGACAGGAGCTGCTGCGGTGTCATCCGCTCCCGGAGCACACCTTTCGGTGCTCCGGTGGTGCCGGAGGTGTAGATCAGGCCCATACTGTCGGCGATCGCGCCCTCGAGGTAGCCGAGTGGCTCCGGGTACTCGTCGATCCACTGGTCGAGTACCCGATGCCGGCCGGTGGGGCGGGCGAGTACCGGATCGAGTCCCGCCTCGGTGAGCAACTCGTTCGGCATGGTGATCTCCACGATCGAGACGTCGAGATCCGCCTGTACTCGAGCGGCCTCGATGGTGGGGACGAACTCGGTGTGCGCCAGCACGATTCGTGCCGCGCTGTCGGACAGGACGTGCGCGACTTCCGGTGCCCGCCAGCGTGTATTGACCGGTACCGGATTCGCGCCGGCGGCGGCGATCGCGAGCGCGGCTTCCAGGAACTCGATATCGTTGCGGGCCATCACCGCCACTCGATCGCCGCGGCCGATACCGGTGTCCACCAGTGCCGATGCGAGGCGGCCCGCGCGTTCGTGCGCTTCGGGCTGCGAGCGGGTCCGCGAACCGCAGGTGACGGTGGGGACCGGCTGATCGGGCATGCGCCCCAGTCTCCCACAGCGATCCGCGCAGCGCCGGGGTCCTTCCACGCCGCCGCTCGGGGGAGCCCGCACGTGGTGGAGGGGCCCCATACCGCTTCGGCGGAAGCCTGATCACCGCCGGTGCCCGGGTCCTGGATCGCTTGTCCCAGGCGTGCGTGGCCGGGTAACGGCCCGCCGACGCGCTAGTGGCCTTTTGTATCGGTGAACGACAGCCGGACAGTGCCGATGGCGAAGATCGCCACGCAGACCGCCGCGAAGTAGACCAGCGAGCCGTTCTGTCCTCCGAACATGCTCTCGATCGTCGCCAGCTGCCCGACTCCCAGCTCACCGTTCTTGAACGGGGACAGCTGCTGCAGCGTGACACCCAGGTCGCCGGGGACGAAGGTCACGAATACCTCGATCCCGAATTTCCACAGCAGCACGATCATGACCACCAGCCCCGGCTTCGGGACCAGCGCCGCTACTCCCAGGCCGAGCGCCGTGATCAGCAGGGTGTAGAGCGGGACCCCGATGAGCAGCGCGATGCCGTCGCCCGAGAACGCCTCGACCCGGCCCCAGATCTCCGGGAACAGCCGCGGGAACGCCCACAGGGTCAGGAAGGTGACCACGAAGGCGGCGACGGCCGCGATCACGCCGAAGACGACCAGTTTGGCGACTGGCAGGAGCCAGCGCCTGGTCTGGATGCCGAAGACCGTTTCGATCGTGTTGTCCTTGAATTCCGCGCACAGCGACGACACCCCGCCCGCCATGAGGATGAAGGCGGAGAAGACGAGGATCCAGTAGGCGGCGTTGTTCGTATCCATACCGCCGGCGCCGTTGAGTTTGTTCGCTTCGGTGGCTTTCGCGATCCCGAAGTTGAGGCCGATCGGGATGATGATCGCCAGGGGGACGACGGCGTACCAGACCGGGCTGCGCCAGGAGAGTTTGGCGATCTCGCTGCGGACGGCGCGGACGAGGTGGGTGGCGATCATCATTTCGCACCTCCGGCCGCGGTGTATTCGACACTGTTCGCGGTGATCTCGACATACGCCGATTCCAGCGGGCGCGGTCCGGATCCGGCCGCCACCAGTTCGTCCTTGCTCGTATCGGACAGGACCCGGCCCTTGCCCATGATCACCACACGGGTGCCGGTGATCTCGACCTCGGTGAGGTTGTGCGAGGCCACCAGGAGGCAGGTGCCTTCGGCGGCCAGGCCGAGGAGGAGTTCACGCAGCCAGATGATGCCTTCGATATCCAGGCCGTTGGCCGGTTCGTCGAGCACCAGGGTGGTGGGATCGCCGAGCAGGGCGGACGCGATGCCGAGGCGTTGCAGCATGCCGTAGGAGAATCTGCCGACCGGGCGTTTCGCCACCCGGTCGAGTCCGACCCGGTCGAGTACGGGGGCGACCTTCGATGCGGGCAGACCGCCCAGCCGGGCCTGCCACCGCAGATGCTGTTCTGCGGTATGGCTCGGGTTGCGGGCGAAAGTGCCCAGACTGAAACCGATTTCGCTGATCGTGTTCCGGAATTCGCGGAGTCCGCTGCCGTTCACCGTGATGGTGCCGGAAGTGGTTCGGGCCAGGCCGGCGATCATGCGCATCACCGTGGTCTTCCCGGCACCGTTGGGCCCGAGGAGATAGGTTATCGAGCCCTTTTCGGCCTCGAAGGTGACGTCGTCGACGGCGAGTTTCGCCCCGAAGCGTTTGGAGACGCCGCGAACGCTGATCATGTGTATTCCTGGGTGACGGTGCCGGTATTGCCGGGAATCGAAGTCCTGGAGGTCTTTTCGGAAATGCGCTGGCCATTCCGAGTGGAGCGGCGCCCCGTATCGAATGGTTTCGGGGGCCGCTCCCGCGGAGTGTCCGGGATCAGTAGCCGAAGGAGGGATTACCCTGGCATTCCATTTCCTGGCAGGTGGCTTTCCAATCGAACTTCCAGAGGCCGCCGTCGCGGATGTAGTGGTACAGGGTGCTCTGCGCGGGGAATCCGGCCATCACGCCGTGCACGGTGACCGTCATGGTGTTACCGGAGACATCGACGGGGGCGATCGCGCGGCCCTGGATGGAGAAGAAATCCATGGTCTTGCTGGTTTCCATGATCCGCTCGAGGGCCGGGCGGGCCGACGGGCCGTTGTAGGTCACCTCGATTTTGGGATCCATGCCGATATTCGGGTTCCAGAACGCGGCGAACTGCCTTTCGATCTGATCCAGAGTCGGCACGTCGTCGCGTACATAGAGATCCGATGCCTGGGAGGCCCGGATGGAGAAATCGGCCGACGCCGGCTGCGTGAGCCCGAATCCCATGAGCGCGGTGAGAATACAGACAGCGGCGATTCTGATGAATCTGGACATGACGGCCCCTTCTAAGACCAACCTGCGAACCGATACGCCGGGCGGCGGGTATCGCGTACCTCGTTCGCCGGCGCGGCCCGGTGGGTGCGCACAGGGCGGAACCCACTCGGGTAATGCGAAACGCTAGCGACGAAATTTAGGTTAGTCAATCCTAAGTGCCGGATCGGGGCTCACAACACGACAGGCAGGGTGCGGTGGCCGTTGGTGACCAGACTGGGGACGTTGCGGAGGGCGGCGGGATCCTCGGCGGCCAATCGCATCTCCGGGAACCTGCCGAAGAGGGCGGGCAGGGCCACCGTGGCCTCGAGCCGGGCCAGGGGGGCGCCGAGGCAGTGGTGCACGCCGTGACCGAACGCCATATGGTCCTTGGCCGGCCGGGAAGGGTCGAAGATATCGGGCTGCCGAGGGTGGACCCGGGGGTCACGGCCCGCGCCGGCGAGTCCGGCCAGGATCGCCTCACCCGCGGGGATGCGGTGGCCACCGGGCAGATCTATGTCCTCCAGGGCGAAGCGCATCGGCATATGGGCGATCGGGGGTTCCCAGCGCAGGGTCTCCTCGATGATGTCGGGCCAATCGAGTTGCCCGGTGAGCGCGGCGGTGCGGTGTTCCGGATGCGCGAGCAGGGCGTACACCGCGTGATCGAGGAGGTTGGCGGTGGTCTCGTGGCCGGCGACGATGATGAGCAGCAGAGTGTCGCCCAGTTCCTGCTCGCTGAGTTTCGACCCGTCCTCGTCGTGCGTGGTCATCAGGACGGTGGTCAGATCGTCGCCGGGATTACGGCGTTTGTAGGCCAGGAGCTCGTGCAGGGTGGTGTAGAGGCCGGCGAAATTGGCCTGGGCCTGCTCGGGCGTGAGGGTGGTGTCGAGGGTGCCGCCGGCATAGGTGCGCAGCGCGGCGGACAATTCGCCCGGCACGCCCATCAATTCGCCGATCACCCGGATCGGCAGAGCACAGGCGAAACGATCCCGCAGGTCGACGGACCGATCGGCCGGGGTCGTGGCGATATCGTCGAGCAACTCGGCGGTGATCGCCTCGATCCGGGGGCGCAGCGCCTGGGTGCGGCGATGGGTGAACGCGGGGGCCACCAGTTTCCGCAACCGCCGATGGTCGTCGCCGTAGGCGGTGAGCAGATTCGATACGGCGACCCACGGCCACATCACCCAGTCCTGCGGGATCTCCCCGGTGTGCATGGCGGGCCAGTGCCGGTTCGCGTCCTTGGAGACACGGGGATCGGTGAACAGTTTCTCCAGCAGTTCGGCGTCGACCACCGACCACGCGCGCACGCCGCCGGGCAGTTCGATCACGGCGAGCGGACCGCGCGCGCGGATGCGGTGGATCTCGGTGTGGAAATCCGCGCCGGCCGGGTCGAGTACGAGCGGTTCGGTCTGCGACTGTTCCTGGGTCATCGGATTGCTCCTGTCATCGGGGTCACGGGCGCATCGGGGTCAACGGCGCGGACGGCGGGAATCGGACGGGCAGCGCGCTGAGCGCGCGGTGGAACAGACCGGGGCGCCAGGCGAGCTGATCGGCGGGGATCGCGAGTTCGATCTCCGGCAGGGCGTCGAGCAGCTGATCGACCGCCTCGCCCGCGATGATGCGAGCGATACCCTCGGCCATACAGGCATGCGTGCCCTGGCCCCAGGCGAGATGGGAGCGGTTGCCGATACGTTCGCCGCCACCGATCTTCGGATCGGTGTTACAGGCGGCGATGCTGATCACCACCGGCTGATCGGCGGGCAACCAGGTACTGCCGACGAGAATCGGCTGGCGTGGATAGGACGTGCAGAAGTTCGGCAGCGGGGGGTCGGCGAACAGCACCTCGTCGATGGCGTCGCGGGTCGCCAGCGAACCACCGAGCATATGACTGCCGAACCGGTCGTCGATGAGCATCAGGCGCAGGGTGGTGGTGATCAACGAGGTGGTCGGTTCGGTACCGGCCGCGTACACCAGGGCCGCCTGCTGCACCATCTCCATATCGTCGAGCCGGGATTCGTGCTGCATCATCCGGGACGTGACGTCGTGGGCCGGACAAGCGCGTTTCTGCCCGACCACCTCCATCAGGGCTCCGGCGAACTGCATATTGCCCTCGGCGGCGCTCTCCGCGGAGGTGGCGTCCAGGATCGCCGCCATCCCCTCGAAGGCGGTATGCCCGGTCTCCGGTGACAGGCCCATCAGTTCGGTCAGCGTGGCAAAGGTGAGCGGAAAGGCGTACTGCGTGCGCAGATCCGCCGACCCGGCCGTGCAGAAATCGTTGATCAACGGGATGGCCAGGCGTTCGATGGTGGCGCGCAGCTGATGCAGATCCACCGATTCGAGGCCGGCGACGATGGGTGGGCGCAGGCGCGCATGCTCGTCACCGGCCGAGCGCAGGGCATTGGGCCGGTACTCCATCATCGGTAGCAGCGGGCAATCCGGCGACACCGTTTCCTGCCAGCGCCTGGGGTCGGCCGGGAAATGGTCGGGGTCGTGCAGGATCTGCAGGGCGTGGCGATAACCGACGACGAGTGTCGCCGGAACCCCCGGCGCGAGATCCACCGGGACCAGCGGCCCGAACCGGCGGCGCATCTCCCGATACGCACCGGCGGGATCGGCGGCGAACTCGGGTGTGTACAGCGGCACCCGCTCCCCACCGGCGGCGAGCGGCGACCCCTGCAGGGCCGGATGCGTGGACGGCGTCGTCATTGGTCACGTACTCCAAAGCGGATCGATGGTTCGGTCGTTCGGCCCGGTGCACGCCCTGCACGACGACAGCACGAAAAAAGCCGCGGTCGAACGGGATACGGTCATTCGTGGTCCCCGAGCGGAACGATTACCGGGCTGGCCGGGTGCGGGCGGTTCGTCGGCGACGAGCCGCCTGTCACGCGGAGATCGGGCCGGGGCGCCGCGCGGTGGCGGGGTCGCCGGCCGTCGATAATCGGGGGCGGCCCGGCCGGGACGGCGGAGTTCGCCGGAGCGCGGCGACCGTCCGGGCGCGGCGCATCGGACGCGGGGCAGTCGGTACGTTCCGGAGCGCCGGCGGGGCCGGTATCACCCGATGGGCGCAATCGGCGCGCCGGCGAGCGTTCGCCGCTCGGGAATCGGGATATCGGACGATGGAGGCGCGCTCGTCGAGAACGCCGGCGCGGCCGCCGAGAACGGGAATCCGGGAAGCGGCCGGACCGGGCGAAGACGGTGGCACGGCACGACCCGGCACAACGAATCCCTCCCGCTTCGTCAGGTGACTTACGGCGTGAATTGTAGGTCAGCGCTGTGGATTACGTGCGGCGAGTGCGGCGCCGCAGGTCATCGGACCCGGTGGGGAGATGACCGGTTCCTGTTTCGAATCGTCGCGGTGGCGTGTTCGTCCGGGGGCTCGCCGGGGGACGGACGACGCCGCCGAAGGCCACCCGGCCGCTCCTGCTTCGCAGGCTGCCCTGCAACCCTCATCGGGAGCGGCCGGGTGACGCGCCGCGCGGTTGGACAGGCCGCACGGCGGGTCTTCAGGACCGGAGCGGTATCACCGACCGGTCTTCAAATAGTTACGCCACCCGCCGTATCCGGTGATGTCGGTGGCGGTACCGGCGGATTCGTAATCGCAGGCGAAACCGGTGACCCACTGCCCGGAATCCAATTCGACCTTGCCGAGCGTCATCGGGGCCGGCAGATTGCTGAGGAAGGTGCCGAGAGCGGCCGGGGAGAGCCGGTACAGTTCGCCGGGCAGCGAACTCCCGGAACCCGCGCCCACGCGGAGCATGCCCGGTTTCGGTGGAGTGGCGGGCAGCGCGACCATACGGTACGCCGCCGAAGTCGTGACCTCACCGAGGAACCGGGCCTCCGCCTGCTCCAATTGGTGGTGCAGCGGGAGGCCGCGCAGATGGGCGCCGACGACCAGGAGGTCGGTGCCGGTATCGGTGAGCAGCGGTGCGGGGGTGTCCAGTAGCCGGGCGGCCAGATCGATACCGACCTGGTCGGCGAACGCGGGGGTCACCAGCATGACACCGAACGGATCACCCGCCGCGGTCTCGGTGCCCGGTACCGCCACGGCCGCCAGATCCAGCAGGTTGCAGAAATTGGTGAAGGTGCCCATTCGGCTGTTGATCGCCACCGGTTCGGCGGTGACCGCCGCGATGGTGGGATGTTCGGTCGTGGTGGGGAGCAGCAGGGCCGGGTATTCGTCGAACAGGCGGCGGGCGGCGGCCGCCGCCCGGGCGAGGCGGCCGAGATCGGTGACGTACTCGTGGGCCGCCGGGCGGGCCGCACCGGCGACGATCTTCGCGACCACCGGGTCGGCGCCAACGGGTGCGCCGCTGAGGAATTCGCCCATCGCGGCGTAACGCTGCGCGACGATGGCGCCGTCGTAGAGGAGTACGGCGGCCTCGAGCAGTTCGCCGATATCCACCGTCGCCACTTCGCCGCCGCTCGCCTTCCAGCGCGCGACCGTGGCGTCGAAGGCGGCTCGATAGGCGGGAGCGAGGGCGGTGAGGTTGTGATCGGCGGGTATCGCGAGGGTCGCCCGGGCCGGGGCGCCCAGCGGGGTGTCCGCGGGCCACGGCCGGGAGCGGGCGTCGGCCGGGTCGGGGCCGATCATGGCCGCGGTCACGGTGGTGGCGAGGGTGAGGTCGCGGGCGAAGACGGTGACCGCGTCGTAATCGGGGCAGGCGGGGACCACGCCGGTGGTGGGGACCAGTCCGAGGGTCGGTTTGATTCCCACGATGCCGTTGAGCGCGGCCGGGACGCGGCCGGATCCCGCGGTATCGGTACCCAGTGCCGCGTCGACCATGCCGAGCGCGACGGCGACGGCCGAACCGGAACTGCTGCCGCCGGAGACCCGGTCGGGGAACAGGGCATTGCGGACCGCGCCGTACGGGCTACGGGTACCGACGAGGCCGGTGGCGAACTGGTCGAGATTGGTCTTCCCGAGTACCAGCGCACCGCGTTCGATCAGGCGGGCCACCGCGGGCGCAGTGCGCTCCGGGATTCGGTCGAAGCCGGGGCAGGCACAGGTGGTCGGGATACCGGCGACGTCGATATTGTCCTTGACGGCGATCAGCAACCCCGCGAGCGGTAACTGCTCACCCGCCGCGAGCCGCGATTCGAGTGCGGCGGCCTCGGCCCGGACCTCGGCTTCGGCACGCAGCGCGATCCAGATCTCGGGCCGGTCGTGTTCACGGATGGCCCGATAGGCGCGCTCCACTTTCTCGGTAGGGGTGCCCGGCGTCTCGGCCGCCGGTTCCACTAGCGGTAGTTGCTCCATGGTCATGCCGCTCCTTCGGTGTCGACGGCGACCAGAGGTGCGCCGGTGGTGACTTGGTCGCCTGCCGCGACGGTGATCGTGTGGACGGTGCCCGCGACTTCCGCGACCACCGGCAGCTCCATTTTCATCGCCTCCAGCACGAGCAGGGTGGTACCGGCCTCGACACGCTCGCCCTCGGCGACCTCGACGCGCCAGACATTGGCCATCATCGGCGCCGCGACGATATGGGCGTCCGCGGGCAGGTCGAGATCCGGGGCGGATTCGGGCTCGGCGGCGAAATCCGCGTCGGAGTCGAATTCGCCCGCGACCTCCCACCGCTGCCGTTCGGCCGTGAACGCGGCCTGCCGGTGCTCGTCGACGGCGGCGATATCGGCGGCGTTCTCCTGTAAGAACGTGAGATGGTCGGCCATCGCGAATTCGCCTATACTCGTGCGCATCTCGTACCGGCCCGCCGCCATGTCGGCGCGCAGATCGAGCAGTTCGCCGGCCTCGACCGGATACCAGCTGATCCGGTCGAAGAACCGGAACAACCACGGTTTACCGGATTCGAACGGTGTCCGCTGCCGGTAACCCGACCAGATCGGGACCGTGCGGCCCACCAGCTGATAGCCGCCGGGGGATTCCATCCCGTAGACGCAGAGGTATTTACCGCCGATACCCACCGCGTCGGAGGGGGTCCAGGTGCGGGCCGGGTTGTACTTGGTGGTCGCCAGCCGGTGCCGGGGGTCGAGCGGGACGGCCAGGGGCGCGCCGAGGTAGACGTCGCCGAGACCGAGCACCATGTACTGGGCGTCGAAGACGATATCGCGCACCTCGTCGATACTGTCCAGACCGTTGACGCGGCGGATGAACTCGATATTGGACGGCAGCCAGGGGGCTTCGGCGCGGACACCGCGACCGTAACGTTCGATGGCCGCCGCGATGGTGGGATCGTCGAAGGACAGCGGCAGTTCGATGAGGCGGCTGGGCACCCGCAGATCGGCGGTATCGGGGATATCGTCCTCGAGTTCGCCGAGCAGCCGGACCACGGTGCGCTGATCGATGACATCGGGGTCGAAGTGCAGATGCAGGGAGCGCACGCCGGGGGTGATATCGATCAGCCCCGGGATGGCGGCCTGTTCGAGGCGTTCGCTCAGGGCGTGGACCCGCATCCGCAGACCCAGATCGAGCTCCATCGGACCGTATTCGATCATCACGTTGTCGTCGCCGCCGCGCAGATACCTGACCTCCGGGGTGCCCGCCGCGGCGTCGCGCCGGCCCAGCACTCCGTTGTCCGTTTCCCGGGACCCGAGGAGTTCGGGAGTGGGCCGGCCGCGGCCGCGCAGGGCGGGTGAGGCGCGGAACGCGGCGGTTCGCTCGTCGGCGACCGGAACGAAACGGACCTGGTCGCCGGGGCGCATCTGGCCGAGTTTCCAGCGGTGTGCCGAGATCACGGTGAGCGGGCAGGCGAAGCCGCCCAGGCTGGGACCGTCGGGACCCAGCAGGATCGGGGTATCGCCGGACAGATTGAGCGCACCGACGCTGTAGGGGCAGTCGTGCAGGTTGGAGGGGTGCAGTCCGGCGTCGCCGCCGTCGGTACGCGACCAGGTCGGTTTGGGTCCGGCCAGGCGCAGACCGGTGCGGTTGGCATGAGCCTGGACCTGCCAGGTGGCGTCGTAGAACTGGGCGATATCCGCGGGGGTGAAGTAATCGGGCGCGGGCTGGGGCCCCTCGCCGACACCGACGTACCAGGTGTGGCCGAATTCGGGTCGTTCGCCGGCCGGGACCGGCGCGGGCTCGAGCAGACCGCCCGCATCGGGTTTGATGCCGAGGATATCGCCCGCCGCGACGGCACGGCCGGTGATGCCGCCGAACCCGCCGAGCGTGAAAGTGGCCGCGCTGCCGTGATAGTCGGGGGCGAGGATCCCGCCGCGTACCGCGAGGTAGGTGCGCAGACCGGTGTCGTGGGGCGCGCCGATATCGAGGACCGAACCGGCGGGGACGGTGACCGGTTCCCACATCGGGACCGGCCGGTCGTCCACGGTGACGAGCGCTTCGGCGCCGGTGACGCAGACGACGGTGGTATCGGTGACGCGGATCCGCGGGCCCAGCAGGGTGGCCTCGAGCCCGTTCTCCCCGAGCGAGTTCCCGACGGCGTGATTGGCGAGCTGGAAGGACAGATCGTCGAACGCGCCCGACGGCGGGATACCGACATTCCACAGCCCGAGCCGGCCCGGGAAGTCCTGGATGGTGGTGGAGACGCCGGCGCGCAGGATCTCCAGGCGGGGGCGGATGGTGGCCAGGCTGCCGAGAGTCGCGGTGGTGTGCCGGGCATCGAGCATGGGGGAACTGGTGGCGGCGGCGCGCAGCTGGGGCAGGTTGGTGGTGATACCGAACATGCGCGTTTCGTCGAGTGCCGCGCGCAGCCGGTGCAGGGCTTCGGGGCGGCTCTCGCCGGAGGTGATGATCTTGGCGATCAGCGGGTCGTAATAGGGGCTGATCTCGGTACCGGTTTCGACCCAGGTCTCCACCCGCGCGGTCGCGCCGGGAATCTCCACCCCGGTGAGGGTGCCCGCGCCGGGACGGTAGTCGTTACCGGGATCCTCGGCGTAGACGCGGGCCTCCACGGCGTGGCCGGAGATCGGCGGGCCGGTATCGGGGATCGTATCGAGGAAGGCGGAATCCCCGCCCGCCAGACGCAGCATCCACTCCACCAGGTCCACGCCGGTGACGGCCTCGGTGACCGGGTGTTCCACCTGGAGCCGGGTGTTCACCTCCAGGAACGATGCCTCACCGCGGTCGACGTCGTAGATGAACTCGACCGTGCCGGCCGAACGATAACCGACATCGCCGAGCAGTTTCCGGCTCGATTCGAGTAGCTGCCGGCTCACGGTGTAGGGGAGACCGGGGGCGGGAGCCTCCTCGATGACCTTCTGGTTGCGTCGCTGCAGACTGCAGTCGCGGGTGCCCAGCGATACGGCGCGCCCGCGACCGTCGCCGAAGATCTGCACCTCCACATGGCGGGCGCGGGCGACGAACCGCTCCAGGTACACCGCCGAGGATCCGAAATTGTTCTGCGCCAGCCGGATCACCCGCTGGTAGGCCTCGGTGAGTTCGGTGGCGTTCGCGCACGCGGCCATCCCGATACCACCGCCGCCCCCGGCCGCCTTGAGCATCACCGGATACCCGATACGCTCGGCCTCGGCGCGGGCCTCGTCGAGACCGGTGAGCAGACCACTCCCGGCCACCAGCGGAACACCCGCCGCCGCGGCGGCCTCGCGGGCGCTGTGCTTGTCACCGAAGAGCCGTAGATGTCCGGCGGCCGGACCCACGAACGCGATCCCGGCGGCCTCGACCTCGGCGGCGAAATCGGCATTCTCGGAGAGGAATCCGTACCCGGGATGGACGGCAGTCGCGCCGGTGGACAGGGCCGCTTCGATCACCGCGTCCGCCCGCAGATACGACTCGGCGGCCGGGGCGGGACCGAGCCGGATCGCGCGATCGGCCATTCGCACATGCTGTGACCCCTCGTCGGCGTCGGAGAACACCGCGACCGTTTCGATCCCCAGCCGCCGCGCGGTGCGCAGGATGCGGCAGGCGATCTCACCGCGGTTGGCGATCAACAGACATTCGGGCAACGGTGTATGCAGTGGCGTATACAACTGCGGGGCGGTCTCGGTCACGGTCGATCCTCTCGGCGTGGACAGTGCGGCTACCGGAGCAGCCGGGGAATTCAGGTCTTGGTCGCGCGGGCCATCCGGGTCAGCTGGAGTACCTGACCGGCGCGATCGGCCACCACGCGGCGGGATTGGTCGATATGGGCGAGCAGTTGCGCACGGGCGCCGGTGAGATCGCGGTCCAGGACGGCCTCGCCGATGGCGATGTGCTCCTCGATGGTCGCGAGCATGCGGTCGGGGGTCAGATAGTCGAACATCCGCACCGGGCGGATCCGGGCGTTGACGGTGCGCAGGGCATCGGTGAGGGCATGGTTGCCGCAGGAATCGAGCAGGACGGTATGGAACTGTTCGTCGGCGTCGACGAAACCGGCATCCGGATCCGGTGGCGCGGTACGGAACGCGCGCCAGCGGTCGATCTCGGGTCCGAGCACGGCACGGTCGTGACCCAGTTCCGGATCCTCGAGGACGCGGGCGATGCCCTGGACTTCCAAGGTGATCCGCAGCTCGTAGTAGTCGCTCAGGGTGTCCAGGCGTGGGCGGTAGGGGAACAGGCCGGCGTCGTGGCGTTCGACCAGGCCGTCGGCCTGCAGCCGGGCCAGCGCCTCGCGCACCGGGGTGCGCGAGACACCGTAGCGTTCGGCCAGCCGTTCTTCGCCGAGCCGCTCCTCGGGCGCCAGCGCACCGGCCATGAGTTCGTCGCGCAGCGCCTTGTACACAGTGTCGCTGCGTGATTCGCGTTTGCTCCGTGGTTCGTTCACGACGCGCAGCCTAGAGAGTCATGGCGGCGCGGACGGTCTCGACAGCGCCGGCCCCGCCCGCCCCGGTAGACGTGACCCGGCCGCTCTCCAGGACGTAGTACCGGCTCGCGGCCCGCAGGGCGAAACCGATGTGCTGCTCCACCAGCAGCACCCCGAGCCCGCCACGCCCCACCAGTTCGGTGACGGTGTTCTCGATCTCGGCCACCACCGACGGCTGGATACCCTCGGTGGGTTCGTCGAGGATCAGCATGCGCGGTTCGGTGATCAATGCCCGGGCGATCGCCAGTTGCTGACGCTGTCCGCCGGAGAGCAACCCGGCGCGACGGTCGAGCAGATCCTTCAGCGCGGGAAACAGATCCAGCTGTTCGTCGATCAGCGCCGCGCCGCGTTTGCGCCCGTCGGCCACCACGCGCAGGTTCTCGGCGGTGGTGAGATGGCCGAAGCACTGCTGCCCCTGTGGGACATAGGCTAATCCGCGTTTCACCCGGGCACTCGGTCGTAGCGAGGTGATATCGGCGCCGTCGAAAAGGATCCGGCCACGGTTGGCGCGCACCAGCCCTACCGCGGCGCGCAGCAGGGTGGTCTTACCGGCACCGTTGTGGCCCATGATCGCGGCCACGCCGTCGGCGGGTACTTCGATCCCGGCGCCGTGCACGACCTCGGTGCGACCGTAACCGGCGTGGACATCGATGAGTTCGAGCATCGCGGTCACCCTTCGTTTCGATCGAGCGTGGGTGGGGCCGCCGCGTGGTCGTGTCCTTCGGCGACCGCCGCGGTGCCCAGGTAGGCCTCCTGTACCGCCGGATCCGCCTGCACCTCGGCCACCGATCCCTCGGCCAGTACCGCGCCGCGGGCCAGCACCGTCACGGAGGTGGCGAAACTGCGCATGAAGTCCATATCGTGTTCGACCACCACGACGGTGCGTTCACCGCCGATACGGCGCAGCAGGTTTCCGGTCTCCTCGCGTTCCTCCTGGCTCATCCCGGCGACCGGTTCGTCCAGCAGCAGCACCGACGCGTCCTGGACGAGCAGCATTCCGATTTCCAGCCATTGCTTCTGGCCGTGCGCCAGGGTGCCGGCGGGTTTATCGCGCAGTGCGGTGAGGCCGATGGTCTCCAGGGCCTGTTCGATCGATTCGGCGACCTCGGCCGGCCGGCGGCGCAGCATGGTCAGGATCGAGCGACCCGCGCCCGCGGCGATATCGAGGTTCTGCAGTACCGACAGTTCCTCGAACACGCTCGCGGTCTGGAAGGTACGGCCCACTCCCAGCCGGGCGATCTGGTGCACCTTCTTGCCGAGGAGTTCGACCCCGGATTTCTGCACCGATCCGGTCGCCGGAACCAGCCCGGTGATCGCGTCGATCATGGTGGTCTTCCCGGCGCCGTTGGGACCGATGAGGAACCGCAGATCACCCTGGAACAGGGTCAGATCCACATCGGAGACGGCTTTGAACCCGTCGAATTCGACGCTGAGCCCGCGGACCTCCAGATAGTCGCTGTGCATTCCGGCATTACCGCCGGCGACCGGTGCGCCGCTCGCCGCGGTCGCGCTCCTCAGTTGCTCGGTCACGGGGACACTCCTACCGGGGTAGCGGCTGCGGGTTCCGGTGCCGGACCGGGCGGTGCCGAATCTTTCTCCTTCGCACCTCTGCGTCGCCGTACCAGCGTGACCAGACCCGCGAGGCCCGCGGGGAAGAAACCGACCACGACGATGAAGAGGATGCCCTGCGCGTAGACCCAGCCCGAGGGGAAATTCTCCGACAGGCTGGTCTGCGCCCAGGCCACCGCGATCGCGCCCAGCACCGGGCCGAGCAGTGTGGTCCGGCCACCGATGGCGACACCGGTCAGGAACGCGATGGAGGGCACGATCCCGATATCGGCGGGAGAGATGATGCCGACGATCGGGACGAACAGCGCCCCGGCGATACCGGCGAACAATGCCGCCACCGCATAGGCGACGACCTTCACATTGGCCGGGTCGTAGCCGAGGAAACGCACCCGCTCCTCCTGATCGCGCACCGCGACCAGCAGTTCGCCGTACCGGCTGTACATCAGCTGCCGGGTCAGCGCGACGATCACCAGCAGGGTGCCCGCCGCGATGAAGAACAGCAGCCGCCGGTTGACCGGGTCGTTCAGGGCGAGCCCGAAGAAACTGCGGAAACGGTTGAGCCCGTTACTGCCGCCGGTGGACTGCTGACCCACCAGCAGGATCGCGAACGCCGCCGCCAGCGCCTGCGACAGGATCGCGAAATAGGCGCCCTTGACCTTGCGTTTGAACACACCGAGCCCGAGCAGTACCGCCACCAGCGGCGGCACGATCAGGATGCCCAGGACGGTGACCACCGGGGAGCCGAACGGTGCCCAGTACCCGGGCAGTTCACGGATACCCGCGATCTGCATGAAATCCGGGACGGCGTCACCGCGGAGCTGCGCGTCGGAGATCTTCAGATGCATGGCCATGATGTAGGCGCCGAGCCCGAAGAACACGCCCTGCCCCAGGGTGAGCATGCCGCCCCGGCCCCAGGCCAACCCGATACCGACCGCCACGATGCCGAAGCACAGGAACTTGCCCAGCAGGTTGAGCCGGAAATCCGAGAGCACCGCGGGCGCCACCGCGAACAGCAGCACGGCGGCGATCGCGAAACCCGAATAGGCTTTCCAGCGGGTCGTCAAGAATCCCCTCATACCAGACTCCTCGACCGAATGATGAACAGTCCCTGCGGGCGGACCTGCAGGAATATCACGATGACGACGAATACGATCACCTTCGCCACCGAGGCGGTGGTGTTGTATTCGATGAACGAGTTCAGCAACCCCAGCGCGATCGCCGCGAGCACCGCGCCCCGGATCTGCCCGAGACCGCCGATGACCACCACCAGGAACGCGTCCACCAGATAGGTGGCGCCGGTATTGGAACTGGTGGAGCCGATCAGCGTCAGCGCCACCCCGGCGACCCCGGCCAGCCCGGAACCGATGAAGAATGTGGTGATATCGGTACCGCGACTGGATATTCCGCTGGTCTCCGCCAGATCACGATGCTGCACCACGGCCCGGATACGCCGGCCCATCGCGGTGTACTTCATGGTGACCGCGACGGCGGTCACGCACAGTACCGCGAGCACCATGATGAAGATCCGGGTCTTGGGGACCACGGCCCCGAGGATCTCCACCCCGCCGCCGAGCCATTCCGGGGTCACCACCCGGACGGCGGGCGCGCCGAAGATATCGCGCGCCGCCTGCTGCAGGATCAGGCCGACTCCGAAGGTCACCAGCAGGGTGTCCAGCGGCCGGTCGTACATGCGTTTGATCAGCGTCACCTCCAGGGCGACACCCATGAGGCCACCGACCAGGAAACCGATGAGCAGCGAGACGATCAGGGAGACCTCGGCGTTGGAGACCAGATATTCCTGCACCGTGTAGGCCGTATAGGACCCCGCCATGATGAACGCGCCGTGGGCCATGTTGATGACCCCCATCTGACCGAAGGTCAGCGACAGGCCCAGGGCGGCGAGCAACAGGATCGATCCCAGACTCAGACCGGTGAACAGCTGGCCGATGACTGCTTCCACGGTGCGTCAGCCCCCGAGTCCCTCGGCCCACGGGTAACCGGCCAGGTACGGGTCCGGTTCCACGGGCTGACCGGAATCCCACACGCTGTAGATCAGGCCGTCGGGCCGGATCTCACCGATACGGGCGGTTTTGGTGATGTGGTTGTTCTCGCCGTCGATGGTCACCAGACCCTCGGGGCCTTCGAAGGTGACCCCACCCGCGGCCTTCTGCACATCCGGGACCGCGAACGACTGTGCCTTCTCGACACTGTTCTTCCACAGGTAGACCGAGACGTAGGCGGCTTCCATGGGATCGGAGGTCGGCTTGTTCGCGCCGAACTTCGCCTTGTACGCCTCGACGAACGCGCTGTTCTGCGGGTTGTCCACGGTCTGGTAGTAGTTCCACGCGGTCAGCTGACCGGCGATGTTCTGTACGCCGATACCACCGACTTCCTCCTCGGCGATGGAGACCGAGACCACCGGCATATCCTTCGCGGTCAGGCCGACGTTCTTGTACTCGCGGAAGAAGGCGACATTGGAATCGCCGTTGAGGGTGTTGAACACCGCGTCGGCATCGGCCGCGCGCACCTTGTTGACGATGGTGGAGAAATCGGTGGAGCCGAGCGGGGTGTAGTCCTCGCCCTTGATCTCGATCCCGTTCGCCTCGGCGTAGGCCTTGATGATGCGGTTGGCGGTCTGCGGGAAGACGTAGTCGCTACCCACCAGGTAGAGCGATTTCACGCCGCGACCCTTGAGATAGTCGAGGGCGGGCACGATCTGCTGGTTGGTGGTGGCGCCGGTGTAGAAGATGTTCTCCGACGATTCCAGGCCCTCGTACTGGACCGGGTAGTAGAGCAGGGCGTTGCGGTCCTCGAAGACCGGCAGCATGGCCTTGCGGCTCGACGAGGTCCAGCCACCGAAAACGGCGGCCACACAGTCGCTGCTGATCAGCTTCTCCGCTTTCTCCGCGAAGACCGTGGGCTCGGAGGCGCCGTCCTCACCGACCAGCTGGATCTGCTTGCCCAGCACGCCACCCGCGGCGTTGATCTCGTCGACGGCGAGCTCGATCGAATCCCGGACGGTGACCTCGGAGATCGCCATGGTGCCCGACAGCGAGTTGAGCGAACCGACCTTGATCGCGGGACCGGCGGTATCGACGCAGGAGGCGGTGCTCGCGCCGGCCTGATCCGAGGCGGAGCTACCGCAGGCGGTGACCAGCAGCGCGGTCGCGCACAGGGCGGCCGGGAGAGCGCGGAGCGTGCGGGCCCGGCGGCGCTCGCGGCGGTTGGGTGTGTGGCGTGATGCCGTGACTGTCATGGGTTTTCCGGATTCTTCGGTTCTGGACGCATTCATGACCGTTCGGCCTCCACTCAGGAAAGGTCAGCCCGCTGACTTGCTCGTATTCGGCGTTGTATACAGCGACGTATACGAGGAATTACGGTAGGGAGGCTGTGTTTCGGCCACGTATCCCAGCGTGAAGCTCGAGTATCGATCGGCCGACGGTGCCGGCCGCCGCTGCTGAGAGCAGATCCGCTCACAGCAGCGTGCCCTCCCGTTCGTCCGCGCGGTCCGGCAGCGTGGTGACCATGGCTCACGACGACAAATCCCCGCTGTTCGGCTGGCGTTCCCGGGAACAGCTGCTGTCCCGGCGCATCCTGGTCCTCGACGGTCCGCTCGACGACGACAACGGCACCCTGCTGGCCACCCAGCTGCTCACGCTCGCGGCCGAGGACGGTGAGGCCGGTATCTCGCTGTGGATCCACTCGCCCGGCGGTTCGGTCCCGGCGATGCTGGCCATCCGCGATGTCATGCGGCTGATACCGAGCCCGGTGGCGACGCTCGCGCTCGGGCTGGCCTGTAGTGCGGGCCAGTTCCTGCTCTCCTCCGGCGAACCGGGAAGACGTTTCGCGCTACCGCACGCCCGGATCCTGATGCACCAGGGTTCGGCCGGTATCGGCGGGTCCACGGTGGATGTCGAGGTCCAGGCCGACGATCTGCGCTACACGGTGGAAACGGTGCTCGGCCTGATCTCCGCCGATACCGGACAACCTTACGACCGGGTGTACGACGATTCCCTGCACGATCGCTGGTTCAGCGCGACCCAGGCCCGGGAGTACGGCTTCATCGACCATATCGTCGGCGATTTCGAGCAGATCGTCCCGCAGCGCCAGAGGGTCGGGATCTCGGCATGAGCGGGCGCGTGACCACGGAGGGCCCGGCCCGATCGCGCCCGGAGGAGGCAGTATGAGTACCTACACGATTCCCAATGTGATCGCCCAGCATCCGCGCGGTGAGCGGATCACCGATATCTATTCGCATCTGCTCGCCGAACGGATCGTCTACCTCGGCACACCCATCGATTCCGGGGTGGCGAACGCCCTTATCGCGCAGCTGCTGCACCTCGAATCGGAGGGCCCGGGCCAGGAGATCGACTTCTATATCAACTGCGAGGGCGGGGACCTGTCGTCGATGCTCGCCGTCTACGACACGATCCAGCACATCGGTGCCCCGGTGCATACGACCTGTGTGGGACAGGCGATCGCGGTCGGCGCGGTCCTGCTGGCCGGTGGTGCCCCCGGGCACCGGGCGATGCTTCCACATGCCCGGGTGGTGCTGCACCAGCCCGCGGCGCGCGGGCAGGGCGCCATCCCCGATCTCATCCTCCAGGCCGATGAACTCGTGCGGATGCGGGCCGAGATCGAAACCATCCTCTCCCGGCACACCGGGCGCACTCCGGAACAGTTGCGCCACGACACCGACCGCGACCGGGTGTTCACCGCGGCAGCCGCCGTCGACTACGGGCTGGCCGATTCGGTGCTGGCGCCGCGGAGTCCGGTCCCCGCCCGGCGGTGACCGGCCGGACGGTAGCGAACTGTGGGCCCCGGTCAGGCGGCGCGGAGCAGTGCGGTGGGGGCCGCACCCGGCCGCCGTGCCGCCGTCGGCCGCCGCCGGGCCCGGAGCTCGTCGGCCACCTGTCCGGTGAGTGCGCCGAGGGAAGTGCCGAGGGCACCCGCCAGCGCGGCGATCATCTCGCTCGAGGGTTCTTTGCGGCCCCGTTCGACCTCGGATAGATACTGCGGCGAAATACCCGCGCGCTCAGCGGTTTCCGCGAGCGTTTCGCTGCGCTCGGTACGCAGCGTGCGTAGCTGTCCGCCGAGGATCTCGCGCCACAGTGGTTCGGGCGGATCCGCCGGCTGCCGGGACGGCCGCTCGGCGCGCCCACCGGGGATCGCCTGGAGTCTGCGGGGCTCGGTCATGGACCGAGCCTAGAACGGAGGTCCGCTGATACGGGCGGATTACGCTACGGGCGTACAACCGTGTAGGGATTCCCGGAGCGCGGCACCGTAATCGATTCGCGTACAACAGCATTGACCGGCGGAAGATTATCGACGCGCCCCGCTGCCGCCCGGAGGGGCCGGCTCGTTCGCTTCTCCGGCACGCATAACGGTCCCACATCTCGGAACGGACCGTCGCCGTGCGCACCACGACCGAGGTGCGTTCGCGCCCCTGGTCGCGCCTTGCCGATCTGCCGGCCGGGGCGAGCCCGCGTCACCGCGGGCCCGCGCTCGGTCAGCTGCTGCCGAAGAGACCGCGCAGCAGGTGGCGGGCCCATTTGGCCGGATCCTGCCAGCCGCGGTCCCGGTCCCAGCCGCGGTCCCGGTGGTCGCCGCGGTCCCAGCCGCGGTCCCAGTGGTCGTCGCGATCGCGGCCGCGGTCCCAGCCGCGATCGCGATCGCCGTGCCGATCCCGGTCGACCTGGGTGTAGCCGGGGGCCGGGGCCGCCGGATCGGCCACCGCGGGCGCGGCGACCGCGGCCAGCGGCAGCAGGGTGATGGCACCCGCGACGGCGATCCGGGCGGCGGCCCGGCGCATCGCGAGTACTCGGTTCGTGCGCAACACTTCGAATCCTCTCGTACTGTGCTTTCCGGCGCAGCCGCGACGACCCGCCGGAAAGCGATAGGTATCCACCCTTGCGCACCGGTCGCGAATGTCACAGACCTTCCGCGAATTCGGTTGAAGAATCATCCCCGGGTACTACGGGATTTCCCGGGGCCCGCGACGAGCGGGGCGAGCGCGATCATCCGTGAGATGGATCGCTCGCGAGGGGGTGTCATATCCGCCCGCCGGAAGCCGCGTTCTCCCTCACAGTGGGGGGTTTACGAGGTGGAGGAACTTTCCGGAACGTGGCATCGTTGTCAGAGAGATCAGGTGGGTCGACCGTGATCCGTCTGGCTCGCAACAGAAAGTATGAAGTAAGTATCATGGCTCAAGGCAGTGTGAAGTGGTTCAACAGCGAGAAGGGCTTCGGCTTCATCGCGCAAGACGGGGGCGGACCTGACGTCTTCGTGCATTACTCCGCGGTCTCCGGCAGTGGTTTCCGGACCCTCGAAGAGGGCCAGCGGGTGGAGTTCGAGATCGGGCAGGGCCAGAAGGGTCCGCAGGCTCAGGATGTTCGCTCCATCTGAGTGATGTGACGATGTAGCGCGGCCCCGCACCCGTAGAGGGTGCGGGGCCGCGCGTCGTTTCGGGCCCCGTGCCGCGGGGGCGGTACCGCCTGTGCCCATGGCGCCTCCGCTCGGCGGGCACGACCCGCAGTTCGCCGCGGCGGCTTCACCTCGGATGCCGGGTCGGCGCGACGAACGCCGCCGCGGTCGCCGAGTATCCTGTCGGTGCTCCGACCTGGGCGAGTGATACTTCATGCGTGATTCCGCACACGCAATCCGCCGGGTCCGCGCAGGTCGGCAGGGAGTGACGGCAGGGGGCGGGACATGGCCGGATCGGGCCGAACTAAGCTTGGGCCCGTCAACTGGCCGTCCCCACATCCAGGAGTACCCCACTGTGAGCCAAGCAGGCCGTCCTGTAGTTCTGATCGCCGACAAGCTCGCCCAGTCGACCGTCGATGCGCTCGGTGACGGTGTCGAGGTCCGCTGGGTCGACGGCCCGGATCGGCCCGCACTGCTGGCCGCGGTGCCGGAGGCCGATGCGCTGCTCGTCCGCTCCGCGACCACCGTCGATGCCGAGGTCCTCGAGGCCGGCAAGAACCTGCAGATCGTCGCCCGGGCCGGGGTCGGCCTGGACAACGTCGATGTCCCCGCCGCCACCGAACGCGGTGTGATGGTCGTCAACGCGCCCACCTCCAATATCCACACCGCCGCCGAGCACGCCGTCAGCCTGCTGCTGAGCGCGGCCCGCCAGATCCCGGCCGCCGATGCCACCCTGCGCGAGCACACCTGGAAGCGCAGCAGCTTCAACGGTGTGGAGATCTTCGGCAAAACCGTCGGCGTGATCGGACTCGGCCGGATCGGGCAGCTGTTCGCGGCGCGCCTGGCCGCCTTCGAGACCAAGATCATCGCCTACGACCCCTACGTCTCCCCGGCTCGTGCCGCGCAGCTCGGCATCGAACTGCTCACCCTCGACGAGGTGCTGGAGCAGGCCGACCTCATCTCCATCCACCTGCCGAAGACCCCCGAGACCAAGGGCCTGCTCGGCAAGGACGCGTTCGCCAAGACCAAGAAGGGCGTCATCATCGTCAACGCCGCGCGCGGCGGCCTGGTGGACGAGGCCGCCCTCGCCGAGGCGATCACCTCCGGCCATGTGCGGGCCGCGGGTATCGACGTCTACGAGACCGAGCCCTGCACCGACAGCCCGCTGTTCGAACTGCCCCAGGTCGTGGTGACCCCGCACCTGGGCGCCTCCACCAGCGAGGCCCAGGACCGGGCGGGTACCGATGTGGCCAAATCGGTACTGCTGGCGCTGGCCGGCGAATTCGTCCCGGGCGCGGTCAACGTCACCGGCGGCACCGTCGGCGAAGAGGTCGCCCCCTGGCTGGACCTGGTGCGCAAACAGGGCGCCCTGCTCGGTGCGCTCGCCGACGAACTGCCGGTGAGCCTCGAGGTGCAGGTGCGTGGTGAACTGGCCGCCTCCGAGGTCGAGGTGCTGCAACTCGCCGCGCTGCGCGGTGTGTTCTCCGCGCACGTCGACGACCAGGTCACCTTCGTCAACGCGCCGGCCCTGGCCGAGGCCCGTGGGATCAGCGCCGAGGTGACCACCGCGACCGAGAGCCCCAGTCACCGCAGCCTGGTGGATCTGCGCGCGGTGTTCGGCGACGGTCGCACCCTCAACGTCGCGGGCACGCTGACCGAACCGCAGCAGGTCGAGAAGATCGTCAACATCAACGGCCGCAATTACGATATGCGCGCCGAAGGCATCAACCTGGCCGTCCTCAACTACGAGGACCGGCCGGGCGCGCTGGGGAAGGTCGGCACCGCGCTGGGCGCCGCCGAGATCGATATCCTCGCCGCGCAGCTCACACAGGACGCCAACAAGGAAGGCGCCACTGTCGTGCTGCGGGTCAATAAAGAGGTGCCCGAAGCGGTGCGTTCCGATATCGCTGCCGCGGTGGGTGCCGCCAAGGTCGCCCTGGTCGACCTCTTCTGATGTAACCCGTGCGCGCTACCGTCCGGGCCGGTGGGTAGCGCGCGCCGACGGGCACCGCAGCGCCCCGGGCCTCACCGCCCGGGGCGCCCGGTACCCGGACAACGCCGCCGCGACCGGACACACAACGGCGACGAGGCGTACCCGGCCCCGCCGCCGCGTCCCGCTCCGTTCGCGGCCTCGTCGTTCGTAGAAAGCGTGAATGTCATGAAACTCGCCGTGATCCCCGGTGACGGTATCGGCCCGGAAGTCGTCGCCGAGGCGCTCAAGGTGCTCGATGTGGTGCTGCCCGGAGTCGAGCGCACCGAATACGACCTGGGTGCCAAGCGCTATCACGCCACCGGTGAGGTCCTGCCCGAATCGGTCCTGCCCGAACTGAAGCAGCACGACGCGATCCTGCTGGGCGCGATCGGCGACCCGTCGGTACCCAGCGGTGTCCTGGAGCGCGGGCTGCTGCTCCGTACCCGCTTCGCGCTCGACCATCATGTGAACCTGCGACCCTCGAAGTTGTACCCGGGCGTCGGCAGCCCGCTGGCGGGGACTCCGGATATCGACTTCGTGGTGGTGCGCGAGGGGACCGAGGGCCCGTACACCGGTACCGGTGGCGCGATCCGGGTCGATACCCCGCACGAGGTGGCCACCGAGGTCAGCACCAACACCCGGTTCGGGGTGGAACGGGTGGTCCGGTACGCCTTCGCCAAGGCGCAGGCCCGCCGCAAACACCTCACCCTGGTGCACAAGACGAACGTGCTCGCCTTCGCCGGTTCGTTGTGGCAGCGCACGGTCGACGAGGTCGGCGCGGAATTCGGTGATGTCGAGGTGGCCTACCAGCACATCGACGCCGCCACCATCCATATGGTCAACGACCCGGGTCGTTTCGACGTGATCGTCACCGACAACCTGTTCGGCGATATCATCACCGACCTCGCCGCCGCCGTGAGCGGCGGTATCGGCCTGGCGGCCAGCGGGAACATCGACGCCACCGGTACCAACCCGAGCATGTTCGAACCGGTACACGGCAGCGCCCCCGATATCGCCGGCCAGTCCAAGGCCGACCCGACCGCCGCGATCCTCTCGGTCTCGCTGCTGCTCGAGCACAAGGGCGAATCCGCGGCCGCGGCCCGTATCCAGGACGCAGTCGCCAAGGACCTGTCCGGCCGCACCGGCACCGCCTCGACCACCGAGATCGGCGATCGGATCGCCGCCGCGCTCTGACCTCGGCGGTCGGTGATTCCGCGAGCGGAATCAGGCTGCGTGTCCGATACCATCGGGGACCTGGGAGTGTCCCCGATGGGCAGCCCGAGCACTTGGAGGCAGCATGACCGCGTGGCACGCCACCAGTGATGCCGGCTTCGGTCCGTACACGGTGCTGGATCTGTACGACCGGCCGGAGGACGGTAAGGGCTTCGAACTCGAAGACGGGTGGTTGGTCGAGGTGGCAGCGGGGGCTCGACACAACTGGATTGCGCGAACGCTGGCCCGCCGGATCGAAGGAATGCTCGACGGCGCCGCGGTGATCGTGTGCGGTGGTGGGGGATGGGAGGTCAGTACTCCGGCCGGTGTGCGCAAACCCGATATCGCCCTGGTTCCCTACGATGTCGCGCGTTCGGTGATCGCCGACGAGTCCCCGAAGTTGCTCCCGGGGATCGACCTGCTGCTGGTGGTCGAGGTGGTTTCCCCGGGCAGCGGCAGCGAGCGCACCGACCGGGTGCGGAAGGTGCGCGAGTACGCGGAACTGGGCATACCGCAGTATTGGATCGTCGAACATCAGCCGAAGGTCCGGATCCATCGCGGAATACTGGACGGTGCCACCTATCGGTGGGAGCCCACGGTCACCGAGGGACAAGAGTTCACCGCTGAGATCGAGGCGGACAAGACGATTCGGGTGGAGTTCGATCCCGCGGTGCTGATCGACATCTGACGGCGGGATCCGGGTGTCCGGACGGTTGCCCGGGTCGCCGGCTCGTGCGATCGCCTACTCCAGAGGTCTTTCCGATCCCACCGGGACCAGCGGGATCGCCACCGCGGCCAAGGCCGCTGCCGCGAGGTAGACCGCGGGAAAGCCGGTTGCGGTGATCAGGGCACCGAATACCGGCGGTACCGCGGCGACCGTCAGATTCTGGCCGGTGTTCTGAATACCCAGCCCGCGGCCGCTCCAGAACGGCCCGGCGCGTTCGGCGATGGCGGTGAAGGCCAGACCGTTGTCGGAGACCGTGACCACCGAGGCGATCACCAGCAGCGGTACCGCGGCCCACCACCACTGCGTCCACGAGGTGAGCGCCAGCAGGGCCATCGTCGCGACCGCGGCGATCGCGACCTGACGTAGCGGACCCATCCGGCTACCGACGCGATCCGACCACGCGCCCGCGCCGATCCGGCCGAGAGCACCCAGGATCTGCGTGCCGGTTACCAGCGCGCCGGCCGCCGCCAGCGACCAACCCAGATCGCGGTGCAGCCAGAGCAGTGCGAAGGTCCAGACGGTGGCCTGGGGGACGACCAGCAGGATCGAGACCCCGTGGATCCGCCACAGCGTGCTGCTGCCCCGATAGGGGTTGGTGCCGGAGGCCCGGGCTCGCGCGGGACGCGGCGGATCGATGATTCCCAGCAGGCAGGCTACAGCCGCCAGGCCGGCCAGGATCGCGGGGACGACCAGCGCGGGTGCGACGCCGAATCGGTCCGCGACCAGCGGAATGGATATCGCCGCGATCCCGACCCCGAGCGGCTGGCCGGTCTGGCGGATTCCCATGGCCAGGCCGCGCCGGTCGGGCGGGAACCAGCCGACGATCACCCGGCCGCTGGCACCGTTGGTGCTGGCGGCGCCGATACCGCCGAGGAACAGTAGGACTCCGAGGGCGGGGTAGCTGGTCGTGAAAGCGGCACCCGCCCCGGCCGCGCACATGATCAGCGGCCCGGCGACCAGGGCGATACGTTCGCCGACCCGGTCCACCAGATAGCCCCAGGCGATCAGCGCGCAGCACAGTCCGACGGTGGGCATGGCGACGAGTAGGCCCGCGGTGGGCAGCGGCATACCGCCGGCGGTCAGCGCGGGGAGCAGGAACGGTACGCCGTGGACGAAGATCGCGCTGGTGGTCTGGGCGAAGACGCCGAAGGCGAGCATGAGCCAACGGTGTACGGGGGATATCTGCCTACCGGGTGCTGCGGCGATCGGGGCGGCCGCCGAGGGACTGTGCGCCATGGTTCCCCATCTCGGAACGGATGTATCTCAATATTTGAGAATCAATTCTCAAAATTTGAACTTACCTCGGTTACGGTACACCTCCGGGGCCGGAAGCTCGCAAGTAGTGTCACGGTTCGCACCACCTGCCGGACCGACCGGTCGGGCGCATTCGGGCTGGTGAACCCCGCTGGATAGACTTCGGTCATGCGTCTAGGTCGAGTTGCCAGCCCCGACGGGGTCGCGTTCGTCGCCATCGAAGGCGAGACCGCCAAAGAAATCGCCGAACATCCGTTCGGCACCCCGACGTTCACCGGTCGCAGCTGGTCACTGCCGGATATCCGGCTGCTCGCGCCCATCCTGGCCAGCAAGGTGATCTGTATCGGGAAGAACTACGCCTCGCACGCCGCGGAAATGGGCGGTGCGGCCCCGGATGAACCGGTGATCTTCATCAAACCGAACACCTCCATCATCGGCCCCGGTATCCCGATCGTCCTGCCGCCCAGTTCCTCCCGTGTCGACTACGAGGGCGAACTCGCAGTGGTCATCGGGCGTCCCTGCAAGGATGTACCCGCCGCCCGCGCCAAGGACGTCATCCTGGGCTATACCGTCGCCAACGATGTGACCGCTCGCGATCAACAGGCCCAGGACGGGCAGTGGACCCGGGCCAAGGGCTATGACACCTTCTGCCCGCTGGGCCCGTGGATCGAAACCGAACTCGATCCCGCGGACCTCGAGATCACCACCGAACTCGACGGAGAAGTACGTCAACGCAGTACCACATCGCTACTCTTGCATGATATCCCGGAAATCATCGAATGGATCACCCGTGTGATGACCCTGCTTCCCGGTGATGTGATCCTCACCGGAACTCCCGAGGGCGTCGGTCCGATGAAAGACGGTCAAACTGTGTCGGTGACCGTCTCCGGAATCGGTACGCTGACCAATCCCGTTGCCGCAAAACGCTGAACGAAAGAGAGACATGACAAACGTACGGGTCCGTTTCTGCCCGTCACCCACCGGAACGCCGCATGTCGGGCTCATCCGCACCGCGCTGTTCAACTGGGCCTACGCGCGCCATCACGGCGGCACGTTCGTCTTCCGTATCGAGGACACAGATGCCGCAAGGGATTCCGAAGAGTCCTATCAGGCGCTGTTGGATGCGCTGCGCTGGCTCGGGCTCGATTGGGACGAAGGTCCGGAAATCGGCGGGCCCTATGCGCCCTACCGGCAGTCGCAGCGCCGCGAAATCCACCGTGACGTGGTGCAAAAGCTCCTCGGGGCCGGGGAGGCGTACGAATCCTTTTCTACGCCAGAGGAAGTCGAGGCGCGCCACAAGGCCGCCGGACGTGATCCGAAACTCGGCTACGACAATTTCGACCGCGACCTCACTGCCGAGCAGATCGCCGAATACAAGGCCGCCGGCCGCGGGCCGGTGGTCCGGCTGCGAATGCCCGATACCGATATCACCTGGCACGACCTGGTGCGCGGTGAGACCACGTTCAAAGCCGGCTCCGTCCCCGACTACGCGCTCACCCGCGGCACCGGAGATCCGCTCTATACGCTGGTCAACCCGGTCGACGACGCGACCATGCGGATAACCCACGTACTGCGCGGTGAGGATCTCCTCTCGTCGACGCCGCGGCAGATCGCGC
Source organism: Nocardia sp. NPDC003963 (assembly GCF_053605105.1). Taxonomy (NCBI): domain Bacteria; kingdom Bacillati; phylum Actinomycetota; class Actinomycetes; order Mycobacteriales; family Nocardiaceae; genus Nocardia; species Nocardia sp. NPDC003963. The sequence goes on from NZ_JBSGIP010000009.1 coordinate 155,683, forward strand.
TCTACGCCGCGCTGCGGCGTATCGGGGTCGCCGAATTCACCCCCGAATTCGGCCACCTCCCGTTCGTGATGGGTCAGGGAAACAAGAAGCTGTCCAAGCGGGACCCGGAGGCCGACCTCTTCCTCCATCGCGAGCGCGGATTCATCCCCGAGGGGCTCCTCAATTACCTCGCACTGCTCGGCTGGAGCATCGCCGACGACCACGATGTGTTCTCCATGGACGAGATGGTCGCCGCCTTCGACATATCGAAAGTTAATTCGAATCCGGCCCGCTTCGACCAGAAGAAGGCCGATGCGATCAATGCCGAACACATACGTTTGCTGGAGCCGGCGGATTTTGCCGGACGATTGCGCGACTTTTTCATCCGGCACGGATATATGGATAGCGGAACCGACGAGAAGGTTTTCACCGCAGCCGCGGATCTGGTGCAGACGCGAATTGTCGTCCTCGATGACGCATGGGGTCTGTTGCGATTCCTCTTCGCACCCGCCGGCGAGTTCGCCATCGACCCCGCGGCGGGCCGGAAGAATTTGGGATCGGACGCCGTACCGGTATTGGATGCCGCAATTTCCGCGCTCGAACCACTGACCGCCTGGACGGCCGACCGGATCGAGGACGCGCTGAAAGTCGCGCTCATCGACGGAATGGAATTGAAACCGCGCAAGGCTTTCGCGCCGGTACGTGTTTCGGTCACCGGATCGCATATCAGCCCGCCGCTCTACGAATCGATGGAACTGCTGGGCCGCGAGCTCACCATGGAGCGACTGCGCGCGGGGCGCGAATGGGCGCCGCCGGCCGAATGAGGTGCGCGGTTCGAGACCGTCTCCGGTGCCACCCGGGGCGGTCTCGGCCGCGGCCGCCGGGGGAACGCTCGGCTCGAGGGGGCCGCGATAACCGTTACCGACCTGATGTGGCGGCGTGACCAGGCGATTTGTAGTTTCCCCGGAGCAGTTTGGTACTCTCTTTCTCGGCCGGAACGACGGTGCCACCGCAGCCAGCGGTGAGGCTGAAAGCCCAGGTCATTGGGGTATGGTGTAATTGGCAACACAGCTGATTCTGGTTCAGCCATTCTAGGTTCGAGTCCTGGTACCCCAGCGGAGATCGCTCTCAGCTTCATCGGCCAGATGCGGTGCGGAACGAGTTTTCCAGGCGATTTGGTCGCCGCCGCCCGGTCGGTTACGCTGATCGAGCTTCGGATCGAGAGATCCGCGATCCACTCCAGCCAGGAGTTGATCACAAGTCCTGGCCCCGTCGTCTAGCGGCCTAGGACGCCGCCCTCTCAAGGCGGTAGCGCGGGTTCAAATCCCGTCGGGGCTACTCAGCTAGCAGGCTCATGCTCATGGAGAGCATGGGCCTTTGCTGATTCGCGATGCTTTGCGGGGGGCGCAGCCCCCCGCACCCCGCCCAGGCGGGCTCGGCGCCCCCTGGACCCCCTTTGCGGATCGAGGACAGTCCGGGGTGGAGCCGGGGCTCAACCCCTGGACCCTTTCATGGACTGATTGCCTCCGAAGGTGAGGCCGGGGCTATGCCCCTGGAGCCCTTCGCGGGCGGGGTCATTCGAGGGTGTGATGCCGGGCTGAACCCTTGCCGCCCTTCGCGTGCCGGATGCATTCGACCAGGTGAGGCCGTGGTCGGTGCCTGGATGCCCTTCGTGCGGATCGCTTTCGAAGGCGCTGCCGAGATGTGGGCCGGGTTCCGGTGTGAGTCGGTTTCTTCCGAGGTGATGGCGCGATTGCGCCGCGGACTTCGGGGCAATTCCTGCTTCGAAGACGGCCGAATTCGCGGTCCGAGGTCCGGCCGGACCGGTGTACCTCGCAGGGGATCGCTGTTCGTGGCACGGGGATCGCGCTACGCGGGGTGGTTCGGGGCCGGTCGGGGGTCCATGGGCCGGGTCGGCGCCGTCGGTTTCGGTTACTCGGATCCGCGGCCGGTGCCGGACGGCGACGGTGGTTTCCGGGGGCCGGATGGACCGGTTTCCGGGTGCTGCCGGGGGACAGCACCCGGGCGTATCAGTCGTCCAGGGCACCCGCAGTGGACCCGCCCAGCGGCATGGCGGGGAGGCCCAGTTTGCGGTGATCCCAGCTGCGGATGCGGTCGGGGACGATGCGTACCGCTACCCGTTTGTTGAGCATGCCCTCGACGTATTCGCGCATATCGTCGGTGTAGGGGCCGGTATAGCGTTCCCAGACGCTGACTCCGACGGCGAACAGCTTTTCCGGGTCGTCGATGATCTCGGCGCGGCCTTCCAGGGAGACTCCGCGCAGGGTGTCGTAGGTTTTTCCGGCCTCGACCATGCAGGTGACGGTGGGGTCGCGCCGTAGGTTGACGGCTTTCTGGGATTTGCCCTTGGTCTCGAACCACAGTTCGGGGATCGCGTCGGGCCGCTCCGGATCGGTGATCAGCGCGTACCACATGGCGGTGAGGTGTGGTTTTCCGTCCGCGCCGAGCGAAGCCAGGGTGGCGACGCGGCTGCGGGTGAGGAAATCGGTGATCTCGGTATCGGTCATCACGATCTGTGACCGTTGGTTCACTCCCATCAGGTCACCATAAGTGACGGCATCTGCCTGCCGCTCAGAGTCTGCGGTGCAGAGCATCGGCGGCCGCGACCAGATCCGCCGCCCAGCGAGCCCCGGGGCGGCGCCCCATCCGGTCGATGGGGCCGGATACGGAGACCGCGGCGACCACCGCGCCCTGCTGATCGCGTACCGGCGCCGATACGCTCGCGACCCCGGCCGCGCGTTCGCCGGCGCTCTGCGCCCAGCCACGTTTGCGGACCTCGGCGAGGGTGCGGTCGGTGAACATCGCCTCGCCCAGCACGGTGTGCTGTAGTTCGGGATCTGCCCAGGCCAGCAGTACCTTGGCCGCGGATCCCGCGGTCAACGGCAGGCGCGAACCGATGGGGACGGTATCCCGGAGCCCGGCGGGGGGCTCGAGGGCGGCGACGCAGATACGTTCGTTGCCTTCCCGGCAGTACAGCTGCACGCTTTCGCCGGTGATCTCGCGCAGCCGCGGCAGGATCGAGCCTGCGGCCTCGAGCAGCGGGTCGGCGGCGCCGGCGGCGAGTTCGGCGAGGGCGGGGCCGGGGCGCCAGGCCCCGTTACCGTCGCGGGCCAGCAGGCGGTGGGTCTCCAGGCCGACGGCGAGGCGGTGAGCTGTCGCCCGGGGCAGGCCGGTGCGCTCGCACAGTTCGTTGAGACCGCACGGACGCTCGGCGACCGCATACAACACTGCCACCGCTTTGTCCAGGACGCCGATACCGCTATGCTGTCTCATACAACGATATTAGCGTCCTGCATTCTGAGATGCCATTACGAACAGCCCAGGTGGCGCCCAGGATGGAGATGCAAGATTCCAGCTAGCGCGTATCCGATGCCGGGTCCAGACCCGCTCGGATGCCGAGCCCGAAAGGTGATCGCAACAATGCCACGTACGCTGGCCGAGAAGGTATGGGAACAGCACGTCGTCGCCCGCGGCGAGGGTGAGGGCGAGGCGCGCGAACCCGATTTGATCTATATCGATCTGCATCTGGTGCACGAGGTGACCAGCCCCCAGGCCTTCGACGGTCTGCGGGCCGCCGGTCGTCCGGTGCGCCGCCCCGATCTCACCATCGCGACCGAGGATCACAATGTCCCGACCGTCGATATCGATAAACCCATTGCCGACCCGGTTTCCCGTACCCAGGTGGAGACACTGCGCCGCAACTGCGCGGAATTCGGTATCCGGCTGCACCCGATGGGCGATCGGGAACAGGGCATCGTCCACGTCGTCGGACCGCAGCTGGGACTGACCCAGCCGGGTACGACCGTGGTCTGCGGTGACAGCCACACCTCCACCCACGGCGCTTTCGGTGCCCTGGCCATGGGAATCGGCACCAGCGAGGTCGAGCACGTACTGGCCACCCAGACCCTTTCGCTGCGGCCGTTCAAGACGATGGCCATCACCGTGGACGGTGTGCTGCCACCGGGAGTCACCAGTAAAGACCTCATTCTCGCGGTTATCGCCGAAATCGGCACCGGTGGTGGGCAGGGCTATGTGCTCGAGTATCGCGGTGAGGCCATTCGCAATATGTCGATGGAAGCGCGGATGACCGTCTGCAATATGTCCATCGAAGCCGGTGCCCGCGCCGGAATGATCGCCCCGGACGAAACCACCTACGAGTTCCTGAAAGACCGCCCGCATGCCCCCCGGGGTGCGGAGTGGGACGCCGCGGTCGCGGCGTGGGATGCGCTGAAGACCGACGAGGACGCGGTTTTCGACCGGGAGGTGCGGATCGACGCGAGCGCGCTGACCCCGTTCGTCACCTGGGGTACCAATCCCGGTCAGGGGCTGCCGTTGGGCGCGAACGTCCCGGACCCCGCCCAGATCGCCGACGAGACCGCGCGCGAGTCCGCGGAGAAGGCGCTGCGCTATATGGATTTGACCCCCGGGATGCCGCTGCGCGAGGTCACGGTGGATACCGTTTTCGTCGGATCCTGCACCAACGGCCGGATCGAGGATCTGCGTGCCGTGGCCGGGGTTCTGCAGGGTCGTAAGGTCGCCGCGGGCGTGCGAATGCTGGTGGTACCGGGCTCGATGCGGGTGCGGGAGCAGGCCGAGGCCGAGGGGCTCGGCGAGATATTCACCGCGGCCGGAGCCGAATGGCGCCAGGCCGGCTGCTCGATGTGCCTGGGGATGAACCCCGATCAGCTCGAACCGGGCCAGCGCTGCGCCTCCACCTCGAACCGCAACTTCGAGGGCCGGCAGGGCAAAGGTGGCCGGACCCACCTGGTATCGCCGCTGGTGGCCGCCGCGACCGCGGTCCGCGGCACGCTTTCGGCCCCCGCGGACCTGAACTGAGCCCGTCTTATATCGAAACTCACTTATAGCTGATACAGGAGAAAAGCGATGGAAGCCTTCAGTGTGCACAAGGGGATCGGCGTTCCGCTGCGCCGGTCCAATGTCGACACCGATCAGATCATCCCCGCCGTCTATCTGAAGCGCGTCACTCGTACGGGATTCGAAGACGGCCTGTTCGCCGCCTGGCGCGGTGACGAGGACTTCATTCTGAACACCGAACCGTACAAGCAGGGCACAGTCCTGGTGGCCGGACCGGATTTCGGCACCGGATCTTCGCGTGAGCACGCCGTCTGGGCGCTCATGGACTATGGCTTTCGGGTAGTTATCTCTTCACGTTTCGCCGACATCTTCCGCGGTAATGCGGGCAAGGGCGGCCTGCTGGCGGCACGAATGTCACAGAATGATGTCGAAATGCTCTGGAAGTTGCTCGAGGAACAGCCCGGACTGGAATTGGTTGTGGACCTCGCGGCGCGGACGGTGACGGCAGGAACCATCGTGTTGCCGTTCGATATTGACGACTACACCAGGTGGCGCCTGTTGGAAGGATTGGATGACATCGGCCTGACGCTGCGGCGTAGCGATGTGATCGCCGAGTTCGAAAAGACAAGGCCGGCTTGGAAACCAAAGACCCTGCCTGAACCTATTTCGCAGGCGTAATGTTCTCGGCCTCTTAGAGGCCGCTCAGATGTCGTGGTAGCTGGGCGTGTGCTAGACCACATGAATTTTGGCGTGGCACATAGACTCTTGCCCATTGTGGGTTTACCGTGGTACCTAGTCGGTCCGACGACGGGCCATTAGTCTGCGGAGGATTCAATGAACAAGGCGGAACTGATCGACGTTCTGACCGAAAAGTTGGGTACTGACAGGCGCACGGCCACCGCGGCAGTCGAGCATGTGGTCGACACGATCGTGCGCGCGGTACACAAAGGGCAGAGCGTCACCATCACCGGATTCGGTGTGTTCGAACAGCGTAAGCGGGCAGCCCGGGTCGCGCGGAATCCGCGTACCGGGGAAACCGTCAAGGTGAAGCCCACTTCGGTGCCGGCCTTCCGGCCCGGCGCCCAGTTCAAGGCGGTTATCGCCGGTAAACAGAAGCTCGCGGCAACCGGCCCCGCGGTGAAACGCGGTGTCAATGCTCCTGTGGCGGCCAAGAAATCCACAGCGAAGAAGACAACGGCGAAGAAAACCACCGCCAAGAAGACCGCCACGAAGGCGCCCGCCAAAACAACGGCACGGAAGACCGCCACCAAGGCGCCGGCCAAGAGCACCGCCGCCAAGAAGGCGGCGACCAAGACCGCGGCTCGTAAGACGGCGGTGAAGAAGACGACCGCCAAGGCCACGGCGAAGAAGACGGCCACGAAGGCCGCGGCGAAGAAGACCGCGACCAAGGCCACGGCGAAGAAGACGGCCGCCGCGAAGCGGACACCGGCCAAGAAGACGGCAAAAAGGGCTCGCTGACCCGCAAGCCAGGCGTGCCGGAGGCATACAGATTTCACCGCGGGTCCCACCGGATCCCGTATGCCGGGCCCGCTCGTGCGGCCCCGCCGCACTGTTCGACCCCACCGGATCCCGGGTGCCGACGAGCACCCGTGGACGGCTAGAGACAACGCGAACGGTTCCCGGAGACGCGAAACCGAGTCGTGCTACGGCGCGGCGGCTCGCGGCTCCGCACAACCGGAACGCCGGACGGACAAGCCCCCGGGCGATCCCCGGGGGCGTAACCGTCTCTATACCGGCTCCGGCCGGTCCGCGGTGCTACGCGGTGACGGCAGGCGCGGTATCGACCGATAGTGATCGATCGAGATGATCGGCGGCCACCAGCCGGTCGCCGGAGAACGACAGAACCCAGACCGACCCTTTGCGGGTCCGCGCGGGGGACAATCGCATCCCGTCCCGCTGTGCCCACCAGCGGACGAGGTCCGGAATGGTATCGCCCTGACTGCACAGCACCCGGACCCGCTGCGCGGAGACCAGCGACCGGATCCGATCCCGCGCCTTGTCGGGGTCGGCGGCATAGCCGATATCGCCCAGCAGCGGTTCGATCTCCACCTCGACGCCGAGTTCCTCGGCCAGCGGCGCGACCGTCTGCACACAGCGCAGCGGTTCGGCCGAGAAGATCTCCTGCGCCCCGAACGCCAGCAGATTCGGTACCAGCGCCAGCGACTGCCGGTAACCGGCCAGTTCGAGCGGGCGCCGATCGTCGGGGCCCCGGTAGCGATCGCGGCGGCCGGCTTTGGCATGCCGTACCAGCAACAGGGTGTGGGTGGCGGCGGGTAGCCGGGTGAACGCGCGCACGATCTGCCGGTCCATCGGATACGACAGTTCCGACATCACCGTGTTCAACGGACACCAGACGAGTTCGTCGACCTCGCTGTTCGCGCTGAATTCCCCGTCTACTACCTCGGCGGCCCAGTAGTCGACCCGTTTCATCTTGCGATGCCCGGTGATCGGATAGGTCACCTTGCCCAGATAGCGGCCCAGCCGGGGCCGCAACCCGGTCTCCTCCTCGGTTTCCCGGAAAGCCGCGAGCACCGGGGATTCACCGGGGTCGAGTTTGCCCTTGGGCAGCGACCAGTCCTGATACTTGGGGCGCCGGATCACCGCGATTTCCACTCCACCCGCGGAACCGGGTGCATGCCGCCACAACACGGTGCCGGCGGCGAGAATATTGGGCGGGGTCCGGGGATCCGGATAGGACGGGCGGGTATGCGTGCCGCTCACTGCTGATCCGGACGGCGTAGCCGCATGAGTGCCACCTGGTGGTCACGCACTTCGATACCGTCGCCCTCGGGCCCGGTACCCGCCCGGTCGGGACTGGACTTCCAGTTACCGTCGGGATCCAGGACCCAGCAGCGCGTCATCGGGTGCAGTGCGGATTCGAAGATCTCGTCGAGCCGTTCGCACAATCTCGGATCCTTGACCTGGGCCATGACCTCCACCCGGCGATCCAGATTGCGGTGCATCATATCGGCGCTGCCGATCCAGAACTCGTCCTGGGCCCGGAAGTTGAGGATCCGGGAATGCTCCAGGACGCGGCCCAGAATCGACCGCACCTCGATGTTCTCGCTCATCCCCGGAACGCCGGCGCGCAGCCCGCAGATACTGCGCACCACGATGCGCACCGGTACCCCGGCCTGGGAAGCGCGATAGAGCGCGTCGATGATCTGTTCGTCGACCAGGGCGTTGGCCTTCAGTCGGATGCCGGCGTCGGCACCCGAACGGGCCAGTTCTATCTCCCGTTCGATCCGGGCGATGATCCCGGCGCGGATACCGTTCGGCGCCACCAGCAGATTGCGGTAGTCGGATTTCCGGGAGTAGCCGGTAAGCGAATTGAACAGATCGGTGAGATCGGCACCTATTTCGGGTGCTGCGGTGAGCAATCCGACGTCCTCGTACAGGCGGGCGGTCTTGGGGTTGTAGTTACCGGTGCCGATATGGCAATAGCGGCGGATGGTCGAACCCTCGCGGCGCACCACCAGACAGGTCTTGCAGTGGGTTTTCAACCCGACCAGGCCGTAGACCACATGCACGCCCGCCTGTTCCAGGGTGCGGGCCCATTTGATGTTGGCCTGCTCGTCGAAGCGCGCCTTGATCTCCACCAGCGCCACGACCTGTTTCCCGGCCTCGGCGGCGTCGATGAGCGCGTTCACGATGGGGGAGTCGCCGGAGGTCCGGTACAGGGTCTGTTTGATGGCCAGCACCTGCGGATCGGCAGCGGCCTGTTCGATGAAGCGCTGCACGCTGGTGGAGAACGAATCATAGGGATGGTGCACCAGCACATCGCCCTCGCGCAGCGCCTGGAACACATTGCGCGGTGTCTCGCGTTCGCCGAACGCCGGCGGGGTGGCGGGAACGTAGGGCGCGTCCTTCAGATTCGGGCGGTCCACCCCGTAGACCTGCCACAGGCAGGACAGATCCAGCAGGCCGGGGACCTGGATGACGTCGGCGGGATCGACCTCGAGCTCGCGCAACAGCAGATCGAGCATATGCTCGGTCATATCGTCGGAGACCTCGAGGCGGACCGGGGAACCGAAGCGGCGGCGCGCGAGTTCGCGTTCCAGCGCCTGCAGTAGATCCTCGTCGCGGTCCTCGTCGACCTCGAAATCGGCGTTCCGGGTGATCCGGAACGAATGGTGCTCCACGACGGTCATACCGGGGAACAAATGCTCCAGATGCGCGGCGATGAGCGCTTCCATGGGCAGGAACGCGGCGATGGCACCGCCGTTACCGGCCCCCTGCCGGCGGACCCGGACGAAACGGTCCACATTGTCGGGGACCTTCACCCGCGCGAAATGTTCGCCGCCGGTGCTCTCGTCCTGCACGGTCACCGCGAGATTCAGGCTCAGACCGCTGATATAGGGGAAGGGGTGGGCCGGATCCACCGCCAGCGGCGTCAATACGGGGAAGACCTGATCCTGGAAATGCGCCGATAGTCGCTCCCGTTCGGCATCCTCGAGATCGGCCCAATCGATGATCTCGATGCCTTCGTCGGTGAGCGCGGGCAGCACCTCGGTGAGGAAGACCTCGGCGTGCCGGACCGCGAGATCCTGGCTGCGGGCCGCGATGAGCGCGAGTTGTTCGTTCGGCGACCGGCCGTCCGCGGACCGGACCGAAAGCCCCGTTTCGGCGCGGCGTTTGAGACCGGCGACGCGGACCATATAGAACTCGTCGAGGTTCGAGGCGAAGATCGCCAGGAATTTGGCGCGTTCCAGCAACGGCAGTGAACTGTCCTCGGCCAGGGCCAGGACGCGGGCATTGAAATCGAGCCAGCTCAACTCCCGGTTCAGGTAGCGATCGGACGGCAAACGCGGTGTATTCCCGTCGGCCGGAATCTGGGTGGCGGCCGGAGGCGGGGTCGGGAGCACCTGCTGCTGCTTGATGGTTTCCGTATCGCTCACACCTACGATCATTCCCTACGAAACGGTCACCGTGCATATGCCGTAGATGACTGTTATCTCGCGTTCACGCGGCGGCGGCGTTCGTGTTCACGCGCCGGCACCCCTCGTGTTCACGCGGTGGCGATCTGTTAGCACACCTGGGTGACGGCCTCGCGAAGGTGATGTGGCCAGCCGAGTTCGTCCAGTAGTGCGGCGGTATCGGCGCCCGTGCCCAGTGCCTGCACCGCCGCCAGATCATCGGCCGTATCGACATCGTGGCGTAGCCCCGGCCACTCCCCGCGTAACCGGACCGCACCGTCGCCACGGTGCAGGTGTGCCGAATCACGCCCGAACCGGGGCAGCAGCGCTGTTCCGGCCGGTGCCAGCAACGCGGCGGTACCGGTACCGGCGTGGTCGGCGACGAACGCGCGGGTACCGGCGGGCGCGGCGGCCAGCACGGCGGACAGTTCCGCGGTGCGCAGCGCCGGGAGATCGGCCTGCAGGGCCAGCAGGCCCACCTCGCCGTGCCGGGCCCGCAGGGCGTTCGCGGCTGCGGACAGGGCGGTGTTGAGACCGTCGGGGTCGGTGCCGACGCCCCGGGGTTCGGGATGGACAGCGGCCCCGAGTGCGCGGGCCGCCCGCGATACCGCGGGATCGGGGGTGACCACCGTGATCGAGGCGACCTCCGGGGCCGCCGCGGCCGCGCGCACGGTATCGGTCAGCATGGCCAGCACCAACCGGGACCGCTGGGGCGGGGCCAGGACTCCGGCCAGCCGGCTCTTGGCGCTTTCCAAGGTTTTCACCGCGATGACGGCGTGCACGGTGTGCGGGCACATGGACCCATCCTGTCATGGCATATTGGGCTGATGACGAGGGCGGCGGTACTGGGCGCGGGATCGTGGGGCACAGCATTCGGGAAGGTGCTGGCGGACGCGGGAACCGAGGTGACGATCTGGGCCCGCCGACCCGAGGTCGCCGAGGCGCTGGCCACCGATCACCGCAACCCCTTCTACCTCCCCGGGGTGCAGTTGCCACCGGTCGCGGCCACCGACGACTACGCGCGGGCGCTGGACGGTGCCGATATCGTTGTCCTCGCGGTGCCGTCGCAATCACTGCGGGCGAACCTGAAGCTCTGGTCACCGGCGATCGGCCCGGACGCCACGCTGTTGAGCCTGGCCAAGGGGATCGAGAACGGCACCCTTTTACGGATGAGCGAGGTGATCGCCGAGGTGAGTGGTGCCGCGCCGGAACGTATCGCGGTGTTGTCGGGTCCCAATCTGGCCAAGGAGATCGCCGCCGGACAACCGGCGGCCACCGTGATCGGCTGTACCGATGCCGAACGGGCCGCCGCGGTGCAGCGGGCCTGCGTCACCGGATACTTCCGCCCCTATACCAACACCGATGTGATCGGCTGCGAACTCGGCGGCGCCTGCAAGAACGTCATCGCCCTGGCCTGCGGGATCGCTTCGGGAATGGGTTTCGGCGACAATTCCCTCGCCGGGTTGATGACGCGCGGGCTGGCCGAGATCATCCGGCTCGGTGTGGCGCTGGGCGCCGAACCGGTGACCCTGGCCGGCCTCGCCGGTATCGGGGATCTGATCGCGACCTGTACTTCGCCGCTGTCGCGGAACCGGTCGTTCGGCCAGGTGCTCGGCAGCGGCGGGTCCATGCAGGCGGCACAGGAGGCCACGCACGGCCAGGTCGCCGAAGGGGTGAAATCGTGCACCTCGGTGCGTGCGCTCGCGGCCGCGAAGAATGTGGAGATGCCGCTCACCGAGGCCGTGCACCAGGTGTGCCACGAAGGTCTGGCGGTGCAATCGGCGCTGGAGAAGCTCCTGGGCCGCCGGATAAAACCCGAATAGCCACCGCGGCGGTCCGGCACGGTTGAGAGGTGTCCCGGCAGGGTACGGTTCGGACATGAACCGGATCAGGGTGGCCGTAGTCTTCGGCGGACGCAGCAACGAGCACACCGTGTCGTGTGTATCGGCGGGTGCGGTGCTGCGGAACCTCGATCCGGCTCGTTTCGAGGCGGTACCGATCGGGATCACCACGGCGGGGACCTGGGTGCTGGCCGGCGACGACGCCGCGCAACTCAGCAGGCACGACCGGACACTGCCCTCGGTCACCGGCGGCGGCCCGGAACTGATCCTGGCCGCGGATCCCAGCCGGGCCGGGAGCCTGGTCGCCCTCGACGATCCGCGTACCGCGCTCGATGCCGTCGATGTGGTGTTCCCGGTACTGCACGGAGCGTTCGGCGAGGACGGCACCGTGCAGGGGATGCTCGAATTGGCCGGGATCCCCTACGTGGGCCCGGGGGTGCTGGCGAGCGCGGCCGGGATGGACAAGGAATTCACCAAGAAACTGCTCGCCGCCGACGGTCTGCCGGTCGGCGCGCAGGTGGTGTTGCGGCCGGGTACCGCCTCGGTGACCGCGGCGGAGCGCGAACGACTGGGCCTGCCGGTTTTCGTGAAACCCGCCCGCGGTGGTTCGTCGATCGGGATCACCAAGGTCACCGACTGGGCCGATCTCGAGGCGGCGATCGCCGCGGCGCGTGCCCACGACCCGAAGGTGATCGTGGAGGCCGGGATCGTGGGCCGCGAGGTCGAATGCGGTGTGCTGGAATTCCCGGACGGCCGGGTGGAAGCCAGTGTGCTCGCCGAGATCAAGATGCCCGAGGACCTGGCCGATGCCGACGCCGGTGAGCAGCCCGGTCCCGCCTTCTACGATTTCGACACCAAATACCTCGACGATGTCTGCGAATTCGATGTCCCGGCCAAACTCGACGACGATATCTCCGACGAGGTCCGGGCGATCGCGGTGCGGGCCTTCCGGGCACTGGACTGCCAGGGCCTGGCCCGGGTCGATTTCTTCGTGACCGAGGACGGTCCGGTGATCAACGAGATCAACACCATGCCCGGCTTCACTCCGATCTCGATGTATCCCCGGATGTGGGACGAGACCGGTATCGGCTACGGGGAACTGCTGACCACCCTCGTGGAAACGGCGCTGGCGCGCGGTACCGGCCTTCGCTGACCGCTCAGTTCGGCAGTTCGCCCGGATCGAGCGGCCGTGCGGGCAGTTGGGCGGTGAGGGTGTCCGATACCGCCTGCAGCGGTGTCGGCCCGGAGCCGTCGGGAACGGTGAGGGCGATGTAGGTGGCGCGGTCCACCGCGAACCAGGTGGCCGTGGCGGCCGCGTCGTCGCGGACCTCGAACCACTGCACACCGTTGACCACCTGTAACGGGGATGCCCGGTTGAATTCCAGCGGCCGGTCGAGTCCACAGCGCAGCACGATCGGATCGCCGCCGTCGGGTAGCTGCCACGCCGCCGTCGCGGGCGGTGCGGGTTCGACCAGGGTGGCGCGGGTGTAGTCGCCGAGATCGGCGGGCAGCGCGGGAAGCAGGGTTGCGCAGGCGGGGCCGTCCGCGGTGGGTGCCGGGACCGGACCCAGTGCCAGCGCTTCGCGCTCGAAGGGAGTGCGCAGGGCGATCACCGCCGCGACGACCACACCGATCAGCAGCGCGACCGGTAGCGCCACCGCGGTCGCGATCAGCGCGGGCGGATACCCGCTGCGTTCGGCGCCGGTGCCGTCCGGGGCGTCGGTGTCCTGATCCGGCGATGGCTCCGGCATCCGCGTCGGTCCTTTCGTCAGTGCGGCGGTACCGCGACGCGGGGGTCCCGGCTGCCGCGCCTGGTCACCGGGCACAGGGTACCGTCGTGCGGGGAACGCCGGAGTACCGGCCGGGCGCGCGGGATCGGGGATCCGCAGTGCCGGCGACGCGGGCGATCGTGCCCCGGTGGGCGCGTGCCCGTGGTCCGGACCCGCGGCGGCAGTCGACCCGCCGACAGAAGCAGCGAGCGAGAAAGGTCCCACGATCAGTACAGGACCGACAGTGCGCGACCTCGGTGAATTCGGGCTCATCGCACGGATCAACGCGGGCCGGGAACAGGGGCCCGCCGTGCAACTGGGCCCCGGCGACGACGCGGCGGTGCTGACGGCAGCGCGCGGCCGCTATCTGGTGAGCACGGATATGTTGATCGAGGACCGGCATTTCCGGCTGGACTGGTCGGGTCCGGTGGATATCGGCCGCAAGGCTGTCGCGCAGAACGCCGCCGATATCTACGCGATGGGTGCCGAACCCGTCGGTTACGTGGTGGGACTCGGGCTGCCCGACGATACTCCGGTGGATGTCGTGACCGCGTTCGCCGACGGGCTCTGGTCGGAGGCGGCGCGAGCCGGGGGGTCCATCGCGGGCGGGGATATCGTGCGCAGTCCGCACTGGGTGATCTCGGTGACGGCCTTCGGCGATCCGATGGGCGAGCAGCCGGTGCTCCGGTCGGGTGCGCGGGCGGGCGGGATCGTCGCGATCGCCGGGCGGCCGGGTCGGTCGGCGGCCGGGTACGCCGTGCTCGCCGCTGGGTTTCCGGTCGAGTCCCACCCCGGTGCGGATCCTGCGGTCGCCGCCCATCGCGCGCCGCGACCCCGCTACGACCTCGTCCGTACTGCCATGGCCGGTGAACAGCCGCCGGTGGCGCTCACCGATATCTCCGACGGGTTGCTCGCCGATCTCGGGCATCTGGCCGAGTCGTCCGGCGTGGCCGTCGATGTGCGTTCGGCGGCCTTGCGGGATACCGCCCTGGAGGAATTGGCCGGCGCTCTGGAAGCCGATGCGCGGCAATGGATTCTGACCGGCGGCGAGGATCATGTATTCGCCGGGGTCTGGCCGGCGGGTTCGGTGCCGCCGCCGGGATGGACCGTTGTCGGTGGTATCGAGGCTGGTCGCGGGGTGACCGTGGACGGGGCGCGGTACGGCGGTCCGCAGGGCTGGGAAGCGTTCTCCGGGACGGACTCGGCGAAACCGGACCACTCACGATAGGTTGTGCGGTCATGGGCACGAAACCACTCGTGGAAATCATCGATCCGGGCTGGGCGAAGGCATTGGATCCGGTCGCCGACCGTATTGCGGAGATGGGCGAATTCCTGCGCGCGGAGAACGCCGCGGGCCGCGGGTATCTCCCCGCCGGAGAGAATGTGCTGCGTGCTTTCCAGGAGCCGTTCGAGGCCGTCCGGGTGCTGATCGTCGGTCAGGATCCCTACCCGACTCCCGGGCACGCCATGGGGCTGAGCTTCTCGGTGGCGCCCGATGTTTCGCCGGTACCCCGCAGTCTCGCCAATATCTTCGCCGAGTACACCAAGGATCTCGGCCACCCCACCCCGACCTGCGGGGACCTGAGCCCCTGGTCGCGCCAGGGCGTACTGATGCTGAACCGGGTCCTGACGGTCGCTCCGGGTACCCCGGCCTCCCATCGCGGTAAGGGCTGGGAGAAGGTCACCGAGCAGGCGATCAGTGCCCTGGTGGCCCGGGACGAGCCACTGGTCGCGGTGCTGTGGGGCCGGGACGCCGCCTCGCTGAAACCGGTACTGGCCGCGGCCGAAGTGCCCAGTATCGAATCCGCGCATCCGTCACCGCTGTCGGCCTCGCGAGGATTCTTCGGCTCGCGCCCGTTCTCCCGGGTCAATGAACTCCTGGACGAACTCGGCGCCGAGCCGGTGGACTGGCGCCTGCCGTGAGCAGGCGTCGAACGAGAAAAGTAGAGGAGCACACCATGAAACTGCGCGGCATCACTGCCACGCTCGCGCTGGGCGCCGCCCTGTCGGGCGCTGCCGGGGCGACGGCCGGAGCGGCCCCGCTCACGCTGGAGCCGGTCAGTCCGGTGACCGAGCCCGCGGGTCCCATCGCCGAGGACTTCACCTCGACCGGTTCGTCGACCATCTCCGCCTCGGTGAACGCCAAGGGCGCCTGCCTCTTCCAGCGGACCCTGAGCGCCATGGACCTGGACTGCTGATTTGTCCGTTCGTACGGCGTAACGCTCGTATATTTGCGATGCTGAAAATCGTGAGTAATGCGAACAATCTGCTCGATCCCGTCCAGCTGCGGTTACGCGGCGCGGGCGGGATCGAGCTCGTTGCGGACCAGTACGGCCCGCCGGACGGCCCGGCCGTGCTGTTCCTGCACGGCGGTGGCCAGACCCGGCACTCCTGGAAGCAGACCGGTGCCCAGCTGGGTGCGACCGGAATCCGGGCGGTCACCCTGGACGCGCGCGGACACGGTGACAGTCAATGGGCGTTCGATCGCGATTACCGCTACGAGGCCATGGTCGGTGATGTACTCGCGGTGGTGGAGCAACTGGGCGGCGGACCCGTGGTCGTGGTCGGCGCCAGTATGGGCGGTATCACCGGGCTGCTGGCCACGGCCGCGCCCGGCGGGGACGCCATCTCCGCGCTGGTCCTGGTGGATATCGTCACCCGGCCCGAACCCGAAGGTGTCAACCGGGTGCTCACCTTCCTGAGCAAGAACCCGGACGGATTCGCCACTCTCGACGACGCCGCGGATGCCGTCGCCGACTACCTACCGCACCGCCCACGACCCAAATCCAATGCCGGACTACTGCGTAACCTGCGTAAACGCGACGGTCGCTGGTACTGGCACTGGGATCCGGGCATTCTCGGCGACAAATCCGCCGACCCCGACGATATGGCCCGCACTCTCGACGGTGCGGCACGCGCACTCGATATTCCGGTCCTGCTGGTGCGGGGGCTGCAATCGGATGTGGTGAGCGCCGAGGGTGCCGCCGAATTCATGGAACTGGTGCCGCACGCCGAGCTGGTGGAGATCGGCAACGCGGCCCATACCGCCGCCGGCGACGACAACGATTCGTTCACCGAGGCGGTCGCGAAATTCGTCACCCGCTCCCGCTGAGCGGCCCGGGCTGTGATCGCCTACCTCGGCGTTCGAGGTGGCGCGTCCGGTCGTGCCGGACCGCCACCCACACCGCATCCGGCCGGCGCGGTAGCTGCCCGGCGCCGGCCGTGCGGTCCGTCAGTTCAGCCCGGAATAGTCCGGAGTTCGTTTGGCGAGGAACGCGTCCACACCCTCGCGGCCGGTCGGACTTCCGGCAGCCGCGCCGATCGCGTCGCGTTCGGCGTCCAACTGCTCGCCCAGGGTCGCGGTGGCCGAACGACTGAGCAGCGACCGGATGGAGGTGTAGCTGGCGCGCGGTCCGCGTGCGAGCTGCCGTGCCAATGCGCGGGCATCGTCGCGGACCGCTGGGTCGCTCTCGGCGATCCGGGCCAGGATGCCGAGGCGCTGGGCCTCGGTGGCATCGAGTACCGCGTCGGTCAGCAGGATCTCGCGGGCCTTGGCCGCGCCCACGAGCCGCGGCAGGGTCCAGGACATACCGCCGTCGGGGCTCAGCCCGACACCCGGATACGCGGGACGTAGCCGGGTGCCCGGACCGCCGACCGCGATATCGGCGGCACAGACCAGGCTCATCCCGGCGCCCGCGGCCCAGCCGTGCACCGCGGCGACGACCGGTACCGGGGCGCTGTCCAGCGCCCGGACGAAAACGTGCAGGGTATCGGCGAGGTGGTACAGGTGGGCGGAACGATCCGGCGCCGCCGCGAAATCACGGACATCGCCGCCCGCGCAGAAGTTCGGTCCCGCACCGGTGAGCAGTACCGCGCCGATATTTGCGCCGAGTTCGGCCAGGGCGGCGGTCCCCGCCGCGACCCCCGCGAAATCCAGGGAGGTGCCCTTGGCTGCGGTGGACAGGGTGATCTCCAGGACCCCGTCGTCGATGCGGATGTATTCGGCTTCGGTGCTCATAGCCGCGACACTACTGGGCGCGGTGGCCGGGCGATATCGCTACCGCCGCACCATGCGGATCTCGGTGGCCGTGGCGAAACGTTCGGCCCGGCCGGTGCCGTCGGCGACGAAACCGTATCTGGTGTAGAAAGCGCGGGCCCGGGGGTTGCGTTCGAAGACCCACAGCGAACACGATCGATCCGGTTCCAGCACCGCGTCCATCAGCGCGCCGGCCAGTCCGCTGCCGTACCGCTCGGCGCGGATATAGATCGCGTGCAGTTCGCGCTCGGCCACCGCGGGTTCGTCGCGGGGTGGGCCGTAGTGCACGAACCCGGCGACGGTGGTGCCCGATTCCGCCACCAGGATCCGCCCGGAGTGGTTCCGGGCGATCCGCTCCCAGCCGGCGGCCCGCCGGTCCAGGTCGAAGGCGTCCAGGACATGGTCGGGAACCAGACCCCGGTAGGCCTCGCGCCAGCAGGCGATATGACAGGCGGCGAGGGCACGCGCGTGGGCGGGCTCCAGCGGGATGAGCCGCCAGGAGCTACCCGGTTCGCCGGCGTCGGTACTCGTCGGATGCTCCTTCCGAAACGGAATACGACCTCGCCCCGGCTCCTGTGCGGAGCCGGGGCGAGGTCGTATCGAAGAGCTGTGGGTGCCCTCGGGTGAAAACCGGTGACCCGGTGATCAGCCGCGGACCACCTTGCCCGCCTTCAGGCAGGAGGTGCACACGTTCATCCGGCGGGTGTTACCCGGGGCGACCTGCGCCCGCACGGTCTGGATATTCGGGTTCCAGCGACGGTTGGTGCGCCGGTGCGAATGCGAGACCGATTTACCGAAGCCGGGGCCTTTGGCGCAGACGTCGCAGACGGCAGCCATAGTCGCGAACTCCTTCATGTCATCATGGGGGACCTGCCACCGGTACAGCGGTCGATCCTGATCAATGTCGTCATGCCCGCCGACGAGCATCGGCGGATTCGATGACCATCGGACAGCGCCGACCGAGAACGGCCGCGCCAGGCAACCCTGCAAGATTAGCCCGACCCGCTGCGATCCACCAAACCGGGGTGAGCCGCCACCCGCGCGCACCGGCCCGGCCCCGGTCACAGTGTCGGGAGCGGCCGCTAACCTGGCGTTCGACGCCGGCGACGACAGGAACGAGGTGGCGGTGCCCGAAACCCGGCAGGTGAGCGGCGGCGATGCGCCGGCCACCGATTCCGTGCGCGGCGGGCTGGGCGGTGCCGAACTCCTGTCCTGGGGACATACCTGTGTGGCCGCGCTCGCGCAGCGGCGCGCTGAGATCGATGCCCTCAATGTGTTCCCGGTGCCGGATTCCGATACCGGGACCAATCTGCTGGCGACCATGCGTGCCGCGGTGGCGGAAGCCGAACGCCTGCCCGCGGACGGAGCCGCCACCACGGATCCGGCGCACCGGCTGCCCGCCCATCCGGTCGCCGCGGCACTGGCCCGGGGCGCGACCGCCGGGGCGCGGGGTAATTCCGGGATCATCCTGTCGCAGGTGCTGCGGGGGATCGCGGAGGCGACGGCGGCGGACGAGCTGACCGCGGTCACCTATCGGGTCGCGCTGGTCCGGGCGGCCGCGCTGGTGCGGGGAAGCCTGAGCGATCCGGTGGAGGGCACCATTCTCACGGTGCTCGACCGGGCCGGGGCCGCGGCGCGCGACTGTGCGGAGACCGGCCTGGCCGCCGTGGTGCGTGCCGGGGCGGACGCGGCGGCGCGAGCCCTGGAGGACACCCGGGATCAGCTGGCGGTACTGCGGGACGCCGGAGTCGTGGACGCCGGGGCACGGGGGCTGGTGGTGTTGCTGGACGGGTTGGTCACGGTGGTGACCGGGGAGATACCGGCCCGGGTGGAATACCGGGCCGCGAACCTGCGGGAACCCGCGGGGCGCGAGCCCGAGCGACGATACGAGGTGATGTACCGGATCGCCGGGGCGCGCGCGGATCTCGTCACCGGATTACGCATTCGGCTGGCCGGACTGGGTGATTCGGTGGTGGTGGCCGCCGACGGAGCGGGCGGCTGGTCGGTCCATGTGCACTGCGCGGATGCGGGTGCGGCGGTCGAGGCCGGGCTGGCCGTGGGCAGTGTGAACGGAATCCGTATCGAGCACCTCGCCGAGGACACCGGATACGGAGAGAACGGGGAGACCGGGCACAGCCGTCCGCGGACGGGTAGCGCGGTGATCACCGGAGTATGCGAGGCCGCGGATACGCGGCAGGTGCACGACCGGGCCGCGCGGCAGATCAGCGGGCGCCCCCGGGAGGCCGCCGACCGAGGCGTGCTGGCCGTCGCGTCCGGCGCCGGTGCGGCCGCGCTCTTCGAGGCGGGGGGCGCGGTGGTGCTGAACGCGGAACGGGTACTGGAATCGGCGGTACTGCTCGCGGCCATCCGGCAGTTGCCGCACCGCGAGGTGCTGGTGCTGCCCAACGGGGCGCTCCCGGCGCACGAACTGGTGGCGGTCGGTGCGGCGGCGCGCGATGCCCGCCGCGATGTGCTGCTGCTGCCGAGCGCCAGTATGGTCCAGGGGCTGGCGGCCCTGGCGGTTCACGACCGGGCAAGGGTCGCCGTGGACGATGCTTTCACCATGTCCGAAGCGGCCGCGAGTACCCGCTGGGGTGCGCTGCGCTGCGCGGCGGAACGGGCGCTCACCATGGTCGGGACCTGTGTGCCCGGCGACGGGCTCGGCCTGGTCGGCCACGATGTGGTGGTGATCGACCGGGACCCCGGTGCGGCGGCCCGGACGCTACTGGACCGGATGCTCGGCCTGGGCGGTGAACTGGTGACACTGCTGGTCGGCGCGGGTGCCCCGGACGGGCTCGCCGGCGACCTCGCCGGGCATATCGGTGACGAATTCCCCGGCGTCGAGGTGACGGTGTATTCCGGAGGCCAACCGGGGGACCTGATACAGATCGGTGTGGAATGAGTACCCGCCGGACCCGTACCGGCGGGCCGCGGTGAGAGGAGTAGGGCGATGGCGACACTGAGCGACCGGCTCGACCATCTGCTCGGCGCGAAGGCCGCCGCCTCGCTGGCCGACGCGTTCGATATGCACACCGTGGAAGATCTGCTGCGGCACTATCCGTTGCGCTATGCCACCCAGGGGCAGCCGCTCACCGAGGAGGCGCCGGAGGACGGTGCCCACATCACCGTGATCGGGCGGGTCACCAGGGCCGATCTGCGGCCGATGCGGCAGCGCCGGGGGTCGCTGCTGAAGGTGGTCCTCGACACCGGCGGCGGACGCGGTGTGGATGTCACCTTCTTCAACGGTGACAAGGTGAAATATGTGATCCGGCAGGGTGTCCGGGCCATGATGTCGGGGACGGTCAACTACTGGCGCCCGGGGCAGTGGAATCTGAGCCATCCGGGCTATCTGATCCTGCCGGAGTCCGACGACGATCAGCCCACCCTCACCACGGTGCGCGGCGGGGGCGATCTACGCGGTATCGCCCAGAGCGCGAAGGGGGAAGGCGGGGTGGATATGTCCTTCTTCGACCGTGAGTTCATCCCGGTGTACCCGGCCACCGCGAAGGTACAGAGCTGGGAGATCCTGGCCTGTGTCCGGCAGATTCTCGATCAGCTCGATCCGCTCGCCGATCCGCTGCCCGCCCAGGTGCGCGAGGAGCGGGAGCTGATGCCGGTGGGCGACGCGCTGCGGCTGATCCACCTGCCCGAGCACAACTCCGATATCGAGCGGGCCCGGCAGCGGTTGCGTTTCGACGAGGCGCTGGCGCTGCAATTGGTGCTGGCCGAACGCCGGCACGAGGTATCGGGCCGGACGGCCCGGTCCTGTCCGCGCCGTGGCGACGGAATCGTCGCGGCCTTCGACGAACGACTGCCGTTCGAACTCACCGAGGGCCAGCACCGGGTCATCGATGAGATCTCCGACGACCTGTCCGGCGAGCAGCCCATGCACCGGCTGCTACAGGGCGAGGTGGGCTCCGGTAAGACGATCGTCGCGCTGCACGCGATGCTCCAGGTGATCGACGCGGGGCAGCAGTGTGCGCTGCTGGCACCGACCGAAGTGCTCGCCGCCCAGCACTATCGGTCGCTCTCGGCGATGCTGGGCGATCTCGGGCAGGCCGGAGAACTCGGCGCGGCCGAGACCGCGACCCGGGTGACCTTGGTGACCGGTTCCATGCCGACCGCCACCAAACGCGCGGCATTGCTGGCCGCGGTGACCGGCGAGGCCGGGATCGTGATCGGTACCCACGCGCTGATCCAGGATTCGGTCGAATTCTTCGATCTGGGCCTGGTGATCGTGGACGAACAGCACCGGTTCGGTGTGGAGCAGCGCGATGCCCTGCGCGCCAAGGCCAAGGCGGGTTTCTCACCCCATCTGCTGGTGATGACCGCGACTCCGATTCCGCGCACCATCGCCATGACCACGCTCGGTGATCTGGAGACTTCGACGCTGACCGAACTGCCCCGGGGGCGTTCGCCGATCCAGTCGAAGGTGGTGCCGCGCCGAGTGCATCCCAACTGGGTCGACCGCGCCTGGGAGCGGATCACCGAGGAGGTCGGTGCCGGACGGCAGGCCTATGTCGTGTGCTCGCGGATCGGCGACGACGAGGACGGTCCGGCCCGGGGGCGGGGCGGAAAGGGCGCCGATACGGGTAAGGAACCCCCGTCCACTCAGGCTGTGATCGATGTCTTCGAACGCCTGCGGACCGGACCGCTGGCGCAGTTGCGCATCGGACTGCTGCACGGGCGGTTGCCGTCGGATGAAAAAGACCAGGTGACGCGGGACTTCAACGCCGGCGATATCGATGTACTCGTCTGTACGACCGTGGTCGAGGTCGGCGTGGATGTTCCGAACGCGACCGTGATGGTGATCGTGGACGCCGACCGGTTCGGGGTGAGCCAGCTGCATCAGTTGCGTGGCCGGATCGGCCGTGGCGCGCATGCCGGGTTGTGCCTGCTCGTCACCGATGCGGCGCCCGGCGGTCCGGCGATGACCAGGCTGGAGGCCGTCGCCGCCACCACCGACGGGTTCGAGCTCTCGGTGCTCGATCTGCGCCAGCGGCGGGAGGGCGATGTGCTCGGGGCGGCGCAGTCGGGGACCACCCGGTCGCTGCGGCTGCTGTCACTGCTCGACGATCTCGAGGTCATCACCGCGGCTCAGGAGTTGGCGCGAACACTGGTGGAAGCGGATCCCGGGTTGTCCGGGCATCCGGGTCTGGCCGCGATGATGCACGCGGCCGTCGATTCCGAACGCCTGGAATACCTGGCCAAATCCTGATCGTCCGGCCCCGCTCACGACCTCGGGGCCGACGCCTCGAGGCATGCCGCCCGCGTAGCGCAGTCGCGCCGGGCCCTCGATCCCGCGGGAACCGTGCCGGGTCGCCCGGCGTCAAACCAGGCGACGGTATCGCCGAGGGGAAGGGGTCGGGTGTCATGGAGGAAAGGCAGAGATGCCGTGCGGTGCGGCGGTCGCTGTCCGCGCCGGCGCGCTTGCGACCGGTGCTGCGGATGACGCAGACCTGCCCGCAGTGTGTAGCGCGGCGGCCGAAACGCCGTGGACCGGGCGCGGGGGATCCGGAAGGCTGAACGGTCCGGGTCGCGCCGCGCGGTGCGACCCGGACCGCGCCATCAGCGCACGCTGCGGGCGGCGGCCACCATATTGCGCAGTGAGGCCGCCACTTCGGCGGGACCACGGGTTTTCAGGCCGCAGTCGGGGTTGACCCAGAGGCGTTCGGCCGGAACGGCTTTCAGTGCCGCGCGCAGCGCCGCGGTGATCTCCTCGACGCCCGGGACGCGGGGCGAGTGGATATCGTAGACACCGGGTCCCACCCCGGCGTCGAAGCCCGACGCGTTCAGATCGTCCAGCACCTCCATATGCGACCGGGCGGCCTCGATGGAGGTCACGTCGGCGTCCAGTCCGGCGATCGCCTCGATCACCTCGCCGAATTCCGAATAGCACAGGTGGGTGTGGATCTGGACGGCGTCGGAAACGCCGGAGGTCGCCAATCGGAACGCGTTCACCGACCAGTCCAGGTACGCCCGCTGATCGGCGGCGCGCAACGGGAGCAGTTCACGCAGTGCCGGTTCGTCGACCTGCACGATCCGGATACCGGCATGCTGTAGATCCACCGTCTCGTCCCGGATTGCCAGGGCGACCTGGCGGGCCGAATCCGCCAGTGGCTGGTCGTCCCGGACGAAGGACCAGGCCAGGATGGTGACCGGTCCGGTGAGCATGCCCTTGACCGGTTTATCGGTGAGCGATTGGGCGTAGGTGATCCAGTCCACCGTCATCGCGGCGGGACGGGAGACATCGCCGAACAGGATCGGCGGGCGTACGCAGCGCGTGCCGTAGGACTGCACCCAGCCGAGATCGGTGGCGGCGAATCCGTCGAGCTGTTCGGCGAAGTACTGGACCATATCGTTGCGTTCAGGTTCGCCGTGCACCAGCACGTCGAGCTCCAGTTCCTCCTGTAGCGCGACGACCTCGGCGATCTCCGCCCGCATCCGCCGAACATACTCGGCCCGGTCGATCTCATCGGCCCGCAGCGCCGCCCGGGCCAGCCGGATCGCCGAGGTCTGCGGGTAGGAGCCGATCGTGGTGGTGGGCAGCGCGGGCAGGCGCAGCCGATCCTGTTGCAGGGTCCGGCGTTGTTCGGCGGGCGCCCGCCGAACGGCAGCCGGGCCCAGCGCGGCCAGTCGCGCCCGCACCTGGGCGTTGCCGATCCGCGGATCGGCCCGGCGACTCGCCGCGGCGGCGCGGGCCGCCCCGAGTTCCGCGGCTACGGATTCGGTCCCGCCGGTCAACCCGGTGGCCAGTACCCGCACCTCGGCGGTCTTCTCGGCACCGAAGGCGAGCCAGGAACGCAGGGCGTCGTCGAGTCGGGTCTCCACCGCCAGCGAGTACGGCACGTGCAACAGCGAGCACGAGGTGGAGACCGCCACGGATCCGGCACTTCCCAGCAGGGTGGCCAATGTCGCCAATGCGACGTCGAGATCGGTGCGCCACACATTGCGGCCGTCGACCACGCCCGCGACGAGCAGTTTGTGCGCCAGGGCCGGTACCGCCGCGACCGCGGCGATATCGGTACCGGCGACCAGATCGACCGCGATACCTTCGATATCGGTCCCGGCGAGGGTGTCCAGGGCCGGCCCCGGATACCCGAAGTAGGTGGCGACCAGCACCGCCGGCCGGTCCCGGGACTCCGTCAATTCCGTGTAGACGCGGCGGACGACGGCGAGTTCTGCGTCGGTGAGGTCGGTGACCAGCGCGGGCTCGTCGAGCTGCACCCAGGTCGCACCCGCTTCGGCGAGCAGCCGCAGCAGCTCCCGGTACAGCGGGATCAGTTCCCCGATACGGTCCAGTGCCGCGCCGCCGGTGGTCTTGGCGAGCTTCAGGAAAGTGACCGGCCCGATGACGACGGGCCGCGCCGCGACACCCAGCTCGATCGCCTCCGCCACCTGTGCGAGCAGATCGCCGGGATGCAGGGTGAAGGTGATCTCCGGACCGATTTCGGGAACGAGGTAGTGGTAGTTCGTATCGAACCATTTGGTCATTTCCAGCGGTTCCACCGATTCGTTCCCGCGGGCGGCCGCGAAATAGCGGTCCAGCGGGTCGTCGATATCGGCCACCCGGGCCGGTAGGGCGCCCAGCAGCACGGCCGTATCGAGCATCTGGTCGTAGTAGGAGAAGGTGCCGACCGGGATCGAATCGAGGCCGGCGGCGGCCAGCGCGGTGTACTGGTCGCGGCGCAGCGTGCACCCGGTGTCGTGCAGCTGTGCCGCATCGATACGCCCGGCCCAGTAGGACTCGGTCGCGCGTTTGAGTTCCCGGCGCGGCCCCACCCGGGGAAGTCCGAGAACCGTTGCGGTGAACGGGCTTTGCGAAATAACAGTCACGGTGTTCTCCAGTGCTGAAGTTCGACGGCCATCGCCGTTCACGGACGCACGGGCACCGATGAGACCCCGTACGACCGGCCGCGCGGGCGGATCGCAATGTCAGCACTGGTGGACCGCAGCGCCCAATCCACGAGGCGGTGGCCACCGGATACGGCGTACCCGGTACAGCCGGCAGGTCTTCGGACTCGCGGGCACCGGCCGATACGGCCGACCTACTGGCCGTCGCTTCCCAGGCTGTGCGCCCAGTGCTGATGACGGCGTTCGTTCCTGCTCACCGCTGCGGGACAGTTCCGGATTCCCACCGGATTCCCTCTCACCCGCGTGGTGCGGGCTTCGGCGCCGGGGGCGGACGTTCGGGGCTCCTCGTCGTCCGGCCGGCGGACCAGCTGCGTGCACCACCATAACGCGGACGCGCCGAGTAGCCCAGGGCGGTCGGCCCGGTACGGGCCGGACACGGCTTCGCATACCTTCGCAAAATCGGCCGCATCCCGCGGATGGCCGGGGGATTGCGGTACCGCAATATACGCACAGGCCCGGGTTGTGGGCGGTGAGATATGACGGTGCGATGAACAATACTTCGCAGCATTGCCATACCCTCCTGTGAAGATCCTGCCAAGTGGACTTCGCTGTCGATCCTGGATGTGGCGCCGGGTACGTTGGTCCAATGTTCTCGAAAGTCTTGGTTGCCAACCGCGGCGAAATCGCCATCCGAGCCTTCCGCGCGGCGTACGAGCTCGGTGTCGGGACGGTTGCCGTCTTCCCGCACGAGGACCGGAATTCGGTCCACCGTCTGAAGGCCGACGAGGCATACGAGATCGGCGAGGAGGGCCATCCGGTCCGCGCCTACCTCTCGGTCGAGGCGATCATCGAGGCCGCCAGGACAGCGGGCGCCGACGCGATCTACCCGGGGTACGGGTTCCTGTCCGAGAACCCGGATCTGGCCGCCGCGTGCGCCCGGGCGGGCATCACCTTCATCGGTCCCGCCGCCGAGGTTCTCGAACTGGCCGGTAACAAGGCCCGCGCGATCGCCGCGGCGAAGGCGGCCGGGCTGCCGGTGCTGAATTCGAGCGCGCCCTCGGCCGATGTGACGGAGTTGCTGGCGGCATCGGAAACCATGGAGTTCCCGGTGTTCGTGAAGGCCGTCGCCGGTGGCGGTGGCCGCGGGATGCGCCGGGTCGCCGAGCGATCCGGCCTGCGGGAGGCGATCGAGGCGGCGTCGCGGGAAGCGGAGTCGGCGTTCGGTGACGCGACCGTCTTCCTGGAGCAGGCGGTGGTGAATCCGCGGCATATCGAGGTGCAGATCCTGGCCGATACCCAGGGCAATGTGATGCATCTGTTCGAGCGGGACTGTTCGCTGCAGCGGCGCCATCAGAAGGTGATCGAGCTGGCGCCCGCGCCGAATCTGGATCCGGAGCTGCGGGACCGGATCTGCGCGGACGCGGTGGCGTTCGCCCGGCAGATCGGCTACAGCTGCGCGGGCACGGTGGAGTTCCTGCTGGACGAGCGCGGCAACCATGTGTTCATCGAGATGAATCCGCGGATCCAGGTGGAACACACGGTGACCGAGGAGATCACCGATGTGGATCTGGTGCAGTCGCAGTTGCGGATCGCGGCCGGGGAGAGCCTGGCGGATCTGGGATTGAGTCAGGAGAAGGTGACCATCCGGGGCGCGGCGCTGCAGTGCCGGATCACCACCGAGGACCCGGCCAACGGATTCCGTCCCGATACCGGCCGCATCACGGCCTACCGCACCCCGGGCGGCGCCGGTATCCGGCTCGACGGCGGCGCGAACCTGGGCGCCGAGATCGGTGCCTACTTCGATTCCATGCTGGTCAAACTCACCTGCCGCGGCCGGGATTTCCCGACGGCGGTGGCCCGGGCGCGGCGCGCGCTCATGGAGTTCCGGATTCGCGGTGTCACCACCAATATCCCGTTCCTGCTCGCGGTACTCGCCGACGAGGATTTCACCGCCGGCCGGATCACCACCTCGTTCATCGACGAGCGTCCGGAACTGCTGGCCACCCGTGAACCCGCCGACCGCGGCACCAAGATCCTGAACTACCTGGCCGATGTCACGGTGAACAAACCGCACGGTGCCCGGCCGACCGCGGTGTACCCGCACGACAAGCTGCCCGCGATCGACCTGTCGGTACCGCCGCCGGACGGTTCGCGGCAGAAACTCCTGACCTTGGGCCCGGAGGGTTTCGCCCGTGCGCTGCGGGAGCAGAAGGCGGTCGGGGTCACCGATACCACCTTCCGCGACGCGCACCAGTCGCTGCTGGCGACCCGGGTGCGTACCAACGGTCTGCTCGATGTCGCCGGACATGTGGCCCGGCTGACTCCGGAACTGCTCTCGATCGAGGCGTGGGGTGGGGCGACCTACGATGTGGCGCTGCGCTTCCTCTACGAGGATCCGTGGGAGCGGCTGGCCGCGCTGCGCGAGGCAGTTCCCAATATCTGCCTGCAGATGTTGCTGCGCGGCCGTAACACTGTCGGCTACACCCCCTACCCGGAGCGGGTCACCCGGGCGTTCGTGGCCGAGGCCACCGATACGGGTATCGATATCTTCCGGATCTTCGACGCTTTGAACAATGTGGATCAGATGCGTCCGGCGATCGACGCGGTCCGCGAGACCGGTACCGCGATCGCGGAAGTGGCGTTGAGCTACACGGGTGATCTGGCCGATCCGGACGAGAAGCTCTACACCCTGGACTATTACCTGAAGCTGGCCGAGCAGATCGTGGACGCGGGCGCGCATGTGCTGGCGATCAAGGATATGGCCGGGTTGTTGCGCGCGCCGGCCGCGGCGAAACTGGTGTCGGCGCTGCGCAGCAATTTCGATCTGCCGGTCCATGTGCACACCCACGACACTCCGGGTGGGCAGCTGGCCACCTACCTGGCCGCGTGGCAGGCCGGTGCGGACGCCGTCGACGGTGCGTCGGCGGCGATGGCGGGTACGACCAGCCAGCCCGCGCTCTCGGCGATCGTGGCCGCCGCCGCGCACAGCGAATACGACACCGGGCTGAACCTGCGCAATGTGTGTGATCTGGAACCGTATTGGGAGGCGCTGCGCAAGGTGTACGCGCCGTTCGAGTCCGGGCTGCCCGCGCCGACCGGCCGCGTCTACACCCACGAGATCCCCGGCGGCCAGCTGTCGAATCTGCGCCAGCAGGCGATCGCGCTGGGGTTGGGTGACCGGTTCGAGGAGGTCGAGGCGAAGTACGCGGCCGCGGACCGGCTGCTGGGCCGGCTGATCAAGGTGACTCCGTCGTCCAAGGTGGTCGGTGATCTCGCGTTGTCGCTGGTGGGTTCCGGGATCGATATCGAGGATTTCGCCGCTGATCCGGGCCGGTTCGATATCCCGGATTCGGTGATCGGTTTCCTGCGTGGCGAGCTCGGCACGCCTGCGGGTGGCTGGCCCGAACCGTTCCGGGAGAAAGCGCTCGCCGGGCGCGGTGCCGCCAAACCCGTGACCGAATTGTCCGCCGCCGAAGAAGCGGGACTGGCCGGTACCTCCGATGAGCGGCGCGCGACCCTCAACCAGCTGCTGTTCCCCGGCCCGACCGCGGAATTCCTGGCGCACCGGGAGAAATACGGCGATACCACCGGGCTCTCGGCCAACCAGTTCTTCTACGGTCTGCGCCACGGTGAGGAGCACCGGGTACAGCTCGAGAAGGGCGTTATCCTGCTCATCGGCCTGGAGGCGATCGCCGAACCCGACGAGCGCGGGATGCGCACCGTCATGTGCATCCTCAACGGGCAGCTGCGCCCGGTATCGGTACGCGACCGTTCCATCGCCAGCGAGATCCCGGCCGCGGAGAAGGCCGACAAGAACAATCCGCACCATATCGCCGCGCCGTTCGCCGGCGTTGTGACGCTCACCGTCGCCGAAGGCGAAACGGTCGCCTCGGGTGACACCATCGGCACCATCGAGGCCATGAAGATGGAGGCCGCCATCACCGCGCCGCGCGGCGGTGTGGTGGGCCGGGTGGCCATCGCGCAGGTTCAGCAGGTCGAAGGCGGTGATCTGCTGGTCGAGCTGGGCGAGCGCGAATCCGAATGACCCGGATCGTCGCCGGTACCGCCGGCGGGCGGCGCCTGAAGGTACCGCCCGCCGGCACCCGGCCCACCTCGGATCGGGTGCGCGAGGCTCTGTTCTCCTCCATCGAGGCGTGGATGGATCTCGCGGGAGCCCGCGTACTGGACCTCTACGCCGGTTCGGGCGCGCTCGGGCTGGAAGCGCTGTCCCGCGGTGCCGCGGCCGCGCTACTGGTCGAATCGGACCGGCGGGCCGCCGGGGTACTTCGTGCCAATATCGCCGAACTCGGGTTCGGCGGTGCGCAGGTGCGGGTCGGGACGGTGGCGCAGGTGCTCGGGCACGGCAGTGCGCAGGCCTACGATCTCGTCTTCGCCGATCCGCCCTACGAGCTGTCCACCGACGCCGTACATGCCGATCTCACGGCGCTGGCCGCCCACGGCTGGCTCTCCGCGGACGCGCTGCTGCTGGTGGAACGGTCCGCGCGTGCCACCGAGATCGACTGGCCCGCAGGGTTCGAAGGCCGGCGGGCACGGCGCTACGGGGAGACCCGGATCGAGTCCGCGGTGTATATCGGAGCGGACCCGGCCGCGCCGGCGGAACCTGCTAGCGTCTGACCCATGGCAGGAGCTTTGTGCCCGGGGTCGTTCGATCCGGTGACCAACGGCCACCTCGATGTGTTCCGGCGGGTCGCCGCGCAGTTCGACGAGGTCGTCATCACGGTGATGATCAACAAGAAGAAGCAGGGCATGTTCGGTATCGACGAACGTATCGAGATGCTGCGCGATGCGACCGCGGATCTGCCGAATGTCCGGGTCGCCTCCTGGGACGGACTCACGGTCGACTTCGCCCGCGAACAGGGCATCAGCGCCATCGTGAAGGGTCTGCGCGATGCCGGTGATTTCGGTTACGAACTCCAGATGGCGCAGATGAACAAGAAGCTTTCCGGGGTCGACACCTTCTTCATCGCGACCAACCCGGCCTTCAGCTATCTGTCCAGCTCCCTTGTCAAGGAAGTGGCGGCCTTCGGCGGCGATGTCAGCGATATGCTGCCGCCGCTGGTGCACAAACGGCTACTCGACCGGCTGGCCGAGCGCGCGAGCTGACCCGGACCGCTGCGCGGTCACTTCCCGGGCCCGTCGCAGCGGCCCGAACACCAGGCCGCGCAGCGCCAGGAATCGCAGACCGCCGACCGCGGCGCTGATCGCCAGCACGGCCGCGGCCTGGGCGGGCTCGTTCAGTGTGGGGGCGAGAATCTCCAGCGAGGCCAGTGCCGCGGTGCTGATCCCCAACCCGAGCAACGCCAGCCCGCCGCCTTCCCACTGCGCGGTGAACCAGCCGACCCGTTCGGCCGCGTGGAAGGTGAGCCTGCGGTGCAGCTCGTTGGCCAGCACCGTGCTGACCACCGAGCCGGCCACATTGGCCAGTAGCGTTCCGGCGCCGGTGAGGCTCAGGAACAGCAATACATAGGAGATATTGCTCAATCCGCCGACCAGCGCGAAACGAATCAACTGCGGGAACGCGCGGTCACCGCGCAGGTAACGCAGGAGCCGCTGCTGCCAGGCGAGGGCGGGAGCGAACGATTCCGGCCAATCGATATCCAGATCCCCGGTGGTCAGTGCCGTAGCAGAAGGCAACTGCACGATGGTCATGGGCGGTTCCGATCGGACTGGGGACAGGCGGCCCGTCCGCACGGCGGTCGGGCTACCTAAGAATTTAACATCAAGCGGAGGGTGGGTCTCCAGTTGATTGTGTGAGTCTGCAGATATCGGGCGGAACGGGCGACACACCGAAAGTAGGTTCGGCGCATCCACCGGCCCGGGGCACACTGGGAACGGCGTGATGTTTCGCCGATCGTCAGCAGGAGGACAGTGAGCATGTATCGGGTATTCGAGGCGCTCGACGAACTGGTCGCCATAGTCGAAGAGGCGCGCGGTATTCCCGCGACGCGTAACTGCATCGTTCCGCGGCCGGAAACACTCGACCTGCTCGACGATGTCCGCGATGCGCTGCCCACCGAGATCGACGACGCTCAGGATGTGCTCGACCACCGGGACAAGATCGTCGACGACGCCCGCGGGCTCGCGGAGGACACCGTCCGATCCGCCGACGAACAGGCCGCCGGTACGGTCGCCGACGCCCGCGCGGAAGCCGACCGCATTCTCGCCGAGGCCAAGGCCCATGCCGACCGGATGGTCGCCGAGGCCACCGCCCATGCCGACCGGATGGTCGATACCGCCACTGCCGAGGCCGAACGCCTGGTCTCCGATGCCAAAGCCGAATACGAGACGGTCACCGGCCGGGCCCGTGCCGAGGCGGAACGGACGATCGAGGCCGGGCAGGCGTCCTACGACCGCTCGGTCGCCGACGGGCAGGCCGAGCAGCGGCGCCTGGTGGAGGACACCGAGGTGGTACGCGCCGCGCACGCCGAATCGGCCCGCGTCATCGATACCGCGCACGCCGACGCCGACCGCATGCGCGCCGACTGCGACCACTACGTCGACAGCAAACTGGCCGAGTTCGAAGAGACGCTGGGCGGTGCGCTGCGCACCGTCGGCCGGGGACGTCAGCAGTTGCGCAACGGCGCGGGCGTACCCGACTACGCCGCCGAGTTCTCGGCCCCGCCCGCGGCGGGGCGAACGCGGCCCTACTGACCCCGGGCCGGTACTCCCCCTCCGCGCCCGATGGGCCCTGCCCTCGGGTTTTGTGCGGGTCCTCTGTTCGCGTACTGTGGTGTGGTTGCTCGCCGATTCCGGCGCAAAACCAACAGTCCCGACCCACCCAGTGGAGTGTTTTCGATGCCTGCCGATACCACCGCGCGCTCGCGTTCCGGTGCACCTCGTGCACACGGTGCGGGTTTCGTGCTGGACGTCCGCAGCCTCGGTCGCGCCCCGGGATCGATGCGCGAACTGCGGCGGACGGTCACCACCACCGAACGACTCGGGCTCGACCTGATCGGCGTGCCCGTCGGCGCCGAGGTCGAATTGGACCTGCGACTGCAATCGGTATCGGAGGGGGTGCTCGTCACCGGGACCCTCGATGCGCCGGTGGCCGGTGAATGCTCCCGCTGCCTGGAGCAGTTCACCGATACGGTCCAGCTGTCGCTGACCGAACTGTTCGCCTACCCGGACAGTGCCACCGAACAGACCTCCTCCGAGGACGAGGTCTACCGGATGAGCGACGATCTCATCGACCTGGAACCCCTGGTGGTGGACCAGCTCGGGCTGGAGCTGCCGCTGCAGCCGCTCTGTTCGCCGGACTGCCCGGGGTTGTGCCCGGAGTGCGGTGTTCGGATGGCGATTGCGGGATCCGATCACCGGCATGAGATACTTGATCCCCGCTGGGCCGGGCTGGCGAAATTCGCCCCCGGATCGCCCGGCAGCGGCAGCCCCGACGAGGGTGCGGCCACCGGAGATCATTCCACCGATACAGCACGTAACAGCACAGAGGAGAACTAGTCGTGGCCGTTCCCAAGCGCCGGATGTCCCGTTCCAACACCCGGTCGCGGCGCAGCCAGTGGAAGGCCGCCGCCCCCACCCTGATCACCTGCCCGAACCGGGCCTGTGGCGAGAAGACCCTGCCGCATATCGCGTGCCCCTCCTGCGGTACCTACAAGGGCCGCCAGGTCACCTCGGCCGTCTGACCCCCGGTCGAGACCGTTGACCGCGGGTAAAGACGAACCCGGCGAGCCCAGCGACCACGCGAATCTGCTCGCCGCGCTGGGCGTGCAGGTGCAGCCGGAATTGCTGCGCCTGGCGCTGACACATCGCTCGTACGCGTACGAGAACGGTGGGCTGCCCACCAACGAACGCCTCGAATTCCTCGGTGATTCGGTGCTCGGTCTGAGCATCACCGAACGGCTCTACCATGAGCACCCGGAGAAATCCGAGGGCGAGCTGGCGAAGCTGCGGGCGAGTGTGGTGAACATGCACGCATTGGCCGAGGTCGCACGGAAGCTGGGCGCCGGCGGCCTGGGTGTACATCTGTTGCTCGGCAAGGGTGAGGAACTCACCGGTGGCCGCGATAAACCCAGCATCCTCGCCGACGGTATGGAATCACTGCTCGGTGCGGTCCATCTGGAGCACGGGATCGATGTGGCCCGGGAGGTCGTACTGCGACTGTTCGCGGACCTGCTCGAACGCGGGCCCCGAATGGGCGCCGGGCTGGATTTCAAGACCAGCCTGCAGGAGCTGACCGCCGAGCGCGGTCTGGGGGTTCCCAGCTACGAGATCACCTCCACCGGCCCGGACCACGACAAGGAATTCACCGCGACCACCGTGATCGCCGGGGATGCCTACGGTCAGGGCGTGGGCCGGTCGAAGAAAGAAGCCGAGCAGAAGGCGGCGGGCGCGGCCTACCGCGCATTGACCGGCGAACCCTGAGGTGCCGGAACTCCCCGAGGTCGAGGTCGTGCGCCGCGGCCTGACCGAACACCTGTGCGGGCGGACCGTCGAATCGGTGACCGTCACTCATCCCAGATCGGTGCGCCGGCACGAGGCGGGTGCCGCCGATATGGCGGCCCGGCTCACCGGGCTTTCGGTCGCCGCGGCCGAACGGCGCGGGAAATACCTGTGGCTCACCTTCGACGAGCCCGGCGGCGGGTCCGCCGATACCGCGCTGGTCGTCCATCTGGGTATGAGTGGGCAGATGCTGGTGCAGCCCGCCGGTGCCCCGGTGGAGAAGCACGCGCATATCCGGGCGACCCTGGACGACGGCCGGGAGCTGCGATTCGTCGATCAGCGCACCTTCGGTGGCTGGGTGCTGGCGCCGTTGGTGGAGGTGGACGGTGCCCTGCTGCCCGATCTGCTCGCCCATATCGCCCGGGATCCGCTGGATCCCCGCTTCGACGCCGACCGGGTGGTCGCGGCGCTGCGGACGAAGAACACCGAGATCAAACGAGTGCTGCTGGATCAGGCCGTGATCTCCGGTATCGGCAATATCTACGCCGACGAGGCGCTGTGGCGGGCGAAGGTGCACGGCGGGCGGATCGCCTCGGCGCTCACCCGGCCGGTGCTGCGCACGCTTCTCGCCGAGGCACAGGCGGTGATGACCGATGCGCTCGCCGCCGGTGGCACTTCCTTCGACGCCCTGTACGTGAATGTGAACGGCGAATCCGGCTATTTCGAACGCGCGCTGGCGGTGTACGGCCGCGGCGATCGGCCGTGTACCCGCTGCGGCGCGGTGATCGTCCGGGAGAAGTTCATGAACCGCTCGTCGTATTCGTGTCCGCGTTGCCAGCCGCCACCGCGCGGCCGCCGCATCTCCTCCTGATACCCCCTCGCGCGGGACCCGGCGGCGGGTTACGGTGGCCTGGGCAAGATCACGACCCGGTCCGGCTGGGAGGCAGGCCATGCGCAAGCTCACCTACTACGTCGCGGCCACCATCGACGGGTTCATCGCCACCGAGGACGGTTCGGTGGATTTCTTCCCGGTCGGCGGCGACCACGGGCCCGCCATCACCGCGCAGTATCCGGAGACGCTACCGTCGCAGGTCCGGGAATCGCTGGGCATCACCCGACGCAACGAGAACTTCGACACCGTGATCATGGGCCGCCGGACCCACGATTTCGGTGTCCGCACCGGGACCGTGAGCCCGTACGCGCATCTGCGGCAGTACGTGGTGTCGACCACGCTCACCGCCCGTCCGGATCCCGGCGTGGAGCTGATCGGGACGGATCCGCTCGCCGCGGTCGCCCGGCTCAAGCAGGAGCAGGGTCTCGGTATCTGGTTGTGCGGTGGCGGTGAACTGGCCCGGGCGCTGCTACCGGAGATCGACCAGATCTTCCTGAAGCTGTACCCGATCGTGCTCGGCCGGGGACGGCCGCTGTTCGGCACCGGCCCGCAACTCCCGAATCCGGCGAATTTCCGGGTGATCACCAGCCAGGTCTTCGAGGACGGTGTGGCCTTCGTGAAGTACGGCAGGACGGGTTAGCCGGTGCCGGCGGCGGACGCGTCGCGCGGGTCCGAGCGACCCGCTCCGGGGCCGATCGCGGCGTTGCGCGAGATCGGGTTCTGGCTCGAACGCGACCGGGCGCAGACGCACCGGGTGAAGGCCTACCGGCGGGCCGCCGATATTCTCGCGGGGCTCGACGACACCGCGGCCGACCGGCACCGCCGCGATCGCAGCTGGCGGGAACTGGCCGGAATCGGCCCCAAGACCGCGGCGGTGATCGAGGAGTCGTACGCCGGGACGGTGCCCCGCTATCTCGCCGAACTCCGCGCCGCGGCCGAACCGATCGGCCCCGGCGGGGCGCCGCTGCGGGAACTGCTGCGCGGTGATCTGCACACCCATTCGGATTGGTCCGACGGTGGCAGCCCCATCGCCGAGATGATGGGCTGCGCGGCCGCGGTCGGGCACGATTACTGCGCCTTGACCGACCATTCGCCGCGACTCACCGTGGCGAACGGTCTGTCCGCCGAACGGCTGCGGCGCCAATTGGATGTCGTGGCCGAACTGAACGTGGAGCTGGCCCCGTTTCGGATCCTGACCGGGATCGAGGTCGATATCCTCGCCGACGGCGCCCTCGACCAGGACGCGGATCTGCTGGCCGAGCTCGATATCGTCGTCGCCAGTGTGCATTCCCGGCTCCGCGACGACCCCGACACCATGACCAGGCGGATGGTGTACGCGGTCGCGGATCCGAACGTCGATGTACTCGGCCACTGCACCGGCCGGTTGGTGGAAGGCGGGCGCGGTACCCGGCCGGAATCGGAGTTCGACGCCCGGATCGTCTTCGAGGCCTGCCGCCGCTACGGTACGGCGGTCGAGATCAACAGCCGGCCCGAGCGCCGCGATCCACCCACGCGGTTGATCCGGCTCGCACTGGACATGGGCTGCGAGTTCTCGATCGATACCGACGCGCACGCACCCGGCCAGCTGGACTGGCAGGGCTACGGTTGTGCCCGGGCCGTGGCCGCCGAGGTCCCGGCGGACCGGATCGTCAATACCCGCCCGGTGGACGAATTACTGGAGTGGACGCGTACGTCCGCCGGCTGACCGGGCCCGCGGACTGTCGGTGTACGCGCCCATAATGCCCGGTATGCGGGAACTGTCACTGCGCGAACTGAACCGGACGCTGCTGGTGCGCCAGCATCTGGCGGCCCGGACCGAACTCCCGCCCTACGAGATCATCCGGCAGCTGGTCGCGGTACAGGGCCAGGAACCGAACTGGCCGTATATCGGCCTGTGGTCGCGGTCGGCCCGGTTCGCGCAGGGTGACCTGGCGGCGCTGCTGCACGACCGGAAGCTGGTCCGCTCCACTACGCTCCGGCGCACCGTGCATCTCAGTACCGCGGAGGATTTCCGCTGGCTCCGGCCCACCCTGCAGTCCTATGTGGCGGGTGCGCTGAATACCGCCTACTACCGCACGGAGATCGAGGGGCTCGAACTATCCGAGCTGGCCGCCGCCGGGCGCGAACTGCAGGCCGGCCGGTGGATGTCGCGCCGTGAGCTGGGATCACTGCTGGCCGATCGGTTTCCGGACCGGAATACCCGGCGGCTCGCCGAAACGGTGGAGGTACTGGTGCCGATGGCACACGGGGCCGAATCCGGGGAATGGGGTCGCTGGCGCAACCGGAACGTCACGGTCGGCCCGGCCGCCGAATGGATCGGATCCCCGTTGGGCGAACCGGATCCGGTCACCTTGATCCTGCGCTATCTCGCGGTGTTCGGACCGGCGACCGTCGCCGACATCCAGGCGTGGTCGGGGCTGACCCGGCTGGCCGAAACAGTCGTCGCGCTGCGGCCGCGATTGCGGATGTGGCGCGGCCCCGGCGGGGTCGAGCTGTTCGATATCCCCGATGCACCGGTGGCGGATGCCGATCTCGCGGTACCCGTGCGGTTTCTGCCCGCGTTCGACAACGCGCTGCTCGGCTACAAGGATCGCCGCCGCATCATCGCCGAGGAGGACCGCCGACGCATCGCGGCCGAGGGCTCGGCCGGGGTGCCGGTGTATCTGGTCGACGGTTTCGCACATGGAAGATGGTCGCTGGAAGGGGCGGATATCCGCATTCTGCCCTGGTATCCGCTGCGGTCGTACGAGCGCGCGGAACTCGAGGGCGAGGCGCGGCGGCTGCTCGGTTTCGTCGCGCCCGGCGGGAACGGTGGGCTCGTCGTCGCCGAATGACTTGCGCGATCCGGCCGATCCCGGGTGTCGCGGCGGTGAACGGTCGCCGAACAGTTCCCGCGCCCGGTCGGTTTCACCCGCCGGTGGCCAAAGATGAAGGGAACTGTATCGAGTCGGGGGGATGGTAACCGCTGGTGAGCGAACTGATGCTCGATCTCGTTCTGCCGCTGGCCGGTATCGCGATTCCGGTGGGTGCGTTTCTGTGGGAATTCGTGTTCGTCGGCCGGAAACGGCTCGGCTGGCGTATCCAGATGGACACTCCGGTGACCGGAGAAGCCGAATCCGGGCACGCGGGCGCGCTGCGGCAGCTCCGGCAGACCACCGTGGGAAGTGAACGTGATCTGCAGGATCTGTCGGTGGTGCTGGTGCGGATCGAGAACAACGGTGCCACCACCATCGACGCCGCCGACTACGTGACCGCGCAGACCGGCCGGGCCGGTCTGCACCTGCAGTTCCCGGGGCGCACGGTGATCGGGATGGCGGTCACCGAACTGAGCAATCAGGGGCTGGCCGTGTGTTTCGAACCGGATTCGGGATTCGGGCACCGGCAACTCGATCAGGGCGACGGTGTGATCGATCTGCCGAAGGTCCCGCTGAACCGCAACGACCACTACAAGATCCTCGCCGCCCTGGAGCGGACATCGGGGGAGGGACCCTATCCGGACCCGATCATGAAGGGGGTGGTGACCGGTGGCGGGATCGCCAAAACCAAGGGCCGGACCGGGGTTTCGCTGCTCATGGTGGCACTCACCGGGTTCCTCGTCCTGGTCATCGCGGCGATGACCGTCATCGATATCGCCGAACCCGAACCG
The DNA here is from genome assembly GCF_053605105.1 of Nocardia sp. NPDC003963. Lineage (NCBI taxonomy): Bacteria > Bacillati > Actinomycetota > Actinomycetes > Mycobacteriales > Nocardiaceae > Nocardia > Nocardia sp. NPDC003963. The sequence continues at coordinate 193,891 of NZ_JBSGIP010000009.1, forward strand.
GCGCCGCTGGGCTGCGCGACCGGCGCGCTGACCGTAGTGGGTTCCACTGCCTTCGAACCGGTGATCCGGGAGGCGGCCCGGCTCTACGAGCAGACCTGCCCGGGAGCGGATTTCGCCTTCGGTTTCGAGGGCAGCGAACGTGGCACGGCCCGGCTCGAGGAGGCAGGCGGCGGCCACAGCGGGCTGCTCGCCATCGGGGACGCACCGAAGGGCGCGGACTACCCGGCGCTGGTGCAACGGCCGCTGGCGGTCTCCCTGTTCTCGGTGGTCGTCCATCCGAGTACGGGGGTGCGGGATCTGACGACCGCGCAGATCAGTGACCTGTTCCAGGGGCGGGTGTCGAACTGGCGGGAAGTGGGCGGTGCCGATCAGCCGGTGCGTATCGTCAACCGCTATGCGGGTTCGGGTTCCCGCTGGACGTTCGAATCCCGCCTGCTCGACTCGGCGCAGCCGCCGGAGCCCGGGGTGACCTGCCGCGAACTGCGGCGTGACGACGGTCCCGGACGCTGTCAGACGCTCTACACCGACGATATGCTCGCCGAGGTGGCCGCCACCGCGGGTGCGATCGGCTACAGCGAATCCGCCGACGCCGCCGATACTCCCGGTGTGGCCGGGGTGACCATCGACGGCCGTCGCCCGACCCGAGAGGAGGTCACCGAGCGCGCGTATCCGTTCTGGGGAGTGGAGTACGCGTTCGGGTACGGCGACTTCGCGCCGGGTTCGCTGGGTGCGGGGTTCCTGCGGTTCCTGCTCGGTGAGGCCGGTCAGGACGTTATCCGGTCCTACGGCAACCTGCCGTGTGCCGAACTGGCGGACCCCACGCTGTGTCATCCACGCGGCTGAGGGCGCGGCGGATGAGAGCATCCCGGGCCGCGGTCGGTCCGCGCCGCTACCGGCCGCGCCGACGCCGATCGGCCAGCGGACGGGGGTGCTCGGCGCCGCGACGGTGGATGGCAGGATCGCGAGCATGGTTGATGACAGCACTGCGGCACCCGCCGCCACGGCAGCGGGCGATCCGGCCGGGCCGACCACCCTGTGGGTGGAGCGGACGGGTACGCGCCGGTACACCGGTCACAGTTCGCGCGGCGCCGAGGTGCTGATCGGTTCCGAGGGGGTACCCGGGGTCTTCACGCCCGGTGAACTCCTGAAGATCGCGCTGGCCGCCTGCTCGGGGATGAGTTCGGATCTGCCGCTGGCGCGGCGGCTCGGTGACGACTACGACGCCACCATAAGGGTCTCCGGTGCGGCGGACCGGGAGAACGAGGTGTACCCGCAGCTGGACGAGGTTTTCGAACTCGATATGAGCGAACTCGATCCGGCCGCTCGGGAGCGGTTGCTGGTGACGGTGCAGCGGGCCATCGACAAGGTGTGCACGGTCGGCCGCACGCTGAAGGCCGGCAGCAAGGTGACCCTGTCGTTCGATATCGATACGGTCGACTGATCGTGGCGGCGGCCGCCGACGGCACCGGCCCGGTCCGGCTGAGTGCCTGGGTGCACGGATATGTGCAGGGAGTCGGCTTCCGATGGTGGACGCGGGCACGGGCATTGGAACTCGGGCTCACCGGGCATGCCACGAACGCGGCCGACGGTCGCGTGCATGTGGTGGCGGAGGGGCCCCGGGCAGCGGCCGAGCGGTTGCTGGCGTTGTTGCGGTCGGGGGATACGCCCGGCCGGGTGGATCTGGTGGTGGAGTCGTGGGAGGACGCCCGGGGCGGGCTGCTCGGTTTCACCGAAAGGTAGGGACAGGTCCCGATCGATCGAGCGTCCGCCGCGAACCCTTGACATTACACAATGGAAGGTGCACTCTGATGTGTATTCCATTGTGGAGTGTGGTCTGACCTGTAAGGGGAGCGGTAATGGAGATCACGACAGGCACCCGGGCCTCGGACGCCGAACGCGACCGGATCGTGCGCGAGCTGAGTCGGCACCTCGGCGACGGCCGCATCGATCTGACCGAATACGACCAGCGGGTCGCGCAGGTCTACCGCACCGCGACGCGCGAGGAACTCAGCGGGGTGCTGGCCGATCTGCCCACACCGACGCCGGTCCGGCAGGTGAGACCGCGGGCCCGCTTCCCGATCTGGCAGCGGATCGAAGCGACCGCGTGGCTCGCCGTCAGTGTGCTCGTCCTGATGATCTGGGCGGCGATATCGCTGGGGGTCGGCGAGTTCACCTATTTCTGGCCCGTATGGGTCATCGGGCCCTGGGGCGCGGTCCTGGCAGTACGGGCGGCAACCGGTATCGAAGCGGGCCACCGCCATCGCCGGAAGATATAACGCCCGGTAGCCTCGGTGACGTCCGGCCGGTGCGCACGCCCGGCCGGGGCAGCCGGCGTACCCGGCAATCGATCGGCCACGGCCGGTGCGCCGGATGGGGACTCGGCGCCACGGGCTATACCATGGCTGATCGGCCTGGGTGAGGCGGACAAGTCACGGAGGCGGAAAGGGTCGTCGGCGTTGCACCTGAAGAGCTTGACGTTGAAAGGGTTCAAATCCTTCGCGTCCGCGACGACCCTGCGGTTCGAACCCGGTATCACCTGCGTGGTGGGCCCGAACGGATCCGGTAAATCCAATGTCGTCGACGCGCTCACCTGGGTGATGGGGGAACAGGGCGCCAAAGCGCTGCGCGGCGGCAAGATGCAGGACGTCATCTTCGCCGGTACCTCCGGCCGGGCGCCGCTGGGCCGTGCCGAGGTCACCCTCACCATCGACAATTCCGACGGCGCGCTACCCATCGACTACGCCGAGGTCTCCATCACCCGCCGGATGTTCCGCGACGGTGCCGGGGAATACGAGATCAACGGCAACACCTGCCGGCTGATGGATGTGCAGGAACTGCTCAGTGATTCCGGTATCGGCCGGGAGATGCACGTGATCGTCGGGCAGGGGCAGCTCTCGGCCATCCTCGAATCGCGTCCCGAAGATCGGCGCGCGTTCATCGAGGAAGCCGCCGGGGTGCTCAAACACCGCAAACGCAAGGAAAAGGCCGTTCGCAAACTCGATGCGATGCAGGCCAACCTGGCCCGGCTCACCGATCTCACCACCGAACTCCGCCGTCAGCTCAAACCGCTGGGCCGGCAGGCGGAGGTGGCCCGCCGGGCGCAGACGGTGCAGGCGGATCTGCGCGATGCCCGGTTGCGGCTGGCCGCCGACGATCTGGTCACCCGCCGGACCGAACTGGAGAGTCAGCAGAGCAAAGAGGCCTACGCGCGGGAACAGCAGATCACCGTGCAGAGCGAACTCGACGCCGCCAATGCCGCGCTCGCTCAGCAGGAATACCAGCTCTCGCAACTCACTCCGGGAGCCGAGGCAGCGGGCCAGCTGTGGTTCCAGCTGTCCGCGCTGTCCGAGCGGGTGAACGCGACCATCCGGATCGCCGGTGATCGCGCCCGGCATCTGGACACGTCCGCTCCCGCGAACACCGGCCGCGACCCCGATCAACTCGAAGCCGAAGCCGATCGGGTGGAGGCCGAGGAAGCGGAACTGCGCGAGACCGTCGAGATGGCCACCGAAACGCTGGAAGCCGCGCGTGACGGCCTCGCCGAACGCGAGCAGGCGGCCAAGGCCGCCGAACAGGCGCATCTGGCCGCGGTACGGGCCATCGCCGACCGCCGCGAAGGATTGGTCCGGCTGTCCGGGCAGGTCGAGAATCTGCGGACCCGCGCGCAATCGGGCGACGCCGAGATCGTCCGGTTGTCCACGGCGATCGCCGAGGCCCGGGCCCGGGGGACCGCGGCGCGCACCGAATTCGACACCGTCCAGGACGAATTGGCCGAACTGGACGCCGGGGAAGCCGGACTCGACGCCCAGCACGAACATGCCGTGGAGGCACTCGATCTGGCCGACCGCCGGGTCACCGAACTGCGGGCCGAGGATCGGGAGGCCGGTCGTCTGGTCGCCTCGCTGAGCGCGCGGATCGAAGCTCTCGGTATGAATCTGGCCAGCCGGGACGGCGCGGCCTGGCTCACCGAGAACCATCCGGCCGGGTTGCTGGGTCCGCTGTCGGAACAACTGCGGGTACACAACGGTTTCGAGTCCGCGGTCGCGGCGGTGCTCGGTCCGGTGGCCGAGGCCGTGGTGACCGATACCGGGGAGACGGCGCTCGGTGCCCTGCGGGCGCTCGGGAAAGCCGACGGCGGTCGGGCCGCGCTCGTCTACGAGGGATCCGGGGAATCGCAGGAGGAGACGGATCGGGCGCTACCCGGATCGGCTCGGTGGTTGCTCGATGTCGTGGACTGCCCCGGCCCGGTCCGGGCCGCCGTGGTGGCGCTGACCCGCCGGGTCGCTGTCGTCGACGATCTGGACGCGGCGTCCGCGCTGCTCGGCGCACGTCCGGAACTGCGGGTGGTCACCCGCGAGGGCGATCTGGCCGGTACCGGATGGCTGATCGGTGGTTCGGATCGGTCGCCGAGCCGATTGGAGATCCAGGCGGGTATCGATGCCGCCGAAGCCGATCTGGTCGCGGCCCGCCGCCGGGCCGAGGAACTGGAAGCGAGCCTGGCCGGGGCGCTCGAGGAGCAGACCGACCGTAAAGAAGCCGTCGACCACACACTGCTGACCCTGCACGAATCCGATCAGGCCCTCAACGCGGTCTACGAGCGGCTCGGCCGGCTGGGTTCGGCGGTCCGCGCGGCCGATGCCGAATCGGAGCGGCTGACCGGCCAGCGTGCCGATGCCGAGACCGCACACGAGAAAGCGGTCACCGAGCTGGCCGAACTCGAGGATCGGCTGCGGCACGCGGAACGGGAACAGGCCGAGACCGACAGCGATACCGCCGGTGCCGCCGGTACCGAAGCCGCCGCGCTGGCCCGGGAGGAGGCCGCCGCCGCGCTCGCCGAAGCGCGGGCCATGGAAGTCGAGGCGCGGCTCGCGGTGCGAACGGCCGAGGAACGCGCCGAATCGGTCCGCGGTAAGGCCGATGCGCTGCGCCGCTCTGCCCGGGCCGAACGCGAGGCCCGGGCCCGAGCCGAACGCGCGCAGGCCGCGCGTCGGCAGGCCGCCCGGGTCGCCGCTGCGGTCGCCGAATCCGGTGCCGATCTGGCCGGCCAACTCGAGAAAGTGGTGACGGCGGCTGCCGGGCGTCGCGACGAACTGGTCCGGCGGCGCACCGAATGCGCCGGCCAGGTGGACCGGATCAAGGAGCGGGTTCGGGCTCTGGGCGCCCAGCTCGGACAGCTCACCGACGCGGTGCACCGGGACGAGGTCGCCAAGGCGCAGGCGGCGTTGCGGATCGAACAGCTGGAGGCGAATATCGCCGAACAGTTCGGGATCGCCCTCGATGATCTGATCGCCGAATACGGCCCCCAGGTCGCGCTACCGCCCAGCGAGCTGGAGATGCGGGAGTACGAGCAGGCCAAAGAGCGCGGCGAACAGGTGACCGCGCCCGCGCCGATGCCCTTCGATCGTGCCTCACAGGAGCGGCGCGCCAAACGGGCCGAGAAGGATCTGACCACCCTCGGCAAGGTGAACCCGCTGGCGTTGGAGGAGTTCGCGGCGCTCGAGGAGCGCTACAACTTCCTGGCCACCCAGCTCGAGGATGTCAAGAAGGCCCGCCAGGACCTGCTGGACGTGGTGGCCGAGGTGGACGCCCGGATCCTGCAGGTCTTCACCGAGGCCTACGCCGATGTGGAGCGGGAGTTCGTCCAGGTCTTCGCGGCGCTGTTCCCCGGCGGCGACGGCCGGCTGCTGCTCACCGATCCCACCGATATGCTCACCACCGGTATCGAAGTGGAAGCCCGGCCGCCCGGTAAGAAGGTCAAACGGCTGTCGCTGCTCTCCGGCGGGGAGAAATCGCTGACTGCCGTCGCTTTGCTGGTCGCCATCTTCCGAGCCCGGCCCTCACCCTTCTACGTCATGGACGAGGTGGAGGCGGCGCTCGACGACACCAATCTGCGCCGGCTGATCGGACTGTTCGAGCAGCTGCGGGAGAAGAGCCAGCTGATCGTCATCACGCACCAGAAGCCGACCATGGAGATCGCCGACGCGCTCTACGGCGTGAGTATGCGTGGCGACGGGATCACCCAGGTCATCTCGCAGCGGTTGCGGGGACAGGATCTCGCATCGGCCGACGCGGCTCGGTGAATCGGGCCCGCGGCCGCCACCGGTGACGCGGTTCGCCGCCGGTCGCTGCTCGACGCGCCCGTCCGATCACAGGTCGCCGCGAGCTGCGCAACGTGAACACGCCCGTCCCGCAGCGGTGAACGGCAAGGCCGCTGATGCCGCGGCACGCCGCCCCGGAGCGGATCACGCGGCCGAGAAACCGTATTCACCGGACGCGGCCGACCGGATCGGGCTGGCGTACCGCGGAACTCGGCCGGTTCCCGAGGAGACGCGAGCCGGGCGGATCAGAGCAGGTCGCTGACATCGTCGGGGACGTCTACCGCGTATTTTCGGAGGATATCCATGGCTATCACTTCCAGGGCATTCTCATGGGTCGCCGCAAGCACCACCGGTGCGGCGACACCGTCCTCGTGCGCGTGTAACCAGCGCACCGCCACGACACACCATCTGTCCCCCGGCTGGAGCCCGGGGAAATTGTTCTCCGGACGAGGCGTGCTCAGATCGTTTCCGATCGACGCCTGATGTTCGAGGAACTCGGCTGTGACGACCGTGCACACGGTGTGGCTACCCAGATCCTCCGGGCCGGTGCTGCAGCAGCCGTCCCGGTAGAACCCGGTCAGAGGATCGGTGCCGCACTCTTGTAGCGGACCCCCAAGCACGTTTCGATCGGTCACATCGCCGATCCTATTGGCCTGTAGCGAGAAGTTCCGCAGGACAAGAAATCTCACCGGCCGTGTTCGCGGGGTCGATCCGGGGAGGTACCGGATGGCCGGCGAGGGCCGGGCGCCGCTCGCCGCGCAGGCCGGGCCGGGTGACCTGCCGCTCGGGGCCGCTCTGCAAGGATGGGCTGCGTGAGTGCGCAAGCCTGGATTCTGATCGCAGTGATCGCCGCCGTACTGCTGGTCGCGCTCGTGGCCGGTTTCGTCCGGTACAAGCGCGGCCGGGTATCGCTGACGGCGCCGACCGAGAAAGACGAGCTGACCGACCGCTCGGGTGGATATCGGGCGGCGGGTGGATTCTCCTTCAGCCAGGGTGGCCGGGGTGCGACCGCGGCTCCCGCCCCGCCGGAACCGAACCCCTCCGCGCCGTCCGCGCCGAGTCCCACTGAGCGGACCGATGTGGAGGGGCAGCCACATATCGGCGACGACGCGGCCGTGCCGCGGGACGCGCCGCGTCGCGGGATCACCGACGTTCCGCTGCCCGAGGCCGACACTGTGGATTCCGCGACGGCCGCGACCGGAACAGAGTCCGCCCCCACCGCCGACGCCACCTCCGCACCCGAAACGGCGCAGCCGCCGGCTGCCGAGACCTCGCCTGTGCACGAGGTTCCGGCCGGGACCGACACCGCCCCCGCGACGCCGGATACCGCGCAACCGGAGCAGGCGAGTGCGCCTGCCGAGGCGCCGGTGGTCGCACCGGATACGGCCGCCGGAGCCCATCTGGTCCCCGAGGTCGAGGAGATCGCACCGACGTCCGGCCGGCTGACCCGGCTGCGCGGCCGGCTGTCCCGGTCCCAGAACGCGGTCGGCAAAAGCCTGCTCGGACTGCTCGGCGGCGGGGACCTGGACGAGGATTCCTGGGAAGAGATCGAGGACACGCTGGTCCTGGCCGATATCGGTACCGCGGTGACCACGGTCATCGTGGAGCGATTACGCGAGGAGATGGCTTCCCGCAGTGTCCGCACGGCCGAGGAAGCACGCTCGGTTCTGCGCGAAGTGCTGATCGAATCGCTGCGGCCGGAGCTGGATCGCGCCGTGCGCGCGCTGCCGCACGCCGACCACCCGTCGATCCTGCTGGTGGTCGGGGTGAACGGCACCGGTAAGACGACCACCACCGGAAAACTGGCCCGGGTCCTGGTGGCCGACGGCCGCCGGGTGCTGCTCGGTGCCGCGGATACGTTCCGGGCCGCCGCGGCCGATCAGTTGCAGACCTGGGGCGAGCGGGTCGGCGCGGAGACCGTACGGGGTCGTGAGGGCGCCGATCCGGCCGCCGTCGCGTTCGACGCGGTCGCCGGTGGGATCGACGCCGGAGTGGATGTGGTCCTGATCGATACCGCGGGCCGGTTGCACACCAAAACCGGGCTGATGGACGAACTGGGCAAGGTCAAACGAGTGGTGGAGAAGAAAGCCTCGGTGGACGAGGTACTGCTCGTGCTGGACGCGACCGTCGGCCAGAACGGACTCGCCCAGGCCCGTATCTTCGCGGAAGTCGTGGATATCAGCGGTGTCGTGCTGACGAAGCTCGACGGCACCGCCAAGGGCGGCATCGTCTTCCAGATCCAGCACGAGCTCGGGGTGCCGGTGAAACTGGTGGGGCTGGGCGAAGGGGCCGACGACCTGGCCCCGTTCGAACCGTCGGCCTTCGTGGACGCGCTCCTGGGCTAGGCCCCACCGGCGCACCTCCGGCCGGATTCGCGCAGCTCCGGCGTGTCGCACAGCGCTCCGGAAACCTCCGCACAGCCTGTGCAACACGCCCGAAACATTGTGGCGCGATCCATTCACCTAGGCGAAACACCTGGGCGTCACGGATGAAACACCGAATGAGGACCCTTCAGTAGCGGGCCCGATGTCGCGCGAGCGGCGGCCCAGAAGATGAGGGAGGCAACTGGTGGAAACCGTGATCGGCACGCCCAATGCCGGCGACACCGCATGGCTACTGACGAGCGCGGCGCTCGTCCTGTTGATGACACCCGGGCTGGCGTTCTTCTACGGCGGTATGGTCCGTGGGAAGAACGTGCTCAATATGATCATGATGAGTATCAGCGCCATGGGCCTGATCACCGTGCTCTGGGTGCTCTACGGCTTCTCGGTGGCATTCGGCACCGATAAGGGCGGACTACTCGGCGACCCCGGGCAGTTCTTCGGCCTGAAAACTCTGATCGCCGGATTCGGCGAGGAATCGGCGGGTGTACCGCTGTTCGGGACCATTCCCGCAACGGTCTTCGTCGCGTTCCAGGCGATGTTCGCCATCATCACCGTGGCGCTCATCTCGGGCGCCGTGGCGGACCGGCTGAAGTTCAGCGCCTGGCTGGTGTTCGCCGGCATCTGGGCCACCCTGGTGTACTTCCCGGTCGCGCACTGGGTCTGGGGCGGCGGCTGGATCATGGAGAAGGTCGAGGCCATCGACTTCGCCGGTGGTACCGCGGTCCATATCAACTCCGGTGCCGCGGCGCTCGCGCTGGCCATCGTGGTCGGTAAGCGCGCGGGCTGGCCGAAAACCCCCTTCCGTCCGCACAACCTGCCCTTCGTCATGCTGGGCGCCGCGCTGCTGTGGTTCGGCTGGTTCGGGTTCAACGCCGGTTCGGCGGCCGCGGCCGACGGGGTCGCCGGTGCGACCTTCATCACTACCCTCGTCGCCACCGCGGCCGCGATGATCGCCTGGCTGGTCGTCGAGAAGATCCGCGACGGTAAGCCCACCTCGCTGGGTGCGGCGTCGGGTATCGTCGCCGGACTGGTCGCCATCACGCCGTCCTGTTCGTCGGTGAACGTGCTGGGCGCCCTGGCCATCGGCGCCATCGCCGGTGCCGTCTGCGCGCTGGCGGTCAGCCTGAAGTTCAAACTCGGTTACGACGACTCGCTCGACGTCGTGGGAATCCATATGGTCGGCGGTATTCTCGGCACCGTGCTGATCGGCTTGTTCGCCGCACCCGAGGCGCCCGCCGGTGCCCAGGGCCTCTTCTACGGTGGTGATCTCGAACTGCTGGGCCGTCAGACCCTCGGCGCGGTGGCGGTTCTCGTGTACTCCTTCGTGATCGCCCTGGTGATCGCGTACGCGATCAAGTTCACGATCGGCCTGCGCGCCGACGCCGAAGCGGAGTCCAACGGTATGGACGATTCCGAACACGCGGAGACGGCATACGATTTCGCTGCACTGGGTGGAACCGCTCGCTCGGCCGTCAAGGAGGCATGAACCCCATGAAACTGATCACCGCAATCGTCAAGCCGTTCACGCTCGAAGACGTCAAGACCGGCCTGGAGCAGGCGGGCGTATTCGGTATGACCGTGAGCGAGGTCCAGGGATACGGACGGCAGAAGGGCCACACCGAGGTCTACCGCGGTGCGGAGTACTCGGTCGATTTCGTGCCGAAGGTCCGGGTCGAGGTCGTGGTCGACGACGCCACCGTCGAACGGGTCGTGGACCTGATCGTCGAGGCGTCGCGGACCGGCAAGATCGGCGACGGCAAGGTCTGGGTGACCCCGGTCGAAACGATCGTCCGGGTCCGGACCGGGGAACGCGGCACCGACGCGTTATAGGTCCCTGCGCGCATCGAGCGCGACAGCGGGTGCACAACGATGACGCGGCCCCGCTCCCACCGGTTACCGGTCGGGGCGGGGTCGCCTGCGTGAACGGGTGGTGGTTTCGTTGGTAGACAGCCGGCAGGGACGGGAGCCTGGGCGGACCGGTGGACGGCCCGCGAAAGCGGCCGCACTGTCGCACGGCGCCGCGGATCTGGTGCGGGCCCGGGATCAACTGCTGGGCGGGGGCGCGCCCCGGCATCCGCGACTGGACGCCGAATCGCTGCGCGCGGCCCTGGTCGATCTGTACGAGTTGTGGCTCACCAGCAAGGGCGCCGAAGTGGGGATCACTCCGGACAGTGGGCTGGCGATCATGGCCGTCGGCGGGCTCGGCCGCCGTGAGATGCTGCCGTACTCCGATCTGGATCTGGTGCTGTTGCACGAGGACATGGACCCGAAACGGGTCGCCGAGATCGCCGATCGGCTCTGGTATCCGCTGTGGGACGCGCATATAAAACTCGACCACAGCGTGCGGACAGTTCCATATGCGCTGAAGGTGGCCTCCGACGATCTGGTCGCCGCGCTCGGCATGCTCGACGCCCGGCATATCGTCGGTAACTCCGATCTCAGCGATCGGGTGATCGCCGGTATCCGCAAGGACTGGCGCAGTGGGATACGGGGACGCTTCGACGATCTGGTCGCCGGGGTCCGGGCCCGGTGGGAACGCAGCGGCCAGGTCGCTCACCGCAGTGAACCGGATCTGAAGAACGGCCGCGGGGGACTGCGCGATATCCAGTTGCTGGACGCGCTCGCCATCGCCCAGCTCACCGATGCCATGCCCGGGCTGGGGCCGGACGCGCCCGGCGGCGGTCTGGACCAGGCCCATCGGCGGCTGCTGGATGTGCGCACCGAACTGCACCGGGTCGCGGGCCGGGCCCGCGACCAGTTGCGCGCCCAGGACGCCGACGAGATCGGAGCCGCGCTGCGGATCGGCGATCGATTCGATCTGGCCCGCACACTCAGCGATGCGGCGCGCACCGTCGGCTATTCGGTCGATGTGGGTCTGCGCACGGCGGGTAACGCGCTGCCGCGTCGCGGTCTGGCCCGGCTGCGCCGGATGCCGGTGCGGCGCCCGCTCGACGAGGGCGTGGTCGAACACGCCGGAGAAGTGGTGCTGGCCAGGGACGCCCGTCCGCAGCGCGATCCCGGGCTGGTGTTGCGGGTCGCGGCCGCGTCCGCCCAGACCGGGCTGCCGATGTCGGCGACGACGCTGAACCGCCTGTCCGAGGACGCGCCGGAACTGCGCGAACCGTGGCCCAAGGACGCGTTGAACGATCTGCTGGTGCTGCTCGGCGCCGGACGCGGCGTGATCGACGCGGTGGAGGCATTGGACCGGACCGGTCTGTGGGGCAGGCTGCTTCCGGAATGGGGGGCGGTCCGGGACCTGCCGCCGCGCGACGCGGTACACGTATGGACGGTGGACCGGCATTCGGTGGAGACGGTGGCCTACGCCGGCGCCCTGAGTACCCGCGTCGCCCGGCCGGACCTGCTGGCACTCGGTGCGCTGCTGCACGATATCGGTAAGGGCCGGGTCGAGGACCACTGCGCGGTGGGTGCCGAACTCGCCACCCAGATCGGCCGCCGGATGGGTCTGTGGCCCTCGGATGTGGACATCCTGAGCGCCGTGGTGCGCCACCATCTGCTGCTACCCGATGTGGCCACCCACCGCGATATCGACGATCCCGGCACCGTGCAGTACGTGGTCGACGCGCTCGACAACGATCCACGCCGGCTCGAACTGCTGCACGCGCTGGCCGAGGCGGATTCACTGGCCACCGGGCCCGGCGTATGGGGCGACTGGAAATCCACGCTGATCGGGGAACTGGTCCGGCGGTGCCGCCGGGTGATGGCGGGGGAGCCACTCCCCGAACCCGAACCCATCCCGGATGAACTGCTGGTCCGCGCGGCCGCGGGTGGTGTGCATGTCGAATTGGTGCCGGGAGAGGGGAAATACACCCATATCGCCACCGTGATCGCCCCGGACACCCCCGGCCTGCTGTCGAACACCGCGGGCGTCCTGGCGCTGCATTCGCTGCGGGTGCTGTCGGCATCGGTCCGCGGGGCCGGAGAGTCGGCGGTCAACACCTTCGTGGTGACACCGACTTTCGGTGGTCCGCCGGACGCGGGCCTGCTGCGCCAGGAGATCAAACGGGCCGTCGCCGGGGATCTGAATGTACGGGCGGCGCTGGACGCGCGGGAACGGGATTCGCTCGGCGCCGCGCGATATGCCCAGGCCGAACCCCGGCTCCTGTGGTCGGAGACCACGATTCCGGGCCGGTTGATCCTGCAGCTACGGGCCGAGGACCGGATCGGTCTGCTCTGCCGGCTGGCCGCGGTACTGGCGGCCACGGGCGCCGAGGTGTGCTGGGCGAAGGTCGTGACGATGGGATCGTTCGTGGTGGACGTGTTCTGTGTGGATCTGGGTGCGCGATCCGGTCCGGACCGGATCGCGGAGATCGAATCGGCCCTGCTGGCGGTGGTTCCGCGACCGGCTCCGCGCAAACCCCCGGAGCCGGAGCAGAACTAGCGTTCGAGACGAAGGTCACCGTTACGCGTCGATTGCTCACCGTTTGCCGACATGTCTGCGGCGGTACCGGATCGGGCCCCTAACATTCGGGTGGTCAGCTGTCGCGCTCATGAGGGGAGCAGGTCGGTGGCAATCCAAGTGGTGACCTCGTCGATCATGACCAGCGATACGACACCGCACATCGCCCGATGTGTAGGTGACGCCTACTGGGTGGTGTCCTGGCTACCGGGACGCACACTCAACGAATCCCAGGCCATGGCCGCGATGACGGTGGCCGCCGCGGTGGCGACCAACGGGCTACCGCCCGACGACGACTGGTCGCGGCTGGACGCGCTCGCTCGCGAACTCGGCCTCACCGGGCGTGAGGCGGCCTACCTGGTCGCTGTGGAACAGCACGACTATCGCCGTATCGACGGCGCGGCCTCCGGCGTCACGGGGTCGTGAGCTGTGTTTATTTGCGGCGCCTTCGGCGCCGCGGGGTGGGGCCCTATCAACCCCGGTTCTTCACTCCTTCGCTCAGTCGCTGCGCTCCTTCGCTTCGTC
>NZ_JBSGIP010000010.1:0-196846 GCF_053605105.1 Nocardia sp. NPDC003963
CGCGAAGCGCGAGTCTCGAGGCCTGAACGGCGGGACACCAGGGGGCCTCAACCCCCGCGACGCCGAAGGCGGCGCCAAAAACACAGCACCTTCACAAACAAGCCTGCGTCCCCGCCTTCACGAGCAAGCCCGCACCTCACCCCTCACAAACAAGCCCGCACGCCGCGCATGAGCAAACCCGAACTCCACCCACCCGCACGAGCGAGCCGACCTCCCGCTCCACCCCGCCGGCCTCTTCTCGTCAACCGGAGCGTTCACGCAACGCCTGGTCGCCCTCGCTTCTCCAGTACTGCCTTACACCAGCTCCAGCCCGACCACCTGATTACGCGCGGGCGGAACACCGTAGGTGGTGGTGCGTTCCCGTACCGGACGCCCGATCCCTTCGGCGATCTCCGTGAGTTCGGCCACAGTTTTCGCCGAGCCGTGCTGCGAACCCGCCATCCGGGAGATGGTCTCCTCCATCAGAGTGCCGCCGAGGTCGTTGGCACCGCTGCTCAACATCACCCGGGTGCCGGTGGTACCGAGTTTGACCCAGCTGGTCTGGATATTGTCGATCCGGCCGTGCAGCATGATCCGGGCCAACGCGTGCGCCGCGCGGTTGTCGCGGTTGGTGGGCCCCGGGCGGGACGCCCCGGCCAGGTAGAGCGGGGCGCTCTGGTGGACGAACGGGAGCAGGACGAATTCGGTGAAACCGCCGGTCTCGTCCTGGATACCGCGCAGTACTCGCAGATGCCCGACCCAGTGGCTGGGGTTGTCGACGTGCCCGTACATCATGGTCGAGCTCGAACGGATCCCGACCTGATGTGCCGTGGTGATCACGTCGATCCAGGCAGAGGCAGGCAGTTTGCCCTTGGTGAGCACCCACCGGACCTCGTCGTCGAGGATTTCGGCGGCGGTGCCGGGGATGGTGCCCAGCCCGGCTTCGCGCAGTGCGGTCAGCCAGTCCCGGACGCTCTCGCCGCCGCGCGAGGCGCCGTTCACGATCTCCATCGGGCTGAACGCGTGGACGTGCATCGACGGCACCCGGGCCTTCACCGCGCGGACCAGGTCCGCGTATCCGGTAACCGGTAGATCGGGGTCGATTCCACCCTGCATACAGACCTCGGTCGCACCGTCGACGTAGGCCTCCCAGGCACGGTCGGCGACTTCGCCGGTGCTGAGAGTGAAGGCGTCGGCATCGCCTTTACGCTGCGCGAACGCGCAGAAACGGCAACCGGTGTAGCAGATATTGGTGAAGTTGATATTACGGTTCACCACGTAGGTGACATCGTCGCCGCACACATCGCGGCGCAACTGGTCGGCGAGACCCGCGACGGCTTCCAGATCGGCCCCGTCGGCGGTGGCCAACGCCAGATATTGGTTGTCGGTGAGCCCGGCCGGATCCCGCTCGGCTGCCCGCAATGCGGCCAGGACATCCGCGTCCAGCCGCTGCGGCGCGGCGGCCAGATCCCGGACCTGTTCGCGGATGGTGTCCCAATCGCCGAACGCGTTGTCGATATCGCTACGGGTATCGGTATTGCGGCCGGCGGTATCGATCTCGGTGTTGAGGTCGGTTCGCCCCGCCGATTCCCAGCTCTCGTCGGGTTCCTGCCAGGGCAGGCCGACCGGAAGCGCGTCCGCGTTCGCCAACCCGGTGTCCGCGTCGGTGAGGGCAGCCACGTGCGCGCCGATCCGGGGATCGATCCACGGGTTCCCGGCACGTACGTACTTCGGATGCGCCGAGGTGCGTTCCACCAGTTCGAAACCGGCACCGGCGGTGATCTCGGCGAGCGTGTCCAGATTCGGCCACGGCCGTTCGGGATTCACATGATCGGGAGTTACCGGCGAAACACCGCCCCAGTCATCGATCCCGGCTTCCAGCAGGGCACGGCATTCCTCGCCGGACACCAGGTTCGGCGGTGCCTGCACCGAGACATCGGGGCCGAGCAACAACCGGGTCACCGCGATGGTGGCCAGGAATTCCGCGAAGTCCGCGTCGGGGGCGTTCCGCATGGCGGTATCGTCCTTGGCCCGGAAGTTCTGCACGATGACTTCCTGGATATGACCGAACGCCTTGTGCTGTTTCCGGATCGCGGCGATCGTATCGGCACGCTCGGCCATATTCTCGCCGATACCCACCAGGATTCCGGTGGTGTAGGGCACCGAGAGCCGGCCCGCGTCGGTGATGGCACGCAACCGCACCGCGGGATCCTTGTCGGGGCTGCCGTAATGGCAATTGCCCTTCTCGGAGAACAACCGGGTCGCGGTGGTCTCGAGCATCATGCCCATCGACTGCGCCACCGGTTTCAGCCGCGAGATCTCCTCCCACGACATCACCCCGGGGTTCAGATGCGGCAGCAGCCCGGTCTCCTCCAGTACCAGAATGGAGACCGCGCGCAGATAGTCCAGGGTGGAGTCGTAGCCGCGTTCGTCGAGCCACTGCGCGGCCTCGGGCCAGCGGGCCTCGGGCCGGTCACCCAGGGTGAACAGTGCTTCCTTACAACCCAGTTCCGCACCACGGCGGGCGATATCGAGCACCTCGTCGGGTTCCAGGAACATCCCGCGCCCCTGGGCACGTAATTTCCCCGGCACGGTCACGAAGGTGCAGTAGTGACAGGTATCCCGGCACAGATGAGTGAGCGGGATGAAAACATTGCGCGAATAGGTGATCGTGCTCGGCCGCCCGGCCGATTCGAGTCCGGCGTCACGCACCCGGGCGGCACTGCGGCACAGATCGGCGAGGTCCTCGTCGCGAGCGTGCAACAGCACCGTGGCCTCGTCGACGTTCAGTGTGACCCCGTCGCGTGCCCGGCGCAGCGCCCGGCGCATGGCGGACGGGGTCGGCACGGGGGTCGGGACGGTCGGTTCGGGTAGCTCGGTCACGCCCTCGATCATGCGGCACACATCCGGAACTGTCTCCTCCCAGGTCGTTGAGCGTTCACAACCGCGGTGTATCTCGGGCTATTCCACGCAGGTCAGTGCTTATTTGCGGCGCCTTCGGCGCCGCGGGCGGGGCCCTATCAACCCCGGTTCTTCACTCCTACGCTCAGTCGCTGCGCTCCTTCGCTTCGTCGCTCCAGAACCGGGGCGGGCCCCGCCGGTGAGATGGACCGTCCGGCGGGGCAGGGAAGGTTCGAGTGGGGAGTTGTGCACCTCGACCGACCCGGGTGGGCTCACGTCACTGTAGGTGGTCGGTGGTCGTCTGCCGGTGAACGGCCGACCGCACACACCGAGTCGCGGTACCCCGCATTGCGAAACCGGGAAGCGTCCCGACCATGAGCAGCGACCATCGGGAGCAGGCAGAACAGACGAGCCGGAACAGAGCTCGACCGACTCGGGGTGGGCCCACGATACGGTCGGTGCTCGATGGTCGCCGACCTACGGACGGCCGACCGCGCATGCCCCGTGCGACGATGAATACATGTCGTCGGACAGCTCGCCACGATCACCGAATCTTCTGGCCGATCCGTCGTGGCGGCCCAGTCCGCGCGCGAAGACCCTGTGGACCGCGCAGATCGCGCTGTCGTGGCTCGTCGTATTCGCCGTACTGCTCGGGTGGGTCGTTCTCGACTCCGATCGCCGCTCCTGGCAGGTACTGGTGGCGGTGGTGGCCCTGGTGATCGCCGTACTCACCACGATCGTGGTGCCCCGGTGGCGCTATCGGGTCCACCGCTGGGAGGTGACCGATGAGGCCGTGTACTCCCGGTCGGGCTGGCTGACCCAGGAGAGCCGGGTCGCGCCGATCTCCCGGGTGCAGACGGTGGACACCGAACGCGGTCCGCTGGAACGCATGCTCGACTTGTCGACGGTCACGGTGACCACGGCTTCCTCCGCGGGCGCGGTGCACATCAGCCTGCTGGACCGGGCGGTGGCCGAACAGACGGTGACCCGGTTGACCGAGATCGCGGCGCGGCACCGCGGGGACGCGACATGACCGCCGGTGAGCTACCGGCCGCGGAACAGGAACCGGCCGCGGGCCATACGCCGGACGACAGCGAACCGTGGCGGCGACTCGATCGCCGGATGCTGCTGGTCCATCCGGTGCAGGAGATCGTGAAGTTCCTGCCCGCGGTGATCGGTGCGGTGATCCTGGGGGTCAGTTCCGGAAACCCTCTCTACAGCCTGCTGGGCCTGGTGTTCGTGATCCCCTACGCGATCACCCTCTGGTTCACCACCACCTACCGCGTCGGGCCGACCCATGTCGAACTCCGCACCGGACTCGTCCGGCGGAAACGATTGTCGGTGCCCCGGGCGCGGATCCGCTCGGTGGATATCGAGGCCGATCCGCTGCACCGGGTACTGGGCCTGGCCGTGGTGGTGATCGGCACCGGCCGGGAAGCCGGCTCCGACGACCGTTTCCGGCTGGACGCCCTCGCCGCCGAACATGTCCGCCCACTGCGCACCGAGCTACTCGCCCACACCCGTGAACTCCATATCGCCGCCGACGATCCGGCACCGGCCCACGGCCCGGCGGCGAATGAACCCACCGGAACCGAGTACCACGGCGGCGAGGAGATCGGGCACTGGCAGCCCGGCTGGGTACGCTACGCACCGCTGTCGTTGACCGGTTTCGCCCTGGCCGCCTCGGCGCTCGGTGTCGCCGCGCAATTCGGCTTCGGCTCCGCCGAGATCAGTATCAGCCGCGATGCCGTCGACGGCGTCCGCGATATCGGCCTGCTATCGCTACTGCTCTTCGCTTTCGCCGCGCTGGCCGCGATGGTGGCCGTCGTGAGCCTCGCCGCCTGCGCCCACTACCTGACCACCAACTACGGCCTGCGTGTCACCGATTACGGCAGCACCCTGCAGATCCGCCGCGGACTGTTCACCCTGCGCCGGATAACCCTGGACACCGCGCGATTGCGCGGCGCCACGATCCGGGAACCGCTGCTCCTGCGCCTGGCCGGCGCCGCGCAACTGGAAGCGGTGATGACCGGTGAGAATCCCGAACAGAAAATCCTGCCGCAATCCCCGCGCGCCGCGGTGGAACGGACCCTGGCCCGGCTGCTCAGTCCACATCGGAATGCCGGAACCGCGGATCCCGCTCTGCCGTCGGCGCAGGTGTCCACGCTCGCCGACGTACCGCTGACCCGGCACGGCCCGGCGGCCCGGCGGCGCCGCTATATCCGGGCCTGCTGGCCGGTCCCGCTGATCGCGCTCGTGCTGATCCTCGCGCCGGCGGCCGGTCTGCCCGACCCGGGCTGGTGGTGGCTGCTACCGGTCGTCGCCGCTCCGATCTGCGCGCTGCTCGCCGAAGACCGCTACCGCGGCCTCGGCCATACCGTCGTCCCCGCCGCCGACGGCTCCCCCACCTGGTTGATCGTCCGCTCCGGATCACTCGACCGGGAACGCACCTGCCTGGAAGCACCCGGCATCATCGGCTGGACTGTGCGCCAGACCTTCTGGCAGCGCCGGGCCGGCCTGGCCACGGTCGGTGCCGCCACCGCGGCCGGAAAGAAGCTCTACCTCATCCACGACGTCCCCCTCGATCGCGCATGGGATGTGCCGGCGCGAATGGGTGGCACATCCGGCGCCGCGGGCCCGGGCGCCTGCTGACCCCCCTTCACTCCGCCGATCGGTCGCTGCGCTCCTTCGCTCCGGACCCGGGCCGACCGCGAATGGCAACGCACCCGGATCCCCCACCCCCGGAACGCTGTGTTCCGAAGGGCGGGAAGGGATCCGGGCCGCGGGGGTCAGGTCTGGCAGTGCCGGGTGGGGGCCACCCGCAGGTCGGGTTCGTCGGCCACGACCCGCAGATCGGGCCGGGTATCCGGACTCGCGTGATCGCCCGTCCACGACAGCAGGGACCACCGGGACAATCCGGAAAGAGCCGAGCCGAGGCTCAGGAAGGATCCGCTGGAGATCGCCGAACCGAACGATCCGATGGAGCCGATCGACAGGACCGACCCCACACTTCCGATCGACAGGATCGAATACGCGGAGCCGATGGACAGGATCGATCCCTCCGAGCGGTACGACAGGATCGACCGCGCCGAGCGCCGGCTCCGGATACCGGTCTTACGCGTACTCTCGACAGTCGCCATCACCCCGGTCTACCACAGCGAAGTGACGGCTGCCGGGCGCTGAACATCCGACGCTCCGAACCGGATCACCCGTTCCGCGGGAGCGGCGATTAACTCGATGTTCGCGGTCCGCGACCACCCGGGTGAACCACGCGCGGACCGCGGCGCCGGTCCCGGCGCGTGACCCGTTCGCACCGAACCGCGCGGAAACGGAAGAAGCCGAGGTCCGCGTGGACCTCGGCTCTCCGATACCTGCGTACCGTCGGTTCAGCCGACGGTGAAGAAGCCGATGGTCGGCATGAACGTGCAGCTGCGGGTTTCGGTTTCGGTCGCCTGGGTGGTGAGCCCGCCACCGATCACCGCGACGACCCGGCCGGTGCCGGTGTTCGCGATGGCCGAGAGGGTGGCCGGACCGTCCGGGTTGATCTTGGCCTCGTCGGTCAGCGGCTGCGAGCCCGCCTCACCGGTGTCCAGGTTCCGCCACTGCACCGTCATCGGCTGTACCTGTTCGGCCGTCGGGCGTTCGGTGCCCAGCGCGGTGAACACGAAACCGGTCTGGCCGGCGGCGGGTCCGGGCGGCGGCAACTGGGCCGGGCCGGGCACCGCGAGGGCGGTACCGACCGAATCGCCGGACGGGGCGATGCAGCCCTTGCCGATGGTCGGGTACAGGAACTGCGCGATCGTCGGCCCGGATTCGGGGATCTCGGGACCACCACCGCCGCTACCGTCCAGGAACGTGATGACCCGTTCCAGCGTCGATTTGATCTGCGGGGGCAGATTCACCGTGGCCAGCAGCGCGCGGGCCTGGGAAAGAATGGCCTCCTGCGGGCTGCCGGGCGCGGCGACGTCCTTGGCCGCCGGAGCCGGTGCGTTGACGATGGCCGGGGCCAGGGCGGCGAGAACGTCGACGGGTACCCCTTCGGGGACCATCGGGACGCTGTTCACCGACGCCTCGGTGGCAGGAGCCGCGACGGCTGTCGCGGGCGCCACGAGGGAGGCGCCCGCCGCAATGGCGAGCGCGGACATTGCGATCCGCGATCCTCGGGTGCGAAGCACTGGTCTAGCCGTCCTTACCTCGGGTACATCTGGGCGACGCTGAAAAGCCGTCGTTTCGGGGTCACTCTAAGGACACTGACGCGCGTTGTACAGCACCGGGGTCGGGATTGCGACCCCCAATTCGCTGTGCTACTAGACAGTAGCGAATAACGCAAGTGACTGGTGTGAAAATTGAGGCGAATGTACACCTGTGACGCATCGGTTGCTCGATGGTTACCGGACCCGGTGGGCGCGGTTTGCCGGGGCGCGCGTCGCACACAGTCCAGGCTCGCGATCGCCCGGAAAGGTGTGGGGTTAATGTATTCCGGGCCGGAAAATCCGGCCGACGCGCCCAACAGCACCGGGTCCGGCCGCCGGCCCGGACCGACTCGAAAGCTCGTGTATTGACTCAGCCCAGCGGCGCCCGGACCGACATTCGGGGGTTCGTACCGTTTCGCCTGGCCCTGGTAGCTCTCGGGATCACCGTGCTGACGCGGCTGTTGTGGATGCTGCTGACTCCCAACGGCATGAACCTGGTCGACCTGCACGTCTATGTCGACGGATCGGCAGCCCTGCTCACCGATCATCTCTACGATTTCACCTACGCCGAGAAGACACCGGATTTCCCGCTGCCCTTCACCTATCCGCCGTTCGCCGCGGTGGTGTTCTTCCCCTTGCACTTCCTGCCCTTCACCGTGGTCGCGATGCTGTGGCTGTTCGCGATCGTCGCGGCGCTGTATTGGGTGGTGCGGATCGCCTTCGAACTGATGCTGGGGCGGGACGCGCTGCGCGAACCGCGGTGGCGCACGGCCATGGTGGCGTGGACCGCGGCCGGCCTGTGGTTCGAACCGGTCCGCACGACCATCGACTACGGACAGGTCAACATCTTCCTGATGCTCGGGGTGATGATCGCGATCCGCAGCTCCCGGTGGTGGCTGTCGGGGACCCTGGTGGGCGCGGTCGCGGGTATCAAACTGACGCCGGCGATCAGCGGCCTCTTTTTCGTGGCACGGCGGCGCTGGGCGGCCGCGGTCTGCTCGGCGGTGGTGTTCGGACTGACGGTGGCGGCCAGTTTCCTCATCAATCCGGAGGAGACCCGCCGCTATTTCGGCACCCTGCTCGGCGACGCCGACCGGATCGGGCCGGTGGGCTCGGTCTGGAATCAATCCATGCGCGGCGCGCTGAGCCGGCTGCTGGGTAGCGATGTGGGTACCGGGCCGTGGTGGATCGCGGGCGTACTAGTCACGGCCGCGCTGGGCTGGTTCGCCTGGCGCGCGCTGCGCCGTGACGATCTGCTGGGCACGGTGCTGATCGTGCAGTTGTTCGGGCTGCTGGTCTCACCCATTTCCTGGTCGCATCACTGGGGCTGGTTGCTGCCGGCCGTCCTCTGGTTGCTCTACGGGCCGTACCGGGAGGTGGCCGGCGCGAAGATACTGGCCGGATACTGGCTGCTCACCACCCTGGTCGGCGCGCCCTGGGTGCTGTCGTTCCTGCAGGATTCGATCTGGACCATCTCCCGCTGGGGCGTATGGTCCTGGCTCGGCACGGTCTATGTGATCGGCGCGCTGGTCTGCTACGGCTGGATCATCTGGGCCGGCCGGACCGTTTCCCGTACCGCTACCGCGCCAGCCGATCTATCTCCCGGGCCAGCGCCACGTCCCGTGCCGTGAGCCCACCCGCGGAATGCGTGGACAGGGTGAAGGTGACCTTGCGCCACCGGATATCGATATCGGGATGGTGATTCGCCGATTCGGCGATATCGGCGACCTGCCGCACGAGTTCGATCCCGGCGGGGAACGTAGCGGCCTCGACCGTACGGGTCAGCGCATCACCGGACCGGCTCCACTCCGGCAGGGAGTCCAGCGCCGCGGTGATCTCGGTTTCGGAGAGCAGTGATGTGGTCATATCGCCGAGTTACCCCGCGATCGCATTCCTACAACCACCTTCCCCGACCCTTCATATCCCCACCCCCGAACTGCCCGCATCCGAGGCGGACGCCGGAGCGGAGGCGGAGGTCGCCCCTCGCTCAGGCGGCGCGCGCCTTCTTCAGTCCCTTTTTCAGTTCTTTTCCGGAG
The DNA here is from genome assembly GCF_053605105.1 of Nocardia sp. NPDC003963. Lineage (NCBI taxonomy): Bacteria > Bacillati > Actinomycetota > Actinomycetes > Mycobacteriales > Nocardiaceae > Nocardia > Nocardia sp. NPDC003963. Next base: position 9,110 of record NZ_JBSGIP010000010.1, read on the forward strand.
GCGCCTGTGGCCTCCAGGCGCTTCATCCGCATGATGACCACAGGGCATTTCACGCAGCGCGTCTTCTTTCGACAGCACTTCTTCTTCGGCTTGAGGCTCGAAACCTCGCTCGCCTTGACCTTGCCCATGCGGGTTAGCATACCCTTACCTCTGGGCGCCGCCAGCAGGCCACCGGGTTCCCGGTAGGGTGTAACCGGCCCAGATGCCCGGTGAGTTCGAATCTCCCTGTCGCAGGGTCCGGCCGCAAGCAACAGTTAACAGCAGGAGGAACCGGCGTGTCGTCTGCACGCGATTTTCGCAACGTCGCCATCGTGGCGCACGTCGACCACGGTAAGACGACGCTCGTCGACGCCATGCTGCGGCAGTCCGGCGCATTCGCCGAACGAGCCGAACCGGTCGACCGGGTGATGGACTCCGGCGATCTGGAGCGCGAGAAGGGCATCACCATTCTCGCCAAGAACACCGCCGTACACCGGCACCACTCCGACGGCAGCGTCACCGTCATCAATGTCATCGACACCCCCGGCCACGCCGATTTCGGCGGCGAGGTCGAACGCGGACTGTCCATGGTCGACGGTGTGGTACTGCTGGTCGACGCCTCCGAGGGCCCGCTCCCGCAGACCCGGTTCGTCCTGCGCAAGGCGCTGGCGGCCTGTCTGCCGGTGATCCTGGTGGTCAACAAGACCGACCGGCCCGACGCCCGGATCGCCGAGGTCGTGGAGGAGAGCCACGATCTGCTGCTGGATCTGGCCTCCGATCTCGACGACGACGCCGCCGAAGCCGCCGAACTGGCCCTCGACCTGCCCGTGCTCTACGCATCGGGCCGCGCCGGCAAGGCATCCAAGGAGCAGCCGCAGAACGGCGAGGTGCCGAACGCGGAGAACCTGGACGCACTCTTCGACGTACTGCTGGAGAACATCCCCGCGCCCAAGGGCGATCCGACCGCGCCGCTGCAGGCTCATGTCACCAACCTCGATGCCTCGGCCTTCCTCGGCCGGCTCGCGCTGGTGCGGATCCACAACGGCGAGCTCCGCAAGGGCCAGAACGTAGCGTGGATGCACGCCGACGGCGTGAAGACAATGAAGATCACCGAGCTGCTGCAGACGATCGGGGTGGAACGACAGCCGGGTGAGGTCGCGGTGGCCGGCGATATCGTCGCCGTCGCCGGTATCGCCGACATCATGATCGGCGATACCCTCGCCGACTCGGAAGAGCCCGTCGCGCTGCCCCGCATCACGGTGGACGAACCGGCCATCTCGGTGGTCATCGGCACCAACACCTCGCCGCTGGTCGGCCGGGTACAGGGCCACAAACTCACCGCCCGCATGGTGAAATCCCGGCTCGATCAGGAACTCGTGGGCAATGTCTCACTGCGTGTTCTCGATATCGGCCGCCCGGACGCCTGGGAGGTCCAGGGGCGTGGTGAACTCGCCCTCGCCATCCTGGTCGAGCAGATGCGGCGCGAGGGCTTCGAACTGACCGTCGGCAAACCGCAGGTGGTCACCCGGCAGGTCGACGGCAAGGTGCACGAGCCCTACGAAGAGCTCACCATCGACTGCCCGGACGAGTACCTGGGCGCGATCACCCAGCTCCTGGCCGCCCGCAAGGGCAAGATGGTGCAGATGGCCAACCACGCGGCCGGCTGGGTGCGCATGGAGTTCATCGTGCCCTCACGCGGGCTGATCGGCTTCCGCACCGATTTCCTGACCGAGACCCGCGGTACCGGTATCGCCAACGCCGTCTCACACGGTTACGCGCCGTGGGCCGGGGAGATCCGGGCCCGGCACACCGGTTCCCTGGTCTCCGATCGCACCGGCAGTGTCACACCGTTCGCCATGATCCAGCTCGCCGACCGCGGCCAGTTCTTCGTGGAACCGGGCGCGGAAACCTACGAGGGCATGGTCGTCGGGATCAATCCGCGCGCCGAGGATCTCGATATCAATGTGACCAAGGAGAAGAAGCTCACCAATATGCGCTCCTCCACGGCCGATGTGATGGAGACGCTGGCCAAGCCGCTGCAGCTGGACCTGGAGATGGCCATGGAATTCTGCGCTGCCGACGAATGCGTCGAGGTGACGCCCGAGGTCGTCCGGGTGCGCAAGGTCACGCTGGGATCCAACGAGCGGGCCCGGGAGCTGTCGCGCCGCAAGGCGCGCGACCGGGCCGCGCTGTAAGCGGTTTCGCCGCCGGACGGGGTGGCGCGGGTTTGGGTAGAGTGCCGAACGTGATTTCGGGGAGGCGCGCGGTGTGGCGCGGGCTGCTTGTGCTCTTGGCGGTGCTCGTTCCGGTACTGGCCGGATGCACCGCCGACCCGCCGCCGCCCATCGCCAGTACGGACAGCCCGAAGACCGAACCGGCGCAACCCACCAAGAACACCGTCGTCGTCGCCATCGACGACATCGGTATCGGGTTCAACCCGCATCTGCGGTCCGATCAATCGCCGGCGACCGCCGCGGTGGCGGCCATGGTGCTGCCGAGCCCGTTCCGGCCGACCCCCGATCCGGCGCTCCCCGGCGGCACCCTGTGGGTACCGGATAACGCGCTGATCGATTCGGCGACGGTGACCTCGCCGGGGCCGTTCACGGTGACCTACAAGCTGAAGGATCAGGCCAACTGGTCCGACGGCGCGCCCATCGCGGCCGAGGATTTCCACTACCTCTGGCAGCAGATGATCACGCAGCCCGGAGTTATCGATCCGGCCGGCTACCGACTCATCTCCGAGGTGCGGTCCTCCGGTGGCGGCAAAACGGTATCCGTGGTGTTCGACAACCCGTATCCGGCCTGGCCGCAACTGTTCGCGAATCTGCTGCCCTCACATCTGATGAAGGACTCCCCGGGCGGTTTCCAGCGCACCCTGGTCGAGCAGATCCCGGTATCGGGCGGGAACTTCACCATCGAATCGGCGGATCCGGGCCGCGACGAGATCCTGCTGGAACGTAACGACCGGTTCTGGGGCACCCCGGCCCGCCCCGACCAGATCCTGTTGCGCCGCGGCGGCACCCCGGCCCAGCTGGCGGATTCGCTGCGCACCGGCGACACCCAGATGGCACTCGTACACGGCGGTGTCGCCACCCAGGCCCAGTTGGCCGCGATTCCCTCGGTCCGCACCGCGATCATGCCGCAGTCCCGGCAGCTGCGTCTCACCCTGAACGGACGTGAGGGTGTGCTCGGCGACCAGCGGGTCCGGACGGCGATCCTCTCGTTGCTCGACCCCGCACTGCTGGCCACGGTCGGCGCGCAGACCGGCAACTGGGTGGAACCGGTACGCGCGCAGGTGCTGTCTCCCTCCGATCCCGGCTACGTCCCGACCGACCCGCCGCGCCTCAACCCCGATCAGGCGTTCGGCCTGCTGGCCGAGGCCGGTTTCGGCCGCGCGCCGGAACCACCGCCGGTCTCGGCGACCTCACCGGCACCGCGCCCCCGGTCGCTGGCCCGCAACGGCGAACCGCTGGTGCTGCGGATCGGTGCGGTGACCGGCGACGATACCGCGCTCGCGGTGGCCAATACCGCCGCCGACCAGCTGCGCAGCGCCGGGATCGACGCGTCGGTACGCAATCTCGCGGCCGACGAGCTCTACGGCAAAGGTCTGGTGGACGACCAGATCGACGCCGTCGTGGGCTGGGAGGCCACCGGCGGCGATCCCGCCACGGCACTGGCCTCCCGCTACGGCTGCCCGCCCGCGCCGCCCACCACGCCCACGACCGACGGTGCGAAAACCGAGGTCCCGGCCGCTGTGGAGGCGGCCCGCCGGGCGCCGAGCAATCTGTCGGGTGTCTGCGATCGGGAGTTCCAGCCCGCGATCGACGGCGCCCTGCACGGAGTAGAGGTGCCGCGGACCCTGGGCGACGCCGAACCCCGGCTGTGGGGAGCGTCCACCGTACTGCCGATCGTGCAGGACAATGTAGTGGCCGCCGCTGGTCCCTCGGTGGACGGGGCTTCGCTGAGCGGCGCGATCCAGGCCGGAATCTTCGGCGACGCGGCGATGTGGCGGCGCGTCCCGTGACCCTGCCCGGCGATCGGGGTACGGGTGGGCTGCTGCTGGTCCATGCCCATCCCGACGACGAGTCCATCACCACCGGGGGCACCATCGCCCACTATCGGCGGCTCGGGGTCCCGGTGACCGTGGTGACCTGCACGCTCGGCGAAGCAGGCGAGGTACTCGGCGAACAGTGGGCCGGACTGACCGCCGACCGGGCCGATCAGCTGGGCGGATACCGGATCGGTGAGCTCACCCGCGCCCTGGCCGAACTCGGTGCCGGCCCGCCGTACTTCCTGGGCGGAGCCGGACGCTGGCGCGATTCCGGTATGGCCGGTACGCCCGCGGCCGAGCACCCACGGGCATTCGTCGATTCCGGCGCGGCAGCGGTGCGGGCCCTCACCGAGGTGATCCTCGAACTGCGGCCGCGGGTGGTGGTGACCTACGACCCGCACGGCGGATACGGCCATCCGGACCATATCCACGCCAATCGGGTGACCACCGAAGCCGTCGAGGCCGCGGCCGGGAAAGGCTGGGACACGCCCAAGTTCTATTGGACCGTGACCGACGCGGATATCCTGCGCGACCACCTGCGAGCGCTGGCCCGGCGCACGGTCGACGGTCTGCCCGGTGCGCTACCGCCCGGCTGGCGGCTGCCCGCGGAAGACGAGTTGGCCTCCGTACCAGGCAGTTCGGTGACCACGGCGATCGATGTCGCCGACTCGCTGCCCGGAAAACGGGCCGCCCTGCGGGCCCACGCCACCCAGCTCACGGTCGCGCCGTCCGGCCGGGAGTTCGCGCTGACCAATATGATCGCCCAGCCGGTACTACCGGAGGAGCACTACATCCTGGTCCGCGGCCGCGCCTGGACCGGCGGCCCCGACGGCCGGGAAGACGACCTCTTCGCGGGGCTGGTGTAGCCGGGCGGCGCCCGTACCCGAATAGACTCGACGTCATGCAGCACTCGGATTCGGACAGCGGAATCGACCCCGTCGCCGCAGCGGCCCGGTGCCCCACGGCTCGGTCGCGCCGATGACGGCCGCCGTCGACGCCCGGACAGGCGCGAACACCCGGTCACGGTGGGCCGCGCTGGCGAGCGGGATGGTCGGTCCGGTGCTGATCGCGGTCCTGGTCGTGGACGCGGTGATCGCGCTGACGCTGGAGGTGCTGTATCTGCCCCTCTATATCGGCAGTGTCGCGGTACCGCTGTCCGCGGTGATCGCCGCACCGGTGAATGTGGCACTGGTATGGGCGGCCGCGACGGTGACCACCCGGTCGACCGTCCTGTTCCTGCCGATCGCCGCCTGGCTGGCCGCTTTTCTGGTCGCGGCGAGCCGCGGGCCCGGCGGGGACGTCCCGCTGCGCAGTGATCTGCCGACCCTGCTGTTGTTCCTGTGCGGGGCGGTGGCGCCGCTGGTCTACATGTACATGACGGCCAACCGGGCCAAACGCCCGCTGCGGTAGCCGGTCCGCCGGGCGGCGGAGCTCACCAGGCTCCGTACTCCGGGACGAGAATATCGTTCACATCCACTCCCACGCCGTCGACCGTGCGATCGTCGATCTCGAACTGGTGCAGATGCGCGGCCGGATGGACGTACCCCGGTGCCGTCCCCCAGTCGTGCTGCCAGAACCAGGCGCCCACCCCGGCCGTGCGGGCCAGATCGATGGTCGGGGCATTGGCGTAGACACCGGTGTTCTCCCGGCCGATCACCGCCTGCCAGCCGAGCAGGTACGGCAGGATCATGGTCGCGAATTCCACCGCGTTCGGATTGTCGTCGATCGAGGCGTAGATCGGCCGGTTGTCCGGCCCGCCGGCGGCCCGGTGCAGGGTCAGCCCCCGCTCGGCGTGACGGCGGCCGGCCTCGTGTCCACCCCGCCAGTCGGCGGTGGGCCCTTTACCGAACTGGTAGCAGGACACGATCGTCAACCCGGCGGCCCGCAGATCCGCGACTTCATCGGCCAGCAACGGTTTCCCGGCCATCCATTCCGCCCCCGGCCGGCGATCGGATACGTAGCGGATGACACCGGTATGCCCGGCCGCCCGGATCGCGGCCGCGGACGGCACTCCCCCGGCGTAATCGAGCAGAGTTCCCAGCGAAGCGGCGCCCGCCCGGGGCGCGCCGAGGGCCGAACCCACGGCACCCGCGGCGACGGCGGCAGCCGTGTACCCGAGCAGAGCACGACGAGACAGTGCAGAAACCATCGCGGACTCCTTCGCACACCCCGGTGAACAGCAGCGGCGTGCCCGGCGCACCTTCCCCATGAGCACTACATGCGCCGGGAGCCTCGAACGTGCAGTCATTGCACCACATCCACACCCGAACTGCCATCACCGACCACACGCGCCACCACGCTTTTCTGCACCGCTCCATACGCGCAGGTCGAAGTCGCGGCGCCGGAACTACAACAGCCGGTCTATCCGTTCGCCCACATCCAGCGTGCGCATCGCCGGATCGGCCAGTTCGGAGCGGACCACCCGGACCACCTGCGCGACGATCTGTTTCCTGATTCCGGCCAGTACGCCCAGTACCGCCGCGCGCATGCCCTGGGCGGCGTATTCGAGGCGGATATCCGCCCGGACCGGTGGATCGACTTCGACCACGATGAGCAGGGGGTCGGCGGCGTGCGCGGTGAGTTGTAGCGGTATCTCGATATCCGCGCGGTAGTGGTTGTTCTTGAGGACGCTGACAGTGATGTCGAGCGAGACCGGGACGAGGAGGTCGAACCGGACCAGCGCGATATCGTCGTCGGCCGAGGTGGCCTGCGGTATCCGGTCGGTGAGTTCGGGCTGTCCGACCTCACCGCGTACCGTGACCTCCGCCGCCGACCGGGGTCCGGTCCGCAGGGGGCCGATCTCGATCCGCCGGCCGGCGAGGTGGGTCACGAATTGTCCGAGGCGGTCGCCGGTGACGATACGCGGGAAGAAACGGCGGCCGAATTCCGCGTAATCGATCCAGTCGAATTCCGTACGGGTGTGGTGCGGGGAGCGTTCGCGGGCGACGATGGCCTCGATATCGTAGATACGGCTGCGCATCACGCCCGGATCGTTCAGCATCCCGTTCACGCGGTGGGCGACTTCCCGCTGCAGCAGCCCGGCGATCGGGTCCAGCAGCCATTCCGCCACCGAGTCGGCGGCCGACAGCCGCAGCAGCACGCTCACATCAGCGGGTTGTACGCGGGGGATATCGATCACGATCAGCAGCGGGTCGGCGGCGCGGGCATGGAAGGTGAGGCCGATCGACACCACGGTCTCCGACCGCAGCGGTTTACCGCCGAGCAGTATCTTGACCCGGAGTGAGAGCGGTATCCGCACGTCGAAAGCGATTTCGGAGCCGCGCCGCACGACCACCGGGCGGTCGATCCGGCCTTCGGCGAGGAATCCGGCGAGCCCGGCGGGTGCCAGGTTGACCGGCCCGATGGTCAGTCCGCGCCCGGTGATCCCGGCGACCGCCGCCTCGATTCGTCGTTCGGTCACCGCGTGGGTGACGAACCGCGTGCCGAACTCGGCGTAGTCGATCCGGCCCGGGTCGCCTACTTCGATCGGTTCCATGAGTCGTTCCGACACCTCTACCTCCACCGAATGCACTCACGCTACGCGATGAAGGTATCGATCCGGCACGCCCGTCCGCATCCCGGCTACAACCGTCCGTAACCGACGATATGGATATCGGGGACCGCGGCGGGGTCCCAGCGTTCGATACCGACCGCGTCGCCCTCGTTACCGCCGATCGTGGTGAGGGTGCCGTCGGAGGCGGCGGCGAGCACGATATTGGTGTGCTGGCCGTATCTGCTCTCCGGGCTGTAGAGGATCACATCGCCGGTCGCCGGCCGGTATCCCGATCCGGCCGCGACGAAGCGGCCCGCGCTCTCGTAGTACTCCTGCAGGGTGTAGACCCCGGGGATCCGCCACGATCCGGAATTCGGATTGGCCAGTGGAATCCCGGCCGCGCGCATCACCCAGCTCACGAAGTTCGCGCACCACGGTTCCTCGTTCCCTTCCGAATATCCGGTTCCGGTTCGGGGAGTGGCGAATTCGGCCGCGGCTGCGTCGACGATACGGGCCTGCTCCGATGTCAGCGCGGTCCGGTCGAGGGTGGGGAAGGTGGTGAGGCGTTCACCGACGAGCCCGTCGGCGGAATCGAGGAACGAACAACTACCGAGCGCGAGAGCGGCCAGGAGCACCAGTACCACGGTCGGCCACACCGGTTTCCGTCGCGCGCCACCGGTAGCCGGATATCCGCTCATTCCCACACCCCTCGTTCCGCGATATCGCGCCGGACGACCCCGTATCGCCGGTAGTACCAGCATGCCCGTTGCCGCGGTGGTCCGCCGAGTGGATTTCCCGTATGCGATCACGGGCTCTGGGCGGCGCCTGTTCGCATGGGGATCAGGGTGGTGAGCGCGATGGCTGCGCCGGCCGCGACGACCGAGATCAGGAACGCGGTCTGGAACGCATCGCGGGACGGCAGTTCACGGGTGCCCAGGGTGATGGTCATATTGGCCAGGACCGCGCTCATCACCGCGGCCGAGGTGGAGGTGCCGACCGAACGCATGAGGGCGTTGAGCCCGTTGGCCGCGGCGGTTTCGGTGATCGGTACCGCACCCATGATCAGGGCGGGCATCGCCGCGTAGGCGAGGCCGACACCGCCCGCCACCAGTACCGACGCGATCATGATCTGCCAGACGCTGTCCATCAGCGACGCGGCGCACAGATAACCGAGGCCGATCACCGCCGAACCCACCCCGAGGGTCAGTTTCGGGCCGAAGCGCGCCGAGATACGCGCGGAGACCGGCGAGAGCAGCATCATCACGCATCCGCCCGGGGCCAGCGCGAGTCCGGCCGCCACCATGGACAATCCGAGGCCGTAGCCGGTTTCGGCGGGCGCCATGAGCAGCTGCGGGAAGCTGAGCGACATACCGTAGAGCGCGAAACCCACGGCGATCGAGGCGATATTGGTGAACAGCACCCGGGGGCGGGCCGATACTCGCAGGTCGACCAGGGGATGCCGGCGCCCGAGTTCGTAACGGCCCCAGCCGAGGAACACGAGGATCGACACGGCGAACAGCGTCATGATCGACGGGCTGGTCCAACCCCATTGCGCGCCCTGGGTGATCGCCAGGAGCAGTGCCAGCAGCGCGGTGGCCAAACCCGCGGCACCGCCGAAGTCGAAGGGTGCCGGGGTACGGACCGGCGATTCCGGGACGAACCGGAAGATCAGCAGCGCACCCGCGGCACCCATCGCCGCGGCCGCCCAGAACAGGACATGCCAGTCCGCGTGTTCGGCGATGAGGGCGGCGACCGGCAGGCCGATCGCACCGCCCACGCCGAGCGTGGAACTCATCACGGCCATGGCCGAACCGACACGCTCCGGCGGAAGTTCGTCCCGCAGGATGCTGATACCCAGCGGGATGGCACCGATGGCCACTCCCTGTAGCGCCCGCCCGGCCACCGAGGGCAGTAGCGACGAGGACATCGCGCACAGCACCGAACCGATGATCATGGCCGCCAGATCGAGCAGCAGGATGCGGCGCTTGCCGAACATATCGCCGAGACGGCCGCTGATCGGCGTGCAGACCGCGGAGGCCAGCAGGGTCACCGTGATGACCCAGGAGGCGTTGGTCGTGGTCGTGTTCAGCAGGGTGGGCAGGCTCGGGATGAGCGGAACGACCAGAGTCTGCATGAGCGAGACGACGATGCCGATGGTGCTCAGGGTGGCCACCAGCACAATCGGTGTGGCGCGGGGACGATCCCGTTCGTCCGATCTGGAAGGGTCGCCGGCCACAGCAGTCACGAATATGTACGTTACATAACCTGTGTATCGTGCACAATTTTGTATTCGGGCGAAACAGACGACATAGTGTCCGAATGTCCGATTCGGCTGCACTGCCCGCCCCCACCGCGGCGGACCGCCGGGACCCCGCGGTCCTGGCGCGGCTCGTCCTGGAACTGAACCTGCTCTCCCGGCAGTACCCGGCCGCGCGCCGGAATTCGCCGTTCCAGCTGGACAGATCCGCGTACCTGATTCTGACCCGGCTGCGCCTCGGCGATCCGCTGACCCTGCGTGAGCTGGCCGAAGCGTTCGGACTGGACGTATCCACCGTCAATCGTCAGGTCGCCGCCATGCTCGACCAAGACCTGGTGGAGCGCGTCCCAGACCCCGACGGTGGGGTCGCCCGCAAGGTCCGGCCGAGCGAGAAAGGGCTGCGGCTCTTCGAAGCCGACCTCGCCCTGCAACGCCGCGGTGTCGGCTCGGTACTCACCGACTGGCCCGACGACGAAGTCGAACAGTTGGTCCGGCTGCTGGAACGGTTCAACGAAGGTGTCGAGGGCCTGGCCCGCCACCCCTGGCCGCGACCCCATCCGAGCACCGGTTCTCCGCTTCTCTGAGAGCGAACCCGGTGGTCACCCGGTGTTCTCCGGTAGCCGGTACCGTTGAGCCATGATCACGCTCAAAAAGGAAGACGGCGCAGCGGATCTCGCGGGGATCGCCAAGCTGAGTGTCGGTGTCAGCTGGGATCCCTCCGCAGGCGCCAGCGGTGGTGCGCTGGGCTGGGCCCGCCGCAAGAAAGGTGTCGACCTGGACCTGATCGCCATTCTCATGCAGGGCAGCGAACCGGTCCGCTTCGCCGGACTGGATTCGCTGGACCCGCTGGGCAACGGCTCGGTCCAGCACTCCGGTGACGAGCAGACCGGCGCGGCGGCCGGGGACGACGAAACCGTCCACGTGACCTTCGCCGAAATCCCCGGCGGTATCGACGCCATCATCTTCGTAGCGGCCGCCTTCAAGAAGGGCACCTCCTTCGAGAAGGCGAACAACATCTCCTTCAAGGTCTACGACGCCACCGGCGGCAACAGCCAGCAGGTGGCCGATATCTGGCCGTCGCTGCTGGGCAACGACAATGCCAATGCCGTGGCCCGCGCGTTCCGCAACGGAGATGTCTGGCAGCTCGAGGTACTCAACCGCAAAGGCAAGATCAAACAGGGCGATAAGCAGGCGCTGCTGCGGTTCGCCATGGGGGGCGGCGGGGCCTGACCCGCGGACGTGATCAGTCGGCCGCCCAGCCCGACCAGCGCGTGATATCGAGCGCGACAACCGGTCCGGGCGGCGGCTCCGACACATAGACGGGGTAGCGCGCGGTCAGGTGTCCCAGACCGACGCGCGCCTCGTCTCCCGTGACGATGCGTGCCGTACCGTCGGCGCGCACCCACCACAGCCGAGACCAGTCCTCGTCGTAGAAATCGGCCAGTACGGTGATATTCGGATTCGCTTCGATATTGGCGAGCCGGCGCAGCGCGGTGGTCGATTTCGGTTTGGCGTCGACCGCGGTGTAGACGGTATCGCCGGCGAGCGCGAAGACTATCGGCACGAGATGCGGTGTCCTTGCGGCGGTGACGGTGGCGAGCCGGGCCACCCGGGCCGCGGCGAATCGCGCTCGTGCCCGCGCCCGGTCCAATCGCATCAGACTCCCTCGCTCGCACACCCCACGCGGCCGCGGGACCGCGTCAACGCCGCCTACCCCGCAGATAGTCGCTGACCACCGCGGCACCGAGCCCGTCCAGATCGGGTGCCACCACCCGGCCGCCGCTGCGCCGGGCCACCAGATCCACGAACGCCGCCAGCCGCGGTTCCGCACCCAGCATGAACACCGAGACCGAGGCCCCCAGCCGGGCCAGCGAATCCACCTGGGTCATGGTCACCGCCAGGGTCCGGCGATCCGGCGGCCAGTTGAAGTAGGCCGTACCGTCGGGATCCAGATGCGCGGTCGGCTCACCGTCGGTGACCACCAGCACCACCGGGACCGCGTCCGGATGCCGGCGCAGATGGCGGCCGGCCAGCAGTAGCGCGTGGTGCAGATTCGTACCCTGCTCCCAGACCGGTTCCAACCCGGTCAGTTCCGCGATATCCACCGTTTCGGCGTGCCTGCCGAAGGTGATCAGTTCCAGCGCGTCCGACCGGAACCGGGTGCTGATCAGATGTTGCAGGGCCAGCGCCGTCCGTTTCATCGGAACCCAGCGCCCGTCCTGCACCATCGACCACGAGGTATCGACGCACAGCGCGACCGCCGCCCGCGACCGCTGTTCGGTCTCGGCGATCTCCACATCCGCGACATCCAGGGTCACCGACGGGCTCCCGGTGGACGCCGAGCGCAGCACGGCGTTGCGGACCGTCCGCGAAACGTCCCACGGCTCGGTATCACCGAACTGCCATGACCGGCTCGCACCGGTCGGCTCGCCGGCCGCCCCGGCCAGCGCGGTCGCCCGCTGCCCCTTGCGGCTGCGCAGTTTTCCGACGATATCGCGGAGCGCGACCTCGCCGAGCTGCCGTAGCGCCTTCGGGGTCAACCGCAGCGAACCGTCGGGGGTCCGCTCGAACAGGCCCTGCCGCCGCAGTTCCCGTTCCAGTTCGGCCAGCCGGGCCGCGTCCACCCGGGCATCCGCACCGAGCTGCCGCTCCAGCTTCTCCAGATCGATATCCTCCAGCCGCGCACCGGGATAGGACTGGGCGAGCTGAGCAGCGAGCTCGTCGAGTTCACCCAGATCCTGCATGGCGGCCACGGCCTCGCCCATCCCCAGCGGATCTTCGCCGCGGAAACGCCGCGCCGACTCCCAGTCCTGCCCGGGACGCAGGGCGCGCAGGTTCGCGTCGAGGTCGGCGACCTGCTGCGCTATCCCCGGATCACCGAACGCCTGCCCGATGAGCTCGTTCAGTTCCGCCCGCTGCTGCGCCGACATCGAATTCATCATCCGCTGCGCCGCCGCGGCCCGCGCGGCCAGCGTATCGATCAATTCCTCGGTATCGCGCGGACGTTCCGGGAAGAACTCCCCGTGTTCGGCCATGAACTCGGCGAACTGCTGCTCGGTATCCGCGCCACGGGCATGTGCGGCGAGGAGGTCGTTGAGATCCGACATCATCCGCCGGACCCGCTCCACATCCTGGGGGGTGGTGCCCTGCAGCGCCTGTTTCATCCCGCGGAAACGGGATTCCAATAGTTCCTCGCCGAGCAGATCGCGGATCTTCTCATAGTTCTCACGGCCGGTTTCCGAACGCCAGGGATACGCGCCGAGTTCGTTCACCGCACCCGCCGTACTCGCCGGCAGGGCGTCCAACTGCATTTCGGCGAACCGCGCGTCGTCGGAGGGGTCCGGGAACAACGCCCGCCGCTCGGCCTCGAGCGCCCGGTCCAGCAACTCGCGGACCTGCTGCAGGGTGCCGTCCAAACGGTGCGACCGCGAGATCTCGGCCCGCCGCTCCCACAGCCGGCGGGTCAGTTCTTCCAGTCCGGACATCCCGGACGTCCCGCGTCGCAACAGTTCCTCGAGCGCCGAACGCGGCGAGGAGCCCTCCATCACTTCGCGCCCTATCTCCGATAGCGCCTCCCGCAGATCGAGCGGGGGCGCCAGCGGATCGGGCCCATCGTGATAGGGCCCGTAGGAGTATCGGTCGGCCGCTGTCATCACACCTCTTCGGAACCGGGTGCCGCGGTCACCCGCCGTACACCGCGCTGCCCTCGTCGTCGGAGTCCTTGGCCACCTGCCGCGCCAGGTACAGGGACTCCAGGGCGAATTCGACCGCCGCGGCGATCCGCTGCGGCGGATCACCCGCGGCCGCGCCCAGCCGCAGCGCGACTTCGTGCAACACCGGCAACTCCGGGAGCGCGGACAGCACCTGGGTGCCGGGCACCCGCTCGCCCGTGGTCACCAGATGGCCCTCGTCCACCGCGTCGGCCAAGGGCCGCATATCCAGGCCGCCGAGCCGGTCGCGGGCGGTATCGGCGAAGGCCCGCCGCAGCATATGGGTGAGATGTTCCTGTTCGCGGCCTTCCTCACCGGATTCGAATTCCAGTTTCCCGCGCAGTACCGCGGGCACCGATTCCAGATCCACCGGCCGGGCCACTGCGGGATTCTCCCCGGTCAGCGCGGCCCGCCGCAGCGCCGCCGCGGCCACGGTCTCGGCCGCCGCCACCGCGAAACGGGCCGAGACGCCGGAGCGCTGGTCGATGGCGGGAGATTCCCGCAACCGCCGCACGAACCGGGCCAGCACCTCGATCAGCGGATCACCCACTTCGGCGACCAGTTCGGCCTCCTGCCGCACCAGCGCCATCTCCGCGTCGACGGACAGTGGATAGTGGGTGCGGATCTCGGCACCGAACCGGTCCTTGAGCGGCGTGATGATCCGGCCGCGGTTGGTGTAGTCCTCAGGGTTGGCGGTCGCCACCAGAAGCACGTCCAGCGGCAACCGGAGGGTGTAGCCGCGTACCTGGATATCGCGCTCTTCCATCACATTCAGCAGCGCGACCTGGATCCGTTCGGCGAGATCGGGTAGTTCGTTGACGGCCACGATGCCCCGGTGCGCACGCGGCACCAGCCCGAAATGAATGGTCTCCGGATCCCCCAGGCTGCGCCCCTGCGCGACCTTCACCGGGTCCACATCGCCGATCAGATCACCCACCGAGGTATCCGGCGTCGCCAGTTTCTCGGCGTAGCGCTCCGACCGGTGCCGCCAGGCCACGGGCAGCTCGTCGCCCAGTTCGGCGGCCAGCCGCCGGCCCTGGGGACTGATCGGTTCCAGCGGATGTTCACCCAGTTCCGCGCCCTCGATCACCGGGGTCCATTCGTCGAGCAGTGCGACGACTGCCCGCAGCAGGCGGGTTTTGCCCTGACCCCGCTCACCCAGCAACACCACATCGTGACCCGCCAGCAACGCGCGTTCCAACTGGGGCAGCACCGTCCGGTCGAAGCCGACGATCCCCGGCCACGTATCGCCTCCCGACGCCAGCCGGGCCAGTAGATTCTCCCGGATCTCGGCCTTGACACTCCGCGGCGCGTACCCGGCCGCCCGCAACGCGCCCGCGGTGGCGGGCAGGTCTGTTGGCACAGTCACCTCAACGACGCTACGACGATTTCGGCGATCGGTCGACAGGTAGTACCCCGGACGCGCCGCTCGGAGCGCCGCGTGCGCTTCAGGCGGGTCCGGCCGCCAGCCGCTGCCGCAACGTATCCGAGCCGTCTCCGTACAGGTCGGCGACCGCTACGTCGCGCGCCGAGGCTGCCAGCAACAGCGATAGCAGCGGGCCCCGCACCTGCGGGCCCGCGCCCGCGGTGAACTCCGCGTCGTCGGCCACCAGGGTGAGCCCGGCGGTGAACTCCTTCCCGCCGCCGAACCCCGCCGAGGTCCGCAACTGGAGCCGCAGGGCGTCGGCGGTGGCCTGCACCGGGTATTCCCGGGTGATCCCCAGGGGCCGCCGGATGTCCTCCCCGTGCACGATCATCTCGACCAGCCGGCTGTCGCGCGGCGCGGGCGGGCTGACGGTGCGGTCCAGGACCGCCCGCAACCGGTCCAGCGTCTCGGCGGGTGTCGCGCCGCGTTCCCGTTCGACGCCGTTCTCGGTGAACCGGTCGAAATCGAAGCGGGCGCGGGCGAACTGCCAGCAGAAACCGGATGCCGAGGTTTTCGCGGTGGCGACGATATGCGCGAGCACATCGTGCACGGTCCAGCCGGCGCACAGCGACGGGCTCGCCCACTGCTCGGCGGTGAGCCCTTCGAGATCCGCGATGAGCGCCGTCCGCTCGGCCCGGACGGTCGGCCACACGTTCTCCACAGCGCCTCCAGATGGGCTCGGCCCCGGTCCCGGGGGTGACGAACCGCACACTACGGATCGGCACCGACAATCCCGCTCACCCGCGCCGAGCGGCGAAGGCGACCTCCGGACGTTGCCCGGCCGGTCGATCAGCCGTGCGCCGCTCCGGATACCAGCGCCTCGTCCCAGAGCCGCCGCAGAATCGTGCCCGCCGGATCCGGCGACGCCGACCGGAACCCGGTACCCGCCCACAGGGCCATATCACCGGCGATGTACTTCTCTGCCGCGGCCGCCCGGATCGGACTGGTGAGGTGATGGATCTGCGGATACGCGGCCGGCGCCGTACCGTATTCGGCGACGAAATCGTTGGCCAGCCCACGGGCGGGCCGGCCGGAGAAGACACGGGTCACCACCGTCGTGGTGAACCGCGGATCGGCCAGCGCGTCCTTGTGCGCCGTTTTCGCCCCGGATTCAGCACTGCGCAGGAAGGCGGTACCGAGCTGGGCGGCCACCGCCCCGTGCGCGAGTACCTCGACGATGCGCGCCCCGTCGGAGATCCCGCCCGCGGCGATCACCGGCAGCGGGCACCGGGCGGTGATCTCGTCGAGGAGTTCGACGAGCGGTGTCGTACCCGGCTCGTCCTCCACCCGGAACGTTCCGCGATGTCCCCCACCCTCGGGCCCCTGCAGGCACAGCGCGTCGACGCCTGTCTCCACCGCGGCCCGCGCCTCGGCCGAATCGGTCACCGTCGCGATCACCACCGACCCCGCCGCACGTAACCGCTCCACCGTCTCCGCCGGCGGCAGGCCGAAGGTCAGCGAGACCACCGGTACCCGCTGGTCGACCAGCAGATCCACCTTCTCGGCGAACCGGTCGTCGTCGAATTCCCGGACGGCGGGCAGCTCGATCCCGTACCGTCGCGCGGTCGCCCCCAGCCTGGTCCGGTACTGCTCCACAGCCGCGGCATCGTAGGAATTACGCTGCGGCACGAAGAGATTCACACCGAATACCGCGTCGCTACGCGCCCGGACCTCACGAATCTGCAACGCCACGGCCTCGGGGGTCTTGTATCCGGCCGCCAGGAAGCCCAGGCCGCCCGCCGCCGCGACACCGGCCACCAGCTCCGGCGTCGAGGGCCCACCGGCCATCGGCGCCGCCACGATCGGTACGTCGAGATCTCCGAACTCGAACACGAACCACCTCCACGTCGATACCGGACCGGTCGCTACCCAGCCTCCTCACCGGCGCGCCCGGCACGACAACCGGGTGGGCACGCTGTTCCCTGCGTCACGGATCGGCCCGGACACCCACGCTCACGGAGTGACGATCGGGAACGCGGGATCGAAATCGTCGAGTATCGCGGCCGGATCGGTCAGCGCGGTGCTGTCGCCCGCGAGCCGGACCGCGCCCGACGCGGTGAGTTCTTCGGCTGCGGCCGGTCTCGCCGCTGTCGCGGATCCGGGTTCGTAGCACATACCGGCGATTCCTCCCTGGTGAACGAGGTCGTACCGCTCGCACAGGGTAGGCCGGGGCGGGTCCGCCGGGGTTCGCCCGAAACGGGTGAACCCCGGCATCGATCCCGGGACGTCAGTATCGATGCATAATTCCGGTGACCGTGGCGCACCGCGTGACGTCGCGCCTACCTCCCCCGCAGGAGAAGAGGGTATGTCCGATTCGAGTACGTTCGTCGTCGAGCGCGCGACCACCATCGCCGCACCCGAACCCCGGATACGCGCACTCGTCGACGATTTCCACCACTGGCGTGACTGGTCACCGTGGGAGGACGCCGACCCCGACCTGGACCGCACCTATTCCGGTCCGGGATCGGGAGTGGGCGCTCGCTACGACTGGGAGGGCAACCGCAAAGCGGGCGCCGGGACGATGACGGTCACCGCCTCCGAACCGGGGCGGGTCGGGATCGACCTGGCCTTCCGCAAACCGTTCAAGAATCGGAACGAGGTGACGTTCCTGCTGGTACCGACCGGCGACGCCACCGAGGTGACCTGGCGGATGACCGGCCGCAAGAACCTGTTCTTCAAGGTGTTCGGCTTCCTGTTCCCCATGGACCGGTTCATCGGACCGGACTTCGAGAAGGGCCTCGTGCGGTTGAAGGGCCGAGCCGAGGCGACCGCCTGAGCGTGGCCGCCCCGGCTCGGGCCGGGGCGGCGGCGAAGCCGGAAACGAGGAACGGCGGCGCGGCCACGGTGGCCGCGCCGTACAACCGGAGACGACTGTCAGCCGGACGCGCCGGCGCCGGGGTCCGGTACGGAGAACCCGGTGATCCGCTCCGGTGTGATGCGGACGATGAACCGCCGGATGTGCTCGGCTTCGGCGGGCGGGTCCTGTCCGAGATATTTCCGGGACAGGCGCAGCGGCAACGTCTTGTCCGGGTCCTCGATCAGTTCGGCGGTGCCCTGGATATCGACCGAGCGATAGGGATTCGCGGAATCGAAGACGGTGAGCCCGATCCGCGGATCCCGGGCCAGGTTCCGGACCTTGCGGCGGTCGGTCGTCGAGGAGAACAGGATCGAGTCGCCCTCGCGGTCCATCCAGACCACCGAGGTCTGCGGCCGGCCGTCCGGTTCTATCGTCGCCACGGTGGCGAAGTTCTTCCCGTCCAGCAGACGGCGTGCTTCCTCGTTCAATTCGATCGTCATGACAATTCTTTCGTTCGTTTCCGATGGTCGGCGGATGAGTGCGTACGTGCCGGTGGACTGCGCCCGGATCAGGCGACCGGGGCGGCCTCGATATGCGGGCGAGCCGGGACTGCCGGGCGCAACACCGTGATCGCGACGGCCAGCGCGGCCACCAGCAGTCCGGCCGCGACGGCGAATGCCACCCGGTAGCCCCCGGTCAGCGCGTCGGTGGCGGGCGCTCCGGCGTTCAGCAGGACACCGGTGCGCGACGCGGCCAGGGTGGTCAGCACCGCGACGCCGAGCGCCATGCCGATCTGCTGGGTCGTATTGAACAGCCCGGAGACCAGTCCGGCGTCGCCGGCCTCGGCGCCGGACATACCCAGCGCGGTGAGCGCGGGAAGTACCAGCCCGAATCCGGCGATCAGCACCATCACCGGCAGCAGATCCGCGAGGTAGGACGCGTGCACCGGTAACCAGGCGAGCCGGGTCATGGCGGCGGTCAGCAGCAGCAATCCCGCGATCAGCACGGCACGTTCGCCGAAACGGAGGGTGAGCCGAGCCGAGCCGAACAGCGAGACCCCGCCGATCGCGACGGCCGCGGGCAGCATGGCCAGGCCGGTTTCCAGTGCCCCGTACCCGAGTACGCGCTGTAGGTAGAGCGCGAGCAGCACCTGGAAGGCGAACATCGCCGAAACGGTCAGCATCTGCACCAGATTGGCTCCCGCGACGTTACGCGAGCGGAAGATCCGCAGGGGCAGCAGCGGATCACCGATCCGCGACTGACGCAGGACGAAAGCAACCAGCAGCGCGAGGGATACGGCCCCGAGCCCGAGGGTGTGTCCCGAGGTCCAGCCGTGGTCCTCGATCTCGACAACGGTGTAGATGCCGACCATCAGTCCCGCCGTGACCAGTGCGGCGCCGGTGAGATCGGCCCGGCCGGCGGAACCGGTCGCGTGATCCGCCGGTAGGACAGCGATCGCCAGCCCGACCGTGGCCAGGCCGATGGGCACATTGATCAGGAAGATCCAGTGCCAGCCGAATGCGTCGGTCAGCACCCCGCCCAGTACCTGTCCGAGCGCGGCCCCAGCCGCGCCGGTGAACGCGAAGACCCCGATCGCGGCCTTGCGCTCCCGGTTCTCGGTGAACAGCGTCACCAGGATGCCGAGCGCGACGGCGGAGGCGAAGGCGCTGCCCACCCCCTGGAGAAAGCGGGCCGCGATCAATATCGCGGGGGTGGTGGCGGCTCCGGCGATGACGGACGCGACCGTGAACACCGCGTTCCCGATCAGAAAGATCGTCTTGCGGCCGACGAGGTCGCCGAGCCGCCCGCCCAGTAGCAGCAGTCCACCGAAGGCGATCAGGTAGGCGTTGACCGTCCAGCTCAGCCCGGCGGCGGTGAATCCCAGGTCACGCTGTATCTCCGGGAGTGCGACGGTCACGATACTGCCGTCGAGGACGGTCATGAGAGTTGCGGCCGACAGTACGGCGAGGGCGAGACGTGCGGGAAAGCTCATGGTGTTCTCCTGTCCGGAACCCGACAGGAGAGACTGTAATAGATAGTTTTGTTGCAGACAATCTATTGGGGATCTATTGCCGGGCGCGGCGCGCGGCCGACGGCGCTTCCACGGCCTCGGCGAGATGCCCTTCGGTCAGATTCCGCAAGGCGCGCACCAGAGTGTCCCGTTCGGCGGGAGGCAACGATCCGAGTGCCGCACTGTGCACACCGTCGACGATCCGCTGACTCCGCTCGGCGACCTTGCGCCCCGCATCGGTGACAGCGATGATCCGGGCGCGGCGGTCGGCCGTTGAAGGCCGGCGCTCGGCCAGCCCGGCCTTCTCCAGCGCGTCGACGGTGACCACCATCGTGGTCTTGTCCATATCACCGAGGATCGCCAGTTGCGCCTGAGTGCGCTCCTCCTCCAGCGCATGGACGAGTACACAGTGCATACGGGCGGTCAATCCGATCTCCGCCAGCGCCGCCGCCATCCGGGTGCGCAGGACGTGACTGGTGCGGTCGAGCAGGAACGAGAGGTCCGGTTCGGCGCGGACGGGAGCCATGGCAGTCATGCAGCCATAGTAGTTCCGTTGTAGATCTTCTACGGCGAACCGTCCTGTCGGCCGTAGCCCGGCCGACACCGGAGTTCGTCCCCGGCCACCGCCGCGACAGCGACCGGAGCTCTGCGGATACTGCTGTCCGTTGTCGCTCCGCGGTACACCGCGTACCCCGCCCCGACTTCGAAACGGGGCACCGGCCCGGTTCTGGCATCCACTTCCACGATGCTGCCATCCGCGGAACCCGGCCCATTCCACAGCACGGCGGTGTCCCGAGGAGACGCGCCACCCGGACTACCCGGCTACCGCGACCAGTTCGTCGGCCACCCACTGCGCGATACCGGCCGGATACGGAGCCGGAAGCCCCAGCACGATATGGGTGAATCCGGCGTCGAGTGCCTCCGCGATCGAGGCCCGGGTATCCGCGGGGCGGTCGTAGGAGACCGGCAGGAAGAGGGACCGGACCACCGATGCGGGATCCCGGCCGATCTCGGCACAGTAATCGTCCAGCAGGGCACTGCGCGCGACGGCGTCGGCGATATCGCCGCCCGGGATATTCCACAGATCGGCATGTTCGGCGACGACCCGCAACACCGCCTTCGAGCGGCCACCGATGATGATCGGCGGATGGGGGCGTTGAACAGGCCGGGGGTTCCCGATCGCACCCCGGAGATGAATACGCGTGCCCGTGGCATCGAACGGTTCGTCCGCGGTCCACAGCCGCCGGATCACCGTGCAGGCCTCGGCCAGGTTTTCGACGGAATCACCGAAATCGTCATAGGGCAATCCGTGCGCTTCGTATTCGCGCCGGGCCGCCGGCAGGCCGGGGCGCGACCCGGCGCCGATCCCGAAGTCCAGGCGGCCCCCGGAGACGATATCGACGGTCGTCGCGATCTTGGCCAGCACCGCCGGCGGCCGGAAACGGTTACTGGTGACCAGTAGCCCGAGACGGAGCCGGGCGGTCTGCGCGGCAAGCGCGGAGAGCAGAGTCCAGCCCTCGTGGATCGGTCCGTTCATATCACCGGCGATCGGCAGCAGGTGATCGAAGAGCCAGGCGTGTTCGATTCCGGGAATTCCGTCGGCCTCCTGCCAGACACGCAGGATGTCCTGGTAGTCGACGTGCATGGGGGCGGTCATGATTCCGAAGCTGGGCCGGGATGATTGCGACATGGAGGGTCCTTCTCCGAACGTTGGAGGGCATGCTCGTCCGAGCGACCGGCCGGGCCGCCCGGGCGAAGAGACGATGCTTTCTGGCATCCTGAAAGCGGAACGATGTTCCGATAACCAACATACGGAACCATGTTCCGTTTGCCAAGCAGAGCGAGAGGACATTACGGAGTGGCCGCAGAAGACAGCGGGGCGCGCACCCCCGCTCCGCGGAAACGGGCCGATGCCCGGCGCAATCAGGCGGCCCTGCTGGACGCGGCCGCCGCGGCGTTCGTCGCCGCCGGTGTCGAGGTGCCCGTACGCGATATCGCCGCCCGCGCCGGGGTCGGCGTCGGCACGATCTATCGCCACTTCCCCACCCGCTCCGATCTCGTCGTGGCGGTGTACCGGCACCAGGTCGAGGCCTGCGCCGCGGCAGGCCCGATCCTGCTCGCCGAAGGTCCCACCCCGCATACCGCCCTGACCCGCTGGATCGATCTCTTCGTCGACTTCCTGATCACCAAACACGGCCTCGCCGAGGCGCTCCGATCCGACAATGCCGCCTTCGAACCCCTGCACGCCTATTTCATCGACCGCCTGCTGCCCGTCTGCGCGCAACTCCTCGACGCCGCCGAGGCGGCGGGCGAGACCGTCCCGGGCACGGATGCCTACGAGCTGATGCGGGGGGTGGGCAATCTGTGCATCGGCGCCGGTCACGACCGCCGCTACGATCCGCGCCGGATGGTCGGGCTCGTCCTCGAGGGACTACGAGCGCGCTGAGGATTCCGGTCGCCGGCGCCAGGACGCCCCGGTGGCCGGGCGGTTCCGCACACTCCCGCCCGGACACGGAGGCGCACCGCCCCGGGTAGCGTCCTGCCTCTAGAATTGCCCGTACAGCTCGAAGCGCTAACCGTTCTCCCTGGAGGCGCACCGCTGGTTCCCGATGCGCCGACGAGTGCGCCCGCCCACGCGGCCGCGCACACAACTCCGATCCGAGGCGGCGCTGATGACAGACGTCGACTATTGCGTGGTAGGCGGGGGATTCGCCGGACTGACCGCGGCCCTGCGCCTGAAACAGGCGGGCCGCACCGTGGCACTGCTGGAAGCCCGCGACCGGCTCGGCGGGCGCACCTTCACCGAAACCCGGACCGACGGGTCCTGGATCGACCGCGGCGGTGCCTGGATCGGCCCCGGACAGGAGCGGATCAGCGCCCTGATGCGGGAGTACGGGATAGCGAGCTACAAGCAGTACACCGGCGGTGAGGCGATCATGCTCGTCGAGGGCAGACAATATCGCTACAGCGGCACCATTCCGTGGTCGATGAGCCCGTGGGTGGCGATGAACCTCGGCGCCGCCCTGCTCGATCTCGGCCACCTGTGCAAGTCGATTCCACTCGACGCGCCGTGGACGGCCGAGCAGGCCGACCGCTGGGATCGCATCACCCTGGCGCATTGGCTGAACACCCACGTCGTCTCCAAGGCCGCCCACGAACTCCTCGAAACCGCGATCGCCGGTTGCTACACCTCCGCCGCTTCGGAAGTGTCGCTGCTCTTCGCGCTGTATCAGATGGCGTCCGGCGGCGGCCCCGGTTTCGTGCTGGGTATCGAGGACGGTGCCCAGGATTCCCGGCCGGTGGGCGGAATGGGTGCCATCTATCGCCCGATGGCGGCCGAACTCGGCGACGCGGTCCATCTCGCCCGGCCGGTGCGGCGGATCCAGCAGGATGCCGACGGGGTCACCGTCTTCTCCGGTAAGACCACTGTGCGCGCCCGGCGTGTGATCGTCGCGGTGCCCCTGGCCATCGCGAGCCAGATCCGTTACGAACCGATACTGCCGGTCGACCGCTCGTTCCTGCATCAGCGGATGCCCAGCGGCGCCATCATCAAGATCTCCCTCGTCTACGACGAGCCGTTCTGGCGCGACGACGGCCTGTCGGGCCAGTCGGCGGCGCCGGGTTCACCGGCCACCATCACCATCGACGCCTGCACCGATACCGGCCGCCCCGGCGTCCTGTGCGTCATCGTGGAGGGCCCTATCGCGCGGCGGATCGGACAGCTCGACCCCGCCGAACGGCGGCGAACGATTCTCGACGCCCTCGCCGACCGCTTCGGCGACCGGGTCCGCACCCCGGTCGACTACGTCGAACAGGACTGGAGCGCCGAGCGCTATTCCGGTGGCGGGATGCTCAGCCACGCACCCACCGGTGTGCTCACCCAGTTCGGTCACACCCTGCGGACCCCGTGCGGCCGGATCCACTGGGCCGGCACCGAGAGTTCGGCGGTGATGTGCGGGTGGGTGGACGGCGCGGTGCGCTCCGGTGAACGCGCGGCCGACGAGGTCCTGGAACAGGACATCGTGGCCTCGTCCGGGAGCCGGGCGAACGGCCGAGGTCATCCGGACCGATGAGGACCGCGAACCGCGAAAGCTGAGTTCAGGAGTACGCCGAGGTCTCCCGCGTGACAGGCAAGCATCTACTTGCCTATAGTGAGGGCGTGAGCGGAAGTACCGACCCGAGCGAAGTGTTCCGGGCCTTGGCCGACCCCACCCGTCGCGTGATCCTCGACGAACTCGCCGAACGCGACGGGCAGACACTGTTCGAAATCTGCGGCCGGCTGACGATGCGCCACCAGCTCTCGTCCACCCGGCAGGCCATATCCCAGCATCTCGACGTACTCTCCGGCGCCGGCCTGGTACGGACGAGCCGGGAGGGCCGGTACAAGTTCCACTACCTGAACCGAGAACCGTTGCGGAATCTCACCGACCGCTGGCTGAAGGAGTAGTAGATGCGGATAAACGTCACCAGCGTCTGGGTCGACGACCAGACCAAGGCACTGGCTTTCTATACCGACACACTCGGCTTCACGAAGAAGACCGACGTCCCCACGGGCGAGTACCGCTGGCTGACCGTCGTCTCCCCGGAGGCGCCCGACGGGGTCGAGCTGCTGCTGGAACCCGATGCCCACCCGGCCGCCAAACCCTTCAAGAACGCGCTGGCGGAAGACGGTATCCCGTTCACCTCTTTCGCCGTCGACGATATCCACGCGGAATACGAACGGCTGCGGGGCCTCGGCGTCCGATTCACCCAGGCGCCGGTGGACCACGGTCCCGTCACCACCGCCGTTCTCGACGACACCTGCGGCAACCTCATCCAGATCGCGGAGCACAAAGCCTGATTCCGCACGTTGCGCCACCCCCGAGTGCCGAACCGGCACGCCCCGGGGGCTCGTAGCGCGACCCGCTCCGGAGCTCGGACTCGGTCCACACAAGCGGACTCCGAGCTCCGGCGGCGGGGATCACCCCCGGCACTCGACTCATCGCACCGGGCGCGGACCTCGCATGGTCAGAACCGGTCCTTGTGTTCCCGCATCCAGTCGGCGAACGTCCGGGCGGGCCGGCCCAGGATCCGGTCGAGGGTGCCGTCCGGAATCCGCGCCTCCGGCGGCGGGTCGGCATGCCAGCCCACCACATACTCGGCATCGGACAGCGAGACCCCTTCGCGCAGAAACCTTTCGATCGCGCGTTCGCGGCCGATCTCCTCGAAGGCGATATCGCGGCCGAGCGCACCGGCGAGCAGTGTCACCCGCTCTCCGGTGGTCAACGCCTCGGGACCGTTCAGGTTGTACGCACGACCCGAATGCCCCCGCTCCGTCTGCGCGATCGCGGCGACGGCACCCAGATCGCCCTCGTGGACCACCGCGCTGGGCATATCGAACGGCTCCCGCACCACGCCCTCGTCGCGAATGGACGCGGCCCAGGTGAGCGCGTTGGACATGAACTCCTGCGGTTCGAGCCGCGTCCAGGCCACTCCGGATTCCTCGACCGCCCGCTCGGCCGGGCCGACGTATCCACCCCAGAGGATGGTGATCCGCTCGACCCCGGCGGCGACCGCGCGCCGGACCAGTTCGGGGCCGCTATCGGCCACCCCGGCTGTGACGGTGATGTGGAGTCCGGTGACACCGTCCAACGCGGCATCCAATGCCTCCGGCTCCGTATGCGTACCGCCGGCCAGCTCCGTTCCGGCGGGCAGCAGTCCCGCGGCCCGTACCGGATCACGAGTCAGCGCCCGCACTCGACTTCCTCTGCGCAGCAGCTCGGCCACCACATGCCTACCGGTGTTTCCTGTTGCGCCCGTTACCAGAATCGTCATCACGAACTCCCTTCCGCGGCGACACTAAGACCTCAACAAAAGTTCAGGTCAAATCGGAGGTGCAGGGCCACGGCCCCGACATTCGCTCCGTGGCACCGGGGATCCCCGCCCACGGACACCCGATCTCGCACACCGGGCCCCGTTGTCCCGCATACTCGAATCGAACCCGGAGCCGGCAAGCCCGACGGTCGAGGTGGAGAGTGCAGACCAGTACCGTTCTCGCGGAGCTCATGCGGAAGAAGGTCCTGCCCGAGATCAGGCGGCTGGAGGAAGCGGCGGACTCCGCGGCCTCGCAGATGCGTGGGGTGGGTGACAAACTCAGCGATCGAGCAGCGCCACACATGCGGAACGCCGACGAAGAGAGCGCACACCATCTCTCGGAGACCGATGCCGACCTCGACGCGAGAGCCGACATCATCGACAGCCGATCGGCCGAACTGGGGTTGCGCTCCAGGGCACAACGCGCGCTGGAATCGAGTCTGCTCATCGACGAACCTCTCCACCGGATGGCACTGATCAGGGATCAGCCGCATCCGGAACTGCTTTTCGGCGACGGTGAGTGGGCCGGCTACCTGGATGCCCGCGTGTTCGCCCGGCGATACGGCGCCCGCGATCTGTCCGTATCGTTCATGACCGAACTCCACCAGCGCCTGGGGCGCTTCTGCCCGGAAGGATCGGGCGGACTCTTCGCCGATCGCGAGCGCTGGGGCACCCAGACCCGTCGGCTCACCGATGCCGAGATCGCGCGGGTCGAGGCCGATCCGCATCTCGAATATCTACCGCCGGGCACCGGCGGGCACCGGCGGATTCCTGCTCGACGGCGGCCTGAAGTACCGGATCTCCACACCGGAGGCCGCGCGGGCGGAACTCGAATCACTGTGCGACTGGTACAACGCGGCACGCAGCCGACCCGTGTCAGATCCCTGTGCGCTCGCCGCGGAACTCCAGCAACGCGCCGTATCCATCCACCCCTGGCAGGACTACAACGGCCGGTTCTCCCGGCTGCTGATGAACTGGTCGCTGGAATGCGACGGACTACCCCCGGCCGCGCTGCCCGATTTCGACAGGGATGTCTTCTCCACTACACCGGAGTGGGCAGAAGCGGTGCGGACCGGCAGCGCCGCGTTCGGCGAGCGCGCGAACCGGCTGGAACAACTGGGTGCCGATGCGGACCCGGTCGAATTATTCGGTCTGGCCGACGATTACGAACGCTACCGCGCCCTCGGCCGGTCGACTGCGCCGTTCGGCTGCGGGGACTATCAAGATATCGATGGTTGTCGTCGGCAGCTGGATGAACTGCGCGCCGAGGGCCTGGATCGATAGCAGGACCGAACCCGGAAGCCGGCCATCGCGACGATCATGCCGGACCTCCGACCGCGCTGATCCGGACCGTGGTGAAACGACGCCGGGCGATACGCCAACCCTCGGAGGTCCGAACCAGGTGATCGTCGTAGTAACCGGCGGCATTCATACCGCTTCCATCGGCCCCGGGACGCCGGATAACGCGGCGATCGACCACGACGGCGGCCCCGCCGAGCCGCCGGCGGCGGGGAGCGCGTAGGTCTGCCAGGATTGCCGCATGAGAACCACGGCTCGCCCCGGCACGATCTCCGCCGGGACTCTGGTTCTGCTGACCGCCCTCTACTTCGCGCAAGGTCTGCCGTACGGGTTCTTCACCCAGGCGCTGCCGGTCGTGCTCCGCGAATCCGGTTTCTCGCTCATCGAGATCAGCGCCACCGGTGTCCTGTTCGCGCCGTGGGCGCTGAAATTCCTGTGGGCGCCCTACGTCGACCACTACGGCACACGGCGGCAGTGGCTGCTGTCCCTGCAACTCGCCGCCTCGGCGGTCACCCTCGGACTCGCCTGCCTGGACCTTTCGTCCGCACTGCGCTGGTTACTGGTGGGTGTCGCCGTGGTCAACGCCGTCTCGGCCACCCAGGACATCGCCACCGACGGTCTCGCCGTCCAGCTCCTCGGGCCGCGGCAACGGGGGCTGGGCAACGGTATCCAGGTCGGCGCCTACCGGATCGGGATGATCGTGGGCGGCGGCGCACTGCTGTGGTTGTTCGCGCTCGCCGGGTGGCGAAGCCTTTTCCTGGCGATGTCGATCCTGCTGCTGGCCACCGCGATACCGGTGTGGTGGTCACCGCGCACCCCGGTCCGCAATGCCCCGCGAACGCCGGCGAACCCGGGGCGGTTGCTGCTGGGATGGTGGCAGCGTCTACGCCGACCCGGCATGCTCGTGTTCATCCTCCTCATCGGTGGCTTCAAATTCGGCGATTCCATGGGATCGGCGATGGTCGGACCGTTCATGTCCGATACCGGACTCACACTCGCGCAAATAGCCCTGGTCAAAGGGGTCCTGTCCTCTGCCGGGGCACTCGCGGGGGCGGCGCTGGGCGGCTGGCTGTGCTACCGGTACGGCCGCCGCCGCGCGCTGCTGATCGGTGGGGTCACCCAGACCGCGAGCCTGGCCCTCTACCTGTGCTGCGCGCTCGGGATCGGCGGATTCGAGTTGATCGTCACCGCGAGTCTGGCCGAACACATCCTCGGCGGCGCCGCGACGGTGGCGGTGTTCACCCTCATGATGGATGCCGCCGACCCCGACCACGCCGGAAGCGACTACACACTGCTGGCATGCGCGATAGTGACGGTGCAGGGTATCGCGGGGTTCGCCGCGGGGACGGTGGGTGAGCTGCTCGGCTACCCGGCTCTTTTCGGAACCAGCCTGGTGCTGTCGGGAATCGGTTGCGCGGCACTGCTCATCGCGACCGACCGAGGTGCCGGACCGGCCGGCGTCCACGCGGTGTGGGCAGCACCGAAGCCGGCCGCTCGCACAAGTTCCGGCAACGGGTAGGCCCGGCCGCCGGAGACGGTAACTGTCACGAACGGTTCGAGTAACAAGAGCCGCAGGTCTGCGATGTTCTGGACAACATCTATTCAGGAGGTTCGACATGCGATCTGCGAAGCGGTTTGCCGCCGGCGCCATCGTTGCCACCGCGACGGCGGCCGCTGCGCTCGCCGGTAGTGGCGTGGCTCAGGCCGACGTACCGGTGTGGCAGGCCAACTGTCACGTCTACAACGTCTTCAACACCGGCGGGATGGCCAATTGCGAGCTGCCGACCTGGCATCAGGTGAAGCTCACCTGCGTCGCGTGGCCGGTTCCGTTCACCTACTGGAAGTACGGCCCGGTGCAGTACGGGCAGAACCAGTCCTGGGCCAGTTGCGACTCGCTGAACGCGCTGGTGCATGTCGAGATCATCCAAGCGTAGATCCTGCCCGGCCGGGTCGGCGGTGGATCACCCCGCCGACCCACCTGATCGACACCACGCCGCCGGCTCCGTGCACCCTTCACAACGAACCGGGCAAACTCTGTTCTCCCGGACCGTTGCGGCCCCCGCCGCGCGCTCGCTAGCCTGTCGCCATAGCGTGACGAAAGCGGTAGCGACCATGGCTGATACGGTCCGGCATGTTCCCCACCAGAGCGGAATCCGCGCCGCTTCCCACCGGCCACCGGCCGCCGCGCCCCCGCTCCGATGAAGATACCCATTCCCGGGTCACCCGCTGCGGGACTGCGCCAGGCCGCGGCCCGGTCTTCCCGGCTACTGAACTCCGCGGCCGGCCGCACGTCCACCGAATACCGGGGTTTCGCCCACGGTGTACGGAAGACAGATGAACTAGGGAAGGCTGATCGCCCTCGGATTTTCACCAAACTGAACGTTTTCGCTGTCGTGGTCGGGGCGACCTCCGGGTCGGCGATCTACCAGCTGGTCTTCGACGATCCGGTCTTCACGGAACCGCCGGTGACATCCGAAATCGATCCCGCCGTGGAGAAGCTCGCCGAGATGTCCCCTCTTCTGCGTCAACAGTTGGTGGACCTGCGAGCCGCGGGGTGGACGATCGGATACGGTGCCATCGACCTCGACGAGACCCGGACGATCATCGAATCAGGCGAGACCCGGAGGGGCTCCAAAACAATAGTCCTCGACGATTCCCTGAAGAGCGATCCGTTGGCGGCCACCTCCACTCTCGCGCACGAAATCGGGCACGCGTATCCCGGTCGGTTCGACTGGGAGCTCACGATGCCGTTCCCCGATGAGGAGTACAGCACCTGGCTCGAGCGGAATATCCAGCAGCGCCGACTCTCCGAAGCCGAAAGCGAGCTGGTCGCGGCTCAGGTGCGCCAGGAGATCATGGATGCTGGAGGTCCCGATATCGGAGGGGTCGAAGAATCAGTGGCGGGCCTCTACATGGCGGCATCGGAAGACCTGGTCTCGCGGGACGAAGCTCGCGAGCTCTTGACCGAACGTGGCGACTGGTATCCGTTCGACAGCTACAAATCCGATTACGAAAAGTTGTGGGACAAATACTTCGCTGAAACACACGGGCCGTCGGTGGAGCAGCCGGATCCCACGGAATCACCAGCCACACCGAGCCCTCCCCCGGTCGATCCGGTGACACCTCTTCCGAGCCCTTACCACTAGAACCAGAGTTCCCATCGGCGGGCTACGACACCATCTACTTCACCGGTGGACACGCGGGGATGTGCCACTTCGCCGACAGCACGGGCCGGCAGCGAATCACCCGGGAAATCTACGAACGCGGCGATATCGTCGCCTCGGTCTGCCACGACTACTGAGGCCTGCTCGATACCGAACTCCCGACCGGCACGTACCTCGTCGCCGGACGTGAACTCACCGATTTCGCCCGGCGGGATCAATTCCTCACACGGGTCGACGAAACGACAGGGAGCGACGGTCGTTTCGTCGGTGACCGCTGACCGGGGAAATACCCGAGGCCGCGCCTCGTACCGACCGTCTCGTGATCGCCGAGGTCGGAGCATTCGCCCGAGCTCGAATGCGATCTCGGCCGCACCGATGAGTTCCGGGGTGGATCCTCCGTCGATACCTCTGGATGAACCGGCAGCGGTGGACCGGTACCGGATCCGTCCCAACTCGGGAAGAAACGTATGGAGGCACTGGATGCGGAAGTCGATTCCTGGCTCGACGTCTCGCCGAACGGCGAAAGCGCAACGTGTACAAAAGGAGCCGGGACATCATGACCGGCGTCCACGGCCCCGGCACAAGCAGCCGGTCCGGACGAGTGAGCAGGTGGCGCAGTGAGCGGTAACAGGGTGTTGGTGGCGGGGGCGAGCATCGCGGGGCCCGCGCTGGCCCACTGGCTACGCCGGCGGGGGGCCGAGGTGACCGTGGTGGAGCGTGCCTCGGAGCTGCGTCCCGGCGGGCAGGCGGTGGACGCGCGCGGGGTCGCCAAGGAGGTCATCCGGCGGATGGGCCTGGACGCGGCGGTGCGCGCGGCCCGCACCGAGACCGCCGGCGCGTATACCGTCGACGGGGACGGGAACGTGCTGGAGACCTACCGCGCGGACGATGACGGCGGCGACGGGTACATCTCGGAGATCGAGATCCTGCGCGGAGACCTGTCCCGGGTGCTCCACGACGACACCCGCGACGATGTCGAGTACCTCTTCGGCGACCGCATCGCCGAACTCACCCAGGACGCCGACGGGGTCGACGTGGCCTTCGAGGGCGGCGACCGGCGGCGCTTCGGGCTGGTGGTCGGGGCAGACGGGCTCCACTCGGCACTGCGCGGGATGATCTTCGGGCCGCGCGAGCGGTTCGTCCGCCACCTCGGACACGTACTGGCCTTCTACAGCGTGCCCAACGAATTCGGGCTGGACCGCTGGCTGATCGACCACCAGGAGTCCGGGCGCTCCGCCGGCCTGCGGCCCATCCCGGACGCCACCCGGGCGATGGCCATGTTCTCCTTCCCCGCGGCCGACCTCGACGTCGACCACCGCGATATCGCGGCCCAGAAACGGCTGCTGCGCGAGCGGATGGCCGGCCTGGGCTGGTTGACACCGCGCATCCTCGCGCATCTGGACGACACCCCGGACTTCTATCTGGACCAGGTCGCCCAGGTGGTCATGGACCGCTGGTCGAGCGGCCGGGTGGGGTTGCTCGGGGACGCGGCGTTCAGCTCGTCGCCGATGTCCGGGCAGGGCACCGGGCTGGCTCTGGTCGGCGCCTACCTGCTGGCCGGTGAGCTGGCCGCCGCAGATTGGGATCCGGCGGTGGGCTTCGCCGGTTACGAGCGGCGGATGCGCTCGTTCGTCGAGGCCAACCAGGAGATCGGCCGATTGAACGCTCGCAGCCGCGACATCCC
This sequence comes from Nocardia sp. NPDC003963, assembly GCF_053605105.1. Lineage (NCBI taxonomy): Bacteria > Bacillati > Actinomycetota > Actinomycetes > Mycobacteriales > Nocardiaceae > Nocardia > Nocardia sp. NPDC003963. Next base: position 40,834 of record NZ_JBSGIP010000010.1, read on the forward strand.
CGGGCCGGATGCCGAACCGGGCCCCGATTTCACCGGAGAATGGTTCGCCGAGCTGGTCGAGCGCGCGATCAACGGCGTCGAACTGCCCGACTACATGGGGGTGCCGGACTCCGGAACGTCGGCCGGGCCACCGACCACTTCGCCGGCCGTAGGTGTCACATAACGCGTCGAGCGGGACGGCGTGCCGGGGCCGGGAAACGCCGGAAAGTGGAAGTTGGCGTGTCGAGTCGGCCGAGGGTGGCTCCGCGATCGTGGACACCGGCCCCGGTCGGACGGGAGATATCCACTCGACACAATCGACATCCGAACAGCCGGTGCAGACTGGACCGCATGGTGACGAATCCGATCGAGCTCGAAAATCAACGCAGCCAGTTGCCGGCGCAATTGAACGAGCTGCGTCGCGCAGTCTCCGAACTGTCCGATGGGTACGCGGCCCTACCCGAATCGGGTCTGATCATCGACACCGTCGGCGCCGGGGCACTGACCACTCCCGGCTACTGCGTCGCCGGCGCACGGGAAGTGCTGGCGGAGGCGCTGATCGAGCTGGATGCTGCCGGCGACGCCATGGAGAGAGCGGCCCGATACACCGGCCGAATCCGCAGTGTGGTGTTCGACTGAGGGCCGAGTGACACAGCTTCACAATGCGTTTCGGTGTGACGTGCCAGGATGAAGTGCATGAATCCGCCTTCCGAAGGCCATGCGCTTCCACCTGATCCGGCCCGGGCGAGCGGCTATGACAGCATCGCCGAGGGCTACACGGCCGAGAACGAGACCGGTGTCCTGCACGCGTACTACAACCGGCCCGCAATCCTCGACCTCGCCGGAGACGTGGCGGGAAAGCGGATCCTCGACGTCGGTTGCGGCCCGGGTCTGCTGTTCGCCGCACTGCGTGATCGTGGCGCCGTCCCGACCGGAATCGACTCGAGCGTCCGGATGCTGGAGCACGCGCGACGGCGCCTCGGCGTCGATGCCGACCTGCGGCTCGCCGACCTGGCCGACCCGCTACCTTTTCCCGACGATACGTTCGACGACGTTATCGCCTCTCTGGTCCTGCACTACCTACAGGACTGGCGACCGGCGCTGGCCGAGCTGCGACGCGTGCTGAGACCCGACGGTCGGCTCATCGTCTCCGTCGAGCATCCTTTCGCCAATTTCCTGGGACAGCGCTCGGCCGGGGACACGACCGACTATTTCCAGACCCGCAACCGGATAGACGAATGGACCATGGGCGGACAGACTGCCCGGCTGAGTTTCTGGGACCGGCCATTGCATGCGATGACCGACGCTTTCACCGCGGCCGGCTTCCGCATCGGTGTCATCAGCGAACCGCCGGCCCTGCCCGCCGCTCGTGATCTGCTCCCCGAGGTGCTCGGCGATAGTGCCCACAACAGATTCCTGTGCTTCCTGTTCTTCGTTCTGCACACTGACCGACCGCAGGCTCCCCCCACTGCCCCTCCGGCAACCACGACCTGATCCCTGAATGGACCGAAACATCCGGCCGATACCGCTGCGCGCGCGGGCTGCGCAGTCGGCCCTCGCCGGGTACAGGACGCAGGCGGATCCGGCCACAGTGGAACCAGACCACCGCGCAATGCCGACGTGCGGTTCCACGTCGGGTTCTACGAGGACGCGGCCGCCGACGAAGCACCTGATGGCAACTCCAGGCTTTTCCTGGCCTGATTCTGCCGACAGGCCCTCATATCCGACTGCCGACGCCGCTGGCGAATGTGGCGCACCCCGGTGGGCTCGGTGCCCGGGCCTACCGGTGTTCTTCACCGGATGCCGCATGGAGCATCCGCGTAGCTGCGGCCCGCACCCGGTCGCGGAGCTCGTCCGGGCAATCGATCAGCACCTCGCAGTCCAGTGCCGCGATAACGGCAGGGATCCAGTCGAGACTCTCGGCACGGATCTCGGCTCGATACCAGGGCGGGCCGGAGCAGCCCGCGCTGTCCACCGCATGATCCAGACGCTCGAGCCGAGCGACGCTGCGCGGCAGATGTGCCCGGATACTGTTTTCGGTCGCTCGAATACGAAGCACGATCCGCCACCGGTAGTTCGCGTCGGCGAAGTGCTCGACGAGCCGGTTCGCCGCGTCGGGACGCCGGGGCGCATCGAAGGTTTCCGGGAGCAGGCGGGTTGCGCGAATCCGGTCGACACGGAACGTACGCTCCTCCGTCTTCTCCGAGTCGAGCGCCACGAGATACCACCGGCCCGTATGCGCAACCAAATCGTAGGGAAGGACCCTGCGCCGCGACGGGATCCCCTCGCCGTCGCGATAACGCAGGTCGACGACCCGTCGAAGGCTCACCGCTTCGGCCAGGGCGAGCATCACGGCCGGATCGGGATCAACGACTCCGTGCTGTGAGCCGCGCCCCATCACCTCGAATACGGTATCGACCTGCTGCGCATCTTCCGGCCGCATCGCTCGTCTGACCTTGGACAACGCCGTCTGCACAGCGATCTCCGGCTCACCCGGCATCGCCTGCGCATGTGCGAGCCCGAGAAAGACCGCCACCACTTCCGCACTACTGAACATGATCGGAAGGACGCGCCGGCCGGGCGCAAGCCGGTAGCCGCCATACCTGCCTCGCACGGACTCGATGTGCACTCCCGACCCGCTCAGTCGCGCTACGTCCCGGCGAACCGTCCGTTCATCGACACCCAGGCGTTCCGCCAGCTCGGCAACGGTGCGCATATGCGCGGACTGCAGTAACTCCAGCAACTGCAACGCTCGCGCGGTCGGATCGGCCATGACATCGATCATCCCCGGTATACCGGGCAGATCACGCCCGGTATACCGCATACGGTCTCTCCGTAGGCCAGGTCCATGAGCCATACGAACACCGAGCACTCACACAACGAGGAGAAACAGCGATGCGACTGGCAGCCACCCGGATTTTCACCGACGACCTGGACACGCTGGTCACGTTCTACGAAAGGGCCACCGGGATCAGCGCCGCGCGCCTTCACCCGATGTTCGCCGAAATACGCACCCCGACCGGCACACTCGCGATCGCCGGCTCCGCGACTGCCCGGTTGCTCGGGAACGAGGTCGCCGAGGCTCGTGCCAACCGCAGCGTCGCCCTGGATTTCCTGGTCGACGACGTAGACGCGACCTACCAGGCACTCCGAGATGTCGTCGACGTCTTCGTCAACGAACCGACCGATATGCCGTGGGGCAACCGTTCGCTCCTCGTCCGGGATCCGGACGGCAACCTGATCAACTTCTTCACACCGATCAGTGCGGCGGCCGAGGGCCGGTTCACGAACGGGGGAACCGAGGCGCCATGAGCCACCGAGCTACGCGACGCTCATCGGATCCTCCCAGCCGATCGGTCGACATCGCTCAGTCGGTGGGACAGCGCGCACAGATACTCGCCGAGCCTGTCGTGTACCGGCCGGCTACCCGCGGAGCGATTCCCGACTTACACGTTGAACCCGGACTCGACCGCGTTCTGCCACGAACCAACATCACGGCGAAGGTTCGATGTATTCGCACTGTAGTTCGGACACCCGCGCGATGTGTTCGAAGTCGTGGTCCGCGGCAAGCACGGTCGCATCGTTCACGATGGCGTAGCCGGCGATGAGGATGTCGTGTGAGCCGGCCGCACGGACGAGCCCGGCGTTCCACAGTGCTGCCTGGATATCGAGTACAAGCGATTCGTCGGGTGCGTGCTCGAGCGGGAACCCGAGGGAGATCTGCTCTCGGTAGTTCGCGTGCTCGTCGGGCGTCCGGGCGCTGTGGCAGAACTCGAGCACCTGTGGCGGACAGGTAACGAACAGGTCGGCCGGCGCTCGCTCGATACGCCGCAGGCGCGCGGTGATACCCGGGTCCCCAGTGGCCAGCCTCGCCCAGACCGAGTTGTCTACCAGGTAGTCGGTCACGAGGGCCGGGAATCGCCCGGAGCGACCACCGGCGCGCCGAGCTCGTGGTCGAGGTCGGTCAGTCCGGCGATACCGTCGATCATCGCACCTTTCTGCTTCGAAGCGATGAGTCGGCGCAACGCGAGGTCGAGGACGGCTCGATTCGACCGCTCGCCCGTAAGCGCTCGGGCACGCTCGATGAGCTGTGGATCCAGGTCGACGCTTGTGACTGCCATGAATACCCCTCCCGTCTCTTATATGTCTGATTATATATCGGACAGGGTCACGTGGCCACTCCAGCCGCAGCCATACCGGGGTCTCCAGCTCGAGCGTGAGAACCGAAGTACCGACCGGAGCCACCGCCCTCTCACTCGCTGCATTTCCCGAGCTCCGCGAGATTCACCTCGGCATTCCGCGGCATGCTCCGAACGCCCGCTTGCGTCCGAACGACCGCAGCACGCATTCGAGGCGGCCACACAGAGCGGGAGCATGGTCCGGCAGCGACACGCCCGAACCAGCAACTGCGAACCCCGATATCCGAACGTTCGGGCGCCTGTGCGAGGAGGCCCTGAGGTCGAACCGAAACGCGACTACACGTTGAACCTGAACTCGACCGGGGTCCGATCGAATACCTGCACGTCAAACGCACTGTTCACCCCTCTGCTCACGTTCCGAAGCCAAATAGCGTCTTCGCCAACACCCGCGGCCCCACTGCTGCAGGCCTACCTCCCGCCACCAGCGCCATGCACCTAGCTCTAGCGGGCTCAAGCACGCGCTCATGCCGATTTCAGAATGGGTGGAGCTGTCCCTGGCCTGGCTTGCGGGGCGAGCTGGTCCGGCCCGGCCTCCTCGGGGCTCTGGAGCGACCTCAGCATCGAGCGCGTCATGGCCCCCCTGGCTACACCCACATCGACACTGTCCTAGGCGCACCGGTCCAGAACGACGGCCACCCCGACCAGATCGTCGTCGAGATCACGAGATTCGCCCGCAAGGTGACCAACTGAGCCACGCCGGTCCACGGCGCTAACCGCGCGCCGCGCTAGCGCTGCCCTCAAGCGTCACCCGCAACCATGTAATGAGCGTGCAGATCAGTCGCAGGCTCCGATCCGTGCCGTCCGGCAGGAAGGGCAGCACCAGCAATGCCGGAACGCTCGCCAGCACGATGATCAGCAGCGGCACCAGCGCCACCGTCACCAGGGCGAGACGCGGGACGCCATGGAGTAGAGCCAGAAATGAAGTCATCGCAACCACCTTCGTTCGAGGCCGAGCCGCTTGCCGCCTCGGTCGTGGGCTCAGTGATAGAGCCGGTAACGGTTGTGCTGCCAGCCATCTCGGACACCCGGACAGTACGACCCGCTACGCTGCCGGTGAGGTTCGTGTCCGAGCTTGTCCGAGGGGTTTGTCCGACAGGGGGTTTGCACCATGGGAGACATAGGTGATCGCAGCCGGTGGTTCGCCGAACTCCAGGACTTGGAGACCGCGGCCCTGCGTGGACACAGCCGCAGCCGGGAGCGGGCCCGCAAGCACATCCCGAAACAGACCGCCAGTGACTGGTTCAACCGTCGTGTTCCGGACGATTTCGACGACATCTGGCCGATGATCGAAACCTATCTCGCCTGGTCGAGTCGAAGCGTGGATCGAGCGCACTGGACGAAGCTGCATTCGGCGGCGCGCCAGACCGCCGACCGACCCGACGACAATACCGGCCGATATGCGCGGGAATGGGCAAATCTGGTTACCCACCACCAGATTTGGTCTCACATACCCGCCGACCATTGGACCGAGGACCTCAAAGTCAGAACCGCGGAACTGGCGCGGGCCCTCGCGACGCTCTACGCACGGGCCGAGACCACGATCGATGATCCGTGGCGGGACGAGCGCTACCTGCACCGCTATACCCTGGCCGTCGAGTGCCTGGCCTCGTGGACGCAGGGCGAGAACACCGAGCAACTCAGCCATGGCGAGGCCGTCCTACTGGTGCTCACACCGCTTCTCCATCAGGTGCAACGCGGCCGAGCGACGGCCAGGCTCGCCGCTTCGATCTTGCCTGCGGAAAGCCCCTCGGATTCGAGCACGCACCGCCACAACGACTTCGAGGGCTTCCTGCTCGACTATCAGTGGCTGGTGCGCCGCGCTCGGCAGGCGGCCTTGCCCGACCGCAGATCCGCCCGGCACGAGATCGACTGGTGGCTGCTGCATCGCTGGATAGCCGAACGTAAACCGATCGAGTTTAACGAGATCCGTGAGCTGCTGTTCGAATTGCCGAAGCTGCAAAGTGATCTCGCGGAGATCCTGGAGCCGGAACGTCTCACGGCGCTGATCGGTTGCCTGTCCCTCGACATCGACCGATTGACTAGCGAGGGCGGTATGCGGCTCAAACCGCATTCCTATCTCGGACTTGCCGGCCCTCGTGGAACGCAGCCGCTGCGCGAACGAATGGTGGGGTTGTTGCTGGTGACGGCGCGAACTCTGGCGTTGGACATCACGCAGCTCTCCCAGGTCGTCGTCGACCACCTCGGTATTCCGCAGCCGGTGGACCTGGATGAGCTGCGCGCGACGCTGTGTCACGCCCGGTGGAAACTCGCTGGCTCCGGCCGCAAACCTGGTGGCTGCCAACTCGATGCCGACTGCGACCATCCGGCCGCACTGCACGCGGTCCGCTCACACGTCGGCACCATCGACACACGGTTGAAGGCGATCCACCGGTTCCTCGTCGACAGCGCGGACCCGTCTCTCGACCTGCTGCGCGGTCTCCCCTCCTATGCGTCCGCGATCAAGGTAACGCCCGCCGTGGACCCCGATGGCCAGGCGAAGTTCCAGGATTGGAATGCCCGCTTCACCGTCGACGAGCGGCGGATCCAAGAACTCCTGATGGGAAACCAGCTGTACGGTTCGCCGGACCTGGCGATCCGCGAGATGTATCAGAACGCGCTGGACGCCTGCCGGTACCGGCGCGCCCGCGAAGAGTACTGCGCGCGGCAAACCGGGCAGCGCTCCACTTTCGAAGGCGAGATCCGTATCGAGCAGCGGATCGACGGTGACGGCCGGATGTACATCGACTGCCACGACAACGGCGTCGGCATGGGCGAGCCCGAGATCATGGGCGCGTTCTCCCGCGCGGGCACCAGCTTCACCGGCATGTCCGAGTATGTGGAGGAGCGCGCCGAGTGGGCACGCGTCGGACTGCAGATGTTCCCGAACAGCAGGTTCGGCATCGGTGTGCTCAGCTACTTCATGCTCGCCGACGAGATCCAGGTGACGACGAGCAGGTTGCCGCGTTCCGGGGGTCTGGCCGGTCAGTGGCTCGAGGTGACGATCGTGGGGCCCGGGCATCTCTTCCGCATCAAGCAGATCGATCCCCCGTATGCAGGTCCGGGGACCAGGGTGCGTCTATATCTACGCTCCGATGCCCGGACCATGTCAGCCGTCACCGCACTGCGGCGGCTCCTCGGCATCGCCGAGTTCCGGACCGCCGCGATCCACGAAGATGGGGATCAGAGCGACGAACAAGTTTGGCTACCAAACCAATTGAACGCGGGCGAGCACGGCTCACGCGTCAGCGATGGCGTCAGCGCGCACGGTGGTCTGTTTCACTGCACGCCGCAACCGACCGGGCAAGTAGTGTGGTGTGAACGAGGTGGAGGTCTCCTGGTCGACGGCATCAATGTGGGCACGGCGCAGCACACCGGAGTCCTCGCCAGCATCGAGGGATCGATCGTGCCTGCGGGAGCCATCGTCAACCTCACCGGCGACGGGCAGATCCAGCTGTCGGTTGATCGGACCATGATTGTTCAGGATGTCGCCGAACGGGTAGCGGATCTGCTGACGCAGGCGGCTCGGGAGCTCGTGGAGAATCCGCCTGCTTTCTTGAATCATCCATGGATCTACAGTATTTCGGCGATCAGTCCCCGGGTTGCAGATATCCTCACCGACGCCGCTGCCGACGCGCGTAGCGCCTTGGCGATCGGCAACCGGAAACTCAATACCCTGATCACCGGAAGCTGGCCACCGGACGTCGACTTGCTAAACCTGACCGTCCGGAACTGGTGGGAGATCAAGCGTACAGTCGGCTACGAGCCAAAGACGATACATGGAAGGGTGCCGGATCACATCTTCTTGTGGCGGGCGCTGGCACACCGAACCGGATCCGCATGGCGGCTACTGTCCACCGCATTTCCAGGACTTTCCACCGCACCCACGACCATGCCGGGTCGGCCGTCCGACGCTCTGATCATCACAGAACGCGAGAACCCGCGCTGGAGCTCGCTGGCGAGCCTCACACAGCCGGGGCGTTATTTGCGGATTTCGCAGGTTTCGGGACTGGAGCTCGCGCGCATCGCTGAACGAGCTGTCGCATTGCGGGTACTCGACGCCGCCTCAGCGCAGCGGATCGTCGACACGGCTCCCTCCGCGGCACACTCCGAAGTCTTGCGTCAGGACATCGAGCTGCTGAAACTGAAGCGGGGAACCAGAGGCGGCTGGTTGCCGATCGCGGAGCCGGTGTCGCTCGGCCACTTGTTGAATGCGATCAAGGAACTGGGTATCGACCTGGCACACGCCGCGGAACGCCTGGCGAGATATGGGTACCATCTGAGCACACCGAGCAGCCTGCCCAGTCGAATCGACGAGCAGGACGAGATACTCCTCGAACCCGTCGCAACCTCCTACGCAAGTTATTCGAGTGATGACATTCCGGCTTCTCCCGGCCGGATGGTCAAGTCGTCCCTTGATACCGGTCTGACGATCCCATCGGTCATCGATCGCCTCCAGAAGTACGGAGTGACAGCGCCCACCGACATTCCGGACGACGCCGGGCCAGGCGACTTGATCCTCCTCAGCCGGTTTCTGGACGGTAACCCCCCATGGCTCACCGTCGCCGACCCGATTCAGCCAGGCTTCGTTTCAGCGGCTGCACGGGAGATGAGTATCGCCTCCGCCGAGGTAGTCGCAAGACTGCGCGATTACGGATTCCAGCTCGCTGCAGGGACCGTCGTCGATGCGATCACCGCGTACGACGCCGAATTGCTCAGTGAGGGCGACGACACCAGGGGGCCATGGCTCGACGTCCGGGAAGCCGTTCCGCCCGGACACATCTTGAGTGTTGCCCAGAACCTGAACATCACCCCGTCGGAGGTAGCCGATCGGCTGGCCGAATACGGCTACCGGATCGGACCTCCGATTCCCGGCGATTGGGCGAGTGCCGATCTCGAAATCCTGGCCGACAGCGTGGAGGGCGGCTGGCTGCGGATCGAGGACCCGATCTCTCTCGGCATTCTTTCCGAGTTCGCCGAGAAGGACCGATTACCCTCCCTCATCAGAGTGGGCACGCGCCTGAACGAGTATGGATTCGAGGTACCGAGGCACGGACGATTCGATGACCTGGACGAACGCATCATCCTGATACACGACGACTTCGATTCCGAAGAGCTCAATTTCGGGAGCTGGTTCTACGACACAAACCGCGGCGCCGTCACCGTCCGTGAGGTCTTGCTGATCTCACATCGGGTAGGGCGATCCATTCCCGCGGTTGTCGACCGATTGACAGCCTACGGTCTGCGGGTGCCAGAAGGCGTCGACCTGGGCGAGGAGGTCGATCGCGATGACCTCGTGATGCTCGGGCAAGGTCCGGACCGCTACATCGGGCACGTCCGGCTGGACGAGAGCGAACCTGTTTGCCTGGCGCACCTCTGCGATATCGCCAACCGTTTGGGGCGGTCGCTTGAGAGCGTCGTGCGCCGCATGTCCGAGCTGGGCATAGACATCCCCTCGCTCGACGATCTGGTCCTGTCCGCGCTCGAACTGGTTCCGTGGGTATCCGCGCCAGGCGACCTCCCAGCCCTGCTCCAGCGGGATAACGCGGCCAAGACGGCGTAAATCACAGTGCGGGAGTTACGACTACACCGAAGGCCAGCCGACTAAAGCCGAGCCGGTATTCAAGATCTTTCCGAAGGCGGCCTTCTCCCACACCAGCTACTTCACGGAAAATACCTTCTCCGACGATGTCGCTTTTCAGGCGTTGTTCGAGCAATCGGGGCAGTAGGGCGGACCCGCTGGCGGTCCACCTTCGAGCGGCGTGAGGACCCGTCAAGCCGGACTCGGTGAAGCCGAGAGACTGGTTACCCGCGCTGGCGGTGGAACGCCTAGCCCTTGCAGTTGCCGAACGACCACGGTTATAGGGCAACTACTGCAAGGATGGTGATCAGCCAACTGCGGGAACTAAATCCGGTGTGTGCCCTTCGATTTCTGAGCACCGGGCACACCGTCCGCCATATCGACAACGCTGCTCCGCGCAAGTTTGGACCGTGCTCGTGAATTCCGGTCGCCTCTGTTCCTCGACTTGCCCGGCCTGGTCCTCACCGCGTTGCCGACCACCGCCGCGGCGCAGCATATGACCGACGGCCTCTCGCCCAAACCATTCTCCGCGGTAGACACGCCCCAGTTGGTGTCGTGAGGTTCCCGCCAGAAGCACACGGTGGCAAGGGTCGAACCATCGTGATCGGCGACCGTAGGCTCGACGGCGTAGGTGCCGAAGGCCACAGGCGCAGCATCGATTACCCCTGGGCCACTGAGTTTTTCATGGTCGAACCCACGGACGTAGACACCCGCAGCAGAGAATACGATGAACCAGTCTTCACCGGATCCGATAAACATCGACGCCATCTCTTCGCTGTCGCCCCAGCCCCTGTTGAACGAGTAGTAGCGGACCTCCCACTCCGGACTGAGAACAGCATCGAGCATTTCCATCGCCCGGCAGCGGTTACAAAGTATCGGAATATCGGGGAGGCGGCGAAGCCCTTCGTTCATAGCGGCCATCTAACACACCGCCACCGACATTGACTGTGCCCGATCTATCTGGCACCTTTGCGGCGTCCTGTTACGCCGCTTATCGCGCGGCCGGCGCCGACCGCACCAGCCCCTGACAAGGAACCGAGCCTCTGCCCAACGGGACAGAGGCTCTGGATCTCTGCAGCGCGGCAACCGGCGCTGAGCTGCTACTTGTTCTTCGACGGTGAGGCTACTCCGCTACGGAACTCGACCACGTCGCCATCATGCATAACGTAGTCCTTGCCCTCCATCCGGACCTTGCCCGCCGCCTTCGCCGCGGCCATCGATCCCGTCTCGACCAGATCGTCGAAGGCGACCACTTCGGCCTTGATGAACCCGCGCTCGAAATCGGTGTGGATGACCCCCGCCGCCTTCGGCGCGGTATCACCCTGGTGAATCGTCCAGGCCCGGGCCTCTTTCGGGCCGGCGGTGAGGTAGGTCTGCAGGCCGAGGGTGTGGAAACCGGCACGGGCCAGGGCGTGCAGGCCGGGTTCGGCCTGGCCGATGGACTCCAGCAGTTCCATCGCGGATTCCTCGTCGAGCTCGAGCAGTTCGGATTCGACCTTGGCGTCCAGGAACACCGAATCCGCCGGAGCCACCGAGGCTTTCAGTTCGGCGACCTTGGCCTCGTCGCCGAGTACCGATTCGTCCGCGTTGAAGACGTACAGGAAGGGTTTGGTGGTCAGCAGCGACAGCTCTTTGAGCAGTTCCCCGTCGATCTCCTTCGCCGCGGAGAAGAGGGTGCGTCCGCCGTTGAGGATCTCCTGCGCCTGTTTGGCGGCGTCGGCGTAGGGTTTGCGGTCCTTCTTGACCTTGGCTTCCTTCTCCAGGCGGACGACCGCCTTTTCGAGAGTCTGCAGGTCGGCGAGGATCAGTTCGGTTTCGATGACCTCGATATCGGAGGCCGGGTTCACCTGGCCGTCCACATGCACCACATCGTCGTCGGCGAAAACGCGGACGACCTGGCAGATGGCGTCGGCTTCACGGATGTTGGCGAGGAATTTATTGCCCAGGCCGGCACCCTCGGAGGCACCCTTCACGATACCGGCGATATCCACGAAGGAGACCGTGGCGGGGACGATGCGGGCGGATTCGAAGATCTCGGCGAGCTTGTCCAGCCGGGGGTCGGGCAGCGGAACCACGCCGACGTTGGGCTCGATGGTCGCGAAGGGATAGTTCGCGGCGAGCACGTCGTTGCGGGTCAGCGCGTTGAACAGCGTCGATTTTCCGACGTTGGGCAGGCCGACGATTCCGAGGGTGAGACTCACGAGGACAGCAGTCTACGCGGGTGGCCGGGTGGGTCGGCGGTCGGCCGTACCGTGCGCGCGGGCGCCCGTGCGCAGGCCGGCGGCGAAGACGGCGAACTTCATGCGGTCCCCCGGCTGCTCGGTGATCTCGAACAGTTCGACGGCGCGTTCGTGCTGGACGGCGCGGACGGCGAAACCGGGGACGAAACCGAGGGCCCACCACGGCGGGTTCAGCGATTGCGCGGCCAGGCGGTCGGCGGCTGCGGTGCGGTGGAGTTCGGTGGCGAGGGTGCGGGTGAAGTATTCGGTGAACTCGGGCCAGCTGCCGGGCAGCGGCCGGGTGGAGATGCCGTAGGCCCGGTACCAGTCGCAGCATTCCTGGTAGAGACGTTCGCGGGCGTCGGGGGTGAGGGGGCGGACATAGGTGTCGACGGCGGTGACGAGGGTGTCGACGTAGGTGGCGTGCTGGAAGTGGAAGAGCTCCGGAGTCAGGGCGTGGTAGCGGCGGCCCGCGTGGTCGCGGCCTTTGACGTGTTCGTGGGCGTAGCGGATGACGCGGGCGGGGTCGGGGTGCTCGTGACAGGCCAGTCCGATCATCCGGTCGACGGTGCGCTGTTTGTGCGCCCACAGGCCGGTGTGCACATGTTCGGTGAACGACGCCGCGATGGCGGGATGCAGGATCTGGAGGGTGACCGCCCGGGGCAGGGCGAGCCGGAAGCGGCGGTCGGGGAGGTATCTCCGGAGGAGTGATGCGTGCGCCGGCCGATATGCGGTGCGCGTCGGATTCTTCATTCCGCGATCCCCTCGACAGGGTTCCGGCACCGGAACCCACCGTGAGAGTAATGAAACATTTTTCTCTCATCGTGTCAACATCTGCTCCGCTCCTGGGAGGTACACGGATCGGACGAACGAACAGCCGGCAGCCGGTGCCGCCGCTCATCGCGTTCCCGGGCCGGTGCATGGATACCTACCGAACAAACTCGGATCCGCGGACGAACGTGTCGGCGTAGCGTGGCACGCATGGAGCCGACCTCACAGGTGGTGACGGCCCGCCCGGCACCCGCACTGGCCGCCTTCATCGACCGGTACATCGGCTACCGCATGACCGGGTACGAGGCAGGTCTGCATCGCGGGCTGCCCTCCCGGCATATGACGTTCATCGTCGCCATCGGGCCCTCTATCGATGTGATCAGCCAGACCGACGCCCGGCAATCGCCGGACGACTACCGCTGTGTGCTCGGCGGACTCCAGGACAGCCCGGCGATGATCGCGCACGACGGCACCCAGGAAGGAGTCGCCATCGAGCTCACTCCGCTGGGCAGCCGGGCCCTGTTCGGGCTGCCCGCGGCGGAGTTGTGGAGTACCTCGATCGAGTTCGCCGACCTCATCGGCGCGCCGGGACGGCAACTGTGGGAGGAACTCCAGGAGCAGCCGGACTGGCCACTGCGGTTCGCGGCGTGCGACCGGGTGCTCACCCGGCTGCTGGTGCCCGAGCGGGCGGTGGGACCGGAATTGAGCTGGGCGTGGCGGGCGGTGACGGGGTCACACGGGACGATGGGCGTCGAACCGCTCGCCGAACGGATCGGGTGGAGCCGTCAGTACCTCACCAAACGGTTCACCGCCGAATTCGGGTCGAGCCCGAAGGTCGCGGGGCGGGTGGCGCGGTTCGAACGGGCGAAACAGATGCTGCTGCACACCCCGTCGTTCGTCTCGATCGCCCAGATCGCCGCCGCGTGCGGGTACTACGACCAGCCGCATCTCAACCGGGAGTTCGCCCGGCTGGCCGGCTGCAGCCCGACGCAATGGCTGGCCGAGGAGATTCCATCCGTCCAAGACCCGGAGATGGCCGACGGACCAGGCTGAAACCATGACCGCAACAGAGAACACCACCACGACCACCACCCCCGCGCCGGCCGTCTGGCCGTGCCTGGCCTTCACCGACGCCCGCGGCACCGCGGACTTCCTGGTCCGGGCGTTCGGCTTCGAACTGACGGCGATGTACGCCCGCGAAAGCGACCCGTCGATCATCGAACACGCCGAAATGCGCTGGCCGGAGGGCGGCGGGATCATGTTCGGCACCGCGAACAAGGGCGGTGGACTGCCGGAGCGGCGTACGCCGGGTACCGAATCGATCTATGTGGTGTGCGCCGACCCGGACGCGCTGTACGAGCGAGCCACCGCGGCCGGCGCGGAAACCGTCGCCGGGCTGAAGGACGAGGACTACGGGTCGCGCGGGTTCACTGTCGCCGACCCGGAGGGCAACTACTGGAGCTTCGGAACCTATCGGGGGCAGTGAACCGCGTCGCTGCGCCGGATCGGGCCCCACCCATGGTTCGCTGATCCCGGTGGCCGCGGCGGTGTCGAGCCCTGCCGCGGCGCCTTTCCCGAGCCAGTGCCTCGACCACCTCATATATGCCGCGAACGACGAGCGGCCTTGACCTTCAGGTCGCTCGAAGCCCGATGATGGGCGCGTGCCCGAAACCGACCTGATCACCATCGGCGCGTTCGCCCGCTCGTGCGGTATCACGGCCAGTGCGCTGCGCTTCTACGACGACTCCGGCCTGCTGTCACCGGCCGGGGTCGACGCGGCCACCGGCTACCGCTACTACGCTCCCGCCCAGCTCGAGCGCGCGGTGACGATCCGGCGCCTGCGCGCCATCGATATGCCGCTCGACGATATCGCCCGCGTGCTCGCGGCCGACCCGCATACCGCGGCCGGGCTCATCGACGATCATGTCGCGGGCCTGCTCCAGCGCACCCAGCGGGCCCGGCGGGCCGCCGAAGTGGTCAAGGCCGCTCTCGGCGAGCCTTCCGGCTGGTGGGTGGCGACCGTCCGCGGCCCGGTGCTGGCGGCGGCGGTCGAGCAGATACTCGCCGCTACCGGCACCGATCCCGAACTGCCGGTGCTGGCCGGCGTACGGGTCGAGGCGACACCCGAATCGCTCACGCTCACCGCCACCGACCGCTACCGGCTGTCCACCCGCACACTGGTTCCCGAACAGCCCGGGCCTGCCGAGTGGGCCGCGACGGTCGACGGTGCCGACCTGAGCGCGGCGCTGCCGGAGATCCGGAGCGCCCATTCGATCGATATCGAAGCCGGCGAACACAGCGTCCGGTTCCGGGCCGCCGACGGTGCCGTACGCACCTGCCGGACCCTGGCCGAACCGTTCCCCGACCACCGCGGGCTGCTGGCCGCGCTACCCGCGGCGCCCACCCATGCCGTGGTCGCCAAACACGACCTGATGCGCGCGCTGGAGCAGCAGCGGGACCGGTATCTGCGCGTCGAGGTCGCGACGGGCGTCCTCACCGTCGCGGGCACCGGAGGCGAACCGGCGACCGAACTGCCCGCACGGGTCACCGGCCCGGACAGCGCGCTCGTCTTCGGCTTCACCATCCTGCACCCGGCCGTCGCCACCGCCATCGGACCCGAAGTCCGCCTGGATATCGGCGGTCGCACCGACCCCGTGGTCGTCCGGTCCGCGGACAACGGCGACCTCACCACCCTGGCCATGCCGGCCGACCCCGCAGTAGTCGACGACGAGAACGGATCCCGCAGATGACCTCCACCGAAGAGCTCTCCCCCGACACCACCATGAACGCGATCACCGCGGCCGTCACGCTCGGCCGGTCCGGGGACACCACCACCGCCCGCGAACGTCTCCTCGAGATCTGGCGCGGTATCGGCGTCACCGGCGACCCCCTGCACCGCTGCACCCTCGCGCACTACCTGGCCGATCTGTACGACGATCCCGCCCAGGCACTGGCCTGGGATATCCGCGCGCTCGACGCGGCCGATGCCCTCACCGACGATCGCGCGCAGCGGCATCACGCGAACCTGCGAGTCACGGGGTTCTACCCGTCGCTGCACCTGAACCTGGCCGACAACTATCGGCGCCTGGGATCGTGGGACGCCGCCACCGAACGGCTCGCCGCGGCACGGGAACGGCTGGACGCCCTCGCCGACGACGCCTACGGCACGATGATCCGCACCGCGCTCGACGAGGTGGCCGAGGCGGTCGCCCGGCGGTCCACCACGCCGCGGCCGAGCGCACCGGGCCCGCACTCCTGACACCGGCGCCCCGGCGGCTACCGCGTCACCCGGCCGGCACCGATCGGCCGGGTGACGCGATCACTGTGCGATGAGCTCGGCGAAATCGGGGGCGTAGACGGTCGTCCAGTGCGGACGCAGGCGGAAGAACACCACATCGTTGTCCCAGTCGAACGCGTCGTCACCGTAGAAATCCCGGAAGTAGGCGAGCAGTTCCGGCCACTCGGCATCCGGTTCGCCGCTCGCCGGGTTCAAGGTTTCGGCGGTGCCGTGCGTGAACACACCCAATCCCTCGCCGCGCATATGCGCGACACTGGCGGCCGGACGGGCCGCCAGATGCCGGGCCTTGGCGGCGCTGCGCGCGGTACCGAAGTACCACCGGCCGTGCAGGAAATGCCCGTCGACTCCGCTCACCCGCGGCTCGCCCTTGGCGGTCACGGTGGACAGGGTGAGCAGGCACATACCGGTGAGCACCGAGGTGAGCTGCTCGGCGGTCAAGGTGCGATCGGTGGCGATGATCGAGCGGAGATGACCCGTGGCACCCGCGAGCGAGGTGTCGAGCAGGGTCTGCAGTGCCGCCATTTCTTCGGAGGTTTCGCGCATTACTTCACCGTAAGCGCGCCGGACCGGGATCCGGTTGACCGGAATTGCTCTGTATCCGGTGTTCCGAGCAGCCGCCTTCGAGCGCGCGGAAGGCTACGCGAGGTCGTCGGGCAACAGCCGGAACGCCGCGTATCCGGTCAGCGGTCGCAGCGCCCGGAAGTCGCGGCGGTCGAGCGTGAGCACCGCATCGGTATCGAAGGCCTCTGCGAGACATACACACATCGCATCGACCAGATCGAGATTCATTGCCGAATAGCGCGCGCGGACCTCGACAGCCCGGCTGATCACCGATGCGTCGACCTCGGGCAGCACGATTCGCCTGGCCGCGACGCGATCGGCCACCAACCGGAGGATCCCGTCGGCGACGCGGCGGTCCGCACGGATACTCGCCACATGGTGCACCTCCGTGAGGGCGAACGGGCTCACGATGACGGCCCCTGCGGAATCAGCGGCCCGGCGGGCCGCGAAATGCTCGGGGTCGGAACGATTGAAAAGAGCCAGTAGTCCGGAGGTGTCCGCGACGACTATCACGCCGACCGGTTCATGGCATCGCGGATTTCGTCCTTGCCTATAGGCCCACCGAGGTCGAAGGTTTCCTCGTCGGTCAGCAGCGGCGTATCCCATCGCCGATGCCGCAGCAGGTAAGCACGGACCGCATCGCGGGTTATCTCGTGTTTGGAACGCCCCTCGGCATCGGCCTGCGCGTTGAGCGCCTGCTCTTCGTCGTCGGGTAAGCGCATCGTCCAGGCCATACCTCGATGATACCAATCGAGATACCAGCTAGGTCCGCACTCGGACCGAAGCGGCAGGCCATCCCGCTCGGCGCGCCACAGCGACCGTTCAGCGCAATCGTTACAGCGCCGAGTGGCCATCGGTTACGTTCATGTGACCGGCATGTCCGCTCGCTGTACAGGAGTTGCCCGATGGGGACTATCGAATACCTCAAGACCGACCCAGGCCTACCACCCGTGGGTGTGGTCGACCGGTCCCCGATCACGCCCGTGAAGAAAGCGATCTTCGCGGCCATCGGCGTGCTCGGAGCCGTGGCCTGGACAATCCTCGCGATCGCGCGTGGTGAATCGGTGAACGCCGTCTGGATCGTGATCGCGGCGGTGTGTACCTACATCATCGCGTACCGGTTCTACGCGCGGCTCATCGAATACAAGGTCGTGAAGCCCCGCGACGACCTGGCGACTCCGGCCGAGATCCTGGACAACGGCAAAGACTTCATGCCGATGGACCGGCGGGTGCTGTTCGGGCACCATTTCGCGGCCATCGCGGGTGCGGGCCCGCTGGTCGGGCCGGTGCTGGCCGCCCAGATGGGGTACCTGCCGGGCACGATCTGGATCATCGTCGGTGTCGTGTTCGCCGGCGCGGTCCAGGACTACCTGGTGCTGTGGGTGTCGATGAAACGGCGCGGGCGCAGCCTCGGACAGATGGCCCGCGACGAACTCGGCGTGATCGGCGGCGTGGCCGCGATCATCGGCGTGCTGGTGATCATGATGATCCTGCTCGCGGTCCTCGCGCTGGTCGTGGTGAACGCGCTGGCACACAGTCCCTGGGGTGTCTTCTCCATCGCGATGACCATTCCGATCGCCCTCTTCATGGGCGTGTACCTGCGGTATCTGCGGCCGGGCGCGGTCGGCGAGATCTCGGCCATCGGTTTCGTACTGCTGATCCTGGCGATCATCGCGGGCGGCTGGGTATCGCACAACGACACCTGGGCCGGGTGGTTCACCTTCCATCCGGTCACCATCTCCTGGATGCTGATCGGCTACGGCTTCGTGGCCTCGGTGCTGCCGGTCTGGCTGCTGCTGGCCCCGCGCGACTATCTGTCGACGTTCATGAAGATCGGCACCATCGGTCTGCTGGCGGTCGGCATTCTGGTGACCCTGCCGGTCCTGAAGGCGCCCGCGGTCTCGGAGTTCGCGACGTCCGGCACCGGCCCGGCCTTCGCCGGCAGCCTGTTCCCGTTCCTGTTCATCACCATCGCCTGCGGTGCGCTGTCCGGTTTCCACGCCTTGGTGTCGTCGGGTACGACACCGAAACTGCTGGAGAAGGAATCGCACGCCAAGATGATCGGCTACGGCGGCATGCTGATGGAGTCGTTCGTCGCGGTGATGGCGATCATCACCGCCTCGATCATCGATCAGCATCTGTACTTCGCCATGAACGCGCCGGCCGGTGCGACCGGCGGCACCGCGGAGACCGCCGCCGCCTACACCAACAGTCTCGGACTGTCCGGCCCGCCGACCACCGGCGCCGAACTGAGCCAGGCCGCGACCGATGTCGGCGAGGAATCGGTCATCTCCCGTACCGGCGGCGCGCCCACCCTGGCCATCGGTATCTCCGAGGTGTTCTCCGGATTCCTGGGCGGCGCCGGGATGAAGTCGTTCTGGTACCACTTCGCGATCATGTTCGAGGCGCTGTTCATCCTCACCACCATCGACGCGGGTACCCGTGTGGCGCGGTTCATGCTCTCCGATTCGCTCGGCAACCTGCGGGGTCCGGCGCGTAAGTTCGCCGATCCGTCGTGGCGGGTGGGCGCCTGGTTGTGCTCGGCGGTCGTGGTGGCGGCCTGGGGCTCGATCCTGCTGATGGGCGTAACCGATCCGCTGGGTGGTATCAACGCCCTGTTCCCGCTGTTCGGTATCGCCAACCAGCTGCTGGCCGCGATCGCGCTGACGGTGGTGCTGACCATCCTGGTGAAGAAGGGCCTGACGAAATGGGCCTGGATCCCCGGTATCGCGCTCGCGTTCGATCTCGTCGTCACCATGACCGCGTCCTGGCAGAAGATATTCTCCGCCGACCCGAAGGTGGGCTACTGGAAGCAGAACAGCATCTGCCGGGCCGCCCGGGATGCCGGCGAGCTGTGCCTGACGGCGAAAACCCCCGGTGATGTGGACGCGGTGATCCGCAATACCTTCATCCAGGGTGTGCTCTCCATCGTGTTCGCGGTGCTGGTGCTGATCGTGGTGCTGGCAGCGGCACGGGTCTGCTATCGGACCATCAGGTCCGGCGATACCTCGACCACCGAATCCCCGGAGGAACCCTCGAAGATCTTCGCGCCCAGTGGTTTCCTGAGCACTTCGGCCGAGAAGGATCTGCAGCGGCAGTGGGACGAGCGGATCGCCGCGGGTGAGGTCGCGGTGCCCGGCGCCGCGCACGCGGAGGTGCGGAGTTGACCGGGCGGGTCGTGGCCGGACCGGGTTCCCGCCTACCGACCGGGGCACCGGGCCGCTCGGGCCTGCGCGGCGTCCCGGCGGCGCTGGCCCGGGGCGTGCGGGCGGTGCTGTGGTACCTGGATTCCGTCGTCGGCGGGCAGGACTACCGGCGCTATGTGGCGCATATGCACCGGGTGCACCCCGGCCGGCCGGTCGCGAGTGAACGCGCGTACTGGCGCGAACGGTACGCCGACGCGGAACGGAATCCGGGCGCACGCTGCTGCTGAGTGTGTCGTGGATACGGCGGGGCCGGGTGGACCGGCCCCGCCGTCGTATTTCCGCGACCGGCCGCCTGACCTGCGCGGCACGATAAGACGGCCGCCACGCGACATTCGGTGCTGATGTCTGTTTTCCGCTAGCTCGGCGCCGCGTGAGCTGACATCGTGGGTGGGGTGAGCATCACGGCCCTGGATTTCGAACGCTGCTATCGCGCGGTCTCGGCCCGCGACTCCCGTTTCGACGGGCAGTTCTACACCGCCGTGCGCACCACCGGGATCTATTGCCGGCCATCCTGCCCGGCGATCACTCCGAAGCGCACCAATGTCACCTTCCTGCCCACCGCGGCCGCGGCCCAGCAGGCGGGCTACCGCGCCTGCCGCCGCTGCCTGCCCGATGCCGCACCCGGGTCGCCCCTGTGGAACACCCGGGCGGATCTCGCCGCCCGAGCCATGCGGCTCATCGGCGACGGTGTGGTGGAACGCGGCGGCGTACCCGCGCTCGCCTCGGCGCTCGGTTACTCTCAGCGCCAGCTCACCCGGGTACTCACCACCGAACTCGGCGCCGGACCGCTGGCCCTGGCCCGAGCACACCGAGCGCATACCGCGCGACTGCTGATCCAGACCACGGCCATGCCGATGTCGGATATCGCCTTCGCCGCGGGTTTCGCCAGTATCCGGCAGTTCAACGACACCGTGCGTGAGGTGTTCGCGGTCAGCCCGAGCACCATGCGCACCGAAGCGCAACGCACCGGCGATCGCGCCGCCGCGACCAACGGCACCCTCGCCCTGCGCCTGCCCTACCGGGCCCCGCTGGACCGCGACTGGCTGGACTGGTTCCTGTCCGCCCATATCGCACCCGGCCTGGAATCCCGGCAGACCACCGCCGACGGCGAAAACCACTACCTGCGCAATATCCGCACCCCGCACGGCCACGCCGGAGTACGGCTGGCGGTCCGGCCCGGATATGTCCACGCGGAACTGACATTGCGCGATATGCGCGACCTCGCGCCCACCGTGGCCCGCGTCCGGCATCTGCTCGACCTCGACGCCGACCCGGTGGCGATCGACGAAGCGCTCACCAGGACGGGTGCGGCCACCGGCGGGCCGCACGGTCCCGGCAGCCGTTTCGATCCGGGGATACGGGTGCCGGGATGTGTGGACGGCCCGGAATTGCTGCTGCGCACCATGATCGGTCAGCAGATCTCGGTGGCGGCGGCCAATACCCATACCGCGCGACTGGTCGCCGCGCTGGGCGATCCGGTGGACGGGCAACTGAGCCGTCTCTTCCCCGCCTCGGCGGTGATCGCCGAACGCGGCGCCGAAGTACTCACCGGGCCCGATCGTCGGATCCGCTCCATCACCGCCGCCGCGGCGGCACTCGCCTCCGGCGAGCTGGTCCTGCACCAGGGTCGTACCGCGGCCGAACTGCGGCGCGACCTCCTCGCGCTCGACGGGGTCGGTCCGTGGACCGCCGATTACGTCACGATGCGACTGCTCGCCGACCCCGACATCATGCTGCACACCGACCTGGTCATCCGCCGCGGCGCTGTCCGGCACGGTATCGACCTGACCGATACGACCCACTGGTCGCCCTGGCGGTCCTATCTCTGTATGCACCTGTGGCGGACCGAACTGCGCGCCCGGACCGAATCCGGGGACCCCGCCACCCCCACCACCGATTCCGAAGCGAAAGCGAGTACCGACTGATGTCCGCCTCCACCGCAACCCTGCCCGCCCCGGTCACCACCGGCACCGCGGATTTCGCGACCGTCGACACCCCGCTCGGCCCGTTCACCACGATCGTGGCGTCCGACGGCGCGGTCCTGGCATCCGGGTGGACGGCGGTGCCCGAAGAACTCCGCACCCTGGTCCATCCCGATCTACGCCCCGTCGATCTGCGCGCCCGGCATGAGCTCGGGGCAGTGACCGATGCGGTCACCGCCTACCACCAGGGGGACCTGACCGCGATCGATTCGGTGGCGGTGCGTCAACGGTCGGGCGAATTCCTCCAGCACGCATGGGATGTGCTGCGCACCGTCACCGCGGGCGATCCGATCACCTACACCGCCTTCGCCGCGCGGTCCGGTCGTCCGGCGGCCACCCGCGCCGCGGCGAGCGCCTGCGCCCGCAATGCGGCCGCGCTGTTCGTGCCCTGTCACCGGATCGTGCGCACCGACGGCACCCTCGGTGGTTTCCGCTGGGGCCTGGACATCAAGCGGAGACTCCTCGACCTCGAGGGCTGAGACCCGGTCAGGCGATGGTGGCGTGCAACTGGGAGCCGTTGCGGCCGCGCACCACGTGCAGGCGGCTGGGAATGCGCTGCCGCATCTCGTCGACATGGCTGACCAGACCGACCACCCGGCCCCCGGCGCGGAGTTCGTCGAGCACACCCATCACGGCGTCCAGGGTGTCCGCGTCGAGACTTCCGAACCCCTCATCGATGAACAGGGTGTCCAGGATGATGCCGCCGGCTTCGGCCGCGACGGTATCGGCCAGGCCCAGCGCCAAGGACAGGGACGCCATGAATGTCTCACCGCCGGAAAGGGTACGGGCGGGCCGGACGGCACCGGTGTAGTCGTCGCGGATGTCCAGGCCGAGCCCACCGCGCCGGCCGTGCGTACCGGCCCGGTCGGTGTGCACGAATTCGTACCGGCCACCCGACATCCGGCGCAGCCGGGCCGAACCCGCCACCGCGACCTCCTCCAGCCGCGCCGCGAGCACATAGGAACGCAGCGACATCCGCCGGTTGTTCTCGCCGCGACCCGCGACCACTTCGGCCAGCCCGGCCAGCTCCTGATACGCCCGCTGCGCCGGGGCGATCAGGTCCACCGCCGCCCACAACTGCCCGCACAGGGTCTCCAGCTGGGTGACCCGGTGCACGGCGGCCGAATGGGCGGCCACCGCCTCGTCCAGGGCGGTACGGGCGGTCCGCACCGCCGCGGCCAGGGCTTCCGGATCGCCCGGGGCCGCGGCCGCGGCCGCCCGGATATCGGGTTCGTCGAGTACCGCTTGGGCGGCGGCCCGGATCTCCTCCGCCGCGGCGAGGGCCGCGGTCAGCGCATCCTGCCGCTGCGGCGGCCGGGTGGCCGCACCGACGAGCGGGGAGTACACCCGCAGTGTCTCGAGAATCTCCCGCGATCCGGAATCGGGTTCGCCGCCGCGGCCACTCGGATCACCGGCCCCGCTGTCCGGCGCGGTAGCGACGGCACTCGTGGGTGGAACGAGTCCCGCCGATATCGCCAGCCGTTCGACTCGGTGCACACAGGCGGCCACCCGCTCCCACGCCGCCCGCACCGCGGCGTACGTATCCCGGCGATCACCGGCGGCGGCGATCAGCTTGTGCAGGCGCTCTCGACGACTCGCGATGGTCCCGTCCCGTCCGGCGGCGGTACGGAGTTTGCCCTCGATCTCGGTGAGCCGGGCCCCGGCCGCCCGGCTCCGCGCCGCCACGGCCCCGGCGCGCGTCTCGGTATCCCGCAGGGCGTCGTGCAGGCGGGTCTCGTCGGCGCGCAGCCGGGTGACCTCGGCGGCGCAGTCCGCGGCCGATCCGGCCAGTTCCTCCGCGTCACCGCATCTTTCGGTGGATTCCCGCAGGGCCGCCGCGAGTTCTACCCGGTCGGTATCGCCGCCGCGCGCGAGTAGTGCCTCGATCTCCCGCTCCACCTCGGCCAGTGCCGTCCGGGCACGATCGCGGGATGTTTCGGCCGCGTGTTCCGCGGCGGCCGCCGCCGCTTCCTCGTCTTTCGATACCGCACCGGCCGCCTGCCGCGCGGGGCGGGGATGTTCGGCCGACCCGCAGACCGCGCACGCCTGCCCGTCCACCAGGTTCCCGGCCAGTTCGGCCGCCATTCCGGCCAATCGTCGCTCCCGCAGATCCAGGACCCGCTCGCGGGCCTCCAGGTGCCGCGCCCGCGCGGTATCGAGATCCACCCGCAGCCGATCGAGCGAGGACCGTGACCGCGCCAGCTCCACGGCCGCGGTCGCGGCTTCCTGCAATCGCGCTCGCTCGGCCCGCAGGCCGGGCAGCGCCGCTTTCGCGTCGTCGGCCTCGCGCGCCCGAGCCTGCGCGTCGGCGATAACCGCGGGCAACCGGGCCCGGCGGTCGGTGAGTTCGGCCCCGCGTCGTGCGAGTTCTTCCGCCGCGGTGCGCAGTTCGGCCAGTTCGTCACGCAGGGTGCCGGCGGTCGCCGCGTCGGCGCGGATCTCCTCGAGTTTGCCCAGGACCGCACTCCATCCGCGGATCGCGGTGTCCAGGCGGAGGTCTTCGTCGTAGCCGGCGCGCTCGCCGGCCGGGCCGGGTTCGTCCGCGACCGGATCGGCTTCCTCCCGCCGTGGCTCTGCGCCGGAGACGTCGAACAGTGCGAATTCGTCCTGTTCGACGCTCCCCGGCCGGGCTTCGCGGAGTTCCTCGTCCGCGGCCGGGCCGACCCGATCGTCCGAATCCGCCGCGGACAGGCCGCGCACCAGATGGATTCCCGGGATATCGGCGCTGTCGGCTTCGGCGGCGAGCCGGGCCAGCCGTCCGGCCGCGGCCACGGATTCCGCCGCACGGCTACGCGCCGCACGGACCGCCGTCTCCGACTCCTGCAGCGCCGCGGCCACCGGTTCGGCGCGCCGGGCACGATCGAGTTCACCGCGATCCGCGTCGCGCGCCCGGGCATCGGCGGCGTACTGCGTGAGCTGCTGCCGGGCCGACTCCAGCCGGCGCCGCTGTTCGGCGGCCCGCCGTTCCCGTTCCGCCCGCTCGTCCGCATACGCCGACTCCGCGCGCCGCCGGTCGAGTTCGGGCTGCGCGGTCGCCAGCTCGCGACGGGCAGCTGTCAGCAGATCCTGCGACCATTCGACCGCGTCGAGGATATCGATCCGTTCGGTGCGATCGATCCCGGCCGTCACCGCGACCCGGGTGATCAGCTCCTCGACGTTGCGCTGCTGGGCGCCGATCTGTTCCCCGGACGCCTTGCGCTGGGCAGTCAGCCATTGTTCGGCGGATCCGAAACGCCCCGTATCGAAGAGCTTCTCGAGCAGTCGCTCGCGATCCTCGTTCTCCGCACGCAGGAACTTCGCGAAATCGCCCTGCGGTAACAGCACCACCTGGAAGAACTGGTCGGCGCTCATCCCCAGCAACCGGACGATCTCGTCGCCGATCTCGTTGATCCGCGACAGGTTGGTGCCCTGTCCGTCCAGCCATGCCAAGGTGGCCTTGGCGTTCTCCACCCGTGTTCCGCTGCCGCGCAGTTTCGGCCGTTCGAATTCCGGCTGCCGGGCGAGCCGGATCCGCCGCCCACCCAGCGTCGCCTCGAGCACCACCTCGGGGCGGATATTCGCGGCCGCGTGATCGGAATGCAGCCGTTTGTCACCCCGCGCTCCCGGCACCCGCCCGTAGAGCGCGTAGGCGATGGCGTCGAGCACCGTGGTCTTACCGGCGCCGGTCTGCCCGTGCAGCAGGAAGAGTCCGTCCGCGCCGAGTTCGTCGAAATCGACGGTGGCCGTCTCGGCGAACGGACCGAAGGCCGTCATCTCCAGCCGGTGCAACCTCATGCCGTGAGTTCCGTATCGGTATCCGCCGCGGCCGGGGCACCGAGATCGTCGCGGACCACCTCGGTTTCCCGGACGGCCGCCGCCATGGCCCGGGTCAGCCAGTCCAGCTCCGAGGTGCTCGGTTCACCGCGCACATCGGCGAGGAAGGTGCGGGCGATATCGGTATCGTCGCGCCCGCGCACCCGCTCCCGGTAGCGCAGCGCCGGGTCGCCCTGCGGTCGCTCCCATTCCACGTGCACCGCGTACGGGAAGCGCTCGCGCAGGGTGCGCATGGCGTCCACCGGGCGGGCGTAGTCGGTGAGCGTTACCGAGACGTAGTGCTCCTCGGCCGTCGCCCAGGCGGGGTCGGCCAGCAGATCCTCCAGCGTCCCGGTGAGATGGCTCAGCCCGCGGACCGACGGCAGTTCACAACTCCGGACCCGGGCGGCGGTGCCGGTGGCGCCGATATCCACCAGCCAGGCCTGTTTGCGGTGGGTGCTCTCCCCGAACGAATACGGAAGCGGCGACCCCGAATACCGCACCGCCTCGGCCAGGGTCTGCGGCGAATGCAGATGCCCGAGCGCGACATAGTCGAATCCGGGCTCGGTGAACATTCCCAGCGGCACCGTCTCCACCCCACCCACCGAGATGGACCGCTCCGAGCCGGTCGCCGCACCACCCACCACGAAGGCGTGGGCCAGCAGCACCGTCCGGGTATCGGGGCGCTGTTCGCTGTCGGCCCGGATCCGGTCCAGCACCGCCGCCAGTACCTCGGTGTGCGAACGCGCCTGCGGAACGCCGAGCTCGGCCCGGCATATCTCCGGCTCCAGATAGGGGATGCCGTAGAACGCGATCTCGCCGTATTGGTCGGCGAGCAGTACCGGCCGTGCCGAATCGGCCACCGTGGTCCGCAGATACAGTCCACCGGCGGCCGCGAAACTGGCACCCGCCCCGAGCCGGGTCGGCGAATCGTGGTTGCCGGAGGTCGCCACGATGCGCGCCCCCGCCGCGCGGATGGCCTCGAACCCCCTGTTGCACACCGCGATCGCGTCCGCGCTGGGAATGGATCGATCGTAGACGTCGCCGGGGAGCACCACGGTGTCCACGGCTTCGGCGGCGACGAGCTCGGCGATCGCTTCGAGTACCCGCGACTGGTCGGCCAGCAGGTCCACGCCGTGAAAGGTGCGACCGATATGCCAGTCCGACGTATGCAGGATTCGCATGACCGCGAATTTAGGGCAACTCACCGACAGCTTCAATGCCGGTATCGATACCCGGGACGCCACACCGGCAACACGCCGGGAGTCGCCCTACCCATGCCGGTACCGGACCCGCGACCAGCGCCGAATGTGTCTCGATTGCGCCATCGTGTTGCGCGCCACCCATATCCCTTGACGGTATGAATACCGCCGCCGACCACCGTTTCCGCACAATCGTGC
The DNA here is from genome assembly GCF_053605105.1 of Nocardia sp. NPDC003963. NCBI lineage: Bacteria > Bacillati > Actinomycetota > Actinomycetes > Mycobacteriales > Nocardiaceae > Nocardia > Nocardia sp. NPDC003963. Next base: position 67,819 of record NZ_JBSGIP010000010.1, read on the forward strand.
GGCCGGACCCGCCGTGCCGTAACGCGGCCGACCCTTCCGGACGATAGTGTTCAATACGTGGCTGCTTCCCAACGAGTGAATTCCCGGGTGCCCGCGCCGCAACGTTCGTTATTGCCGACGGTGCCGGGTGTCCCGGCCTATGCCGCGGTTCTCATCGCTGCGGCCTGCACCTTCCTGGGTTTCCTCATCGATGCCCTCGGCGACGTCACGGACCTGACCGGCACCTTCAGCGCGTTCTACATCCTCGGATGTCTGGCGGCGGTGGCGGCGGTGCGGTTCCGCGGCCTGTTCACCACGATGGTGTTACCGCCGCTACTGCTGTTCGTGGCCGTACCGATCGCTTATCGTCAGCTCACCGGGACCAGCACCGCCTCCCTCAAGGACATCCTGCTGAACCTGGCGATCCCACTGGTGCACCGCTTCCCGCCGATGATGCTGGCCACTGTGCTGGTGCTGATCGTGGCCGGGATCCGGATCGCGCAGTTCCGGTCGGAGAACGCGGCCCGCGAAACCGCCGCCGCCCGACGGGGTACGAGCTGGGGCCGTAGCGAACGGCGCGCGACCCGCGGCGAATCGAAGGAACGGGCAGAGTCCCGGTCCCGTCGCGAAACCGCCAAGCGGCCGAGCCGCAACGGTGCGAAGCGTCCCGCGGGCGGCGAGGCCAAACCGGCCCGCGCGAACAAACTGTCCCGCGCCGAGACCCTGGCGGCCCGTTCGAAGGCCAACGGCAAAACGAAGGCGAAGACGCGGCCGAAGCGTCCCGAACACCCCGAGCCCGATTACACCCACGAATCGTTCGACGAACCCCCACGCCGCGGTGGCCGCGGCCGTCCGCCCGCCGAACCGGCCGCGCGGGGCGCCGCACCGCGTACCCGCGAAATGCGGCAGCACCGGCCCGCCCGCCCGGCGGCGCCGGTTCCGGAAGAGCCGGTACGCGCGAACCCGCGCCGCGGAGAACCGGCCCGGGCCCCGCAGGCCGCCCGCGTCCGGGAACCCATCCCGGAGCGGCGGCGACCCGAACGCAGGTGAGCGCGGCGGGTCAGCGCCGCGCGGCCCGCAGTTCCCGCGGCAGGGCGAAGACGAGCGTCTCGTTCGCCGTGGTCACCGGCTGGACCTCGCCGAATCCGTGTTCGGCGAGCATGTCCAGCACCCCACGCACGAGGATGTCGGGTACCGACGCGCCGGAGGTGATCCCGACCGTGCGCACGCCTTCGAGCCAGGCCGGGTCCACCTCGCGCGCGTAGTCCACCAGGTACGACGCCCGGGCGCCCGCGCCCAGCGCGACCTCCACCAGTCGCACGGAGTTCGACGAGTTGCGCGAGCCGACGACGATCACCAGATCGCATTCCGGCGCCATCGCCTTCACCGCGACCTGCCGGTTCTGGGTGGCGTAGCAGATATCGTCGCTGGGCGGATCCTGCAGCGCCGGGAACTTCTCCCGCAGCCGCGATACCGTCTCCATGGTCTCGTCCACGCTGAGCGTGGTCTGCGACAGCCAGATCACCTTGGCCTCGTCGCGCACGGTCACCTTCGCCACCGCGTCGGGCCCGTCGACCAGTTGTACGTGCTCGGGCGCCTCACCGGCGGTTCCCTCGACCTCCTCGTGCCCCTCGTGGCCGATCAGCAGGATGTCGTAGTCGTCGCGGGCGAAACGTTTGGCTTCCTGGTGGACCTTGGTCACCAGCGGACAGGTGGCGTCGATGGTGCGCAGGTTGCGTTCGGCGGCGGTCGCGTGCACCGCGGGCGAGACCCCGTGCGCGGAGAACACCACGAGTTCGCCCTCGGGCACCTCGTCGGTGGTGTCGACGAATATCACTCCGCGTTCGCGCAGAGTTTCGACCACATGGCGGTTGTGCACGATCTCCTTGCGGACATAGATCGGCGCGCCGTGTTTCTCGAGCGCTTTTTCGACGGTTTCGACCGCGCGGTCCACGCCCGCGCAGTATCCGCGCGGTTCGGCGAGCAGCACTCGTTTTCCTTCGGGGTCGGCGGTCGCGGCGCCGGCCGAGCGAGTGATTCCGACATTCAACGGTATTGCCGAGGACATGCCCCACAGAATACGTGCGTACCTCCGCGCCCGCTCCGGGCGTGCACTCCCGCGCTGCGCGGGAGTCCCACCCACCGTCCGGCCGCTTCTGCGCCGGTCAGCTGCCACCTCCGCCCCCACCACTCCACCCAGTGGACCACCGGGGACGCATCGGACGAGGGTGGGCGGATTCACCCACCGATGTGAATAATTTACGTTTCAATATCGGGGCCGCGTCTCCGGCGCAGGGTCCCCCGCCGACCATCGCGGCCTCCACTGCGCCACCCGCGGCTTGCCGAGTACGCGCACCCTCTTTTGCGGACCACGCCATATCGGGCAGGCTATTACCATGTTTCGACCACCGTTCCTGGCCCGAGTCGCCGCCGGTGCCGCCGTCTACGTCCTGGAGGAGACGCGACGGCTGCCCTCGACCGCGGCGAAATTACCCCTCACCGCGGTAAGCCAATTACTGCAGACGGGAATGCACGTCCAGCAGTTCGTCACCAGTCTCGCGATCAAGGGCGACGCCGTCTTCGACCGGATCGTCAACCGCCCGGAGGAACAGCCCGAATGGGCCACCTTCGACGAGGACGACGACCTGCCGACCCGCGAGCCGGGCACCACCGGCCGCAGCCGCAGCAGCGGTTTCGACCGCTTCGAATCCGATCCGGCCGAGGTGGAGCTGGCCCTGCAGGAAACCCTGGCGGGCCTGCGCGCGATCCAGAACAACGGCAGCACGGTATCCGCCGCGCACACCTTCGATACCGAGGCCACCTTCGATATCGGTGCCGCCCCCCTGAGCGATGAGGTGGTGGCCGAAGCCGCCGCGGTCGACGGCCCCGAATCCGCCGCCTCGGCGAATCCCGAACCCGTCGCCGAACCCGAGCCCGAACTCCCCGAGGTGGGCGTCCGCTACGACTACCCGAATATGACCCTCGCCCAGTTGCGTGGCCGGCTGCGCACACTCACGGTCGCCGATCTGGTCGCCCTGCTGGACTACGAGCAGCGCACCCGGGAGCGTGCGGCGTTCGTGACCATGCTGACCAATCGGATCGCCACCGTGCGAGCCCAGTGACCGAGGCCGATCCCGCGTCCGCGGCCGGCCGGACCGGTTCCGGCCGACCCGGGCAGGCACCCGCCCCCGCCAATTCCGCCGAGCAGCCGTGGCCGGTGCGCTCGGTGTCGATGAAGGTCGCCCAGTGGATCGACCGGCTCGGCAGTATCTGGGTCGAGGGGCAGCTGACCCAGATCAATCTGCGGCCCGGCACCCGCACCGCCTTCCTCGTCCTGCGCGACCCGGCCGCCGATATGTCGCTTTCGGTGACCTGCGATCCCGCGCTGCTGCGTAGCGCTGCCGTTCCGCTGCAGGAAGGCAGCCGGGTGGTGGTGTACGGCAAACTCTCCTTCTTTCCCGGCCGCGGCACGCTGTCCCTGCGGATCTCCGAGATCCGCCCGGTCGGCGTCGGCGAACTGCTGGCCCGGATCGAACGACTCAAGGCGTTACTGGACGCGGAGGGCCTGTTCGATCCGCGGCTCAAACGCCCGGTCCCGTTCCTGCCCGGCACGATCGGACTGATCACCGGGCGCGGTAGCGCCGCCGAACACGATGTACTGAGCGTGGCCCGGGACCGCTGGCCCGCGGTGCGCTTCGCGGTCCGCAACACCGCGGTGCAGGGACCGTCCGCCGTCCCGCAGATCCTGGACGCGCTGACCGCGCTGGATCGCGACCCGGCGGTCGAGGTGATCGTGCTGGCGCGCGGCGGCGGCAGCGTCGAGGATCTGCTGCCGTTCTCCGACGAGACCCTGTGCCGGGCCATCGTCGCCGCGACCACTCCGATCGTCAGCGCCATCGGCCACGAACCCGATTCCCCGATATCCGACCTGGTCGCCGATCTGCGGGCCGCGACGCCCACCGATGCCGCCAAACGGATCGTCCCCGACGCCGCGTCGGAGACCGCGACCGTGCGCGAACTGCGGGCCCGGTCCGCGGCCGCGCTGCGCGGCTGGGTCGAACGGGAGACCGCCGCGCTGAAACAACTGCGCTCACGGCCGGTACTGGCCGATCCACTGCGTGATCTCGGTCACCGGCATGACGAGGTCGAACGGCTGCGCACCGCGGCCCGCCGCAGCGTCGAGAACCTGGTCCGGGCGGAATCGGTGAACTCCGGCCATCTGCGCCGTCAGCTGACCGCGGTCGGTCCGGCCGCGACCCTGGCCCGCGGTTACGCTGTCGTACAGCGGGTGACCGGGCCCGAACGGCATGTGGTGCGCGAGATCGGCGAGGCCCCGGCCGGGAGCCAACTGCGTATCCGGGTCGGCGACGGGGCGATCTCCGCCGCCGTGCTCGGCACCACCCCGCTCGGCGACCACGGCTCCCCCGCCCGCCGGACCACCGGCCGCCCCGACGACTCCGAGAGGACCTGACCGTGTCCGACACCAGCGCCGAAGACCTGGCCGATATCGCGGGTCTCGGCTATGAACGCGCTCGTGACGAGCTGGCCAATGTGGTGAAGATGCTGGAACAGGGCGGGATGGATCTCGACGACGCCCTGGCGCTGTGGGAACGCGGCGAAGCGCTGGCCGACCGCTGCGAGGAACATCTCGCCGGCGCACGGCAGCGGATCGAGAACGCGCTCGCCGAATCCGGCGACAGCGACTGACCGGCGGTCTTCCCCGCGCGGTGCTGCCGGTCGCGGCTACGAGGCCTGCAGCGGCCGCGCCGCCCCCACCGCGGTGGCCAGAGTTTCGAAGGCTTCGGTATTACCGGCGCCCCTGATCAGCACGCGACTGGTACCGAAATCCGCGACCCATGCGGGTTCGGCACCGGGCTCTTCGTAGACGACCCATTTCTGCCCGGCGATATCCCGGGTGCCCGAGGGGTACCGGCCGCCCGCGATATGCCCGGCCAGTACTTCCTCGGTGGCGTCGCTCTGGTCGAGTTCCATATAGGTACCCGCACCGGTGACGTATCCGATGGTGCTCACCGTGCCGCCGCCGCGTTCGGTGATGGTGTCGCGACTACCGGAGTTGGGCTGCCAGTTCGGCGGCAACGCCGGTTCGCGGATCGGGAAATGCAGGTTCTGCGCGTCCGAGCGCAGCGCCGCGGGAGCGTCGAAACTGGGAATCGTGCCCTGTGTCGGGCCGGTCGCGGCGAAACTGCACTGACTGGTCAGTCCGGCGAACACCACGGCGATCAGCACCAACGGGATCAGCGACCAGACCAGATCCCGGTAGTCGTTCATGATGCGTGGCTTCTTGTTCGGCACGGTTCCAGTATCCATCGTGGTGGGGGCGGGGTCCCGCCGCCCCCGGTACTGCCGTACCAGGTGATCACCGGCGCGCATTCCGGCGATGCGACAATTACGGCAAGTTACACAACCTAGGAGGCACCCGCTATGACGGCATCTTCGAACGCTTCGAGCCGCCGCGAGGCACCCGATCGCAACCTCGCGCTCGAACTCGTCCGCGTCACCGAGGCCGGAGCCATGGCAGCGGGCCGCTGGGTGGGCAAGGGTGACAAGGAAGGCGGCGACGGAGCGGCCGTGGATGCCATGCGGCAGCTGGTCAGCTCGGTCTCCATGAGCGGCATCGTGGTGATCGGCGAGGGCGAGAAGGACGAAGCGCCCATGCTGTACAACGGCGAGAACGTGGGTGACGGCACCGGTCCCGAGGTCGATTTCGCCGTCGACCCGATCGACGGCACCACCCTGATGTCGAAGGGTTCGCCCGGCGCCATCTCGGTGCTCGCGGTCGCCGAACGCGGCGCCATGTTCGACCCGTCGGCCGTGTTCTACATGCAGAAGATCGCCGTCGGCCCCGATGCCGCCGATGTCATCGATATCTCGCTGCCGATCCGGGAGAACATCCGCCGGGTGGCCAAGGCCAAGAAGGCGTCGGTCTCCGATATCACCGTATGCGTGCTGGACCGGCCCCGGCACGGCGAGCTGATCCAGGAGATCCGCGACGCCGGCGCCCGCATCCGGCTGATCTCCGACGGTGACGTGGCCGGCGCCATCGCCGCCGCACGACCCGATTCGGGCACCGATATCCTCGTCGGCATCGGCGGCACTCCCGAGGGCATCATCGCCGCCGCCGCGATGCGCTGTATGGGCGGTGCGCTGCAGGGCAAACTGGCCCCCAAGGACGACGAGGAGCGGCAGAAGGCGATCGACGCGGGTCACGATCTGGACCGAGTGCTGAGCACCGAGGATCTGGTGGCCGGGGAGAACGTCTTCTTCTGCGCCACCGGCGTCACCGACGGCGATCTACTGCGCGGGGTCCGGTACTACGGCGGGGGCGCGTCCACCCATTCCATCGTGATGCGGTCCAAGTCGGGCACGGTGCGCATGATCGACGCCTACCACCGGCTCACCAAACTGCGCGAATACTCGTCGGTCGATTTCCACGGCGACGAGCACGCCGCTCCGCCGCTGCCCTGACTCCCCGCGTGGTCCGGGGCCGCCGGTTCCGGACCACGCCCCGGATTCCCCTCCGATCGCGGACGGCGGACCCGTTCGCCACACTCGGCAAATTTTCGGCATCCGGCCATTTCCTGGCCTGTTGCAGGTAATATCCGCGTGGCCACGGAACTGGCAGCGTCGCGGGTCTCGTTCTTGGTAGCCGTTGCGTTGCCGAACCCACAGCCGGAGTGATGAACCACCAGGACCAGTCCTCATCACGCCGGCCTGTCGCGAGAGGATGGACATGCACCACTTCGCTCGACGTTCGGCCGGATTCACCATGGCACTCGCCGCCGCGGGCCTGCTCGTCACCGGCTGCGGTGACGACGACACCTCGGTTTCGGACACAGTCGGCTCCATGACCTCGGCGGTCATGCCGGGCGGCGGCACCGGCGAACCGTCCACCTCTCCCGGCGCCGAGGGCTCGGCCACCGAGACGACGGGCGCCGAGGGTTCGGCGACCCCCGACGAGGACCCCAATGCCGATGCCGGCGAGACCACCGTGCAGACCCCGGACGGCAACGAGGTCACCGTGAAGGGCAGCATCTATCAGAAATACACCGAGGCGGGCGGCCCGACCGGCACCCTCGGGATGCCCGAAGGCGAAGAGCAGGTCGCCGGTGACGGCGGCAGGTACCAGAACTTCGTCGGCGGCACCATCTTCTTCAGTGAAGACACCGGAGCCCATATCGTCTGGGGCGATATCCGTGAAGCCTGGGAGTCCAACGGCGGCGCCGACGGCCAACTCGGCTTCCCGACCTCCGACGAGGAGAACACCCCCGAAGGCAAGCAGAGCCAGTTCGAGGGCGGCACCATCACCTGGAACTCCTCGGACCGTGCCACCACGGTCACCGAGAACTGAGAAACGACAGCGGCGGGGCGGCCACTACGGTAGCCGCCCCGCCGCTGTTCCGGGGTCCGGCGGCCCGCTGCCCGGAATCCGCGTTCACATCAGGTGGGCGGTGCCGATTGTGCGCGACCCCCACCCGGTGCGGCCCGATCGCCCATATCCCCCAACCCGACCCGGCGGCTCACCCCATATTCCGCGCGACCCGCTACCGTGTGTGCGTGCAGAAACTGTTGACCGACCGCGACCTGCTGGAATCACTCGCGGTAGAGGTGGAACTGACCATGCGGCGTCATACCGAGATCGCCGATGAATGGCAGCCGCACGACTTCGTCCCGTGGGACGACGGCCGCAACTTCGCCTTCCTCGGCGGCGAGGACTGGGATTCCTCGCAATCCGAGCTCGGCGATACGGCCCGGCTGGCGCTCACCGTGAGCGTGCTGATCGCCGACAATCTGCCCTCGTATCACCGAGAGGTCGGCAAATACCTGCGCACCGGTGCGTGGTGGCGCTGGGTCGGCCGCTGGACCGCGGAAGAGGCCCGGCACTCCATCCTGATCCGCAACTACCTGATGGTCACCCGCGCCTGCGACCCGGTGGAGCTGGAGCGGCTGCGGATGGGCCATATGACCGACGGTTTCCGGCGCGAGCCGCTACATCTGCTGGATGTGCTGGCCGCGGGCGCGTTCGAGGAGACCGCCGCCGCTATCCGGCACCGCAATACGGCCGCGCTCGGGGAGAACCCGCTGATCACCGCGATCAGCGAGCGGATCGCGACGGACGACGAGCGGCAGGCCGGTGTATTCGCCGACCTCGTCGCCGCCGGTTTCGCCGAAGCCCCCGACCAGGCCATGCGGGCCGTCGCCGACCAGGTCGCCGCGTTCCGGGTCCCGTCGCTCACCCTGCCCGACGGCCGGAGCAGCCACGAGGCGCTGGCCGACGCCGGTATCTACGATCCGGCGAAGCAGGACGAACTGGTTTTCGCGCCCCTGCTGCGGCGCTGGGATGTGTTCGGCCGCACCGATCTCGGCGAGACCGGCGAAGCGGCGCGCGAGGAACTCGCCCGGTTCCGGTCCTGAATCCGCCCGGGGCGGCGCAATCGCTGATCAGCGATCGCGCCGCCCCGGTAGCGGGCAGCGCAATCGGATGGCCGTCGGCGAGCCGTACCGATACCGCAGGCACCACGGACGGGTAGCCGAGCGCCGGCTTCCGGCGTTGCCGCTTCAGTCCTTGTCGATATTCGTCATGGACAGGACGTCCAGGCGGCGATCGAGTTCGGCCTCGCTCAGACCGTCCCCGATCAGCCCACGGTCGATCACCGTCCGCCGGATCGTCTTCTGCTCGCGCAGTGCCTGTTTGGCGACCGCCGCCGCCTCTTCGTAGCCGATCGCCGAGTTCAGCGGGGTCACGATCGACGGGGAGGATTCGGCCAGCGTCCGCAGCCGTTCGACATTCGCGGTGAGCCCGTGCACACACCGGTCGGCGAACAACCGTGACACCGCCGCCAGCAACCGGATCGATTCGAGCACATTACGTGCCATCACCGGGATGTAGACGTTCAGTTCGAAATGCCCGCCCGCACCGGCGAACGTGACCGCGGCATCGTTTCCGATCACCTGCGCCGCCACCTGGGTGACCGCCTCCGGCAGTACCGGATTCACCTTCCCCGGCATGATCGAACTACCCGGCTGCAGATCGGGCAGCTGCAGTTCGCCCAGCCCCGTCAGCGGACCCGACCCCATCCAGCGGATATCGTTGGCGATCTTGGTGAGGCTCACCGCGACCGTCCGCAATGCCCCGGATACCTCCACCAGGCCGTCCCGCGCCGCCTGCGCCTCGAAATGATCCTCGGCCTCGGTGAGCGCGTCGAGCCCGGTGACCCGGACCAGTTCGGCCACCACCTTCCCACCGAACTCGGCGGGTGCGTTCAAGCCGGTCCCGACCGCGGTACCACCGATCGGCAGTTCACCCAGCCGCGGCAGCGTCACCAGCAGGCGTTCCATTCCCGCCGCGATCTGCCGGGTGTAGCCACCGAACTCCTGACCGAGTGTCACCGGCACGGCGTCCATCAGGTGAGTACGCCCCGATTTCACCACCGTGCGCCATTCGGTCGCCTTGTCCAGCAGCGCCAGCCGCAGATGTTCGAGGGCGGGCAGCAGATCCTTGATCACGGCCTCGGTGGCGGCCAGATGCGTCGCGGTCGGGAAGGTGTCGTTCGACGACTGCGACATGTTCACATGGTCGTTCGGATGCACGGTGACCCCGTGGCCGGCCGCGATGGAGGCGATCACCTCGTTGGCGTTCATATTCGAACTGGTCCCCGACCCGGTCTGGAACACATCGATCGGGAACTGCTCGTCGTGGCGGCCCTCCGCGATCTCGGTGGCGGCCGCGACGATCGCCGCCGCCCGCTCCGCGTCGAGCAGTCCCAGGTCGCGGTTGACCACCGCGCAGGCCCCCTTCAACAATCCGAGCGCCCGGATCTGCGCCCGCTCCAGCCCGCGCCCGCTGATCGGAAAGTTCTCCACCGCCCGCTGAGTCTGGGCACGCCACAACGCGTCCACCGGAACGCGGACCTCGCCCATGGTGTCGTGCTCGATGCGGTACTGCTTCTCCTCGCTCATGATTCCGACCCTATGCCGCGTCCGGGCGATGTCGGCGTGCCACGCGTGAGGCATGGGTCACCGGGGCACCCTCCACCTAGTCGCGCCCGGTGGAGACGAGCCGGTCGAGTTCGCGCCCCAGATCGGCGTGCGAGATCGGATCGATATGGAAATCCTGATAGCGGTGCCGGTAGATGTAGCGGCCGTCGTCGACCACGTCGAACCAGCTCAGATAGCGGGGTGGCGGCGGATCCGGCTCCCGCAACCGATGGCGCGCCTCCAGGAAACCGGAGCCCGTCCGCGGCGCCTTCAGCAGCCGGCGCATCCGGTCCGCGGGCTGGGGTCTACCGCCGTTCCAGACCTCGTAGGTGTCCCGCAGCCGATCGATACTCTCCACGAGCGGCGCCCGAGTGCCCCTGGGCAGTTCACCGAGTATCTGCAGGAATATCTTGGGAACGATCGCCGGTGTACCGGTCTGGATCACGAACTTCCCGTCGAAATCCGTTGCGGTACCCGGAAACTGCACAGCGGTGACCGCGATGTTCCCGGCGAACCCACCGTAGGCGCGAATCCGGTGGCGCCGGCTACCGGACAGTGTGAGCGTGTACTCGGGGTCGGCGGCGAGGCGTAACGCGGCGGTGAGATCCGGATCGCCGCCACGCGGATACGCGGTCGCGATCCGCGCCACCAGCCGCTGGAACTCGTCCTCCCAGCGCACCGACGACCGTACTTCCAGCGGGTACGGATACCGGTCCTTACCCGTCTCCTGCCAGACGTGCATGAACTCGTCCGGGGTGAATTCCCATTTCACCGACGATCCCCGCGATCATCGGCCGGCTGCGCGGCGGGCGCGTCCGCACCGAGAACCCCGCCCAGCGCCACGATCCGAGGACCGAACAACTCCTCCTCCCGATCCTTGATCAGATAATCGGGAGTCTTGTGCTCGTCGTCGTCCTCACCACCGCGTTTACCCGCGCCCGGCGACATCATGCCGGGCATCCCGGACATCCCCCGTTTCGCGGCCGCGGCAGCCGCGGCCGGGCCGCCGGTGGAGGTGTTGGGAGTTCCGGGAGCTCCCGGAACGGTTTTGCCGGGGGCCTGGTTCTGCGGGGCGCCACCCGGAGTCCCGGACGGCGAACCCGACGGCACCGACGGCGAACCGGTCGTCGTGGTCGACGGGGTGGTGCGCTGCGGGTCGCCGGTCGGGGTACCGGTGGTGGTGTTCGGCTGCCGGGTGGCCGGATCCTCGGTCGCGCCCGCCGTCGTGGTCTGCGAATCCTCGTCGTCGCCGCCGGTTTCCGTGCTTTCGCCGGGATTCTCGCTCTCTCCGGGCGTTTCGGTACCCGGAGTGTCACCGGAGGCGGTCGTACCGGTTCCGTCCGGACCGGTGGTCGAGGTCCCGCCCGGGACGGGCGAATCCGTTCCGTCACCGGGCGCCTGAACCGGCACGAACGTCGGCACTCCGTCACCGGCCGGTTGATAGGTGGGCTTGTAGGCCAGGTTCATGGCTTCGACGGCGACCAACCGCTGTTCTTCCTTGAACCGGTCGAGCGCGGCGGCAGCGGCAGGGTCCGTAGCACCGACCACTGTCTGGGCGATCTGGGCCGGGTCGACCACGGACGTGGCGATCGCCGGGTTCCCGCTCGGTCCCTGGCCGGGAATGGGCGGGACCGACTTTCGCACAACCTCGGCGCCGTACGCAGCGGATTGGATCCGCAGACCTACAGCGCGGATTACTTCCTGCACGTCGGTTGCTTGGTCGTAGAACTTGCGCGCGGCCTCGTTTGCGGCGTCAGCGAACTGTCCGTCCATACCATCGGATAGTTCACGCTGCACAGCAAGATGAGCACCGAAGAGTGCCCCACCCAGAGAAGTTGCTATCAACTCGTATTTGTCTGCGACATCGTGCATCGCACGCGGCCGCATCTGGTCGACTTTGTCGAAGATCTCTTGATGCGAAAACCCTTCGAACTGTTCCATCCGTGTGATGTATGCCGCATCTTGCCCACCATGAGAGACCTGTGACCCGAAAAGCTGTGCGCCGGTGAAACTCTGCTGACCAGCAATGCGCTGCTGCACCGACTCTGGATTGATACCGAGCGGGGGGCCGAATTGTCCCAGCGGCGGATCGGTGTCGTCTGTGGTCACGCTAGTTACCCCCTCCGATCTCCGGCTCCAGAGCTGTGACGATCTCCAGAACTCCGTCGCATCGTTCGAGGCCCGCCTCGGATCCTTCGAATGTACGCGCGGAACTGAACATCACGAATCCGACCTCGGTACGCACGTGAATACTGCAGACTCTCTGCGCTTGCGGATCCTGTACGAGAAGTGCTTCCCTGCCGTTCACGGTGATCGGCTCGCTGTGCGAAGAATTCTTCTGCAGATCTTCTTCCCAGGAAACATTCCCGGAATTTATTTGCAGATCGCGCAGTGGACCCTTGAAATCACAGGTCAAGAAGGTGTACTCCGCCACAGTGTCATCGCCGCGCCGGCGTGAGACCGGATCGAGTCCCGCCTCACGAACAGCCGCGTCGCCGATCCATGTGCACGGGTCGAATACAACCTCGGGGCGACCTTCTTCGTTTTCCTGGGTCGGGGGCTGCAGTCGAGGTTCGGTCAGCGTGGGTCGGGCAGAAGAAGTCTGCGACGTCGAGGAAACCGGCACTTCGGCAGATGTCGAGACCTGGGATTGCGTCGACCCGGCACCGTCGGAACAACTAGCCAACGCAGCGACGAAAATGCCCGATATCGCTACCGAATTTACTTTCTGACGTTTATTCATACCGCGCCCTCACCGGCCGCCTGTATAGCGCGCCTATTCATGGAATCCGCTTCCTCGAATGCACCACCGGCTTGCAGAAAAGCCGCCGCCATTCGAAGCGCTGCCTCCTTCAGACCGACCAACGCTTCGACAGTCGAACTCCCCTTGCCTGCGAATCCCGCCTGAAGCTCTTGTGATGAGCCGAAACCCCCGAACCCAGCTGTCTCGTACAAACGATCCGCACGTCTGACCTGCTCGTCCAGACATGTATCGACCAACCGGGTGTATACCGCCGCGCACCGCTCCGCAGCCCCCCGCTCCATCCGGAATGTCCCCGCCACAGCTTGCTGATACAGCGCGGTAGCGGTCCCCTGCCCCACATCCATACCGCTCGGCCCGCCCTTCCGTTAACTTCACTCACCCTACTGGACGCAACCGATCCCACCTCGGTTCCGCCGATCCTCCGGAATCGCCGTCACCGCCGACCGAACCGCCGATCGGAGTTCGTCCGGCATCTCCGCACAATCGCTCGCCCGGTCTCGGCAGCCTGCGTCCGAGAACGGTGGCGGCACCGACGGGACATCCGGTGGCGGCCGGTCGAGCACCGCGGTCGCGAACGCTGTCGACCGAGCTCGCGACTCTGCGGGTTCGGTCGACAGCGGCTCCTTCGGCGGGCAACGCGTCGAATTGCCCGGTGATGCCCTCGATAGGTTCTCGATATGACCGGAGTAGCCGTTCAGACCCGGCCGCACTCCGTCCCCGTACGACCGTGCCCCACCGTTCACCGCCGTCAACTCGGGTTTTCCCACCCACCGGTGCGCGTACCTGCCACGATCTTTCCACCCGCGAAATCGGGCCTGCGATTCACCGCGAACGCCGCGTGCCGCCGCCACATAAGCGGCATAGTGAGGTACATCACTCTTTATCCGGCGTGCGTTCAGCGCCCGAGTCGACCGAGGAGTTCGTCATGATGCGATACCTCCGCCTTCGCTTCGGCCTCCGCGTACCGCATGAATCCACTTCGAGGAGTTCGTCATGACCTACGCCAAGCCCGGTGCCGACGGCAGCATCGTCAGCTATGCCGCCCGATACGACAATTTCATCGGCGGCGAGTGGACCGCGCCCGTCGAAGGTAAGTACTTCGACAATCCGTCACCGGTCGACGGCCGGACATTCTGCGAGGTAGCGCGTTCCACCGCGCCGGATGTGGAGTTGGCGCTCGATGCCGCGCATGCGGCCACCGACGGTTGGGGGGCCACCTCCACCACCGAGCGCGCGAATATCCTGAACAAGATCGCGGATCGGATAGAGGAGAATCTCGAGGCGCTCGCCGTCGCCGAGACGTGGGAAAACGGAAAACCGGTCCGGGAGACGAAGGCCGCGGATCTCCCGCTGGCCGTGGACCATTTCCGCTATTTCGCCGGTGCCATTCGCGCCCAGGAGGGCGGGATCAGCGAGATCGACGCCGATACGATCGCCTATCACTTCCACGAACCGCTCGGCGTGGTCGGGCAGATCATTCCGTGGAATTTCCCCATTCTCATGGCCACCTGGAAATTGGCTCCCGCGCTGGCGGCGGGCAATGCGGTGGTGCTGAAACCGGCCGAGCAGACCCCGGCGTCGATCCTGAAGGTGGTGGAGCTGATCGCGGATCTGCTGCCGCCGGGCGTGCTCAATGTGGTGAACGGGTTCGGGGTGGAGACCGGTAAACCGCTGGCGTCGAGTCCGCGGGTGGCGAAAGTGGCGTTCACCGGGGAGACCACCACGGGCCGGTTGATCATGCAGTATGCGAGCGAGAACATCATCCCGGTCACCTTGGAGCTGGGTGGTAAGAGCCCCAATATCTTCTTGCCGGACGTCATGGCCGCCGACGACGATTTCCTGGACAAGGCCGTCGAGGGGTTTGTGATGTTCGCGCTGAACCAGGGCGAGGTCTGCACCTGTCCGTCGCGGGCGCTCATCCATTCGTCGATCTACGACGAGTTCATGGCTCGCTGTGTGGAACGCACCAAGGCGATCGTCAGCGGTGATCCGCTCGACGACGCGACCATGATCGGCGCGCAGGCCAGCAACGACCAGTTCGAGAAGATCATGTCCTATATCGATATCGGCAGGAAGGAAGGCGCCGAGGTATTGACCGGCGGCGGTTCGCGATCGGTCGAGGGCTATCCGGACGGCTTCTATGTGGAGCCGACCATCTTCAAGGGCAGCAACGATATGCGTATCTTCCAGGAGGAGATCTTCGGGCCGGTGGTCTCGGTCGCCACCTTCGATTCCACCGAGGAGGCCCTGAAGATCGCCAACGACACCCTGTACGGTCTGGGCGCCGGGGTGTGGACCCGCGACGGTAATACCGCCTATCGGCTCGGTCGCGGTATCAAAGCCGGGCGGGTGTGGACGAACTGCTATCACGCCTATCCGGCGCATGCGGCGTTCGGCGGCTACAAGAAATCGGGTATCGGCCGCGAGAACCACGCGCAGATGCTGGACCACTATCAGCAGACCAAGAACCTGCTGGTCAGCTATTCACCGCAGAAGCTCGGGTTCTTCTGATGCCGGACCCGAACCGGGTGGAACTCACCGGCGCCGCCGCCGATCTGCTGCACGAGTTGATCGAGCGGCACGGTCCGGTGATGTTCCACCAGTCCGGCGGCTGCTGCGACGGCAGCGCACCCATGTGTTATCCGCGCGGTGAGTTCCGGGTCGGCGCACAGGATGTGCTGCTCGGCCGGGTGGATGTGGACACCCCGTTCTGGATGAGTGCGGATCAGTACGAGTACTGGAAGCACACCCATCTGACGGTGGACGTGGTGCCCGGGCGCGGGAGCGGGTTCTCCCTGGAGGCGCCCGAGGGCGTCCGGTTCCTGATCCGGTCGCGGTTGCTCACCGACGAGGAGTTCCTCCGCCTCGAAGCCGCCCGGCCACCGCTGACGGGCGCGGATATCTCCGACTGACGAGCCCAGCCGGGCCCTGATCGCGATCGACCGGGCCCGGCGGGTCGGGCCGTATGCGCCGGGCCGGTACCGGATCATCGATCGGATCCCGCCGGAGCCGATCAATTCCCGCTCCGGGTTCCGTCGTCAGTGCAACCAGCCGTTCGCCGAGGAGGTTCGCCATGCAGAAGATCGTCACCAATCTCTGGTACGACACCCAGGCCGAGGAGGCCGCGGAATTCTATTGTTCGTTGTTCCCGGACGGGAAGATCACCACGGTCCAGCGCTATACCGAGGCGGGGATGCGGGAGGCGGGAACGGTGATGCTGGTCGATTTCGAACTCGCCGGCCAGCAGTTCACCGCGATAAACGGGGGTGGTGACTACCACTACACACATGCGATGTCGCTGCTGGTCAACTGCGACGATCAGGCCGAGGTGGACCGGTTGTGGGAGGCATTGCTCGCCGACGGCGGCGCCGAGGTCCAGTGCGGCTGGCTCAACGACAAATACGGTGTGCCGTGGCAGATCTGGCCCAGTGAGGCCAACGAGTTGCTCTCCGGTGACGATCCGGCGGCCGTCGACCGCGCACTGGCCGCCATGTACCAGATGAAGAAGATCGATCTGCGAGTGATGCGGGCGGCCTACGCCGGCGAACAGCGCGGCTGATCCGATCCCCCACCGGGCCGGGTGACGTTCAGGCGCGTTTCTTCCAGCGCCAGGCGAATTCACCCGGTCGCGGTGGTGGACCGGGCAGATCGCCGTCCGCGGTCAATCCGTCGATCAGCACGGCCAGTACCCGGCGACGTAATTGCGCGGCGCGCTCCTTGTCCGGCAGGGCGACGGCGGCGCACGCCTCCAGGACGAGACCGATGTCCTGCGGTGTCACACCCTCCCGCAGCCTGCCGGTTTCGTGCGCACGGCGCACCAGCTCGGTATTCACCGTGTCGGCATGCTCGGCGTCGGGCCGCATTCCGGGGTCGGGCGTGAAGGTGCCGGCCAGATGGACCGTCAACGAGTGCACATCGGCGTCCACGACCCGCTCCAGGAATCCCACCAGCGCCTGCCAGCCGTCCGGTTCGGCCAGCGCGGCGTCGGCCTCCGCGTTGTAGCGGCGCAGCCCTTCGTGGCAGAGGGTGCGCAGTAGGGCCTCCTTGCTGGGGTAGCGCCGGTAGAGCGCACTGATCCCGACCCCCGCCCGTTCCGCGACGGCCGCGATCGGCGCTTTCGGTTCGGCCAGGAACACCTCCCGGGCCGCCTCGAGAACGAGGCTGTCGTTACGCGCGGCCTGCGCCCTGCGGCCGGACAGAGGCTTGTGAGCTGGTGTTTCCGTGGATCTCGGCATGTACCGAGCATAGCACTTGAAACGGAATGTTCCGTTCTGCTACTCTTCAAACAGAACAAAACATTCCGTTCCAATGACAGGATTCGATATGGCCACCATCCAGCCCTTCCGCATCGAGGTCCCGCAGGCCGATATCGACGATCTGCACGACCGGCTCCGGCGCACTCGCTGGACTGATCAGATCGCGGGTTCCGGCGACGAATACGGCGTCGGCGTCGACCGGGTACGCGCACTGGCCGACTACTGGCTGCAACTCGATTGGCGGAAGTTGGAGGACCGGCTCAATACCCATCCCCAGTTCGTCACCGAGATCGACGGACAGCGGATCCATTTCCTGCAGGTACGCGCACAGCGGGGAGCCGGCTTCCCGCTCGTCCTGACCCACGGCTGGCCCGGGACCTTCCTCGAGTTCGTGGATCTGATCGACCCACTGACCGCCGCGGGTTTCGATCTCGTGATCCCCTCGGTACCCGGTTACGGCTTCTCCGGACCCACGACCGAGAAGGGCTGGAACGATCAGCGGATCGCCCGGGCGTGGGCGGAACTCATGAGTCGGCTGGGCTATGAACGCTTCGGCGCGGTGGGCAACGACGGTGGCTCGTCGATCTCGGTCGAACTGGGCCGGGTCGCACCCGACCGGGTAGTGGGTATGCATGTGGCACAGGTGTATTCGTTCCCGTCGGGTGACCCTTCCGAAATGGCGGACCTGGATGCCGACGAGCAGCAGTCGCTGGCGACGCTGAACTGGTTCGTCGAGAACAAGATGGGATTCAATGTGCTGCAGTCACAGCAACCGCAAACGCTCGCGCACGCGCTGGCGGATTCGCCGGCGGGCCTGTTGGGCTGGAACAGCCAGTTGCTGGGCCCGGATCTGGACGACGAGTTCGTGATCGCCAATATCGCGGTGCACTGGTTCACCGGCACCGCGGGTTCGGCTATCCGGCACTACTTCGAGAAGAGCAGGGCCGCCGCTCCGGGCGAACCGTCGACCGTACCGCTGGCACTGTGCGGATCCACCGGCGATTTCCACGGAATCCGCCGGTTCGCCGAACGCGACCACAACATCGTGTCCTGGCGGACACACGAGGTGCACAGCCATTACCTGCATCATGTCGCGGCGGATCTCATGGCCACCGAGATCACCGAGTTCTTCGGCGAGCAGCGGGGCGCGTGATCCGTCCGATCGATGGGTGGCGAGCACACGGTGTTCGCCACCCATCGGCGTGGGCGAACCCCGGCCCGCCGCGAACATGTCAGGAATGCTGGTTCAGATACTCCAGATAGAACCCGCGCAGTGCTTCGGCGAGTTCACCTTCGCCGGCGTGCGCGTAGTCGTCGAGCATGGGCACCACCCATTTGATATCGGCTTCGCTCTCCCCCGTCCGTCCCGCGGTGGCCTCCGCGGCCGGGATACGGGTCAGCAGGTCCCAGAGGAAGCGGATATCACCGTGACGCACCGCGAGCTTGACCGCGCGGTCGTGCAACTCCTTCGACGAGAGCTTGTCCAACTCCTCGTGCTGGGTCATATCGCCGACTCTAATCCCGAAACGGCGTCCCGGCCCGTTTTCGGTGCGAGATGCCGGGACGACGCCGCGTGGCGCACCCACATCCGCCGGCCACCGTGCTGCGATGACCGGATGACCGACGAAACCCCGACCCCACCGCCCGGCTTCCAGGTCAAACGTGTCTACGAAGCGCCCGAACCGGGCGACGGATACCGGGTGCTCGTCGACCGCCTGTGGCCGCGTGGGGTTGCCAAGGCCGCGGCGCGGATCGACGAATGGGCCAAGGACATCACCCCCTCCACCGAGCTGCGCCGGTGGTTCCACGAGGATCCCGAGCACCGCCGCGCCGAATTCACCGAACGCTATCGCGATGAACTCGCCGCCCCGGCGGCCCGCGACATCCTGGACCGATTGCGGGAGCGTGTCGCGGCCGACCCACCGGTCACTCTGCTGACCGCGGTCAAGGAGCCGGGTCACAGCCATGTTCCGGTGCTCGTGGAGCAGCTGCGCGACTGACCGGCGCGCGACACGAAGGCGAATCCGGAGCGAACACGCCGTCTCCGTGAGCGAACCGGACGAATTGGACCCATACCCGATCCGAATCGATCGAGGGCCGCCGATACCCGACTTGACCTGCGCGAAACCGGTGGAACCGGGCAGCGTTCACAGCGAATTCATCAAAGCCTCCCGCATTTCTGCGAGCGCTCAGGGGTGGTGAGGAGGTAGCTTCGGAGTGGCGGGTCGCACGTTGCGGCTCGCTCGGGAGGTCCAGACCGTGACTGAGAAACTCAGTACGAGGGGGCCGGCACCCGGTCCTCGTGGCCGCTGACGCACTCCGTCGGCAGCCATCCGGACCTACCGGCCCAGCGAGACTGTCTGTGTGGGTGCCGCGCAGACCCTAGGAGCCTACCGTGACTGATAATCGCTCCGTATCCGCCCCATCGGCGAATTCTCGCTTCGTTCAGAAAGGTTTGAAAACCTTCGTCATCGATACCTCGGTACTGCTGTCCGATCCCTGGGCAGTGACCCGGTTCGGCGAACACCATGTGGTGTTACCGCTGGTCGTGATCAGCGAACTCGAAGGTAAACGGCACCACCACGAACTCGGCTGGTTCGCCCGCGAGGCCCTGCGCATGCTCGACGATCTGCGGGTGGCCCACGGACGACTCGACGAGCCGCTGCCGATAGGCACCGAGGGCGGCACGTTGCAGGTGGAACTGAACCACACCGACCCCTCGGTGCTACCGGTCGGTTTCCGCACCGAGAGCAACGATTCCCGCATCCTGGCCTGTGCGCTGAACTTCGCGGCCGAGGGATCCCAGGTGGTGCTGGTGTCCAAGGACATCCCGATGCGGGTGAAGGCCAGCGCGGTAGGTCTGACGGCGGAGGGGTACCACGCACAGGATGTGGTGACCTCCGGCTGGACCGGCATGGTCGAAATAGATACCGCCTCCGAAATCGTCGACCGGCTCTACAGCGAATCGGTCGTGGATCTCGACGAGGCACGAGAACTGCCCTGCCACACCGGAATCCGGCTGTTGGGCAGTAGTTCCAGCGCGCTCGGCCGGATCACCCCGGACAAGCGGGTACAGCTGGTACGGGAACGGGAGGCGTTCGGCCTGCACGGCCGCTCCGCGGAACAGCGGGTGGCGCTGGATCTGCTGCTCGACGAGAGTGTCGGGATCGTTTCGCTGGGTGGCCGGGCCGGTACCGGTAAATCGGCACTGGCGCTCACCGCCGGTCTGGAAGCGGTGCTGGAGAAGCGCACTCAACGCAAGGTCGTCGTGTTCCGGCCGCTCTACGCGGTGGGCGGACAGGAACTCGGCTACCTGCCCGGCACCGAGAACGAGAAGATGGGCCCGTGGGCGCAGGCCGTCTTCGACACGCTGGACGGTCTGGCCAGCCGGGAGGTGATGGAGGAGGTACTCAGCCGTGGGATGCTCGAAGTCCTTCCGCTGACCCATATCCGGGGTCGTTCACTGCACGATTCGTTCGTGATCGTCGACGAGGCCCAGTCACTGGAACGCAATGTTCTGCTGACAGTGCTGAGCCGGCTCGGCGGGGGCTCCCGGGTGGTCCTCACCCACGATGTGGCCCAGCGCGACAATCTGCGGGTCGGCCGGCACGACGGTGTCGCCGCGGTGATCGAAAAGCTCAAGGGACACCCCTTGTTCGCGCATATCACCCTGACCCGCAGCGAACGGTCGCCGATCGCCGCACTGGTCACCGAGATGCTGGAGGAGTACGGGCCCAACGCCTAGGGTCCGGCGCACGACCCGGCCGTTCGGGAGCGTTTCGCGGCGCTCCCGAACGGCCTGCGCCGTACAGCGATATGACGGGTCAGCGGCCGAAGAGCGCTTTCAGCACCCCGACCGCGGTACCGCGCACGAAGTTCTCCCAGCTGAAATGGTCGTGCCACAGCACGATTCGGCCGTCACGCAGTTCGAACGTCCCCATCACCCAGAACGAGATGTTCACCGGCCCGAACCGCAGCACATCGGTGCGATCGGTGAGTACCACCGAACCCTCCGCCGCGATATGGTGCATCTCCGCGGAGAACCCGAACTGCTCCCGGTCCAGACCGCGCAGCAGCTTCCCGACCCGGCGCGCCCCGCGCACATCGGGCAGCGAGGTGTTCTTCCAGACGATATCGGGATGCACCAGTTCCAGCGCCTCGTCGAGCGCGCCGATCTCCATCGCGTCGAAGAACTCGCGGACGGTGGTGACCGCGTCCTGATTCAGGTCGGTATCCATGTTCCGAGCCTAGAGCCGGCACCCGGCCGGGGCCAGGGTGAGCATCGAATCCACGAACCCGGTTCCGATCCAGATCGGAACCGAGCCGTTCAGAACCCTGCGGGGTGGTCGGCCACAGGACCACCACAGGACCACCACCGGACCCACTCCTCCTCCGAACTGCAAACCGCCAAGGCGGGGCCCGCCCCGGTTCTGGAGCGACAGAGCGAAGGAACGCAGCGACTGAGCGGCGGAGTGAAGAACCGGGGTCGATAGGGCCCCGCCCCGCCGAAGGCGGGGCCGGAATTACAGCAGGTTCCAGTCCTCCAGGCCCTGGTACAGCGGGAGGTCGTTGGCCAGTTTCTTGACCCGGCCGCGCAGGGCGTCCAGGTCGGCGCCGCCGGCCAGCGCCGTTGCGATGATATCGGCGACCTCGGTGAATTCGGTATCGCCGAAACCACGGGTGGCCAGTGCGGCGGTACCGATACGCAGACCGGAGGTGACCATCGGCGGGCGGGGGTCGAAGGGAACCGCGTTGCGGTTGACCGTGATACCGACCTCGTGCAGCAGATCTTCGCCCTGCTGACCGTCGAGATCGGAATTACGCAGATCCACCAGGACCAGATGTACATCGGTGCCGCCGGTCAGCACGCTGATGCCCTTACCCGCGACATCGGCGCCGGTGAGGCGTTCGGCGAGAATCTTCGCGCCGGTCAGCGTGCGCTGCTGACGTTCGGCGAACTCGGGCGTTCCAGCGATCTTGAACGCGACCGCTTTCGCCGCGATGACATGCATCAGCGGCCCGCCCTGCTGACCCGGGAACACCGAGCTGTTGAGCTTCTTCGCGTAGTCCTGCTTGGCCAGGATCAGGCCCGAACGAGGACCACCGAGAGTCTTGTGGACCGTCGAGGACACGACATCGGCGTGCGGTACCGGCGAGGGATGCAGACCGGCGGCGACCAAGCCGGCGAAATGCGCCATATCCACCCACAGGTAGGCGCCCACCTCGTCGGCGATCTCGCGGAACGCCGCGAAATCCTGCTGCCGCGGATACGCCGACCACCCGGCGACGATCACCTTCGGCCGCGACTCCCGCGCGATGGCCCGCACATTGTCCATATCCACCCGGTGGTCTTCTTTGGAGACACCGTAGGAGTGGACTTCGTAGAGCTTGCCGGAGAAGTTCAGCCGCATACCGTGGGTGAGGTGGCCGCCGTGGGCCAGATCGAGGCCGAGCAGACGATCGCCCGGATCGAGCAGCGACATGAGCACCGCGGCATTGGCCTGGGCTCCGGAATGCGGCTGCACATTCGCGAAATCGGCACCGAACAGCGCCTTGGCGCGCTCCCGGGCGAGGTTCTCGACGACATCGACGTGTTCACAACCGCCGTAGTAGCGACGGCCGGGATAACCCTCGGCGTACTTGTTGGTGAGCACACTGCCCTGCGCCTGCAGCACCGCACGCGGCACGAAGTTCTCCGACGCGATCATTTCCAGGGTGTCGCGTTCGCGGGCGAGCTCGCCCGCCATCGCGGCGGCGAGTTCCGGATCGAGCTCACCGAGAGACTGGGTATTGACAGAGGCGGTCGTCTGCGTCACCAGGTCAGTGTATGAGCCGTACCCGCGCTGTGTTTATCTGCCCCGCCTTCGGCGGGGCGGGCGGGGCCCGCCTGCGAATGCCGACCGGCTGGGGAAGTGGAGGAGGGACTTCGCGAGTTCGGGACCTTCTCGGATGGGTCACGACACAATGCGCGGTGGGCAGTCGCCGGTCCTGGCGGCTTAACTCATGCGCTCGGCGTCGCATTTCTCCCACTTTCAGAGCTCGTTCGCGAAGGCGGTGGGCACGAGATGTGGTCTCTCGAGCCCGCGGCCGAACCCGCCGTCTATTCGTCCGGGGTGTTGAGGTGCCGGGCGAAGAAACGCTCGATCGCGTGGTACATCTCGATCTGGTTGCCGGGGTTCACGAAGCCGTGGCCTTCGTCTTCTTTGACCATGTACTCGACCTCGACCCCACGGGCCCGGAGCGCCGCGACGAGGTTGTCGGACTCCGCGCGGACGACGCGGACGTCGTTGGCGCCCTGGATCACCAGCAGCGGTGTACGGATCCGGTCGGCGTAGGTGACCGGTGAGCGGGCGAGCATATCGGCTTCCTGTTCGGGATCGTCGGGGTTACCGACGAACAGGTGCCAGTTGTTGGCCACGTGGTGCGCGGAGAACGGGGGGATGGTGCGCGGGAAGTTCGCCGGGTCGGAGATACCGACGTAGTCGACGGCCGCGGCGAAGACATCCGGGTGAAGGTGACACCGACGAGGGATGCGTATCCGCCGTAGGAGCCGCCGAAGATCGCCACCGGCGTAGCCCGCGGCGACGGCCCAGCGCACACCGTCGATGACATCGTCGTGCATCTCGCCGGCGAATTCACCGATGGCGGCCTCGACGAAGGCCTTCCCGTAACCGGTGGACCCACGGAAGTTGATCTGCAACACCGCGTATCCACGGTTGGCCATGAGCTGCGCGGCGGGGACGAAACTCCAGCGGACGATCTCCAGATCGCCGTCCGGAGTGACGCGCGCGCGTACACCTCGCCGCCGGGGCGATCACGACCCCGCGGAACAGCCGCGATCCGGGATCCGGTCAGGCAGCCGCGCGGAGTGTGGACGGGATGAGGGGTTCGTCGAGCAGGCGGCGGAAGCGGTCAGCGCGTTCGTCCTCGTCCACGGCACGGTCCAGCCAGCCGCCCAGCAGTTTGTATCCCTCCACGTAGGTGCTGACATAGGCCCGCCACAGCGGCGAGGACAGGAAGCGCAGCGATTGCCGCGCCCGGTCGGCGGTGGTGAGCGACCAGCGCTCCAGGAAGGCCGCTACTTCGTCGGCGTCCCGGCCCTGGTCGTGCAGCATCAGCGCGGCATCCTGCCGGACGCCGAGTAGCTGCCCGGAGGCTTCGGAGAGCCGTTCGGCGCGTTCGCCGTCGAACCGCAACCCAAGATCGGCATAGATCTCCTGCGCCCACCGGCCCCAGCCGGGTCCGACGATCGAGCGCAACGCCAGATCGGCCAGTCCCTCGGCCATCAGGCACTGCGGGGTGTTCACCAGGAAGATGGTCTGCTCGGCCTGACCGGCGGCGACCAACCCGGATTCTTTACGGCAGTGTTCGGTGTGGTGGCCGGGGTAGGACTCGTGCGAGATGAGCCGCGGGAGATTCGCCATGTGCTGGCGCAGATCGGAGTTGATCGCGACCGTGGACCGGTAGTTGCCGAGGTAGTAGTTGAATCCGGACCACGGCTTGTCGCCGACCACCTCGTAGGTGACGTGTTCGTGATCGGGCAGCGGATACCGGGCGCGCACCAGTTCGCGGAGCGCACCGGAGAACGCCTCGACGCAGGCCGCCAGCCGGTCCGGCGGGATCTCGTCGGCCTTGCGGTGGGCGGCCATCCGTTCGATCAGCGGTCCCGACCCGCCCAGGACCTCGTCGATCTTGCGGTGCGCGTCCTGATAGTCCGCGGGGTCGCCGGGCGCGATCTCGACATCGAAGTAGGCGCTGACCTCGTCGACGAACCCGATCTCGTCGCCGGCGAATTTGCGGCCCGAACACTCCAGTGCCCGCAGATGCGCGTCGATGAACTCGGTCCGTTCCGGGGACAGTCCGGCGTTCGGCAGTTCCGCGCGCAGGCGCGCGGCCGTCCGCGCCAGCTCCCGCGGTTCGGGTTTCGGCGCGTTCTCGATCTCCTGCCGCAACCGGGGATCGGCGGTGTAGGCGTCGACGAATCCCTCTTCGATCCGGTCGAAGGCCAGACCGAGCCGCAGATAATCGATCACCAAGGGATGGGCTTCCATGGCACCGACCCTAATGCGCGCGACCGGACTACGGCGGCCCGCTGCGCGGGTCGGCCACCGTTTGTCGGCCCTACCTCCCGGTCCCCGCCGGACACCCGCGCCGGGACACCCGGTAATGGACCCCCTCGCTCACCCGCTCCCCTATGAGGGGCAGAATTCAGCCATGAGGGCACAGCCAGAGCGCCGGACCTGCCGGGGTCGCGACAGCCGCAGCGGCGGCGTCCCACGAGAGCGGCACCGTGAACACGAGTGTCCGGCAGAGTGGAGCGCTGAGTAGATGGCCAAGGCGAGCGAGCCGAGTCCGTATGTGGAATTCGACCGGAAACGGTGGCGGGAACTGCGCAAATCGACTCCGCTGGTGCTCACCGAAGAGGAACTGATCGGGCTGCGGGGTCTGGGCGAACAGATCGATCTGGAAGAAGTGGCCGAGGTCTACCTGCCCTTGGCCCGACTGATCCATCTGCAGGTGGCGGCGAGACAGCGGCTGTTCGCGGCCACCGCCACCTTCCTCGGGGAATCCCATCCGGACAAACAGGTGCCCTTCGTGATCGGGGTCGCCGGCAGTGTGGCGGTGGGTAAATCCACCACGGCCCGCGTGCTGCAGGCGCTGCTGGCCCGCTGGGATCACCACCCTCGCGTCGACCTGGTGACCACCGACGGATTCCTCTATCCCACGGCGGAACTCACCCGGCGCGGCATCATGCACCGTAAGGGGTTCCCGGAGAGTTACGACCGCCGCAAACTGCTGCGATTCGTCACCGAGGTGAAATCGGGCGCCGAAGAAGTATGCGCACCGGTCTATTCACATATCTCCTACGATATCGTCCCGGGCGAATTCCACTGTGTACGCCAGCCGGATATCCTCATCGTCGAGGGCCTCAATGTATTGCAGACGGGCCCCCGGCTGATGGTCTCCGATCTCTTCGACTTCTCGATCTATGTCGACGCCCGGATCGAGGATATCGAAACCTGGTATGTACGAAGGTTCCTCAGCCTGCGGGCCACGGGATTCGCGGACCCGAAAGCTCATTTCCACCACTACGCCAAGTTCACCGACGTCGAAGCGACGGCCGCGGCGAAGGATATCTGGAACTCCACGAACCGCCCCAACCTGGTGGACAACATCCTGCCCACGCGGCCCCGGGCCACGCTGGTCCTTCGCAAGGACTCCGACCACACGATCAACCGGTTGCGATTGCGGAAGCTGTGACCCCCGTCGCCGAGCACACCTCTCGCCCCCGGATCGCGAAACACGACATGGGCGGGCGGTGCCCCTTTGGCGCCGAGCCCTACGAGGCCCACAAAGGTCGAGGCCCGTCCGGCCCCTTGGCCGAAGGTGCTCAGAGGTCACATTCCGCGGACGGCCGACCGCACATCGCATGAGCCGAAGGCTCGAGTCCCGAGGGCTGAACGGCGGGACCTCAGGGGCCTCGACCCGCGGCGCCGCAGGCGCCGCCGAACAACCACAGTTCAGGTGCCGTAGCGGCGGTGGCGGGCGGCGTAGTCGCGGAGGGCGCGGAGGAAGTCGACGCGGCGGAATTCGGGCCAGTAGACCTCGGTGAACCAGATCTCGGAGTAGGCGCTCTGCCAGAGCAGGAAGCCGGAGAGGCGCTGTTCGCCGGAGGTGCGGATCACCAGGTCGGGGTCGGGTTGGCCGGAGGTGTAGAGATGCTGGCCGATGGCGCTGACCGTAATGGATTGGACCAGGTCTTCGCCGGTTTCCCCGGCCGATATCTCCTGGCGGACCAGTTGGCGGACCGCGTCGGCGATCTCCTGCCGGCCGCCGTAGCCGATGGCGACATTGACGTGGGTGCCGGTGCGTTCACGGGTACGTTCGGTGGCGGTGCGCATACGTTTTGCGACCAGGTCGGGGAGGCCGTCGAGGGTACCGACGATCCGGACCCGCCAGTTCTGTTCCGGTGCGGCCAGTTCTTCCACGACGTCGGTGATGACTTCGAAGAGGGTTTCCAGCTCCTCTTGGCCACGGCTGAGGTTCTCGGTGGAGAGCAGGTAGACGGTGACGAGCTCGATTCCTTCGGCTTCGCACCAGCTGACCAGTTCGGCGACTTTCAGGGCACCGACGCGATGCCCGTGCGTGATATCGGTGAACCCGTTCTCCCGGGCCCAGCGGCGATTGCCGTCACACACCACCGCCACATGCCGCGGATGCTGTTTATCCGCAAGCTGCTTGGCCAGACGGGCCTCGTAGATGCGATACGGAAAGCCCCGCAGCCGACTCGGAAATTCCACGACGACCTACAGTACGCCTTTTCCGTTCCAGGTCCCTAGTTGTCGCGGAATGCGGTGGCGCCCATGCCAGGGGCGACACCGCCCGCGTCCGGGGCCGAGCCGGTACAGTAGCCGGAGAGAGAAACCTACGCCGCCGTAGGTTACCCACGGGTTGCGTTCCGCTCGCAGACCGGGCCGCTACTGCCCGCGGACCGGCCCGGCGGCCGGACCCGCCGCGCTGTCGTCGACGGCGGCCCAGCCCAGAACCGACCAGGAGGTCACGTGCCCGACCAGTCCCCCGGCGGTCTCCCGGACCCCGGCGATCTCGATCCGCCCGGCACCGTTCTGGAAACCGGGGTCGATCAGCGGACCGGCCCGGACGGCGACGATCCCGTCCCCAATCCGGCCGATTCCCTGGTCGCGCTGGTCAAACCCCGGATGCGCGGCTGGATCCACACCTGGGCCACCGGGTTCGCCGCGCTGGCCGTGATCGCCCTGGTCGCGGTGGCGGCCACGGTATCGGCGACGGCGGTGGTGGCGACGGCGATCTACGGGCTCACCATCTGCGCGCTGTTCGGGGTCAGCGCGGTGTACCACCGCATCACCTGGCCAACCGTCCAGGCGCGCACCCGGATGAAACGCGCCGACCACTCGATGATCTTCCTCTTCATCGCGGGCACCTACACCCCGTTCGCACTGCTCGGCCTGCCCGCCCCGACCGGCCCGATCCTGCTCGCCGTGGTGTGGACGGGCGCGCTGGCCGGGGTGGCGTTGAAGGTGCTGTGGCCCCATGCCCCGCGGTGGGTGGGCGTCCCGCTGTATCTGCTGCTGGGCTGGGCGGTGGTACCGGTGGGCGGCGAACTCTATCGGTCGGTCGGCCTGCCCGCGGTCCTGTTGCTGGTCGCCGGTGGACTGGCCTACAGCGGCGGCGCGATCCTCTACGCGACCCGCTGGCCGAATCCGTGGCCGAGCACCTTCGGCCACCACGAGTTCTTCCACGCCGCCACCGTGGTGGCCGCGCTCTGCCACTACGCGGCGGTCTGGCTGGTGCTGCTCGGATGACCGGATCGCGACAGCCGGGAGAGGTCGTTCACGGGCATCTGCCCAGCTGCGTCGATTAGGCTCCTGATTCGTGTCCTTCGATACCGGCCGCCGGTACTCCAGCGGCCACCGCGGGTAGCTCGACGATGGCCTACAGTCTCGGATCCCGGCCCCGGTCCAGGGTGATCACCCGGCTGATGCAGTGGACCGTCCGGGCCCGCTGGGGCCTGGCGTCGGTTGTCATCGCCGCGCATCTGAGCGGCCTCGCGGTGATCGTCACCGAACTGGTGCTCATCGGCTTCCCCGGTCGCGTCGGCTCCGACCAGCTGACCGGGCTGATCATGGTCGCCGTCTACCCGGCCATCGCGTCACTGTTCGGGATCGCGCTCGCCATCCGGGACCGGATGAGCTATTTCGCCTGGCTGGACGGCTCCCGTAAACCGACCCCGGAGGAGGCGCGGCGGATACTGCATCTGCCCCTCGCGATCACCATCCGCTCGCTGTTGATGTGGGCCCCCGGGGTGGTGCTGTCGGCGATCCTGCTCGCCCGGCTCACCACCGAGAACGATGTCACCGTCCTGCTGGCGATGTTCTCCATCGGCGGGCTCGAATCCGCCGGTATCACCTATCTGGTCGTGGATCGCGTGATCCGGCCCGTGGTACCGATCGTCGCCGGAGTACTCGGCGCGACCATGCACTGGAGTTCCTCGGTATTCATCCGGGTGGCCCTGGCCTGGGCCGTCTCGGGTGCTATGCCGCTCAGTGCGCTGATCGTGGTACTGGCCGACCCCGCCACCACCATGGAACATCGCATCCGGACCGGTATCTATCTCGCGGCCATCAGCCTCCTCGTCGGTGTCCTGGCGACCTGGGCGCTGGCCCGCGCCGTGGCCGCGCCGCTGCGGACCCTGCGAATCGCCGTGGACCGGATCACCCGGGGCGATCTCGATGTCCGGGTCTCGGTCGGCAGCGCCAGCGAGATCGGGCGGCTCGAACATTCGGTCAACGAGATGTCGGCGAATCTGCGCGAGCGGCTGCGCATGCGCGATGTGTTCGGGCGTCATGTGGGCGAGGAGGTGGCCGAACGGGCGCTGGCCGGTGGTATCGATCTCACCGGTGATGTGCGGGAGGTTTCGGCGCTGTTCGTGGATGTCACCGGCTCGGTGGCGATCTCCACCGGACTGCCACCGCAGGAGTTCGTGGCCATGCTCAACCGGTTGATGACTACCGTGGTCGCCGCGACCGAGGAGAACGACGGCCTGGTGAACAAGTTCGAGGGTGACGCGGCGCTGTGTATCTTCGGCGCCCCGATCGCGTTGGCCGACAATGCGACTCCCGCCCTGCGCGCGGCTCGCCGGATCCGGGACGAGATCCTGGCGGCGGGCGAGCTCGATATCGGGATCGGCGTGGCCCGCGGCCGGGTGTTCGCCGGGGATATCGGGACCGACACCCGCCGCGAGTACACGGTGATCGGGGACGCGGTGAACGCGGCGGCGCGGCTCACCACCCGGGCCAAGGAGGTCCCCCGGCGCATCCTGGTCTCCCAGAGTGTGATCGACGCCGCCGATACCGCCGAACGCGCCGAATGGGTGAAGTACGGCTCCGTCGCACTGCGCGGTATCGACGCCCCGACCCCCTCCTGGACCGACCGCGAGAGCACCGCACCGCACTGACGCACGGGCAAGAGACGGCCGGACCAATCCGGAGCGGGACCACCGGGCCACCCTGCCCACCCGGCGGACACCGAACCGCCCGACTCCTACGTCGAGGCCACCGGTCCGGTCAGCGCGGCCCGCAACGCGGCGGCGGTGGTCACCGGCAGATCGCAGACCGAACCCCGGCATACATAAGCCGCCGCCGTACCCTCGATCGAGGGCCGGTCGGCGAGCAGCGGGACGGTATCCACATCGGCCCGGATGACGACGGCCCCGCCGGGCGCGCATTCCCGGGCGACCTCCAGCAGCTCCGTGTCACCCACCGGCCGGTAGCCCGTGGTGGAGATGGCGATCTGCAGCGGACCCTGGAGTGCCGCCTCGGCCACCGTCAGCCACTGCCCCGCCGACCGAGGTGCCTTCGCCAGCACCACCGCCCCGCGCGCCAGGGTGTGTTCGGCCAGTTCGCGGTAGCGGCCGGCGCGGTCGGGTTCGGCAACAGCCGATGCGGTCAGCAGCGCTTCGGCCAGTACCGATGCCCCGGCGGGGGTGGCGCCGTCGACCGGATCCCGGGGGCGCGCGATGAGCGTTTCGGCATCGTCGGCGGTATCGAACCAGCTACCGGGCTCGTCCGGATCGGCGAAATGCGTAACGGCCGCATCCAGGATCCGGTGGATATCCGGTAGCCAGCCGGCCGAACCGGAGTACTGGTGCAGGGCCAGCAGCGCGGTGGCCAGCCAGGCGTAGTCCTCGAGGACGCCCGGTGCGCTACCGGCGACGCCCCCCAGCGCAGCGCGCAACACCCGGCCGTCGACGACGTGCCGGTCGAGGATCACCCGGGCGAGATCGTAGGCGGCGTCGAACCAGTCGCGCCGGTCGAGTGCGCGGGCGGCCTCGCAGAGCGCGGTGATCGCCATACAGTTCCAGGCGGTGACCGCCTTGTCGTCGCGGTCGGGCTGCGGGCGGCGTCCCCGGGCGGCGCGCAACGCGGTGCGGGCCCGTTCGAACCGTGTACTGTCGTCCGGATCGGCGCGCAGGGTGAGCACCGAACAGCCCTGCTCGAAATTCCCCGCCGTCGTGACCCCGAAAACCTCCCCGGCCCACGCGCCGTCGATCGGACCGAGCGCCCCGGCCAACTCGGCGGGGTTCCAGACGTAGGTCGCGCCCTCCACGCCGGGCTCGCCCGGCTCCACATGGGTGTCGGCGTCCAGCGCGGAGGCGAGACCGTGCGCCGTGGACAGGTCGTCCAGCAGGAAACCCACCACTTCCTCGGTGATCCGGCGTGGCAGCCGGTCGCCGGGACTCCGGCGGGCGAGATGCGCGTAGAAACGCAGCAGTTGCGCGTTGTCGTAGAGCATCTTCTCGAAATGCGGGACCACCCAGGCCGCATCCACCGAATAGCGGGCGAAACCACCGCGCAACTGGTCGTAGATACCGCCGCGGGCCATGGCCTCGGCCGTCCGGTCCACCACCGCTCGCACCGCGGGGTCACCGGTCCGTTCCCAGTTGCGCAACAGGCCCTCCAGCAGCGCGGCCGGTGGGAATTTCGGTGCGCCGCCGAAACCACCGTTGGTCTCGTCGAAATCGCGCAGGACAGCGGCGACCGCATGGTCCAGTAGTTCGGCGGTAACGGTGAGTTCGGTTTTCGGGATCCCGCCCGCCTGCTCGCGCAATGCCGCGGCCACCTGTTCGGACGCGGTATCGACATCGGCCCGGCGGTTACGCCAGGTGTCGGTGATCGCGGTGAGCAACTGGGTGAACGACGGCATTCCACCGCGCGGCACCTTCGGGTAGTAGGTCCCGCAGTAGAACGGTTCACCCGCCGGGGTCAGGAAACAGGTCATCGGCCAGCCGCCCTGCCCGGTCATCGCGACCGTGGCGTTCATATAGACGGCGTCCAGGTCCGGGCGCTCCTCGCGGTCGACCTTGATACAGACGAATTCGTCGTTCATCTGCGCGGCGGTGGTTTCGTCGGCGAACGATTCGTGGGCCATCACATGACACCAGTGACAGGACGCGTACCCGATGGACAGCAGGATCGGTACATCGCGCGCCGCGGCTTCGGCGAGCGCGTCGGCATCCCATTCCCGCCAGTGCACGGGATTGTCCGCGTGCTGACGCAGATACGGTGAGGTCGCGCGTCCCAGACGATTCACACTTCCACCCTCTCACGGCCGTCACCGCCCTGCCGAGCCCCGCGCCTCCACCGGCTCCTACGGTGGACCCGTGATCAGAACCGCCGCCCTGGCCCATATCCGTGACCGCCGCCTGATCCAGACCCGCTCGACCGGAAAAACCGTCTTCTACATGGCCGGCGGGAAGATCGATGCCGGGGAGAGCGCACTACAGGCGCTGCACCGGGAGGTCCGTGAGGAACTCGGCGTCGGTGTCGCCGAGGTGAGCGAACTGGGAGTTTTCGAAGCGGAGGCATACGGGCACACCGCCGGCACGCGGCTGCATATGACCTGTTTCCTGGCCGAGGTCACCGCCGAACCCAGCGCCCTCGGCGAGATCGCCGAATTCCGCTATTTCACCGGCGCTGAATACGCCGCCATGGCCGAGGTCGCGCCGGGTTCACTACTGGTCTTCGAACATCTGCACCGGCTGGACCTGATCGACTGGTAACCCACGTGACCACCGGCTCGCCGGTCATCCGATCGATAACGCTCCGGCCGGCCGCGACAGCCACCGCGGAAAGCCGATGGCCC
This sequence comes from Nocardia sp. NPDC003963, assembly GCF_053605105.1. Classification (NCBI taxonomy): domain Bacteria; kingdom Bacillati; phylum Actinomycetota; class Actinomycetes; order Mycobacteriales; family Nocardiaceae; genus Nocardia; species Nocardia sp. NPDC003963. The sequence goes on from NZ_JBSGIP010000010.1 coordinate 100,495, forward strand.
CACCGGGAAGCCCGGTTCCCGGTGGCCGCCGCTACGAAGGACGGTCGCGGTCGTCGCCGCCACCGTTCGTGCTCGGCTCCGCACGCCGTGCCACCCCGTGTTCGGTGCCCTCGTCGGCCTCCTGATCCGGTTCCGGATGTTCGGGCTCGAAGGTCTCCGGCAGATTCTTCAGATGTTTGTTCATCGAGCGGACCAGCAGGAAGGTACCGGCCAGCAGGATCAGCACGATCGCCAAGCCGAGCGGCGACGCCTTCCCGAACTCCGGACCGGTCGGCGTACCGGGTGTCTGCGCGAGCAGCGTGGTCGCGAATACGGAGAGCTGCGCGGTCGCCATCAGCGGTTCTCGTCGGTGATACCGGCGAACAGATCGGTCTCCGGAATATCGGTGCTCACCCGGGTACGCGCCAGCTCGAATTCCTCGGTCGGCCACAGCCGCTGCTGCATCTCCAGCGGAATGGCGAAGAACGCGCCGTTCGGGTCCACCTGGGTGGCGTGCGCGCGCAGCGCGTCGTCGCGGCGCGGAAAGTATTTACCGCATTCGACCTGGGTGGTGACCCGAGCCATGATGTCACCGCGTTCCACCGCGTACTTCCGGGACCGGTCCAGCCACTCCTGCAACGGAAAGGGTTCGCCCAGCTTCTCGTACTCCTCGGCGAACACCTCCATCCGCCGGATCGAGAAGCCGTGGTCGTAGTACAACTTCAGCGGTGTCCACGGCGCACCCGCATCCGGGAACTTCTCCGGATCGCCCGCGGCCTCGTAGGCGGCCACCGAGACTTCGTGGCAGCGGATATGGTCCGGGTGCGGATAGCCACCCATCTCGTCGTAGGTGGTGATGACATGCGGTTTGAACTCGCGGACCACCCGAACCAGCGCCTCGGTGGCCTCCTCGAGCGGGACCAGCGCGAACGACCCCTCCGGCACCGGCGGCAGCGGATCACCCTCGGGCAATCCCGAGTCCACGAAACCCAGCCAGGTCTGCCGGACCCCCAGCGCGGCGGCCGCGGCCGCCATCTCCTCGCGCCGGATCTCGTCCATCCGTTCCAGCACCCCGGGGGTGTCCATGGCCGGGTTGAGGATGCTGCCACGTTCCCCTCCGGTCAGCGTGACGACGAGGACATCGTGTCCTTCGTCGGCATAGCGGGCCGTGGTCGCACCACCCTTGCTGGATTCGTCGTCGGGGTGGGCGTGCACCGCCATGAGGCGAAGGCCACTCACTTCTCGTTCACCGTCGCTCTCGGTCGCGGGTGTTCGGACTTCATTACCTATAGTTCCATCTGGACCGATTCTGTTCCGACCTACCCCCCGGGAGCGCGAAATCATGACCGAGCCCACGCCGGACCCCGGGCACGCCGACTCCACCGGCTCCCCCGCCACGACTTCCCCGGAAGCCGGCGATTCCGCGCGGGACCGGTACGCCGACCGCTACGGCCGACGCGGCGCGCGGCCGAATCGCCGCATGATCGGCGCGCTGCTCACGGGCCTGGTGGTCCTGGCCGGGGTCGGTATCGCCTACCTGGGCTGGGCGCAGTTCGGTCCGAAGGACATCGAATCCGAAGAACTCGGCTACACCGTGCTCGACGATTCGTCGGTCGAGGTACAGATCCGGCTCACCCGCGACGACCCGTCGAAACCGGTGGTGTGCCTGGTGCGCGCCATGTCCCGGGATCTCCAGGAGGTGGGCCGGCGGGAAGTGCTGGTCCAGCCGACCGAGCGCGACAAGACGGTCAAGGTGAGCACGGTCGTCGAAGCCTCCGAACGCCCGGCCTCCGCGGCCGTCTACACCTGCACCGACCAAGTCCCCGGGTACCTGCGCACCGAATGAGCTGTGTTTATGGCGGCGCCTCCGGCGCCGCAGGGGCGGGGCCCTATCAACCCCGGTTCTTCACTCCGCCGCTCAGTCGCTGCGCTCCTTCGCTCTGTCGCTCCAGAACCGGGGCGCCGTTGGGGTGGACCATCCGGAAGATGAGGGGTTGGGTTTGTGGTCCGCCTCGGTCGGGCGGGGATTGCGGATTCGGCGGGAGGTGCCGGGTTCAGGCCGGGCGGTAAGGGGTGGTGCTTGGCGCCTGCAGCGGGCCCGAATAGCTGACCCGCCGGTAAAAGCTTCCCCGACCTGCATCTTTGTGAATCATGCTAAAATGGCCTGACACACGGTTCCGGGGCTCGGAGCCGTGTTTGCTGCATTGGCGGCCAGCGCGATAGATATCGGGGAGGGTCCCGGCATCAGACCTGTCGGGGTTTTTCGAACCCGCAGATCGCGATAGCCGTCTGCTGAAGCATGCCTGCCTGCGGGTGGGACTGCCGCAGTGATCAGGGAATCCCGGCCTGCCGGGGACAACTACTAGGGAGTGATCGAGATGACTGAGACCCAAGTGACCTGGCTGACCCCGGAGTCGCACGACAGGCTCAAGAGCGAACTCGACGCGCTCATCGCCAATCGTCCGGTCATCGCCGCCGAGATCAACGAGCGTCGCGAAGAAGGCGACCTCAAGGAGAACGGTGGCTACCACGCGGCGCGCGAGGAACAGGGCCAGCAGGAAGCCCGGATCCGGCAGCTGCAGGAACTGCTGAACAACGCCAAGGTCGGCGTGGCCCCCACCAAGTCCGGTGTCGCGCTGCCCGGGTCCGTGGTGAAGGTCTACTACGACGGTGACGAATCCGATACCGAGACCTTCCTCATCGCGACCCGCGAAGAAGGTCTGGGCAACCCGGACCTGGAGACCTACTCCCCCAGCTCCCCGCTCGGCGGTGCGCTGATCGACGCGAAGGTCGGCGAGACCCGCGAGTACAACCTGCCCAACGGCAACCTCATGAAGGTGACGCTGGTCAGCGCCGAGCCGTACCACAGCTGAGACCACCGGCCGGCTCGCGGTACGTACCGCGGGCCGGCCGTATGACGACGCGAGCGGCCGTATCCGAATTCCCGGATACGGCCGCTCGTTCATATCCCGCGTGTTCTCCCGGCTGCTCGGTGGCGCCCCGGCGGGTTCAGCTCAGGGCTTGTTCGAGGTCGGCCAGCAGGTCGCTGATGTCCTCGATTCCTACAGACAGCCTTACCAGATCGGCCGGAACCTCGAGATCCGACCCCTCCGTGGAGGCGTGGGTCATGGCCGCCGGATGTTCGATCAGCGATTCCACCCCGCCCAGCGATTCGGCGAGTGTGAACACCTTCGTACGCGAGCACAGATCCCGGGCCGCCTCGACACCGCCGGCCAGCCGCACCGAGATCATTCCGCCGAAACGGCGCATCTGCTTGTCGGCGACGGCGTGACCGGGATGTTCGGGCAGACCCGGATAGATCACATGACTGATGGCGGGGCTGCGGGACAGGAATTCGGCCAGCGTCTCGGCATTGTCGCAGTGCCGGTCCATCCGCAGCGCCAGAGTTTTGGTGCCGCGCAGGGTGAGGAAGGCATCGAAGGGACCCGGCACCGCGCCGGCACCGTTCTGCAGGAACGCGAACGCGGAGTCGAGTTCGGCGTCGTCGGTGACGAGCGCGCCACCGATGACGTCGGAGTGCCCGCCCAGGTATTTCGTCGTCGAATGCACCACGACATCGGCGCCGAGCAGCAGCGGCTGTTGCAGGTACGGGGTGGCGAAGGTGTTGTCGACGACCAATTTGGCGCCCGAGGTGTGCGCGATATCGGCCAGTGCCGGGATATCACCGATATTGAGCAGCGGGTTGGTGGGCGATTCCACCCAGATGAGTTTCGTATTCGGCCGGATGGCGGCGCGCATGGCGTCGATATCGGTGACCGCGGCCGGGGAATGTTCGATACCCCACCGAGTGAACACCTTGTCGATCAACCGGAAAGTGCCGCCGTAGGCGTCGTCGGGAATGACGATATGGTCGCCGGGCCGCAGCATGGCGCGCAGCGCACAATCGGTGGCGGCCATTCCGGAGGCGAATGCCCGGCCGTAGCGGCCGGACTCCAGGGCCGCCAGATTGGCCTCCAGCACCGTGCGGGTCGGGTTGCCGGTACGGGCGTATTCGTAGCCGTCCCGCAGTCCACCCACCCCGTCCTGGGCGAAGGTGGAACTGGCATAGATGGGCACGTTCACCGCGCCGGTACGGGGGTCGGGATCGTAACCGGCGTGCACAGCCCTGGTGGTGAATCCCAGTTCGCTCATACCACCACCCTAAACGGACGGTGCCGGGTACCCGTACGCCGGTGGGCCTTCGGGTGAAGCATTTCACGTGCTGGTCCGCGCCGGCTGCGCGGCGGCCGTCCCGGTTACCCTTGCCCCATGCCGACCGTCGCCGAACTGTTCGCCACAGATTCACTGCTGACCGGGGAGGAACGGGAGATCCGCGATACCGTCGCGGCCTTCACCGAACGCCATATCCGGCCGAATATCGCGCAGTGGTTCGAAGCGGGTGAATTCCCGGTCCGCGATATCGCACCGGAGCTCGGAAAGCTGGGCGTACTCGGGATGCATCTCGAGGGTTACGGGTGCGCCGGCCTCCCGGCGACCGGCTACGGACTGGCCTGCCAGGAATTGGAGGCGGCCGACTCCGGGCTCCGGTCGCTGGTTTCGGTACAGGGCTCGCTGGCGATGACGGCGGTGCACAGGTTCGGCTCCGAGGAACAGAAACAACAGTGGCTACCCGAGCTGGCGGCGGGCCGGAAACTGGGTTGTTTCGGTCTCACCGAACCGGATTTCGGTTCCGACCCCGGCGGGATGCGCACACGTGCCCGGCGTGACGGCAGCGATTGGGTACTCGACGGCTCGAAGATGTGGATCACCAATGGGTCGGTGGCCGATATCGCCGTGGTGTGGGCGCGGACCGAATCCGACGGAAAGAACGCTGTGCGTGGTTTCCTGGTGCCCGCGGATACTCCCGGATTCACGGCGCGGGAAATGAAGGGGAAGCTCTCCCTGCGGGCCTCGATCACGGCCGAACTGGATCTCGACGGGGTACGCCTGCCCGCCGATGCGGCACTACCCGGCGCATCCGGCCTGTCGAGTCCGCTGTCCTGCCTGAACGAGGCCCGGTTCGGCATAATCTTCGGCGCACTCGGCGCGGCTCGGGACTGTCTGAGTACCGCGATCGAATATTCGCGCACCCGAGAGGTTTTCGAGAAACCGCTGGCGGCCTATCAACTCACCCAGGCCAAATTGGCCGATATGGCATTGGAATTGGGTAAGGGTCAGCTGCTGGCATTGCACCTGGGCAGGCTCAAGGATCGTGGTGAACTGACTCCGGAGCAGGTGAGCGCCGGCAAACTCAACAGCTCCCGCGAAGCCATCGCGATCGCCCGGGAATGCCGCACCATATTGGGCGCCAACGGAATCACGCTGGACTATCCGGTGCTGCGGCACGCGAACAACCTCGAATCGGTCCTCACCTACGAGGGCACCGCGGAGGTCCACCAACTGGTGCTCGGCAAGGCACTGACCGACGTATCCGCCTTTCGCTGAGTCAGCCGAGCACTCGGGTCCACTAGCCCTTTCGTGGGCACAAACTCCGTTATCGGCGAATACACTGCCTCACAACGTCTCCCGCGCCGACGGAGGATATTGTTACCAACCGTCATCGGCGAGCCATCTCCCTGTCACCCACGAGCCCGACCGGGGGCGCACCCTGATATTCGCACCCGGAGCGGATTCGAGAACGCCCGGTGTGAAGTACACGGAGGTGCGTTATGAACTCGCAGTCGCCCGGACCGGGCAATCGGCGACCGTCCACCACAGCGAAATCGGCGTTCGGCGTCAAAGCCGTACGGAATTCGCGCGAACGCATTCCCGCACACCGACTACCCGATCAGCGTGAGCTGGTGGCCGCGTTCGCCGGCGGCGGCGAACGCGAATCCGGGCGACCACTGCTCGCCTGGGCGAACACCCTCGCCGATCTGCATCGGCGCCGCCACGGAGATCCGCTCGCGACAGCCGGGATAGATTGCCGGCGGGCCGAGCTCGTCGCGGTGATCGACCGCTGGATCGAGGCCGAGCTGACCGGTCGCCGAGCCCACCGGCCGCGAGCCGATTCCCTCGGCGCCACCATCGACCGGATGGCCGCCGCGCATGTCCACGCCAACCATCTGCTGCACAGCGCCGAATGCGTCTCCGACGATCGGGTGCACGCCGCGTGGTACCGGCTCGCGCTGCTGGCCGACGAATGGACCGATCTGGTGACCGGCGCCGAGCCTGTGCGGCGCCGGATCTGATCCAGTTACCCACAGCCACCTGCGAGGATGCGTAAAAAATCACAATACGATAAAAGACGGCGCGTTGTTACCATCGAGTTATGTTCGCCCTGGGTCCCCGTCTGTTCGAAGTTTCCGCCCGCCGTTATCTGGAGGGTATCCACCGGACCCACGGGGCGCCCGCGTTCGCCGCGGCCGCCGCGCTCCCCGGTCTGTCCGCGGAGCTGGATCAGCACGCGGCGGCAGTGCGCGACATTCTCGATCTCGGCGTGGATAGGCCGGCCGGGGTCGCGCCGACCGTACTGCTGGCCGGTTATATGCGCGGATTGCTCGACGACCGGACCACGCCGGTCACCGAACCCGCGGACTGGGCATGCGCCGAATGGCTGCATCTGCGCCTGGCCGGCGCCTGCCTGCAGGCGGATCTGCCGGCCCGCTGAACGACTTCTGCCGTGGACCGGAGATCCGGTCCACGGCAGAAACGAGTCGATGAGACGCTCAGCGCAGGTGGCGCGGTTCGCCGCCACCGTAGGGTGACCGACCGCCTTCCCCATAGGGCGGCTGTCCGCCGTCGCCGTAGTTCGTGGACTGACCGTACGGCGTCTGGGGACCGCCGTAGGGCGACTGCCCGCCCCGGTAGGGGTTGCCGAACTGGCGGTACTCACCACCGGACATCTGCTGTCCGTAACCGCTGCCTTCCTCCGGCTCGCCCCGGTAACCGCCGCCCCGCGCGGGCTGGGGCTCATCCCACTGCTCCGGCTCACGGCTGCCCGGCGCCTGTCCACGCCCCGCCTGCTGCGCGCCCGTCCGCTGCCGCTCCCGCGACGCGTCCTCCCGGCCGCGCTGATAGGCCTCGGCGTGGCCACGCACCGCCGGCATCTCCTCCTCGAACCCGGTCAGCCACGATTCCCAGCGCTGCTGCATCGGCCGCACCAGACCGCCACCGACACCGACGACCAGGATGCCGCCCAGGGTCGCCAGCACCGCGATGAGGACCGGCGTGGTGACCGTGGTGGCGACGCCGATCTGGTTCAGCGCGGCGATGATGCCGATACCCCAGATGAAGACCGCGGCGATCCGGCCGAGCATCGGGCCGTAGCTCAGGCCGCCTAGCGCGTTGCGCACCAGATCGTTGACCGCGTGCGCGATGGCGCCCGCGACCACGATGATCAGGATGGCCACGGCCGCCCGCGGCAGCCAGGCGACGATCCCGTTGATCAGATTGCTGACCGGGTTGGGCCCGAAGACCCCGAAACCCATCTGCAGCGCGATCAGCAGAATCGCGTAGAAGGCCAGCCGTCCCAGGAGATCGGACGCGTCGTATTTGCTGCGCGACAGCATCCGCTGGATTCCGCCCCGCTCGACGAGCCGATCGAAACCTACTCGCTCGAGAACTTTGTCGACGATCTTCTCGACCACTTTGGCGATGACCCAGCCGACGAGCAGGATGACCAGGAAGCCGAGGAGCTTGGGTACGAATGTCGCGATCGAACTCCACGCGTCAGAGAAACCCTGCTGGAAATCGATTGCCAAACTTGAGGTTTGCACAAGCCCTTCCCTTCGCTCTCCGATCGGACGCAGCGTTTGCCACGAACGGCACTACGCCACGTTATACCCCGGTGGAGCTGGTTGGACCTGTGATTGCGGAATAATTGCTAATGCGCCGTGCGGCCGGTGCTCACGAACCCCAGCAAATCGTGCCGGGTGATGACCCCGACGGGTTTGCCGTCTTCGACGACCATCAGCGCGTCGGTATCCGAAAGTGCCTTGGTGGCCGCCGAGATCGGCTCACCCGAACCGATCAGTGGAAACGATTCGCTCATATGCTGCGCCACCGAATCGGTGAGATTCGCCCGGCCGGAGAACACCGCCGAGAGCAGATCCCGCTCCGAGACACTGCCGGCCACTTCACCGGCCATCACCGGCGGTTCGGCCCCGACGACCGGCATCTGCGAGACACCGTATTCGCGCAGGATCTCGATCGCGTCGCGCAGTGTCTCGGAGGGATGGGTGTGCACCAGATCGGGCAGTTCCCCGGACTTACCGCGCAACACATCGCCGACCAGGGTTTCCGCGGTCGACCCGTCGAGCGGGGTGCGCAGGAATCCGTAGGAGCTCATCCAGCGGTCGTTGAAGATCTTGGACAGGTACCCGCGCCCACCATCGGGCAGCAGCACCACCACCACGGCCTCCGGATCGCGCCGGGCCACCTCGAGCGCCGCCACCACGGCCATCCCGCACGAACCGCCGACCAGCAGGCCCTCTTCGCGTGCCAGACGGCGGGTCATATCGAAGGAATCCGCGTCGGAGACGGCGATGATCTCGTCGGGAATCGCCGGATCGTAGGCCGACGGCCAGAAATCCTCACCGACACCCTCGACCAGGTAGGGCCGGCCGGTCCCGCCGGAATACACCGACCCCTCGGGATCGGCGCCGACGACCTTCACCTTCCCGCCGGACACCTCTTTCAGGTAGCGGCCGACGCCGGTGATGGTGCCGCCGGTGCCGACACCGGCGACGAAATGGGTCACCGTACCGTCGGTATCACGCCAGATCTCGGGGCCGGTGGTCTCGTAGTGACTGTCCGGACCGCCGGGATTGGAGTACTGGTCCGGCTTCCAGGCGCCGTCGATCTCCTGCACCAGCCGGTCGGAGACGCTGTAGTAGCTGTCGGGGTGCTCCGGGGGCACCGCGGTCGGGCAGACCACCACTTCGGCACCGTAGGCACGCAGCACATTGCGCTTGTCCTCGCTGACCTTGTCCGGGCAGACGAAGACACAGTGGTAGCCGCGCTGCTGCGCCACCAGTGCGAGGCCGACACCGGTATTACCCGAGGTCGGCTCCACGATCGTCCCACCGGGGCGCAACTGTCCGGACTTCTCCGCGGCCTCGATCATCTTCACCGCGATACGGTCCTTGGCGCTCCCGCCCGGGTTCAGGTACTCGATCTTGGCGGCCACCAGCCCGGCACCCGAGGGAACCACCGAGTTCAATCGGACCAGTGGGGTGTTGCCGATGAGGTCCACGACATGATCCGCGATGCGCATACCCCCATCGTTGCAGAGGCGTTGCCGGGGGCTTCGGTGCGGTCCGCCGCGTCGGCACTTCCGCACCGCGCAAATCCGGCGGGGCCGGTGCCGAGCCTTTACTATCTGGGACCTATGAGGCTGCCGAAGCGCGCACGCGCCACCGTGTTTCTGGCCGGATCCGCCTTAGCGCTGATCGCCGGGCCGGGAGCGACGGCCGGTGCCGCCACCATCGCGTTCCCCGATGTCCCGACGCTGGCCTACGGCGGCCTGTGCGGGACCAGCATCCGCACCTGGGCCGATACCGATCCACAGTGGCCCGGTCGCGCGGTGATCAATGTCCGCGCGAACCCGGTCGCCGGGATCGGGCCCGGGGCCTACCCGCTCGCACCGTTGTGCGAAGTTCTGACCACCGTGACCTGGCGCAATCTCGATACCGGGGCCACCGGTAGCTATGTCAACAATGTGGTGACCGGTATCTACGGCAGCATCCAGTACTCGCTGTTCCAGGACACCGGCCCCGGCCGGGTGGACGTCGTCGTCACCACCAACCACGCGAGCATCCCGGCGCACGGCAGTTTCGTCGTCCCGGCCTGACGCCGGACACGCCCGGCCGCGACGGCTCGCACGTTCGCACGAGATCCTTCCCGCTCGTAAAATCCCTGCCCATGGGCGAAACTCGGATCGGATGGCGCACCGCCGCGGTGGCCGGTGCCGCCACGGCTCTGCTCGGCTCCGGTGCCGGAACCGCGTCATGGGCGGCCTATCGGCTGCTCACCACCCAGGCGGGCACGGCGCGCGGCATGATCGGCCGCGATACCTCCAAACCCCCGGAAGCCGACGGTATCTACACACCGCACGGGTACGAACGCTGGCGCTCCGGCGCACCCGCCGACCTGCACCTGATGATCTTCGGCGACTCCACCGCCGCCGGCCTGGGGTGCGGTAGTGCCGCCGAGGTGCCCGGCGTCCGTATCGCGCACGGCCTGGCCGACGCCACCGGGCAGCGGATCCGGTTGAGCACCAAAGCCATCTCCGGCGCCACTTCGAAGGGTCTGGCCGGGCAGGTGGACGCGATGTTCGTGGCGGGCGGGCCGCCGGACGCCGCCGTCGTACTGGTCGGCGCGAACGACGTCACCAAGAAACATTCGATCGCCCGGTCCGCCGAACGTCTCGGCTCGGCGGTCAGCCGGTTGCACGGCGCGGGCAGTGTCGTCGTGGTCGGCACCTGTCCCGATCTGGGCAGCGTCACCGCGATCCCGGAACCCCTGCGCTCGGTGGTGCACCGCTGGAGTGTCCGGCTGGCCCGCGCGCAGACGGCGGCCACCAGGGCGGCCGGTGGCCGCACGGTCGCGATGGGCGATCTGCTGAGCAAGGATTTCCGGTCGGCTCCGGAGCAGTTGTTCTCCGCCGACGGTTTCCATCCCTCGGCCGCGGGTTACGCGTTGGCCGCCACCCATCTGCTGCCCGAATTGACGAGAGCGCTCGCTGAACGGGATATGGCCACGGCGGATATTTCCTCGTAGCCGGACGCGACGTAGATTCGAGGGGATCGTACCCGCGAGTAGTGTTCGGTTCGGCCGTTTCGGCCGAGCACGCTCCCCGACAAAGGAGTCCTCATGCCAGAGGCCGTCATCGTTTCCGTTGCTCGCTCCCCCATCGGCCGGGCCAACAAGGGGTCGCTGGTGAGCATGCGGCCCGACGACCTGGCCGCGCAGATGGTGCGCGCCGCACTGGACAAGGTCCCCGCCCTGTCACCCGCCGATATCGATGATCTGATGCTCGGCTGCGGCCAGCCCGCCGGTGAGTCCGGGTTCAACATGGCCAAGGTCGTCGCCACCCAGCTGGGTTACGACTACATGCCCGGCACCACTGTGAACCGGTACTGTTCCTCCTCGTTGCAGACCACCCGGATGGCATTCCACGCCATCAAGGCGGGCGAGGGTCACGCGTTCGTCTCCGCCGGTGTGGAGACCGTCTCCCGGTTCCCGAAGGGCACCGCCGACGGCTGGCCCGATACCCACAACCCGCTGTTCGGCAGCGCCGAGGAGCGCACCGCCACCTCCGCGCAGGGCGGCGTCGAATGGCACGACCCGCGCAACGACGACACCATCCCCGACGTCTACATCGCGATGGGCCAGACCGCGGAGAACGTCGCCTCGTTCACCGGGATCTCCCGAGAGGACCAGGACCACTGGGGCGTGCGGTCGCAGAACCGCGCCGAAGAGGCCATCGCATCGGGCTTCTTCGAACGGGAGATCACCCCGGTGACCCTGCCCGACGGCACTGTCGTCTCCACCGACGACGGCCCCCGCGCCGGGACCACCTACGAGAAGATCTCCCAGCTCAAGCCGGTCTTCCGCCCCGACGGCACGGTGACCGCCGGTAACGCCTGCCCGCTCAACGACGGTGCCGCCGCCCTGGTGGTCATGAGCGATACCAAGGCCAAGGAACTCGGCCTCACCCCGCTGGCGCGGATCGTTTCCACGGGTGTCTCCGGGCTCTCCCCCGAGATCATGGGCCTGGGCCCGATCGAAGCGGTACGCAAAGCGCTGAAGCTGGCCGGTAAGACCATCGGCGATATCGACCTCTACGAGATCAACGAGGCCTTCGCCGTACAGGTGCTGGGTTCGGCCCGGGAACTGGGCATGGACGAGGACCGGCTGAACGTCTCCGGTGGAGCCATCGCCCTCGGCCACCCGTTCGGGATGACCGGTGCCCGCATCACCGCGACCCTCATCAACAACCTCCAGACCCACGACAAGCAGTTCGGTCTGGAGACGATGTGCGTCGGCGGTGGCCAGGGCATGGCGATGATCATCGAGCGCTTGAGCTGAGTCCTCGGTGTGCCCCACGGTATCGAGGTCTTCGTAGGCGGGGCCGGAAACCTGTTGTCCGACCCGAGTAAGCGTCGACCCGCACCGTGGCCGATACGGATAGCTTCATCGGCCCTTCCGCAGGCTTCCGCCGTCTGCGGAAGGGCCGCGCTTCGCCGGATCGAGGGCGTCCGCTGTGCGCGATCTCTACGGCGTGGTGCGAACGAGTGATTCCAGGATTTCGTGAGCGTGGGTCCACAACAGCGCGGCGCCGCTGTCGGGCAGATAGTGCCGTGTAGCGTTCGGAATCCGTAGTGTGCGCCCCGGCAACGCGGTGGACAGACCCGAACCGGGCCGCTCCACCGAGATCAGTCGAACGCCCAACTCGGCCAGTACTCCGGAACCGAATCCGAGTCCGCGCCCCCAGCCTGCCCCGGGACAGAAAAGGACAGGCCGGCCATCCACCGGGCCCCACTCCGCCCACGCCGATCGCCGACCATCCCGCAACACCGTCTCCCCCACCCGTGCGGGATCTTCCACAGTCGGCATTTCCATGCCCGCAATGATCACCCCGGCCCCGGCGAGCCGCGCAAGCTGTTTTCCGTCCTGCTGCCGTGCACCCCGCTCGCGACCGGGGAGACAGCCCGTTCGGGACGTGCCCACGCGTCCGGCCGGCCTACTACCGGCTACTTCTCCTGACGCCGCACCATTTCGGCGATCCAGACGGGCGCGAACGGGGAGGTGCAGCCCGGCGAAGTCGGGTAGTCCTCGAGCACCTGCAACCGTTGACCGATCTCGATCGCCCGAGCACGGTACTCGGGATACGTGATGCCGATCTGCGCCAAGCAGGTGTTCATCGCCCATTGCAGCCTGTCCGGGGCGTCCTTCATCTCCGACTCGACAGTGTCGAGCAGGCCGGTGAGGTCCAGGCCCCCGGACTGCTTCGTCACCCGTTCAGCGGTCAACTCCCATCCCGCGCTCGCCACCACGGGATCCGGATCGGCGAACCAGGCCGCGCGCAGTTCCTCGGCGTGCGGGTTCTTCCGCACCACATTGTTCAAGAGCCAGTCGTGCACCTTGGGCGTCCGGGCATCACGGAGCATGGCGTCCAACTCGTCATATGCGAACGCTTTCGGGCGGCAGACCAGCAGCGCCAGCAGTCGCGCCGCCGTATCGCCGGTCTCCCACAACCCGAGCGCGAGATCCTGCTGTGTCTTCAGCCGTTTCGCGACCGCGCGCAGTTTCGTGAGGTTCACGGCGTGGTCGTCGCCGCGTCGCTCGTTCACCGCACGGATCTTCGGATCCGCGAGGTCGGCCAGTTCGGCCATCACCTCGGCCACGGTCGTCGTATCGGTCACTTCGACCTCCTACCTGTTCGGGTCCGGAACTCCGGTCAGCGGACTACATTCTTGCGCAGACGCGGTGCGGGAAACCACACTCCGGCAATCGGCCCGGCGCGGCGACGGCGATCCCCCGGGGAAATTCCGGATTCCCGCGATCTCGACCGCGCGGCGACCGCAGAGCCGATATACGAAGTGCCGGTCGACCGAAAAATCTGTGGTCCGGGAGTTGATCGCTGCGGCACGCTCTCGGGGTGGCCGTATCGGAGAAGGTCGTCCGGACCTCGAACCGGGCCCGGGCGACCGGGCTGAGTCTGGGCTCGTGGGTGTTGTTCGCGAGTTCGGGCTCGCTGGCCACGGCGGTGATGGCGGCGGGCTGGTCACCGACCGCGGTGACCTCGGCGCGGATCGCACTGGCCGCGCTCCTGCTGGTGCCGGTAGTCGCGGTGCTGCGGCCGCGAGCACTGCGGTTCGGACGTTCCGATCTCGGGTTGCTGCTCGGCTACGGCCTGCTCGGGGTCGGCGGAGTGCAGTTGTTGTTCTTCGTGGCCGTGGCCCGGATCCCGGTCGGAGTGGCGATGGTGCTGGTCAATGTGGCTCCCGTGGTGGTCGCGCTGTGGGTTCGAGTGGTGCGGGGTGCCCGGCTGCCCGGGCTGGTGTGGGTGGGTATCGGGCTGGCCCTGACGGGACTGCTTCTGGTCGCGGAGATCTGGCGGGGTGGCGGACCGGACCTGTTCGGTGTCGCCGCCGGGCTGGGCGCGGCGATCTGCTCGGCCGGGTATTTCCTGCTCGGAGAGCACGGGGCGAACAGGCACGATTCGTTCGGGCTGACCGCCGTCGGACTGGCGATCGGCGCGGTACTGGTATCGGTGCTCGCCCCACCCTGGTCACTGCCTGCGGACCTGCTCACTACTGCTGCGGACTTGGGAGGGCTGCGAGTTCCGGTGTGGCTGGTGCTGCTGATGCTGGCCGTGGCCGGTACCGTACTGCCCTACCTGGCGGGACTACATGCGTTGCGCGACCTGTCAGCGGCTCCGGCCAGTGTGCTGGCTCTGGTGGAACCGGTGGCCGCCGCCCTGCTGGCCTGGCTGTTGCTCGGCCAGTCGCTCGGGCCGATACAACTGGCCGGAGCGGCGATACTGCTCGGCGGTGCGCTGCTCGTGCAGCAGGCCGGACCCGAAACCTTTGCGGCACGGACCAGACACTCGCTCGTCGCCCGAGCGAGGCGCACGCGATAAACGAGCAGCGCATATCAGCAGGCGCAGGATCTCGACGTAGAGCCGGACCAGGTGACCGTGAGGCCCAGGGCCACACCCCAAGCCGCCTTCGGCGGGGCCCGAGCGCGGATGAGCTGGTCGGCGGCGTCGAAGTCCAGCAGGAAGCTGAACGCGGCGATGGCGATGACCACCAGGCTGAAGATGATCGCGATCGGGCCGCCGTCGCGCAGGCCGAAGCCGCCGTCGTGCCACCGGGTTGCCCCCGCTGCTCAAGGCGGCACCAGGTCAGCGCAATAGGACCGCAAGGACTTCGAGCGCGGCGAAGCGGCGCCCGTAGGAACTCTCCCCCCGCTGGTGCAGGATGCCGATATCGGCGAGTTGCCCGACGATCTTGTTTGCTCCGTTGTAGGTCACACCCAAGTGCCGCTGCACATTACGGACAGTGAAAATCGGCTGTTCGAGTGCATAGTCGATCAGCCGCGAGGCGTTCGCCGCCCGGAGACCGGCCGCACGCACCCGATTCTTCAACTCATACTGCACACGGATCAGATCAGTGAGCTGGGCAGCCGTGGTGGCCGCGGCCGCAGCGACCCCTTCGGCGAAAAAACGGATCCATCCGTCCCAGTCGCCCGCCGCACTGACCGCGAGAAGTGCGTCGTAGTACTCCGCCCGTCTGGCTTCGAACCACGGCGACACCGTCAGCGTCGGCTCCGAGAGAATGCCGGACCGGTGCAGTTGAAGCACGATGAGCAGACGGCCGATTCGGCCATTACCGTCGTTGAACGGGTGCAGCGTTTCGAACTGATAGTGCGCCATGCCGGCCATGACGAGCGGATCGATGTCGTCGTTGGGGCGCATGATCCAATCGGTCAGATCGCGGACCTGCGCTTCGAGATCGATTCCGGGCGGCGGCGGAATGAAGCGCGCATCGGGCACCCGGGCACCACGGTGGCTACCGATGACCACCTGAGCGGTCCGGATCCGACCGGCCTGATCGGTATCGGCGGATGTACCACCGACCAAGATCCCCTGCAGAGATTCGAGCATCCCCACTGTCAGTGCCCGGCCGTCCGCTACCCACTGAAAGGCATGGTCGGCGGCGACGACATAGTTGAATACTTCGCGCATGGTCTCGTTCACGGGCTGCTCATCGGCGTCTACTCCGAGAACATCTTCCAGCGGCGCGTAGGTGCCTTCCAGCGCGGAGGTGCTCTGCGCCTCTTGGCGCAGTGTCGGCTGTCGCAGGAGAGCCGGATTCGGGAGTTGGCGCGCCGATGCGTCGAGCGCGGCGAGCGCGGCCCGGGCCTTGGCGACCATATTGAATGTCCGGACGCCGAGCGGGGGCGTTTCATCCGGAAGCGGGTTCGGCACGTAGGCAACATGGGACCACTCACCCCATCGCCGGTCTGTGCCACCGATAGGAACAAGCACACCAGTTGGGCTGTTCGAGAACATTTCGATGCGCACAATCTAACTGTATAGGCACTTCAGTTGGATTGTTTCCGGATTTCGGCGTCGAAATACAACTGATCGGCACCGCACGCGAAAGGCGGCCCCCACCGAAGTGAGGGCCGCCTTCATGCAGTCGCGGTCGCTACTAGTCGCTCTGGAAGTAGCTCAGCAGGCGGAGGATCTCCACGTAGAGCCAGACCAGGGTGACCGTGAGACCCAGGGCCACACCCCAGGCCGCCTTCGGCGGAGCCTGAGCGCGGATGAGCTGGTCGGCGGCGTCGAAGTCCAGCAGGAAGCTGAACGCGGCGATGGCGATGACCACCAGGCTGAAGATGATCGCGATCGGGCCGCCGTCGCGCAGGCCGAAGCCGCCGTCGGTGAAGAAGCTCGCGACCAGGTTGCCCACGATCAGGACCATGATACCGATCATGGCGCCGATGAGCATACGGGTGAACCGCGGCGTGACCCGGATGGCGCCGGTCTTGTAGACGACCAGCATGCCGGCGAACACACCGAAGGTGCCCAGGACGGCCTGGCCGATCATGCCCGCGCCGCCCGCGCCACCGAAACTGATATCGGTGAACATGAACGACAGGGCACCGACGAAGACACCCTCGGCGACCGCGTAGGAGAGCACGAGGGCCGGGTTGTCGGCCTTGTTTCCGAAGGTGGCGACCAGTACGAGAACCAGTCCGATGAGGCCACCGCCGATGACGAACAGCGGCGCCAGACCGTTGTTCGCGCTGGTCAGAATGTAGGTGACCAGCGCGGACAGCGCGAGGACACCCAGGGTGATACCGGTCTTGGTGACCACATCGTCGATGGTCAGCGACCGGGTCGGCGCTTGTGTATAGGGCTGCTGATATTGCTGCGGGTACTGCTGCTGGTTGCCGTACTGGTAGCCCAGCTGACCCGCGCCGGCGGCGGCCGAGCCGAAGCTCGCGTAGCCGGTTTCCTGCTTCGGCAGATTCTTGAATACCGGATTGCTTGTGGCGCGCACCGCAAATCCCTTTCTCGGAGTTCGTTGGCCATACCGGGGCACGACCGTCGGCTCGAGCTGTTACTCGATATCCAACTGTCCGTCCAACGATCACGGACCCCGGGGAAGTTCCCGGGCGAGACGACAAGACAGACAAACCGGACCTTACCGCCGGTCGGGCCGGTATGTGCCACGGACCGGCAGATATGCCACGCACGACCTCGCCGGATACGGATATCACCTGCTCCCGGGGTGTCCTATCCAATTACGCAAGTAGCTTGCCTATAATCGGCGTGCCGCATCGGCGGCGGTCATTTCCGGACACCGGCCGAACACGAAACGAGGGCGATATGACCCCGGCGACTCGCGGGTATCGACACCGCACCCTGGCCCTGGCCGTCGCGGCCGGTTGCGCCGCGGCGTTCCCGGCACTGACCACACCGGTCCCCGCCACCGCGGCACCACCGGAGATCACCTGCGGATGGAGCCCGCGGATCGGGGCGAGCACATTCAACGTCGCCTTCCCCGACACCTTCGCCGACTACTGGATGACCCTGGTACCCGCCGCCCCGGGAACGGACGTGACCCTGCGCGGGCAGTTCCCGCACGCGCGATATATGTCTTTCGTCTCGTATTCGTCCGGGGTGGCCACCGGCGTACTGACCGATACGGCGATCGTTCCGGACGCCGGCTCGGGGAACCCCTTCCCCGCGGGCGCCGAGCGGCAGAACGAGAACCGGTCCTATACCGTCCGGGTGGTCGCCGGCGACCGGCCGGCGGACCCCGAACCCAATACGCTCTACGCCCGGGCGGTAGACGGTGTGATCCCGGTGATCTACCGGGTCTATCGTCCCGATGCCGGACGCGATGCGATGGGCGGTACCGGTCTGCCGCGAACCACGGTGCGCACCCCGGGTGGCGCTGTCGAACTCGCCGACTGCGGCAGCAGCACCAGCGATTCCGACCCGCACGGCGTGTTCCCGGAGAGCCGCGTCCGGCCGGGTGGGCGAGCCACTCCGCCGCCGCGCGCACCACAGTGGGCCGGAAGCGAAGGCGGCGGCCTGTTCCCCAACCCGGACAACAAGTACCTGGCCACCCTGGTGGATTCCGGCCGCACGGCGATCGTCCGCGGTCGCCTCCCCGAAACTCCGGATACCTTTCCCGGCACCCCGCGGATGGCGCCCGCGCAGCTGCGGTACTGGTCGATGTGCAGCGGTGACGGGCCCTCCACCAGCACCCTGGGCTGTCTGGTCGACGACCAGATCCCGGTGGACGAGGACGGTGAATTCACGATCGTGATCTCCGCGCCGGAGCACCGGCCGGACCCGCGCTGCGGTGCCGCCTGGCTACCCGCGAATTCCGGCGAAACCCTGCTGATCATGCGAAATATGCTGCCTGCCGACGACTTTCCCGATTCTGTGCAGAACGCCGATCCGGAGAACCCGGCACCGGTACTGGGCTCCTATTACCCGGAGGTCACCTATCCGGGTGGTACGGCCGGACTCTGCTGACCACCCGCCCCACGCCGTCGCCACCGGGGACACCGGCGCGCGGCGGGCTCGGCGAGAATCGGTCGTCATGAGCGAATCCACCGCGGCGGGCTCGTCACCGGCCGTACTGCTGTACCGGCTGACCCGCGCGACCAGTGTCCGGCTGGCCGAAGCGTTCGCCGCGGCGGGGATGCCCGACCTCCATCCACGCCATGCCCTGCAACTCTTTCCGCCGTTGCTCGCGGGCGGGCAGCGGATCTCGGAGCTGGCACCGCTGACCGGGGTGACCCGGCAGGCCACCGCGCAGGTGGTGGGCACGCTGGAACGCGGCGGCTATCTCGTCCGCGCCGCCGACCCCACCGACCGGCGGGCCAAACTGGTCTGCCTCACCGACCGCGGCCGCGCGGCGGTCGGTGTACTACGCGACAGCATGATCGCGGTGGAACAGGACTGGGCGCGCATCCTGGGCGCCGGGCACGCTACCGAATTCCGGGAGATGCTGGCACTACTACTCGACGAATCCGGTAGCGGCGGACCGCTACCGGGCTGATTCCGGCGCCGCGCTACATCACCATGACGAGGATCACGATGATGATGAGCAGCCCGATCAGCAGGCCGACGGTGACGGCGACGGTCGGACTGAGCTGGTTCGAACCGTTGCGCGCGGCGGGAACCGCGACCGCGGCGGGCCGGGGCGGCTGCGGCTGCGCACGCCGGGGCAACGGCCCGGAACGGGGGCTGCGCAGTCCGGCGGCGGAGTTGCGGGCGGCCCAGGCGGGGATCGTGCCGTCCTCGGTACGCACCGGCGCGCCGAGAATATTGCCGGCGGCGCCCGGGCCGAAAGCACTGGCCAGGATCTCGTCCCGCGCCTCGGCCATCGTCGGGCGACGCTGCGGGGCCGGTTCCATCATGTGCAGCAGCGCCCGGGTGAGCACCCCGCTGCGGGCGGGCGGAATGATCTGCGCCATGGCGGCACGCTCCACGATGGCGCCGGTATCGTCGTCCATTCCGAACGGCGGCTGACCCTCGATGGCGGTGTAGAGGGTGGCGCCGAGCGAGAACACATCACTGGCCGCGGTCGGCTGGGCGCCACGCGCGACCTCCGGTGGCAGATAGGCGGGCGTACCGGTGATCATCCCGTCCGGTTCGTCGGCGGCCTCGGCGATATTGCGGGAGATACCGAAATCGCTCAGTTTCGCCATCCCGACCCCGGGGCCACGGTCGGCGACGAGGATATTGCCCGGTTTGATATCGCGGTGCACGATTCCGACATGATGCGCGGCGGCCAGCGCGTCGGCGACCTGGGCGCCGATCTGGGCCACCTCGATCACCGAGAGGGTGTTCACCAGTGAGAGCGCGCGGGCCACACTGCGTGAGGGCAGATGCTCCATCACCAGCCAGGGCTCGCCGGCCTCGAGGACCACGTCGTAGACCGCGATGGCGTGTTCGTGGGACAGTTTCGCCGCGACCCGGCCCTCGTGCACGATCTGGTCGCGGACCCGCCGGGCCTGGGCCTCGTCCATACCGGCGGTGGACAACACCTGTTTGATGGCGACCTCGCGGTCGAGCAGCCGATCCTTGGCCTCCCAGACCGCTCCCATACCGCCACCACCCAGCTTCGACTGCAGGCGGTATCGGCCGGCGACCAGATAGTCCGGGCCGACGATGGGGCGGGGGCGATCGATCATGGGAGTGAGACTAGCCGAATTCGATGGTAGCTGGCCGGATTCGGAGCTGGACCACACAACACGTGACTGCGTTCACTACAGCGGGTCGTAGCTATGCCGGGCGGTGCTTCCGGAGGCGGGTTCCAGCCGATAGGCTGTCGAATGTATGTTCGAATCAGGAGGTAGCTGGGGCGGTGCCGGCCACTTCGGTGCGACCGGCCGGCTGTCCGGCATCCGTCGCGGAAGTGGGTGAGAGTATGACGGCACGACCCCCGAAAGCCAGCGGCGCGCAATTGCGCGAACTGGCGCAGTTGCGGCGGGCACGGGCGGCGAGCGGCGGATGCGTACCCGGTCCCACCGCGGCGCCGCGCGGCGAGAACGGCCTGTCCGCGCCGGTGGTCCCGGCGGCGGTGCTGCGCCGGGAGATCCTGCCCGTCCCCTCGGCCCTGGCTCCCCTGCTACCCGAAGGCGGCCTGGTCAAAGGCACAGTGGTGGGCTATACCGGCGCCGGGTCGTTACTGGCCGGGCTCCTCGCCGCGGTCACCGGACCGGGTGGGCACGCGGCCGCGGTGGGGCTGCCCGGGCTGGGCCTGCTCGCGGCCGCGGAGATGGGCGCCCGGCTGGACCGGCTCGCCGTGGTCGCCGACGCCGGCCGGGATCCGGTGGAGGTGGCCGCGGTGTTGCTCGACGGTATGGAGCTGGTGGTACTCGGCCTCGACGGCGCCACGGTGGCCCCCGCGCGCGCCCGGGTGCTCGCGGCGAAGGCCCGCGGAAAAGGCGCCACACTGATCGTCACCGACGGTATCTGGCCGGCCCCGGATCTGCGGCTGGAAGCGAAGGTATCCGGCTACACCGGGCTCGGCACGGGCAGCGGCCGTATCCGTTCGATCGGCCTCGATGTCGAGGTCCGCGCGGAAACCGGTGTGCCGCGGCGCGGCCGGCTGGTCGCCCGGCCGCTGGCCGGCCGGGTGGAATGGACGGCACCGGACAGCGCGACCGCCGACGGCGGGCTCACCCCGGAACGGCGGGAGCGTTCAGTTGCCTCCTGACCCCTCCGCGCCCACAGCGCGCGGCGGCCCCCGGGTGCTGGCGGTGTGGTGCCCGGACTGGCCCGCGGTCGCGGCGGCGGCGAGTGCGGGTCTACCGCCGGAACAACCGCTTGCGGTCCTGCACGCGAACCGGGTCGTCACCTGTTCGGCCGCCGCCCGCGAAGCGGGGGTGCGCCGCGGAATGCGTAAACGCGAAGCCCAGGGCCGCTGCCCGGAACTGGTTGTGGCACAACAGGACCCAGACCGCGACGCCCGGCTGTTCGAACCGGTCGCCGCGACCGTCGATACGCTCGCCTCCGGCGTGGAAGTTCTGCGGCCCGGCCTGCTGGCACTGTCCGCGCGCGGCGTCATCCGCTATTTCGGTTCCGCCGAGGCCGCGGCCCGCCGTTTGCTCGCCGCGCTGGCCACCGCCGGAGTGGAGGCCCGGGTGGGTATCGCCGACGAACTGTCCACCGCGATCATCGCCGCCCGGCACGGGACCCTGGTGGCGCCGGGACAGGACGCACAGTTCCTGGCACCGCTGCCGATCGGGGAACTGGCGGCCGAACCCGGCCCGGCCGCCGCGGAACGAGCCGCACTCCTGGACCTGCTGCACCGGCTGGGCCTGCGCCGTATCGCCGATTTCGCCGAACTGACCCCCACCCAGGTCACCTCCCGGTTCGGCACGGACGCGATCCACGCGCACCGGGTGGCCCGCGCACTACCGGAACGCCCGCCGGCACCCCGCCGGCCGGCACCGGAGCTGGAGATCCGGCTGCCCTGCGATCCGCCGATCGACCGGGTAGACCGGGCCGCGTTCGCCGGTCGGCTACTGGCCACCCGGTTGACCGCGACCCTGGCCGCGGCCACCCTGGCCTGCACCCGGCTGGAAATCCGCGCCGAAACCGAAACGGGCGAGCACCTGTCACGGGTCTGGCGCTGCGCCGAACCGCTGACCGCCGACGGTGTCGCCGACCGGGTGCGCTGGCAACTCGACGGCTGGCTGACCCGCCCCCCGGCCGGCCGGCCCACCGGCCCGATCATCCTGCTGCACCTGATACCGGTGGAGCTGGTCCCGGCCGCCGCCCTGCAACTGGGTCTGTGGGGTGATACCGGGTCGGGTGACGAACGCGCGTTGCGCGCGCTGATCCGGGTCCAGGGCCTGCTCGGCGGAGACGCGGTGCAGGTGGGGGTGCTCAGTGGCGGGCGCGGACCGGCCGAACGGGTCACCATGGTCACGTTCGGCGACGAACCGGCCCCGCATACCGATCCGGTACCGCCCTGGCCGGGCCGGATCCCCGAACCCGCGCCCGCCGTGATCATGCTCCGCCGCCCACCGGTCACCCTGGAATCCGCCGACGGCACACCCGTGCGGATCACCGAGCGCGGCCGCTTCAGCGGGCCTCCGGCCCGGTTGCGCTGGGGACGATCCAGCTGGCGGCTCACCGCATGGGCCGGCCCCTGGCTGCTGGACGAACTGTGGTGGTCGTCCGGCGCCGCGCCCGCCGCCCGCGCGCAGGTGGAACTACCCGGCCCGCACAGCCTGCTGCTGCTCGTCCAGGACGACCGGTGGTGCGTGGAAGGGCTCTACGAATGAGCGGCGGGCTCAGTACCCGTCGCAGGAGTCGAACGCGGCGTCCTTGTCCTTGTTGAAGGTATCGATCTGACCGTTCACCTCTTCGACCGAGGCATTACGTTCCAGCAGGTCGGCCAGTGATTTCAGGTTTTCCCGGTAGGTGCGCATCGGGGTGGAGACATCGTTGGGCACATCCGGGTTCAGGTTCTCGTCGATCTTGCCTGCGGTATTGCGCAGCGCGGTGATCGCGGCCTGCTTCTTCGGCTCGAGATCGGGGGCTTTGGCGTCACTGGCGTCGATATAGGCGTTGAAAGCGTCCACCGCGGGGTTGTTGTTGTCGCGCAGTGCGTCGCACACCTCGGTGGCGGCGGAGGCCGCCGCGGCGGCCCGGGAGGAGGAGGCCGCGGCCGACGACGATTTCACCTCGGAGGTGTACAGCTGCAACTCGGACTGGTTCACCTGGGCGGTACCGGTCACGGTGTTCGAGCAGGCAACGAGGAAACTGCCCGCGACCAGCGCGGTCACGGCAGCGGCGAGGCCGGCTCGTTCGAATCGTCGCATAGGTGTTGCACTCCCCTCGGATGCCCACGACCCCGTATTTTCGCACCGGCGCGCCGGACATCTGAGCCGCCGGTGCTGTCAACCGTACTGTGTCGGGTCGTATTTCGACTGCCCAGCCTGTCCATTGATGATCAACCGATACCGGTGGGCGCCCGCGCTAGCCCGTCGCGATATCGATGACCAGGCGATTCGGCATCGAGGCGGCCCATACCGTGAACCCGGGCTCCTCGGCGGCGACTCCGATGAACGACTGCGTGACCCCTTCGAAAACGGTGGTCCGATACACCCCGGCGATCCCGGGTACCGCCGGATCGGTGGCGGGATCCGGGCCGGCGTAGGGAGCCACCTGGCTGTCGAAGGGATAGGCCGATCCGGTGATCCGCACCTCGAGCACCGAATCGCCCGCCACCTCGAGTTCCCGTCCGCTGCCGTCCTGCAGAGCCCGCCCCGTGTACCACACGCTCCAGCCCGGAGTACCTTCCCCGCCGAGCTCGTACTCCACGCGGTCGAACCCGGGATGCCGGCTCAGCCGGATATCGGTCACGGTCAGCAACGCGCCCGGGGAGGCCCCGGCCTGTTTGGGCACCGTATCGTCCGGCGCCGGGGCCACCTCGCCCGGAATCGGAATCGGAATCGGCGGCACCGGCAACGCCGGGGTGTCCACCTCCGATGTCGGCACCGCCGGCACCAGCTCCGGGGAGCTGACCGGTGGTGTGGACCCGGAGTCGGCACATCCCGCCAGGCAACCCAGCATCGCCGCCACTACCAGAACCCGCCCGGTACGCATGGGGCCGATGCTAACCGCCGTGGCCGCTGTCCTGCGGGAACATGCTCGCACCGGTGTGCCATCGGCGGTACGCGCCCTGGTCCCGGGGTGGTCACGGACCCGGCGACCGTGCGATCGGACGACTGGCCGGGGCCGCGGCGGGTCCGGCGTACCGGGGCCGCCACCCGGTCTCCGCCGATCAGGCGGGGCGGCCGACGGGCCGCGGCAACGATCTAGCACACTTGTTACGTGCGAGATGTGGAGGACCTACTGGGAAGGTTGCGCCGCTATCCGGATGTGGAGGCCGCCAACCTGTACGCCGTCGATGCCGCCGACCGCCTGATTCTCGACGTAGCGGCGGAAGCACTCACCGAGGCCGCCGCCGCCCGGGAAACGGTCGCCGTGATCGGCGACGGCTACGGAGCTCTCACCCTCGGTGCCGCGGCCGCCCACGATCTGCACGGGATACGGGTCCATCAGGACCTGCTCACCGGTGAACTGGCCCTGGCCGCCAACGCCCGCGGCCTCGGGCTGGCCGACCGCTACACCCCGCACGCACTGGACGAGAATCTGCTCGGCGGCGCGACCGTCGTGCTGCTGCGCCTGCCGCGCGTGCTGGCCGGGCTGGCCGAAATCGCCGAAGCTGTCGCCCGTTACGCCCATCCCGCGGTCCAGGTCTTCGCCGGTGGCCGCGACAAATACCTCACCAAGGCCATGAACGATGTCCTGGCCGAATCGTTCGCCGAGGTGCGGGCCAGCCGCGGTCGGCAGAAATCACGCACCCTGCTGGTCCGCGGCCCGAAACCGGTGGGCGTTCCCCGGTTTCCGTTACACGAGCACATCGGCGAATTCGATCTCGATGTGATCGCCCACGGCGCCGCGTTCTCCGGGACCCGCGTCGATATCGGCACCCGGTTCCTGCTGGAACATCTGCGCGCCATGAAACCCGACGCCCGCGACGCCGTCGACCTGGGCTGCGGCACCGGGATACTGGCCGTGGCCCTCGCCCGGTCCCGGCCCGGCCTCACCGTGGTCGGCACCGATCAATCCGCTGCCGCCGTAGCCTCGGCCACCGCCACCGCGGCCGCCAACCAGGTGACCGACCGTGTCCGGGTGGTCCGCGACGATGCCATGTCCGGGGCTCCCGACAACAGCGCCGACCTGGTCGTATGCAATCCACCGTTCCATATCGGCGCCGCTGTGCACACCGGATCGGCCATCAAGATGTTCGCCCAGACGGGCCGGGTCCTACGTCCCGGCGGCGAGCTGTGGACCGTGTACAACAATCATCTCAACCATCGCACCGTGGTCGAGCGGATGGTCGGTCGCACCGAGGTGATGGGCCGCAACCGGAAATTCACCGTCACGCGATCGGTGCGCGGATTGCACGATCCCGTCCGCACCTGATACCCGGCGGCCTCAGTCGATCCGCCGCCGATGTGCCCAGCGGGTGAGCGCGTTCCGGTTGGACTGCTGGGTCTTGCGCAGCACATTCGACGCGTGCGTCTCCACCGTCTTCACCGAGATGAACAGTTTCTCGGCGATCTCGCGATAGGTGTAACCGCGGGCCAGCAACCGCAACACCTCCAGCTCGCGCGGTGTCAACGAATCCAGTTCCGGGTCCAGCGGCGGTTCGGGAACCGGCGAGCGCCCGGTGAACGAATCCAGCACGAAACCGGCGAGCCGCGGACTGAACACCGCGTCACCACCGGCCACCCGGCGGATCCCGTCGGCCAGTTCGGCGCCGGAGATGGTCTTGGTGACATAGCCGCGGGCTCCGGCACGGATCACCGCGATCACATCCTCGGCGGCATCGGACACGCTCAGCGCCAGACATACCGGCCCACTGTCGATACCGTGCAACACGGCCACTCCGCCACCGTCGGGCATATGCACATCGAGCAGCACCACATCGGGTTTCGCACTGTTGATCCCCGCCACGGCCTCGGCCACACCACCGGCCTCGCCGACCACCTCCATATCCGTCTCCCGGCTCAGCTCGGCCCGTACCCCGGACCGGAAGACGGCGTGATCGTCGACCAGAAAAACCCGCACACCCAACCTCGCTGTGTTCATGGCGCGCCGCCGCGTGGGGTCGAGGCCCCCGACGTCCCGCCACCGCTCCTCGGCACTCGTACCCGGCCCGGGAAGGCTCGCCGCGGCCGGAAGTGCTCAATGGTCGCATACTCCGAACGGCCGACCACTTTTCGCTTCCGCCACGCCGACCGAACAGCGCGACGGCACCCGGTCTCGGTGCGCTGCGCCGGACGAGCGGCCGCGATCATCGTGCACCCCACGGCCCCGGATGTGGTGTGACGGAGAACCGGACGCACGGTGGGCGATCGGCGCCACCTGCCGCTCGTCGGCGCGGCGGCCACCACGGAGGGCGTCCTACGAGGTGATCGAAATCGGCTGGGCCCCAGCGGATCCATCAGCGGTGGCCGTTCGGGTGCACCGGGTCCGCGGCGGACCGATGCGTCCCGGCGAGACCGGCCGTGACGCTCCGGCCGGAACCGGTGCGTTCGCGGGCAGGTCCGGAAGCCGCCGCGGGATCCGGGGCGGCGGAACTCGCGGTTCCGTCCTCGGCGGCATTCGCCGAATCCGCTGTTCCGGAAGTTCCGGAATCCTCGCGCGGCATGATGATGCGCACCTCGGTGCCGCGCCCCGGCTCGGAGAGGATCTCCACCGTCCCGCCGCGCCGTTCCACCCGGGCGCGAATGGAACGCGCCAATCCGTGCCGGTCCTCCGGGACCGAATCGGGATCGAACCCGGTGCCGCGGTCGCGGACGAACACGCTGACCTGATGCGGTTCGGCTTCGGCGAACAGATCGATATCGGAGACTCCGGCGTGTTTGGCGGCATTCACCAACGCTTCCCGCGTGGCGCCCAGGACCGCGGTGAAATGTTCCTTCGGCAGGCCGGCACCGCGATCGGCTCCGTCCATCGCCACATCGCCCACCGTCACCGGGGTGACCTTCACCCCGTGCTGGTCCTCGACTTCACCGGCGATGGTGCGCAGCGCGGCGGCCAGACTGGATTCGGCCGGACCCGAATCGGCGAACAGCCAGCGGCGCAGTTCGCGTTCCTGACTACGCGCCAGCCGCAGCACCTCCTGCGGGTCACCGGCCTGGCGCTGGATGAGCGCCAGCGTTTGCAGTACCGAATCGTGCAGGTGGGAAGCTATCTCCTCGCGTTCCTCGTTACGGATCCGGGCGGCCCGTTCGGCATTGAGCGAATGCATCAACCGCAGGCCCAGCGGAACGGTCAGCAGACCCACCCCGATCAGCGTGGCGGCCACCGCCAGCAGCGCCGAGCCCAGTGAACCCCAGTCCACCTGCGAGAGCACCACCACCGCCAGACCGGTGACCACCAGCGTCACCCCGGCGATGATCCGCGACCAGGTCACCACCGACGGTTTCGCCGGCATCCCCACCAGCGACCGCGGGCCGTCGGCATCGTATTCCCGCCACACCAGCGCCGCGCCCACCGCGATCACCACGATCGGTGCGATCACCCGGGCCGCCGCGCCACTGAACGCCCACGACACCGCAACCGACAGCCCCAGACCGAGCAGGGCCAGGCCGATCGCCTGCCGGCGCTCGGTACCCGACGGACGACCCGAATCCGCCCCGTCGGGGGTGAAGATCCAGAGCAGGCCGTAGGCGACTATCCCGGCCCCGGCCAAGGCGGACAGCAGCACGAAGACCATCCGCACCTTGAGCACGTCGATACCGAGATGGTCGGCGATACCGCCGGCGACCCCGCCCACGATCCGGCCGCCGGAACGGCGCACCAGCTGAGGGCTGTCGCTACCGGGAACCGCCCCGGACCCGGCAGCGGCCCCCCGCGTGTAGAAGGCAGGTCCGAACGGGCACATACCCTCGATACTGGCACGGGAGCGTCCCCGGCAGCCATGGGGAAACACCCTGATATCCGCATCGGCCGCCCCCATCGCCGGTGCTCAGGAGGTTTTCCGGAGCAACTTCAGGGTTCCCCCCGATGTGCGCTCGGGCATCCCGGGCGGACCATGGGGTCCATGACGAAAACGAGCTTCGGCGATCAGCTCCAGCAGATGTGGCAGACACGGCCGGTTCGGCTGCCCCGGCGGGGCCCGATCGCCGGAGTCGCGGCCGGGTTCGGCCACCGCTACGGGATCGATCCGGTGCTGGTACGGGTGGCATTCGTGGTATCGACCATTTTCGGTGGCGCCGGAATCGTGCTCTACCTCGCCGGATGGCTGCTGTTCCCGGAGCCCGGGAGCCGTGGATCGATGGCCGAATCGCTCACCCGCAAAGATCAGCCATCGCAGAATCAGACCAAGACCATCGTGCTGATCGTGGCCCTCGCGATCGCGGTGAGCACGATGGGCCCGGTGGGTATCGGACTCGGCGGATCCGGTGTCATCGCGCTCGCGCTCATGCTCGCCGCCTGGTGGATGTTGCATATGCGGTCTCCCGAACCCCCACCGCTGCCGCCCGGCACCAGCGAACCGGAACCACTGGGCACCCCGGGGACCACCGGATATCCGGGCGCCATGTTCCCGCAGGGCGGAGTCGACCCCTACGCTTCGGCTTCCGATGTCTACACGCCGTACACGAAGCTGCCGGACCGCTATATCCCGGACCCGCCCGCCGCCGAGTCGCAGCCCCCCGAGCACTCCGCCGACAGTCCTGTGGATTCCGCCGGTGCGCGTCCGCAGCACACTCCCCCGCAGCCGACCGGTACCGCGGCCCCCGGACACTCTCCGGACGCCGGGCCCGCGCTGCGCGCCGGCGACACCACCCCTCCCGCGAGCCGTCCCGAGAACTCTCCCGGCGCACCCACCGGCCCGCATACCGCCGTTTCTCCCGGAGACCGGCCCACCGGCGGTACCGGCCCCGACGCGCCCCGTGCCGCCACCACCAGGATCGATATGAACAAACCCGGTACCGGCCGATTCGAACAACGCACCCCACCGTCGTGGGATCCGCTGGGCGTCGCTCCGCTGGCCTGGGATCTCCCCGAACCCGGCCCCGGCCGCACGATGGTCGCACCGGCGGACGAGCCGCGCGCACGTTCCCGATTCACCCCGGTAGTCCTCGGACTCGCGGTCCTCGCCGCCGCGGGCGCCGGCGCGGCCGCCGTGGCCGGGGCCGAATGGATGACCCCGGGCCGGATCGGCGCGATCGCGCTGGCGGTGGTCGGACTGGGCCTGGTACTCGGTTCGTTCCGGCGCCGTGGACACGGCCTGCTGCTGGTGACCGCACCCCTGGCGGCCTTCGTGCTGCTGGCCGCGGTGATCGGACCGGTGGACCTGAGCAATTCGACCATGGGTGACCGCACCTGGGCACCGGCCTCGGCCACCGAGATGCGACCGGAGTACAAGGTCACCATGGGGTCGGGCACACTCGACCTGCGCGGTCTCGACCTGACTGCGGACAGAACCGTCGACGTGGATGTACGGATGGGTCAGGCGATGGTCCTGCTGCCCGAGAACATGAACGTACGCACCGACTGCAGCGTCCGGATGGGTGAGGCGAACTGCCCCGACGGGCTGACCGGTCCGGGCGGTGACGCCCCGGTCCTGAACCTGAATGTGAATGTACGAATGGGCGATGCGGAGGTGCGCCGTGGCTGATCAGCAGCAGCAGACGACCGAACGATCCGGACGGCGCGGAACGTGCGGCCGCGTCCGGCGCGGCGGTTTCTCTCCCGGACTGTTCTTCGCCGGAGTACTCGCGATCGTGCTCAGCGCCTGGGCGCTGGCCGGCCCGGGCCGATGGGATCCCACCACGATGATTCCGATCGGGTGGATCATCGTCGCGGTCGCGATCGTGGTCGGCCTGGTACTGGTCGTCTCCCCCCGGAGACGCCGCTAGCGACCGGCTCGACGACCCCACGAGAGAACCGGCCGGACCTGCAGTGGTCCGGCCGGTTCCCTCGTCACTCCCATTCGATGGTGCCCGGCGGTTTGCTCGTCACGTCCAGCACCACTCGATTGACCTCGGCGACCTCGTTGGTGATCCGGGTGGAGATCCGCTCGAGCACCTCGTAGGGCAACCGGGTCCAGTCCGCGGTCATCGCGTCCTCGCTGGATACCGGCCGCAGGACGATCGGATGCCCGTAGGTGCGGCCGTCACCCTGGACCCCGACACTGCGCACATCCGCGAGCAGGACCACCGGGCACTGCCAGATCTGCGCGTCCAGTCCGGCCGCGGTCAGTTCCTCACGCGCGATGGCATCGGCCTGTCGCAGCGTACGCAACCGGTCCTCGGTGACCTCGCCGATGATCCGGATCGCCAGCCCGGGACCGGGGAAGGGCTGGCGGGCCACGATCTCCTCCGGCAGTCCGAGCTCCCGGCCGACCGCCCGGACCTCGTCCTTGAACAGCAGCCGTAGTGGTTCGACGAGTTCGAACTCCAGATCTTCGGGCAGCCCACCCACATTGTGATGCGATTTGATGTTCGCGGTACCGGTACCGCCGCCGGACTCCACCACATCCGGGTACAGCGTCCCCTGGACGAGGAACTCGACCGTCGGCGCGGATTCGGCCGCCGCCTGCTCACCGACGACCTCGCCCACCGCGTCCTCGAAGGACCGGATGAACTCACGCCCGATGATCTTGCGCTTCTCCTCCGGGTCGGTGACACCCTTCAGTTCGCCCAGGAACTTGTCCACCGCGTCCACCGTGACCAGCCGGGCACCCGTGGCGGCCACGAAATCCCGCTGCACCTGCTCCCGCTCTCCCGCACGCAACAGCCCGTGGTCGACGAAAACACAGGTCAGCTTGTCGCCGATGGCACGCTGCACCAGAGCGCCCGCCACCGCGCTGTCCACCCCACCGGACAGAGCGCAGATCGCGTGCTTGTCACCGATCTGCGCGCGTACCTGTTCGACCATGACCTCGGCGATATTGGCCGCGGTCCAGGTCGGCGCGATTCCGGCCATATCGTGCAGGAACCGGCTCAGCACCTGCTGCCCGTGCGGCGAATGCAGCACCTCCGGGTGGTACTGCACCCCAGCCAGCTTCCGCGCACGATTCTCGAACGCCGCGACCGGCGCGCCCACCGTGGTACCGGTGACCGCGAACCCCTCCGGCGCGTCGGTGACCGCGTCCCCGTGGCTCATCCACACCGGCTGCACCCCGGGCAGCCCCTCGTGCAGCAGACCTCCGTCGATATCGAGTTCGGTACGCCCGTATTCGCGAGTCCCGGTATTGGTGACCGTCCCGCCCAACGCCTGCGCCATGGCCTGGAACCCGTAACAGATCCCGAACACCGGCACATCCAGGTCGAACAGGCGCGGATCGAGCGAAGGCGCCCCCTCGGCGTACACACTGGCCGGACCACCCGACAGGATCACCGCGAGCGGCTGCTTCTCCGCGATCTCGGCGACGGTGGCGGTATGCGGCACCACCTCGGAATAGACCTTCGCCTCCCGGACCCGGCGGGCGATCAACTGCGCGTACTGCGCACCGAAGTCGACAACAAGAACGGGTCTCTGGGAATGCGTCACCCGCATGATTCTAGTGATGCCCGGGAGGCCCTCACGTCGAGGTGCTCGATGCCCCGCGACCCCCTGAGTCGAGTCGTACGAGACATCCCGAAGGGTGGAGGCCCGGCCTCGCCTGCACGAGCAAGCCCCCACCTCACCTCAGCCGGCAACCGAAAGCCGACTACCGCACGCTCAAGCCGACCTTCTGGAACTCCTTGAGGTCGGAGTACCCGGCCTTGGCCATCGAACGGCG
Source organism: Nocardia sp. NPDC003963 (assembly GCF_053605105.1). Lineage (NCBI taxonomy): Bacteria > Bacillati > Actinomycetota > Actinomycetes > Mycobacteriales > Nocardiaceae > Nocardia > Nocardia sp. NPDC003963. The sequence continues at coordinate 132,288 of NZ_JBSGIP010000010.1, forward strand.
GAGGCCCCCGACCAGATTCAGCGATCCGAACGGATCGTCGGAGGGCCCGGTGAGGACCTGCTCGAGACTCGGTCGCACCGTCGCCGGCCGGGCGGCGTGGCCCGAGAGGAGTTCGTCCGCGAAATCCCAGGGTTCGTCGAGCGAGAGCAGCGAGCCGCGCGGTACCGAGGGATGAGCGGCCGCCGAAGGCCAGTACCAGCCGCGGCCCGGGGATTCGGCGGCCAGCGCAAGTGGCGCGCCGAGCATGGCGGCGTCCGCTCCGCAGGCGATGGCTTTGGCCAGCTGGCCGGAGGTGTTGATATCGCCGTCGGCGATGACGTGCACGTAACGGCCGCCGGTTTCGTCGAGGTAGTCGCGGCGGGCGGCGGCCGCGTCGGCGATGGCGGTGGCCATCGGTACCCCGATACCGAGGACCTCGCCCGTCGTCGTGGCGCCCTCCTGCGATCCGTAGCCGACGATCACACCCGCGGCGCCGGTCCGCATGAGGTGCAGCGCGGTCCGGTGATCACTCACCCCGCCGGCGACCACCGGGACATCGAGTTCGGCGATGAAGGTCTTCAAGTTCAGCGGTTCACCCGCGCCGACGTGTTCGGCCGAGATGATGGTGCCCTGGACCACCAGCAGATCGATACCCGCCTGGAGGAGGCCCGGGGTGAGATTACGGGCGTTCTGCGGGCTCACCCGCACCGCGACGGTGCCCCCGGCCGCGCGGACCTGCGCGACGGCCGCGGCGAGCAGCTCGGGTTGCATCGGGGCCGCGTGCAGTTCCTGGAGGAAGGCGACCGCCCGCTGATAGCTGCCCTTGTCGGCGAGTTCGACGAGCTGTTCGATCTTGTCGGCGACATCGGCGTGCCGCGCCCACAGACCTTCACCGTTGATAACACCCAATCCGCCGCGGCGGCCCATCTCGATGGCGAATTCCGGGGAGACCAGAGCGTCGGTGGGATGGGTGAGGAACGGAATATCGAATCGGTAGGCGTCGAGCTGCCAGGCCAGCGACACCTGGCTCGCCGAGCGGGTCCGGCGCGACGGAACGATATCGACATCGTCCAGTCCATAGGTTCGGCGAGCCGTCCGGCCCATTCCGATCTCGACCATATCGCGCACGAAATAACTCCTGTGTTGGTGGCGCGCTACCGCGCGCGAGTCCGGGCCCCCTCGGCCCCACGTTCTCCGTCCGCGATACCGCGCATACGTTTCGAGGACAGAACCGCAGAACTGGCCGCGATCCCTTTCCGGCTCGCGGAACGAGGCACCGATGTCATCGGTTTCACCAGGTGAACCGCGTAATTACACGTAAACCTTACACAGCGTTTCGGGCGCGTCGCCGCCCGCGGGTCGCGGCCTCCGGGGTTTCGCTGTTCAACCCTCGGGACCCGCGCCCGCGGCAGATCCGCTTCGCGGGCCGAACATCGCGACGGACCTCGGACTTTCCGCAGACCTCGTCGCATCCGGCACAGTGCCGTACGGCGGCCCGCAGAAATCGTCCGGTTCCGGCGTGGCGCCTCGGGGACCGGGCGCGGCCGCACGGCCTCCGTGCTCCCCACCCCGCGAGCGATACGGCCGAGCGGCAGCGCCGCCCGGCCGCCTACCTTCCGGTGTAGTTGGGGGCCTCGACGGTCATGGTGATGTCGTGCGGATGGCTCTCTTTCAGCCCCGCCGCGGTGATCTGGACGAACTGCGCTTCCTGCAGGCCGGGGATCGACTGGGCGCCGGTGTAACCCATGGCCGCGCGCAGTCCGCCGACCAACTGGTGGATCACCTGGTTGACCGGCCCACGGAACGGCACCCGGCCCTCGATACCCTCCGGTACGAGCTTGTCCTCGGCCAGCACATCGTCCTGGAAGTAGCGATCCTTGGAGAAGGATTTCGCCTGACCACGACCCTGCATGGCGCCCAGCGATCCCATCCCGCGGTAACTCTTGAACTGCTTACCGCCGACGAGGATCAGTTCACCCGGGGATTCGGCCGTGCCCGCGAGCAGCGAGCCGAGCATCACGGTGGAGGCACCCGCGGCGATGGCCTTGGCGATATCGCCGGAGAACTGGATACCGCCGTCGGCGATGACCGGGACTCCGGCCGGCTTACAGGCCGATACCGCTTCCAGGATGGCGGTGATCTGCGGAGCGCCGACACCGGCGACCACGCGGGTGGTGCAGATGGAGCCGGGTCCCACGCCGACCTTCACCGCGTCCGCGCCCGCTTCGACGAGCGCGGCGGCACCGGCGCGGGTGGCGATATTGCCGCCGATGACCTGGATCCGGTCGCCGACCTCGGCCTTGACCTTGCTGACCATGCTGAGTACCTGGCGCTGGTGTCCGTGCGCGGTATCGACCACGAGGATATCGGCGCCGGCGTCGGCCAGGGTCATGGCGCGCGACCACGCGTCGTCACCGACACCGACCGCGGCGCCCACCAGCAACCGGCCGTCCCGGTCCTTCGTGGCGTCGGGGAACTGATCGGTCTTGACGAAGTCCTTGACGGTGATGAGCCCGCGCAGCCGGCCCTCGCCGTCGACGATCGGTAGTTTCTCCACCTTGTGCCGGCGCAACAGTCCGAGCGCGGCCTCGGCGGTGACGCCCTCCTGGGCGGTGATGAGCGGCACCTTGGTCATCACATCGGCGACGCGCCGGTTCTGATCGACCTCGAAGCGCATATCGCGGTTGGTGATGATGCCGACCAGCGCGCCGGTCTCGTCGACCACCGGCAGCCCCGAGATCCGGAAGCGGGCGCACATGGCGTCCACTTCGGCGAGGGTGTCGGTGGGACGGCAGGTCACCGGATCGGTGACCATTCCGGCTTCGGACCGCTTGACGGTCTCCACCTGGCTCGCCTGATCGGCTACCGACAGGTTGCGGTGCAGCACACCCATACCGCCGGCCCGGGCCATGGCGATCGCCATCCGGGCTTCGGTGACGGTATCCATGGCGGAACTGACGAGCGGGGTCCGCAACGAGACCTCACGGGTCAGCTGACTCGATGTCTCGACCGAACTGGGGATCAGGTCCGAGGCGGCGGGGAGCAGCAGCACATCGTCGAAGGTGAGGCCGAGCATGGCGATCTTGTTCGGATCGTCACCACCCGTATGAGGGCGGACTACGGTGCGCTCGCCCGGTACGGGATTACTCATTCGGATCGACCCCTCCTGGACGTCGGCAGCACTACCGGGGTACGGCGACCCGATAGCGAACTGTTACTGGGATTGGACTACGGCACCGGTTCTGTTCTCCACCGGTGGTGGCCGGGTGATCGGTACTCGTCGGCGCCGTGACACCATGGTATCGGTCCGCTCGGACCGTGGATCAACTGAGGGCTGTACCCATCGATCGACGGGCGACGCCGAAACTGACGGCGCGGACGGCTGGCGCAGACCACCCTGTTCTGCGTACCGTGGGGATGTGCGTGACCATCTACCACCTGGCTTGCCGCCGGATCCGTTCGCCGGAGACCCCGCCGACCCGTCCGCCGCGCTCGATGCCATCGAGCCGGGGGAACCGCTGGATCCTCACGAGCGCCTTGCGGTCGAGGAGGATCTCGCCGATCTCGCAGTCTACGAGGCACTACTGGCCCACCGCGGAATCCGCGGGCTCGTGGTGAGCTGCGAGGATTGTCGGCAGGATCACTATCACGACTGGGATATGCTGCGCGCCAATCTATTACAGCTCCTCGTCGACGGCACGGTCCGCCCGCACGAGCCCGCCTACGACCCGACTCCGGAAGCCTACGTCACCTGGGATTACTGTCGCGGATACGCCGATGCCTCGATGAACGAGGCGTTCCACGGCGACGGGTTCGACGCCTTCGACAGCTGAGTCCCGGGGGCCGGCCCGTCCGGCGTGATCGGCTCGCACGACGAGGCCGATCGATCTTTCACGGCTACGACCGGTTCCACCGGCACACACACCGACTGTGGCCGAACACACGAATGGCCATCCATACGCGTATGGATGGCCATTCGTGTGTCACCGTTCAGTTGGTGGCGCCTCCCGGCGGGGTGGTCGGGATCTGCTGCGGGATCGACGGCTGCGGGGCAGTGGTCGTCGGCGGTACCTGCGGTACGGACGGCTGGGACGACCCGGGCGAACTGATCGTGGACTGGGTCGGCGGCTCCACCGAATCCGCTCCCGGCCCGCCGGGGGTGGACGGGCTCGGAAGCTGCGTGATCGTAGTCACCGGCGGCGGTACCACCGGAGCATTGGTGTCCGGCGCATTCGTATCCGGCGTATGACTGTCCGGGGCGTGCGTATCACCGGGACCCGGCCGATCGGGCGACGGGACCTCCGGCGCGATCGGCTTGTCCCCGCTACCGGGAACACCGGGGCGCTCGGGCTGGTTTCCCGGTCCCGGAGTCGTCGACACGGTGCTGCTGGGACGTTCGGTACTCCCACCGGGCGTCGACGGCGGCACCGGAGCGCCCGGATCAGGCGACGGAGCGGATTGCTCCAGCTGGGCGGCGATTTCCGGCGGGATCACCTTACGAACTTCTTGGAACAGCTGATTCCAGCGCTCGACCAGTTCGTTGCGTTTGGCCGGATCGTTCACCTGGGTGGTATTGGTCGAAGCCTGCTCCAACCGCTCCCGGGCTTCATCCGGCTTGCCCTGTTCGAGAAGAGTCTGCGCGGCGGCCAGATCGTCGCCCGCGTACTGCACGACCGTGCTCTGGGCCTGTTCGCTGAATACGACCTCTTTGACCCGCCAGAGCGCATCGCCGGGTTCGGCCTGATACGAGAACGCGGAGAGCCCGCCGAACACCAGCGCCAGCGCGGCGGCGGTCGTCGCGATCGGCCGCAGCAGCCGCAGGCGACCGCCCGATTGCGCGCTTATCCGCGCCTGCCGGGCACCGATCTCCTGGTTGACCGACGCGACCACCGTATCGAGATCGGGCGCGTCCGGTAGCGGCGGCGCCACGATCTCGGCCCGCCAATCCGCCAGCAGTGTCGCCAGCTGGAGTTCCTCGGTGCTCTCGGTAGGAATGGGTCCGCCACGGGCGATAGCGTCGATCAGTTCGTCGTCATGACGAACCGCGACGATATCCACCGGTTCGGATCCGGTACCGGAGCCCTCGGCGTAGGGATCGGTGTTCCGCGATGCACGCCGCGCCCATTTGTCGCCCCGACCGCGCCCGCCATCCCTAGCCATACATTTCACCTGCCCTCGCCACTTGTGCCTTCAATTTTGCGAGCGCCCGGTGCTGGGCCACTCGTATCGCGCCCGCCGTACTGCCCACGGCGGTTGCGGTTTCTTCTGCTGACAGACCCATGACCAGGCGCAGGATCAAGATCTCTCGATGTTTCTCCGGAAGCGTGGCCAGCAGGGTGTTCATCTGCCGGCTGGTTTCCGATTCGAGAGCTCGTTGCTCCGGGCCGTGGTCGGTGGATATGACATCTGGTACTTCGGCCATCGCCTCCGCCTTGTTACGGGAGGCGTTGCGATGGGCGTCGGCAACCTTGTGCGAAGCGATTCCATACACGAAGGCCATGAACGGCCTACCCTGGTCCTGATACCTGGGTAGCGCGGTCATGACCGCTAGACAGACCTCCTGCGCGACATCGTCCGCGGAGAGTTGTCCACGCTCCGCGGCACCGATCCGCGCGCGGCAATAACGCATCACCAGCGGGCGGACCATTTCCAGTACCTGAGCTAGAGCAGACCGATCGCCTTGCGCAGCAGCGGCGACGGCGCGGTCCAACTCTTCGCCCGTATGCGTCATCGTCAGCGGAATTCCTGGCGTTACAAAGTGGCACGGTCTGTGCTGACCGGTGCTTCCGCCGGTCCAGCGGAACGGGTCCACAATAGGACACCGGCGGCGGTACGGGTCGAGACGGTAGAACTCGGGTTACCAACCGGCATCGCGAAATAGCCCGCCACGCCGGGAGATGACCGCGCGACACGCGGCCGCGTCGCCGGTCGCCGTGTCGCGCTCATCCGATCCGGCGGCCAGACCGCCACGCAACATGGCGCAGGCCCAGCGCAACGGAACGAGCCCGGCGGCCCGGCATTCCTCGTCGATACGCTGTGCCAGTGCGCGCGCCCGGTCCGGCTGTCCGGCGGCGCTCGACGCGGCGGCCACCAGTAGCCGCGATTTGATGTGATGCCGGACCGAGGGTCCCCGTTCGGCCAGCGTCAGCGCGGCTTCGGCGTCGATCAGCGCCGGCTCCCCGCGACCGTCGGCCAGCGCGGTTTCGGCACGCACCCAGTGCCACCGCACCCGGGCCCGCGGCCGCTCGGGTCCACCGGAACCGGATCCGGCGGGTACCGGGCGGTCCAGCAGGGCGGTACAGCGGTCGAGCAGCCGGGTGGACAGGGCGGTCCGGCCCACGCCCAGCGCGTCCGCCGCCAAGCCGATCAGCGCGTCCGCCGCGGCATCGACCGCATCGGGCCGGCGGGCGTACCCACCGGAATCGGCGGCCGCCGTCTCCAGCGCCGGGGAGCCGGGCCGCAGCGACCCGGCTCGGGCGGCCGATACCGCCGGGAGTACGAGCGCGGCGGCCCGCCCGTCCCAGCCCGCGGCCCGTTCGTGCCAGCCCAGCTGACGCAGTAGTGACCCCTGTGCCGACGCGGCGAGTGAGAGCAGCACCGGATCGGTGGTCGCCCCGGACAGGCGGCGCAGCGCGGAGCGCGCGGCAGCGTAGTGACCCGCGCCACCCAGGGCGACCGCTCGCCACCACATTTCGAGGGGCTCGGACGGCTCCGGCAACCCGGCAGCGGTTCGATCCGGTCGCGGGCCGAACGCGGCGTCGGCGAACAGTGGGAAAACGGATTCGGGGCGGGTGCCGGGGGCGATCACCGGTGCACTGTACCGATCACCGAATCCGCCGACGGCCGTATCGGACAGGCCACCACGAACCGACAACCGGCCAGCTATTTCTCAGCATAAATCGAATCGACCGTGTTTCGATCAGGTTAATCTCCGCCGATCAATCCATGAGCAACCGTGCATCGAATTCGGGGACGTTTCACTTAATTAACCCAAAGGCCCCTCGGCGGCCATCTGTGATCGTATCGAGATCGGGACACCTTAACCCACCGATGCGGCACCCGGTGCGGAATTCGGTCCGGACCGTTCGAAAATACCCGAAGAGGTCTCGCTCACCTGCGAATTCGTCGACCAGCAGGTACACGTCGGCAGCCCCGCGAACAGGGCAACCTCATAGTATCGCCGGGCGATTAGCGAAAGTAAACAGTCAACGAGGTTAAATTCAGTGCGCAAAACATCCGATAAATCAGAGCGTCAAACTGTTGACGGAATTTCCTCGGTACCCCTAACGTAACTCATCGCCACGGACGGCGCCGGACGAAAACATTGCCGGGCGTCGACGGCAGCGGTGCACGACGGCCGACGCATGTGGCCCCGCGCGCTCGTACGAACGCCGGGCACCGCCGAGAGAAGCCGTACCCATCACTCGCTCGACAATGCCGACGAGCTCGCGTCAACGAGGAGTTCCCCCATGCCCATGCCCACCCACCTCCCCGGGCCGAACGCCGACGTCTGGGACTGGCAGATGCGCGGTTCCTGCCGGGGTGTGGATTCGGCGGTGTTCTTCCATCCCGACGGGGAGCGCGGAAGAGCCCGGGCTGCGCGCGAACTGCGCGCCAAGGAGATCTGCAGGTCGTGCCCCGTGCTGATGCAGTGCCGCTCGCATGCTCTGAAGGTCAGTGAGCCCTATGGCATCTGGGGCGGAATGTCGGAAACCGAACGGGAGATGCACGCGCGCCGTAACCGTCGCCGGATGGCGGTGTAGGCGCGCGGGACCCGCGCCACGCCCGACCGGCGCGACACCACGTGTTCTCCGGGGCCGCATACGCTCTCGGTCATAGCTTGCGGTTATTGTTATGACCGATGACACAGGAGAGTATCGAGCTCTCAGCGCTCTTGCAGCGCTGCGGCCACTCGGATGCCGAGGCTTTCGCCGAACTCTACGACCGGACCCGCACCCGGGTCTTCGGTCTGGTGTTGCGTGTCCTACAGGATTCCGGGTTCGCCGAGGAGACCACCCAAGAGGTCTACCTGCAGACTTGGCGCACAGCGGCAAGTTTCGATCCGGCGCGCGGATCGGCGGTGACCTGGCTGATGACCCTCGCCCATCGCCGCGCGGTCGACCGGGTGCGTGCCGAACAGGCGCATACCCAGCGTGAGATCGCCTACGGTGCCCGGATACTCGGGCACGAATACGACGAGGTCATCGAGGAGGTCGAGCGCAAACTCGACCATCAGGCAGTGGTCGTCGGTCTGCGCACCCTGACCGAGACCCAGCGCGAGGCGATATCGCTCGCCTATTACGACGGCCGGACCTATGCCGAGGTGGCCCGCCATCTCGATATCGGCCTGCCCACCGTCAAATCCCGTATCAGAGACGGGCTGACCAGGCTGAAGAAGAGTATGGGAGCCCCGGCATCGCTCGGCGAACGACTACCCATACGAGAACGGGCCGTTCACATTCCACAGCGGATGTGAACGGCCCGTTCCAGTACGGCGGCCGGTTCCCGCCGGGTGGCGGGAACCGATGAACCGGACTGCGATCAGTGGGCGTGACCGTGCCCGTGGTCGTCTTCCTCTTCGGCGGGCTTGTCCACCACGGCACTTTCGGTGGTGAGCACCATCCGCGCCACCGAGGCCGCGTTGATCACGGCCGACCGGGTCACCTTGACCGGGTCCACCACACCGTCGGCGAGCAGATCACCGTAGGTGAGAGTGGCGGCGTTGAAGCCGTCCTTGCCGTCGCCGACCTTGCTGACGACGACGGCACCGTCGACACCGGCGTTGGTGGCGATCCAGTACAGCGGCGCCCGCAGCGCGCCGCGCAGCACCTCGGCGCCGATGGCCTCGTCACCGGACAGCCCCGCGATCAGGCCGTCGAGCTTGGTGCCCGCCTGGACCAGCGCGGTACCGCCACCCGGGACGATGCCCTCCTCGACAGCTGCCTTGGCCGCGCTGACCGCGTCCTCGACGCGGTACTTGCGCTCCTTGAGTGCGGTCTCGGTGGCCGCGCCGACCTGGATCACGGCGACACCGCCGGCCAGTTTGGCCAGCCGCTCTTCCAGCTTCTCCCGGTCCCAGTCGGAATCGGTGGCCTCGATCTCGCGGCGCAGCTGGGCGCTACGGGCGGCGATATCGTCGCCGCTGCCCGCGCCGTCGATGATCGTGGTGGTGTCCTTGGTGACCACCACGCGCCGCGCCGAACCCAGCACCTCCAGGCCCGAATCGCGCAGGTTGATGCCGAGGTCCGGGTTGACGACCGTACCCGCCGTCACGACGGCCAGATCGTCGAGGAACGCCTTGCGGCGGTCACCGAAGAACGGCGCCTTGACCGCGACGGCCTTGAGGGTCTTGCGGATCGAGTTGACGACCAGGGTGGACAGCGCCTCGCCCTCGACGTCCTCGGCGATGATCAGTACCGGCTTACCGGATTCGGCGATCTTCTCCAGCAGTGGCAGCAGGTCCGGCAGGGAGCTGATCTTCTCGCGGTGCAGCAGGATCTGGGTGTCCTCCAGCACGGCTTCCTGGCTGTCGCCGTCGGTGATGAAGTACGGCGACAGGTAGCCCTTGTCGAACTGCACACCTTCGGTGACGACGAGTTCGGTCTGCAGGGTCGAGGATTCCTCGACCGTGACCACGCCGTCCTTGCCGACCGTGGTCAGCGCCTTGCCGACCATTTCGCCGATGACCTCGTCCCGCGAGGAAACGGTGGCGACCTGGGCGATGGCCTGTTCGCCGCTGACCGGGGTGGCCGCGGCCAGCAGGGCCTCGGATACCGCGTCGGCGGCCTTGGCCAGGCCGACGCCGATCGCGATCGGATTGGCGCCCGCGGCGATGTTCTTGAGTCCGCCGCGCACCAGCGCCTGGGCCAGCACGGTGGCGGTGGTGGTGCCGTCACCGGCGACATCGTTTGTCTTGGTGGCGACACTCTTGACCAGCTGGGCGCCGAGGTTCTCGAACGGGTCCTCGAGATCGATATCACGCGCGATGGTGACACCGTCGTTGGTGACGGTGGGGCCGCCGAACGATTTGGCCAGCACTACATGCCGGCCACGCGGACCGAGAGTGACCTTGACCGCATCGGCGAGCTTGTCGACACCGCGCTCCAGCGCCCGGCGAGCCTGCTCGTCGAACTGGATCTGCTTTGCCATATGTCTTCGCTCCTGTATCTGGTGCGCTTCGAATGTGTGGCACAACGCACTCCGCCCCGGGTCGGATGTTCGACACCGGGGCGGAACGCATGCGCGGCAGTCGAATTACTTGCCGACGACAGCCAGCACGTCGCGCGCGGACAGGATCAGGTATTCCTCACCCTGGTACTTGATCTCGGTACCGCCGTACTTGCTGTAGATGACGGTGTCGCCCTCCTGGACATCCAGCGGGATGCGCTTCTCACCTTCGTCGTCCCACCGGCCGGGGCCGACGGCGACAACGGTGCCCTCCTGCGGCTTCTCCTTGGCCGTATCGGGGATGACCAGGCCGGAGGCGGTCGTCGTCTCGGCCTCGTTGGCCTGGACGAGGATCTTGTCCTCGAGCGGCTTGATGTTCACGCTCGCCACGTTGAGCCCTCCACTTTCAGGGGATAACGGTCGTCCGGAACTGTTGTCCCGGACCATCGATTCGGTCACGATGCTGACCCTGCGCAAAGCCCCGTCGTCGCGGGTGCCGGGACCGCCTGCTCAGTAGTCAAGCCTGGCACCGGGCAACAATCGGTGCCGACTAGCACTCTATACATGAGAGTGCCAGCACTCAAGGGCGGGCGCTGCCGACAGCGTGCCGATTCCGATGGAATCGATCGCGCTGTCACCAAGACGCCACGGCCGGGGCCGCTGGTCGCCGGTTGGAAGCGCGCCTACCGGGTAGCCCCGAGAGAAGAGGGCTTCCCAATAATTCTCCGACTCTGTAACGTTCGGATAACAGATCGTGACACCATGTGTGATGGTTGTTCGCGAAACCACCGTTCACCGCAGACAACGGCGGTTTCGCGAACGCCTTCAGGCATGTCCGGACATCGCCGTCCGCCATGACCGCCGCATCCACTCGAAGGGAGGTGAAGTGAGTATGCGCACATCGCTCGGCATCTCGGCCGGGAACGAAGTGGTGTGCTCCGCACTGGTCACCACCGCCGTCAACGGCGCGCGAACCTTCGACTACCGGGTGGTTTCCGCGGACGCGCATTCCGATCTCGGTGATCTCGTCGCCTCCTCCATCGAGTTGATGACCACCCAGCTGCCCGCGAGCCACCCGCACGAGGCGATTTTCGGCAGCCAGATCCCCGCCGCCAAGACCTCGGGTCTCGATGTGATCGCCGACCGTCCGCCCACCGGTGTCGCGATCGCCTACCGCAGCCAGGAACAGGCGCACGCGATCCGGCTCGCGACCGGCAAACATCGCGACCCGCAACTGGTTCCGGAGACCACCGCGGCGCTCACCTTCCTGCGCGATACGGGATTACTGGATCGCTACGGCACGGTGGCCGTGGTCGATCTGGGCGCCTCCGGCTGTACCGTCACGGTGGCCGATCCGGCCGACGGCACCGTCGCACACACCGCGCGTTCCACTACGGTCAGCGGCCGCGCGATCGACGATCTGCTGTACCGGCACCTGGTCGATCAGCACTACGCCCGCCGCGGCACCCGGCCGAACCGCAGTGTGCTGGTGAACCGGGCCCGCACCGCCAAGGAACACCTGTCGGTGACCCAGGCCGTCACCATCGACCACATCGCGGGCCGGCCGCTGAAACTCACCCGTACGGATTTCGAATCACTCACCGCCGGCCTGATGCGCGAACTCGCGCGCTTCTCCTCGATGACCTTCGGCATGGCCGACCGCGCTCCCGAAGCGGTGGTGGTGATCGGCGGCGGCGCGAATATCCCGGCGGTACTGGAGACACTGCGCACCGAACTGGATCTCCCGGTACTCACCGTGCCGGATCCGGACGCGGTGATCGCCAAAGGAGCGGCCCTGCTGGCCGATACCGCGCGATCCACCGCGCCGATCGGAGCGCTGACACCGGATAAATCAGGGAACACCCTGCTCAAAGCGTTCGGTACGGTCGCCGGCGCGATCGTGGTGGTGGGATTGATCGTCGGGTACGGGGTGAACACCATGGCCCCGAGTTCCGACGAGGAGGTCTCCCCCGCCGGTACCACCAGCAGCGCGCAGCTGCCGACCACCACGACGATCGCCCCGACCACCACGAGCGTGGTGCCCAGCACCACCGAGGAGGTCCCCCAGCAGCCCGTGGAGGAACCCGCGGACGCCGGTGAGGGTGCGCCCACCTATATCGAGCCACCGATGACGGCAGACCCCACCACGGGCGAATATCCGTCCACCGGCGAAGCACCCACGACATCGGGGGAACCCCCGTCGCCGACCACGAGCACCACCACATCGCCGGAGAGCGAACCACCCACGCTACGACCGGATCCGAATCTGCCGCATATCCCCTTCCCGGAGGGCATCGGGCCGGGCGGGTCCGCCCCGGTACCGCCTTCCTCGGATCAGCTGCCGACCGACGAACCGTCCACCTCCGACGTCCCGCCGCCGACCGGGTCACAGCGCACCCAGACGACGCTGGAGCTTCCGCCGCCCCCACCACGTCCGCAGTTGCCCGGGTCCGGCTCGGCGGGATAGGCCGTCCCGAGATCCGTTCACGCGGGGGCGCTGTCGCGGCCACGGCGAGCTGCACGGAAAGTACTCGCGATCGTCGCCGGCCGGACTATCCGAGGGCCGTCGTGAAACGGGCGGGGATCGCCGGTACCGGCGATCCGGATCAGCCCACCTGGCTGACCGAGACCGGCAGACCGGGATCGGAGGCCACCGACAGCGGTGAAGGTGCGGCACCGCCGCCGATCACATGCGCGCCCAGCGCCGCGATCATCACCCCGTTATCGGTGCACAGCCTGGGTTTCGGGATCCGCAGCGTCAAACCGGCGGCGGCGCACCGCTCTCGCGCCAGCGAGCGGATCCGGGTGTTCGCCGTCGCGCCGCCACCCAGCACCAGGGTGTCCACACCGACATCCTGTGCCGCACGCACGGCTTTCATGGTGAGCACATCGGCGACCGCCTCCTGGAAGGAGGCCGCGATATCGGGAATCGGCAACTGTTCCGGCTCGACTCCCCGCCTGGTCTGCCCTTCCACATAACGCGCCACCGCGGTCTTCAGACCGGAGAAGGAGAAGTCGTAGCGCGGATCCCGTGGGCCGGTCATCCCGCGCGGGAAGGCGATGGCCGCGGGGTCGCCGGTGACCGCGGCCGCGTCCAGGGCGGGGCCCCCCGGGTAGCCGAGACCCAGCAGCCGGGCGACCTTGTCGAACGCCTCCCCGGCGGCATCGTCGACGGTACTGCCCAACTCGATCAGCGGTTCCGACAGATCCTTCACGTGCAGCAGATGGGTATGCCCACCGGAGACCAGCAGCGCCACACAGGGTGGCATCGGCCCGTGCTCGAGCGTATCCACCGCGACATGGCCGCCGAGATGGTTGAGCGCGTAGAACGGGATATCCCACGCCGCCGCATAGGCTTTCGCGGCCGCGACGCCGACCAGCAGGGCACCCGCCAGCCCGGGGCCGATCGTCACCGCGAGCGCGTCGGGCGCGGTGATCCCCGCGGCCGCCAGGGCACGCCGCATGGCCGGCACGATCGCCTCGAGATGGGCCCGGGAGGCGATTTCGGGCACCACACCGCCGAAGCGGGCATGTTCGGCCACACTGGAAGCGACCTCGTCGGCCAGGAGTTCACAGCTGCCGTCGGGATGGCGGCGGACGATTCCCACACCGGTTTCGTCGCAGGAACTCTCGATACCCATGACGATCACGACAACACCCCGTCCGGGGTCCGGGTGCCGAAGACCACCGGTACGTCTTCCAGTGCCGGGCGGCGCATCGTGTAGGCGTCGGCACCGCTGGGGTGGTAGTAGTTCTTGCGCAGGCCGATGATATGGAAGCCGTGTTTGGCATACATCGCTATCGCGGCGGCGTTATCGGTACGCACCTCGAGGAAAACCGGTCCGCCACGGCGCCCGGCCTCGGTCAGCAGCGCCTCCAGCAGCAGTGTTCCGATACCGGCGCGATGGCAGGTCGGATCGACGCCGATGGTGTGCACCTCGGCCTCGGGGTGCTCGGCATCACCCAGTAGGGCGATACCCGCATAGCCCACCATGTTCCCGTCGTCGTCACGAGCGGTGATGTAGCGGTTGTACCGGGCGGCCAGTTCGGAGCGGAACGATACGGCCTGCCACGGATCATCCTCCGGGAACAGCAGTTGCTCCAGTTCCACACAACCCGCGATATCGGTCGGCTCCATGGGTTCGATACGAATTCCCGTGGTACGAATTGCCATTGTCACGCTCCCATCCGGTCGAGAGTGCGGTAGCTGCGTTCGACCGCGTCGGGGCGGCGCAAATACAGCGGGACCAGCGGTTCGGGGGCCGCGCCGGAGAGCAGCGCGGGTGCCGCCACCCGCACCAGGCCGGCGGGCGAGGGCGTCTGCACGGCCAGCGCGGGAAGATCGAACAGTGCGGTGTGCGCGGGCGATCCCGCGATCACGGTCGCGCCGGCCACCGGTACCTCGTCGGGCTTCAGCACTTCGGGTCCGGCGATCCGGGTGCGCCCGCCGTCGCGGTATCGCGCGGTGTACACCTCACGGCGCCGCGCATCGGTGACCACCAGCAGTTCGTCGCCGGATCCGAGTTCCGGTGCGCATTCGGCCGCGATCGCGTCCAGACTGCAGACACCGTGCACCGGGATACCCAGCGCGTCACCGAATGCGGCGGCCGTGGCCATCCCGACCCGCAGACCGGTGAACGGCCCCGGTCCGATACCGGCGACGACCGCCGCGATATCGGTACGCGACACCCCGGCCTCGGCCAGACATTCCAGGATCTGTGGCGTGAGTGCCTCGGCGTGCGCGCGGGCATCGACGAGCACCCGGACGGCCAGAGTGCGCGGGAGAGCGGCGTCCGAGGTGTTCGTACCGGCGGCCGCCTGCTCCAGTTCGACGAGTCCCGCCGTGACGGCAGGCGTCGCGGTGTCGACAGCAAGTGCAAGCATGGTCTGGTCAACGATACCGGGTGACCCGCTTCACACGGCGGTGGCGCACGGCGCCCCAGCTGCCCGGTTACCGAATTCGTACGACCTATCGCGCTTCCGCGATATGCACCCACTCCCAAGATGCCGTGCGGACTTCGGATTCCGGCGCACGCGACATTCGCACCAGCAGATGCCGGCCGGTGAGGCGTTCCGCCATACCGCTGCCCCATTCGACCACCACGACCGCGTCGTCGAGTTCGGTGTCCAGATCGAGTGCGTCGAGTTCGTCGAGGCTGCCGCCGAGCCGATAGGCGTCGACATGGACCAGGGGTACGGGTGGGCCGTCGGTCCGTTCGCCCGCCGGATGCCGGCGCGCGATGACGAAGGTCGGCGAACTCACCCGGCCCCCGACGCCCAGTCCGGCCGCGATCCCGCGGGTCAGGGCCGTCTTACCGGCCCCCAGCGGCCCGTCGAGCACCACCAGATCGCCGGCCCGCAGCCCCGCGGCCAGCTCCCGGCCGAGGGCCTCGGTATCGGCGACCTCCGGCAACCGGCGTTCGCCACGGTCAGCCACCGGCGGCCTCCCAGCGATCGTCCTCGCCGACCACTTCGGCGCGGATCAGCAACCGGTCCAGCGCGGCATTGGTTTCGTCCGGGTACTGCAGCTGCGGCATATGCGCCGCATCGGGCAACCGGACCAGTTCGCAATCGGCCAATTCGCGTGCCAGTACACGGGAATTGCGGAACGGGATCACCAGATCCCGGGTACCGCCGAGGACCAGCGCCGGAATATCGCGCAGCACCGGCAAAGCGGCCGCCTCGTCGTGCAATTCGATGGCCTTCAGGAATTTCACGACCGTTTCCACGGGCGTGCGGTCGATCATCATGGTGGCGAATCGCGACAGCGTCGGGCTCACCGGTCCGTGAAAAGAACTCACATGCAGAATCGGCGTGATCACATGCCGGGCGGTGACCCGGCCCGCCTGCACCAGCGCCGGGGCGGTGTGCACGGCCAGACGGAATCCGTCGATGGCGGGATTACGCAGCAACTGTCCGACACCCGCGGAGGTCACCTCCGCCGCCGCGGTGGACAGCAGCGCGACACCGCGCACCCGCTGGGCGAACAGTCCACCGGCATGTGCGGCCGCGGCGAGTACCGCCATCCCGCCCAGCGAATGCCCGACCAGGATCAACGGTCCGCGCGGTGCCCTGGCATCGATCACGGTGAGCAGATCCCGGCCGAGTTGGGACACGGTACAGCTGTCGGTTTCCGGTGTTCCCGAGCGACCGTGGCCGCGCAGATCGAACAGCACCAGCCGCAATCGCGAACCCCAGCGCTGCGCGAGGTGGCGACGCTGGAAATGGAACGACTCCATGCTGTTGCAGAAGCCGTGTACGAAAACCACTGTGGCGTCGGCGTCGCCGGACCCCCATTCGCGGGTGGCCAGGCAGACCCCGTCGTCGGCGATCACCTCACCGGCGCGGTCCAGATCGATCAGAGCGAAATTCTCGTCCCGATATTCGTCGCGCACCGGGGGCCACAGCACCTTCGCACCGGCGCGACGCAAGGCGTGCACACCCGCCATGGCGCCGACCACTCCGGCGGTCGCCAGCCCACCGCGCAACAGGGTTGTCCGTCGTGTCATCGTGTACCCCCTCGATACCGCCGGTGTACCCGGCCGCGGGGCGCGCACACCACTTCGTAGTGGATGGTGCCGAGCAGATCGGCCCAATCCTGGGCCCGCGGCTCGCCGCGGGTGCCCGATCCGAACAGGATCGCCGTATCACCTTCGACGACGCCCGCGGCGTTGTCACCGAGATCCACCACCAGCTGATCCATACACACCCGGCCGCGGTTCGGGCGGCGCGCACCGCCGACCCACACCTCCATCCGATTGCCCAGCGGACGGAAGACACCGTCGGCGTAACCGGCCGGGATCAGCGCGACGGTGGTATCGGCCGGGGCGATCCACTCGTGCCCGTAGGACACACCTTCACCCTTCGGAACGTGTTTGACCAGCGCTACCTCGGCCTGGAAGGTCATCGCGGGCCGGAGATCGAATTCGCCGATATCGGGCACCGGGGTGAGTCCGTACACCGCGATACCCGGGCGGACCATATCGAAAGCCAGGTCCGGGCGGGTGAGCGTGGCCGCGGAATTGGCCAGATGCACCAGTTCCGGTTCCAGACCGTATTCCTTCGCCACGGCTATGGCCTCCAGAAACCGGTCGCGCTGCATATCGATGGTCGGGTGGTAGGGCTCGTCCGCGTGCGCGAGATGGGAGAAGATCGCCCGGAATCGCACGACCTCCTCGTCCACGAGTTTCCGCAGGGCCGCCAGCACCCCGGGGTAGACCGATTGCTCGAGCCCGTTCCGGTTGAGCCCGGTATCGACCTTCAAGCTCACGATGGCCTGTTCGCCCGTTTGCCGGGCGGCCGCGGCGACCGCGTCCAATTGCTCCGCGGAGGAGATCCCGATCTCGATACCGGCGGTGACCGCCGCCGCGTAATCGGCATCACAGGTATTGAGCCAGCACAGGATCGGCGCATCGATACCGGCCGCCCGCAGCGTGACCGCCTCGGCCACCGTGGTGACTCCCAGCTCGGCCGCCCCCGCGCCCAGCGCGGTCCGGGCGACCTCGACGGCGCCGTGGTTGTAGCCGTCCGCCTTGACGACCACCATCACCGCGGCGTCGCCCGCGTGCGCCCGCAGCACGCCGACGTTGTGCGCGATGGCGTCCAGATCGACGACTGCCTCCACTTGACCGTTCACACCTGCCGATACTGCCATCTCCTCGACCGGACCCTACGGCGGCCACCCGTGGGACCCGGCGGTACGGATCTCGGGCGGGGCGGGGTACGCGGTGTCGGCACCGGGCCGGCGCCCACGGCGTCCTCCTACCGACAGCGCACGCTCATCCCGACAGCGCACGCAATGTCGCGATGGCCGCGGGCAGATGGCGCAGCAGCGGTGATGCCGAAATCGGAGCGGCGGTACCGCCCGGGTTGTCGTGGGCCGCCAGCCCCGCCGCCAGCGCGTGTGCCCGCGCCGCGGCGGCCGCGGCGAGCACCGGGTCCCGGCCCGCGGCGAGGAGCGCACCGATCACTCCGGAGAGCACATCGCCGGCCCCGGCGGTAGCGGCCCACGAGCCACCCGCCTCGTTGACCAGCACTCCGCGGCCCGGCGCGGTGACCAGGGTCGCCCGGCCCTTGAGCAGCACAGTCACCTGCCAGGAGTCGGCGAATTCCCGGACCGCGGCGACCCGGTCCGGCCCCGGCTCCGCACCGGTGAGCCGGCGGAACTCCCCCGCGTGCGGGGTGAGCACAGTGGGTGCCGGGCGACCCCGGACCAGGTCCGGTTCGCTCGCCAGCAACGTCAGGCCGTCGGCGTCGACGATCACCGGGAGATCGGTGGCCAGGATCGCGGCCAGCTGATCGCGGGCGGTGCGGTCGGTCCCGGAACCCGGCCCGAAGACCCAGGACTGCACCCGGCCGGCCGCCGCGGGATCCGATACCGCGATCACCTCCGGATACCGCGCGAGCACCGCCGACGCGGCGGTACCCACATAGCGCACCATCCCGGACGTGGCGGCGACCGCGGCGCCGGAGCACAACACGGCCGCACCCGGATAGGTCGCGCTACCGGCGTGCACACCGGTGACACCCTGGGTGTACTTATCGTCCTCGGCCCCCGGAACGGGCCAGCTCGCCCCCACCGCCGCGGGAGCCGGCGCGGCCAGCCCCGGCTCGGGCAACCGTAAACCGATGGGTATCAGCTCTATCCGGCCGCAGCGGGACGCGGCCAGCGCGTGCACCGGTTTGAGCGCACCGAACGAAACGGTCACCGCCGCCCGGACGGCGGGCCCGGATACCGCGCCGGTATCGGGATCGACACCGCTCGGCAGATCGGCCGCGACGATCGGCACATCCAGTTCCGCAACGATTCGCGCCGCCTCCGGGCGCAACGGGCCGCGACCGGATATACCGACGATGCCGTCCACGACCAGATCGGCGCGAGCCGATTCCGCCGCCGCCGCAGCCGGATCGGTGCACACCCGCCCGCCTGTCCGCCGCAACGCGGCCAACCCGGCCGCATGCGCCCGTGCCGGATTGAGCAGCACCGCCGTCACGGCGACACCTCGCCGCCGCAGCATCGACCCCGCCCACAACGCATCGCCACCGTTGTCCCCCGAACCCACCAGTAGCACCACCGACCGGCCCACGACTCCGCCACTGCGCGCGCGGAGTTCGGCCGCCACCACCGTCGCCAGTCCGTGGGCGGCACGGCGCATCGGCACTCCGTCGGGAACTCTGGTGAACAGCTCGGCCTCGGCCGAACGCACTTCGTCGGCGGTGTAGTAGCCACGCGGCTGGATCACCTGACACACCTCCGCAGTGGGACGGGCAGCGATGCCAGCAGACTACGCTTGGCCTCCATGCCCAGAGCTCACCGCGCCGTACTCGTCCCGGCCGCCGGATTCGCCCTCGTCGCGGCCCTGTTGTCCGGCTGCGATTCCGGCTCTCCGGCGGGCGATACGACGAAACCCGATACCCGCGGCACACATTCGCAGGACGATCGGGAGGCCACCGTCACGGTGGAGGTCGAGGAGGATCGCTTCTCACCGGCCGATATCACCATCTCCGCCGGCGATACGGTCGCCTGGCATTTCGACGGCGATCTGCCGCACGGGGTACAGGGCATCGGCGACAAAGCGATGGGAATCAACAGCCCGCTGTACGAAGTGGGCGATTGGAGTTACACCTTCACCGCGCCCGGCGAATACCGCTACCTGTGCCCGATCCACCCGGATATGCGCGGAACGATCACGGTCGAGAAATAGGAGGTGTAACCGGCGAACCGGTTACACCTCCGGTTATTCCACGGTGACAGATTTGGCGAGGTTGCGCGGTTTGTCCACATCGTAGCCGCGGGCCTGCGCCACCTCGGCGGCGAAGATCTGCAGCGGGACCGTCGACAGCAGCGGCTGGTACAGGGTCGGCGCCGAGGGGATCTCGATCAGATCGTCGGCGAACGGGCGCACCAGATCGTCGCCCTCCTCGGCGATCACGATGGTGCGCGCCCCACGGGCCTGGATCTCGCGGATATTGCTCAGCAGCTTGGAGTGCAGCACCCCACGGCCCTTCGGCGACGGCATCACCACGATCACCGGCAGTCCGCCCTCGATCAGCGCGATCGGACCGTGTTTGAGCTCGCCCGCGGCAAACCCCTCCGCGTGCATATACGCCAGTTCTTTGAGCTTGAGCGCACCCTCGAGCGCCACCGGATACCCGACGTGCCGGCCCAGGAACAGGATGGTGCGCTCGCGCGCCAGCTCCCGGGCGATGGCCCGCACCTGCGGCGCGGTCTCCAGCACCTGCTCCACCAGCTTCGGCATGGCCTCCAACTCGGCGAACTCGCGGGCCACCTCATCGGGATACTTGGTACCGCGCGCCTGCGCCAGCGCCAGCCCGACCAGCAGGTTCGCCGTCACCTGGGCCAGGAACGCCTTGGTGGAGGCGACCCCGATCTCCGGCCCGGCCCGGGTGTAGAGCACCGCGTCGGATTCCCGCGGGATCTGCGCGCCGTTGGTATTACAGACCGCCAGCACCCGAGCCTTCTGACTCTTGGCATGCCGGACGGCCTCGAGCGTATCGGCCGTCTCACCCGACTGGGAAACCGCCACCACCAGGGTCGAACGGTCCAGTACCGGGTCCCGGTAGCGGAACTCGCTGGCCAGCTCCACCTCGACCGGCAGCCGGGTCCAGTGTTCGATGGCGTACTTGGCGACCAGCCCGGAGTGGTAGGCACTGCCGCAGGCCACCACGAAAACCTTCTCCACATCACGCAACTCCTGATCGGAGAGGCGCTGCTCGTCCAGCACGATCCGGCCGGCCCGGCTCGGGGTCTGGTCGAAGTGGCCGATGAGAGTATCGGCGACCGCACCGGGCTGCTCGTCGATCTCCTTGAGCATGAAGTAGTCGTGGCCGCCCTTTTCCGCGGCGGCCAGATCCCAGTCGATGGTGAACGGCCGAGTGTTCACGCCGTCGGTGGAACCGTCGAAATCGGTGACGCGGTAGCCGTCGGCGGTGATCACCACTGCCTGGCCCTCGCCCAGCTCGACCGCTTCCCGGGTGTGCTCGATGAACGCGGTGACATCGGAGGCGATGAACATCTCGTTCTCGCCGACACCCACCACCAGCGGGGTCGAATGACGCGCCGCGATGATCTTTCCCGGATGGTCGGCATGCGTGAAGACCAGCGTGAACGCACCTTCGAGCCGCCGGAGTACCGATAGCGTGCTGGCCTCGAAATCCCCCGCGGTCGGCCCCTGGGCGTAGGCCCGGGCGACCAGATGCACGGCGACCTCGGTATCGGTCTCACTGCGCAGTTCGACCCCGGCGTCCTCGAGTTCCCGCCGCAGCGGGACGAAGTTCTCGATGATGCCGTTGTGTACGACCGCGACCTTGCCGCTCACATCCTGGTGCGGATGGGCGTTGCGATCGGTCGGCGCGCCGTGGGTGGCCCACCGCGTATGTCCCATTCCGGTACTGCCCGCGAACTCGCGCGGATGCGCGCCGTCCAGGGCCGCTTCCAGATTGCTCAGCCGGCCGGCGCGCCGCTCGACCGCCACACCACCGTCGCCGTCGAGAATCGCCACCCCGGAGGAGTCGTAACCGCGGTACTCCATGCGGCGCAAGGCAGCGACGACGACGCCCAACGCGTCCCGGTACCCGACGTACCCCACGATTCCGCACATGGCTCCCCAGCCTACTTATCGGCTAACGTTCTCGTCGTGTCGGCGTCTGTGAAATCACTTCTGAGCACTCTGACCAGCCGCGGCCCGCATCGGGTGCTCCGCGGCAATCTTGCCATCGCGGGTCAGCCCGGGGTGGTGTACACGCCGGAATCCGGCCGGGACCTACCGGCCGTCGCGTTCGGCCACGGCTGGTTGAACGGCGCCGGTAACTACCGCACGCTGCTCGAACATCTCGCATCCTGGGGAATCGTGGCCGCAGCGCCCAACACCGAACGCGGCCCGGTGCCCTCTCATCTGAACCTCGCCACCGATCTGCTCACCACCCTCGATATCTGCACCGGGGTCCGGCTGGGCGACGGCACACTCACCGTGCACCCCGAACGTCTCGCTCTGGCCGGGCATGGGATGGGAGCGGGCGCGGCGGTACTCGCCGCCGCCCAGCGCCGGGTGGCCGCGGTCGCTCCGCTGTTCCCCGCGCCCACCTCCCCCGCCGCCACCTCGGTGGCCGGGGATCTCTCGGTCCCGGCCCTGATCCTGGCCGGGGTGAGCGATATCGACTCACCGGGTTCGGACGCGGTCCCCCTCGCCGCCGGCTGGGGTGGTCCGGTGATCCTGCGCACGCTCGACGGCGCGGGTCACAACGGACTCGCCGAGGGCCGCCGCCTGCTGGCCGCGCTCGGCGGCGGTAAACACGAGGAGAAGACCTCCCGCGCCACCCGCGCCCTGCTCACCGGTTTCCTGCTGTCCGCCTTGCTCGGCGACAAGACCTACCAGCCGTTCGCGGACCCGGAGACCTCGATCAAGCACACGCATGTGATCGACCCCGCCGCCGCCCTGCTGGACCAGGAGGCGAGCCGGCAGGCCGCGGCGACGCCGGACCCGGCGACGGTGGGCAAGCTGGTCCGCACACTCCGCAAATAACGCCTGTACAGAACAGCCCTTCTCCGCCGACCCGATCACGCCCGGCGACCCGACCTGCTCGAGCAGCATGCCGGAACCGCCGAAACCACGGTTCGGTGGTTCATCGCTGCGCGATCGCCGACAGCCCCGCGGCCGGCGGGTCGCATTCCGGCTCGGCGTCGCGATCCCGGGCAGTTCGGTCACAAAGCCGTAACGCAACCCGAACAGTCGCGACATTGCACCACGCCAGACTTCCCAGAGTGTGATCACGCCGGGCAGTGAAGGTGAGGTGATATCACATGACCGTCGGATCGACCGAGCGGACCATGGCGGAATCGGTATACCAGCAGGTCCGCCGAAAGATTCTCGAAGGGCGCATCAAGCCCGGAACACGTATATCGATCCGGTCGCTGGCCCAGTCGGCCGGAGTCTCGACCATGCCGACCCGGGAAGCGCTGAAGCGCCTGCAATTCGAAGGGCTGGTCGCGTTCGACCGGCGGGCGGTCACGGTGACGGCGCTGGACGCGGACGAGATCCGCCAGCTGTTCGCCATCCGGCTGACCCTGGAACTACTCGCCACCGAATGGGCGCTGGCGCGACTCGACGACGTCGGTATCGCCGCGATGCGAACAGTTCTCGACGAGATGAGCGACCCCGCCACCACGCCGGATACCTGGCGTGAACTCAATCGCAAGTTCCATCAGACCCTGTACGACCAGGCCCAGAGCCGCTACCTCATCGAACTCATCCACAACATCTGGGACCGTATCCAGCCGTATATGGCGATCTACGCCTCGGCACCGCACAACCTGGACGACGCGCGGCGCGACCACGAACACATGTACCGGCTGATGATCGACCGGAAGCTCGACGAACTCCTCGACGCCACCCGGCATCACATCGAGACAACCGCGGAGGCCATCGTCGGCGCGCTCGGCACACCCCGCCGAACAGATACCGAAGCGGCCGCGAATTACGAAGAGCTGTCGGTCGAATCGTTGCACCGCATGCTCGAGCGCGGCGAGACGACCAGCGCGAAGCTCACCGCCTGGTACCTCGCGCGAATCGGCGATATCGACTCGACCGGCAACCCGGACGGCCTCCAGCTCAACTCCGTGGTGACGGTCAACCCGGCGGCCCTGCGCGAGGCCGAACGACTGGACGACCAGTACGCGCGAACGGGCGAGTTCGCCGGACCGCTCCACGGCGTGCCGGTCCTGATCAAGGATCAGGGCGAAACCCGCGATATTCCCACATCGTTCGGATCCGAAGTGTTCGCCGAATACGTACCCGAAGCCGATGCCACGGTCGTACGGCATCTCCGGGAGGCGGGCGCGGTGATCCTGGGCAAAACCGCCCTGTGCGATTTCGCCGCGGGTTGGTTCTCCTTCTCGTCGCGAACCGGCCACACCAAGAACCCGTACGACACCGACCGGGAGACAGGTGGTTCGAGCGCCGGTACCGCAGCGGCCGTGACCGCGAACCTGTGCCTCGTCGGCATCGGTGAGGACACCGGTGGATCGATCCGGCTGCCGGCTTCCTTCACCAATCTCTTCGGCCTGCGGGTCACCACCGGACTCATCTCCCGCACCGGCTTTTCGCCGCTACTGCACTTCCAGGACACACCGGGGCCGATGGCACGTACGGTCACCGATCTGGCGGCGGTCCTCGACGTCATCGCCGGGTACGACGCCACCGACTCGTACACGGGTATCGCGACAACGAACCCCGATATCGGGAACTATGCCGCCGGGGTCGGCGAGGTGGATGCGCGAACACTGCGCACCTTCCGGATCGGCGTGCTGTCGGACGCATTCGGTGCCGGTCCCGAACAGGAGATGACCAACGCCGTCGTCCGGTCGGCACTCGACCGCCTGGACGGGCTGGGCACGGAAGTGGTGGAAGGACTGCGCCTCGGGGACCTGGAATCGTGGATAGCGGAAACCTCCCTCTACACACGCTGTTCCAAGAAGGACATCGACGAGTTCCTGGCTCAGCGCCCCGGCGCGCCGGCCGGCTCGGTGGCGGAGATCGTGACCGCCGGGCGTTTCCATCCGCTCACAGATCTGTTCGGCGAACTCGTCTCCGGCCCGGACGAACCCGGCGACGACCCGGCCTACCTCCGGGGGCGGCTGCGCCAGGAGGAATGGCGACGCACCCTCGTCGCCATGATGGCGCAGGCCGACGTCGACTTCCTGGTCTATCCCACGGTTCAGGTCCCGGCCCCGACCCGCGCCGAGCTCGAGGCGAAACGCTGGACCGCCCTGGACTTTCCGACGAACACCGTGATCGCCTCCCAGACCTCGCTACCGGCGATGAGCATCCCCGCCGGGTTCACCGATTCCGGTCTCCCGATCGGTCTGGAGGTGCTGGGCCGGCCGATGTCGGAACTCGCGTTGCTGCGCTTCGCGCGGGCGTGGGAGCTGGCCGCGAGCCCGCGGCGGCCGGCGGCACCGACCACCCGAACGGCCGGTTGACCACAGATTCTCCACGTCAACGGTGACCTGGGCGAGCGCTTCGGCGCACAACTCTTTTCGATCGAGGATGGACCCGCATGACAACGCGTACCGAATTACCCCCTGCCGTGGAACCCGGCAAACACGGCGGTCTCGAGGAGGAGTTCGAGAACGAACCCGTCCCCGGATCGCATCGCCGATCGGTGCTCTCCGTATCGGCGGTGTGGTTCGGATTCCCGATGGTCCTCACCTCCGCCATCTTCGGCGGAACGATCGCCTACGGCCTGGGCTTCTGGAAGGGAGTCCTGTCCATCCTGATCGGCAACCTCGTCCTGTTCGCCTACGTCGGCGCGCTGTCCTATCTGGCGGGTAGGACCGGGAAGAACTTCGCGCTCAGCGCGGCCGAAACGTTCGGGCGCACCGGGGCGAAGATCGTGGCGGGGTTCCTGTCGACCGTCGTCATCGGCTGGTTCGCCTTCCAGACCGGATTGACCGGAGCGACCCTGGAGACATCGCTCGGCTGGAATGCCACCCTGCTCGCCCTGGTCGCCGGGATCCTGTACATCGGCATCACCTTCATCGGGATCCGCGCATTGACCGTCATCGGCCTCGTCGCGGCACCGTTGTTCATCGCCCTCGGGATCGTCGCGGTCGTGATCGCGACGCGCACCGACGGTATCGGGTCGATCACCTCGTATCAGGGCGCCGGTAACGCGACGGTCCTCTCGATCGGCGCGGCGGTCACGATCGTCGTCGCCGGATTCGTCGACTCGGGAACGATGACCGCCGATTTCACCCGCTGGTCCCGGAGCGGTAAAGAGGCGGTGGTCGCCACCTTCAGCGCCTTCCCCGTCGCGAATGCCATCGCGATGATCGTCGGTGCGATCATCGTGGCCGCGGGCGCCGCGGTCGATCCGGCCGCGAACGGCGGTGACTTCCTGCCGATTCTGACCGGACACGGTGCGGTACTGACGGTCCTCGCGGTCGTCTTCGTCTTCGTCAATCTGGGATCGGTGTGCGCGCACTGCCTCTACAACGGCGCCGTCGGCTGGAGCCAGCTCACCGGATCGAAGATGCGGCTGCTGACCATCGTGCTGGGTGCCATCGGTGTGGTGATCGCACTCGCCGGAGTATGGAGCCATTTCAGCACCTGGCTGAACCTGCTCGGCATCTTCGTACCCTCGATCGGCGCCGTGCTCATCGTCGATCAGTTGATCACTCGTCGGGCCGCGACGCGAACACTCACCGGTTTCCGGGTCGAACCCTTCGCGGCCTGGGTCATCGGCGCGGCCTGTGCCTACGCGGTGCACCACTGGGCACCACAGCTCAGCGAAGCCATTGTCGGAATGGTGTGCGCGGCCGTCGCCTACCTGGTCGTCGAGGCAGTCGTACCGGACCGGATCAGCAGCACCACCGCCGACAGCACGACCGAAACCGAGGTGGCACGATGACGATCACCTCCGAAACCGATCTGGCGGGCGCATCCGCGGTCGAGATCGCCGCGTTGATCCGGAACGGGGCGGTCACCGCGTCCGAGGTCGTCGAAAGCGCGCTCACCTCGGTCGACGCCTTCGACGACACCCTGCACGCGTTCGTCGAACGTACCGACGGGCCGGCGCGGGCGAAGGCCGCCGAGGTGGACGCCGCCTTCGCCCGCGGCGACGATCCGGGACCACTCGCCGGTGTTCCGATCGCCGTCAAAGATCTGATAGCCACCGCGGGGATACCCACCCGGAACGGGTCGGTCGTCTACGGGGACTGGATTCCCGACGAAGACGATATCGTCGTGGAACGTATCAAGAACGCCGGCGCGGTGATCCTGGGCAAGACGACGGTTCCGGAATTCGGTTACAGCGCGGCCGGCCACAGTCCGGTATCACCGCCGGCCCGTAATCCGTGGAACCCGGAACTGACGCCCGGTGGATCGTCGGCGGGCTCCGCGGTGGCGGTCGCCACCGGTATGGCGCCACTCGCGCTGGGCAGCGACGGCGGTGGGTCCGTCCGGATACCCGCATCCCTGTGCGGCCTGGTCGGATTCAAGGCATCGATGGGCCGGGTCCCGCTCTACCCCGGGTGCCGCGACGAGCGATTCCCCGGTATGTCGAGCTGGGAGACGATCGAACACATCGGCCCGATCACGCGCTCGGTCGCGGACGCGGCCCTCCTCATGTCGGTGATCGCGGGCCCGGATCCACGCGACAGACATTCGCTACCCGCCGGTGACGTCGATTGGCGCGGAGCGGTTTCCGCCGACCCCGCCCAGGACCTGACCGGTAAGAGAATCGCCTATTCGGCGGACCTCGGCTATCTCCCGGTCGATCCCCGCGTCCGATCGGTCGTCGGCGCGGCGGTCGAGACGTTCGCGAAACTGGGCGCGACGGTGGTCGAGGCCGATCCCGGAATCGACGACCCCCGGTCCTACATCTGGTCGATCGTGATGGCCGACAGTGATCTGGTCGGGATGCGCGAGCTCGTGGCACAGCATCGCGACCGGATGTCACCCCACCTCGTCGAACTGATCGAACGCCGTTGGACGGCAGAGGAATTCACCACCGCGCAGATGATGCGCAAACGGGTGGTCAATCAGCTGTGGCGGTTCATGCAGAACTACGACCTCCTCATCACACCGACCCTGGCCGTACCCGCGTTCCCGATCGGCATCCAGGGGCCCGAACTGATCGACGGCCGGATGGTGGATTCCGGCAGCTGGCTGGGATTCCTGAATATCTTCAACTGGTCCGGGCAACCCGCCCTCTCGGTCCCCGCGGGATTCACCGCCGACGGATTACCCGTCGGATTGCAGATCGTCGGACCCCATCTGGGCGACGCCGCGGTGCTCGCGGCGGGCGCCCTCTTCGAGCGGGAACGGCCGTGGCACCACCGGTGGCCCGGCGCATCGGCAACCGGCACGACACCAGAGGAGAACCTCCTACGATGACCGGACTCGACGGACTCAACCCGACACCGGGCGCACTGGTCCTGGGCTTGGTTCAGGCCCAGGTCCCCACGATTCACGAACCCGGCGATCTGCTGGCGACCGCCGAGCGGCTGGCGGGCATCGTGCGACGCGCCAAGATCGGGATGCCCACAATCGATCTGGTGGTCGTACCGGAGTACAGCATCAACGGGCTGAATCCGCAGACCTGGCTCGACAACGCCATGCTGTGCGACCGGGACGGACCCGAGATGGCGGTACTGGCCGCTGCCTGCCGCGAAGCCGGGGTGTGGGGCTGCTTCTCGATCATGGAGCGAAACCCGGACGGTGCGCCCTGGAACAGCGGAATCATCATCGACGACACGGGCCGGGAACGTCTCTACTACCGCAAGATGCATCCCTGGGTACCCGCCGAACCGTGGGCACCGGGTGACCTCGGTATCCCGGTATGCGATGGGCCGGCGGGGTCCAAGCTGGCGCTGATCATCTGTCACGACGGGATGTTGCCCGAGATGGCGCGCGAGGCCGCCTACCAGGGCGCGAACGTCATTCTGCGGACGGCGGGATACACCTATCCGATCCGGCAGGCGTGGCAGATCACCAATCAGGCGAACGCCTTCCAGAATCTGGCGTACACCGTCTCGGTGGCGCTGGCCGGCCCGGACCAGAACAATATCTGGTCCCACGGCGAGGCGATGGTGTGCGATATCGACGGCACCGTTCTGGTGCGGGGAGACGGGACGCCCGATCGGGTGGTCACAGCGGAGGTCGTCCCGGCACGTGCGGATCAGGCCCGGCAGACCTGGGGTGTGGAGAACAATATCTACCAACTCGGTCACCGGGGATACTCGGCTGTCGAGGGCGGAGCCCGGGACTGCCCGTACACATTCATGCGGGATCTGGTGTCCGGCACGTACGCGGTGCCGTGGGAATCCGAGATCCGGCATGTGGACGGGACAGGCGCGGGCTGGGGTGTTCCGGCCGAGGTGCGTGCGCGCTGAGTCCAGCGCCGGTGTCACGCGAGCGGCCGCCCTCGACGACCCCACAGTCCACGACCGCGGGATGAACCGCAGACCAACCGAGTAGTGATCCACATCACATACTGTCAGGATTCTCGAAGCCACGTTGTCTTGTATTCGAACCCTCGAAGAAGGAGACACCGTGAACAAGAACATCGACGTAGTGGTGATCGGCGGCGGATACGCCGGAGTGATGGCGGCCAATCGCCTGACGCAGCGGGACGACGTGACGGTGACCGTGATCAATCCGCGCGAGGTCTTCGTCCCGCGACTGCGGCTGCACCAGCTGGTGGGCGGAACTCACGACGCGGTCGTCGATTATCAGGAAATCCTCGCCGACGGTATCCACCGGGTAGTCGACAGTGTCACGCGGATCGACGCGACCGGGCGCAACGTAACCCTCGCCGGCGGCGGCACCATCGACTACGACTATCTGATCTACGCGGTGGGCAGCACCGGCGCGGTGGCACGGGTGCCGGGCGCGGCCGAGTTCGCTCACCCGGTCGCCACTCTGGAGGCAGCGCAGCAACTGCGGTCGATACTCTTCGACAAGCCCATGACGGCGGCGGTAACGGTGATCGGGGCCGGCCCCACCGGTATCGAGACCGCCGCGGAGCTGGCCGGACAGGGACGCACAGTCACCTTGGTCTCCGGCGGCGTTCTCGGCCCGTACCTGCACCCGAAGGCCCGGCGCACGGCCCGCAAGTACATGGCCCGGCTGGGAGTAACCGTGATCGAAGGGGCCGACGCGAAGGTCACGGCGGTCACCCGGGATTCCGTCGAGCTCGGCGACGGCCGGAGCCTGGCGAGTGAAGTCACGATCTGGACGGCGGGCTTCGATGTGCCCGACCTGGCCGCCGGCAGTGGACTGAGCACCGATGCCGCCGGGCGCCTGCTCACCGACGAGACTCTGACCAGCGTCGACGACGAACGCATTGTGGCAGCGGGTGACTCGTCGGCCCCCTCGGACCTGCCGTTCCGGATGAGCGCCTACACCGCGTACTGCCTGGGCGCACACGCCGCCGACACCCTGCTGCACCGTATCGCGGGTGAACAGCCTTCGCCGATCGACATGTCGTTCCCCGCCATGTGCCTCAGCTTCGGGCGGGATGCCGGGATCTACCAGCTCGGCCACAAGGACGAGACCGCCATGCGCCTGTACTTCAGCGGGCTCATGGGCAAGAAGCTCAAGGAATTCGCCTGCAAGGCAGGTATCCAGCATCTGGCGACCGAGGCGCGCAAGCCGGGCTCACATCACTGGTTCAAGGACGGCAAACACCGGCCGCAGCTGCTGCAGGCCCAGCGCGACAACGCGGCGGCGCCGGTCGCCTAGCACTCGTCGCCACACCGGCTTGTCATCTCGGCAGCACCCGCTATGCGGCGGTGCCCGCCCCGCGGACACCGCCGCTGTACGAACAGCGCTGGAGAACTGGTGATCCTGCACCGCACTGTGGATCGTCGGCGTCCCGCAGTGGAATACCCTCTGCACTGTCGCGCAGATCATCGCCTCCGACGACCGGGTCGAGGCTCACACGCGAGCTGTCCGTACGTCGCCTCATCAGTCCGATCCACGGGCGCGACGAACATCGCAGCGGCGGACTCGCACGATATTGGGCACGCCCTCGCGATCTCGCTTCTCTCCCCACAAGATATCGCGCCAACCGGGCCATCCACCGTCGCTACCGCGTATCTCCACCAGCCCGAAGACCAGTTTTCCGACACTCGCGTGCACCCATTTACGCAACAGGAACATATTGCCGACGATGACGAAGACCGGTATCAGCATCAGCACCGAGCCGAATGCCCGCGGAATTTCGATATCCGTCTTCGCCTGCAGCGCCATCACCGTGAGGATCGGGACGAGGGCCGAGCCGATCATCAGGACCAGGTCGATCGATATGGCGCCCAGCGACCGCAGGCCGCGCGGCGACGGATACCGCGTATCACCTTCGTCCCCATGATATTTCGGCAAAAAATTGGGCGCGGTCGTCAACCCGAGGACATCCCCCAGACTCATCGGGCAATCATGACACAACGCCCCGGCCGAGCACGTCGTCGCCACCACCGAGCCCACAAGCGCTCCCGCGCCGGCGGCTCCGGCGGCAAGCGGGTAGCCCGGTCGATCCGGGACTCCGCCTGATGGCACACTAATCGCTGGATCGAGGCAGACCTGGAACGCCGCATTCGACGGGACAACCGGTCCCACCGGAATTGATCGGCTCCGATCCGAGACGTAGGATCCCGAATCGATTCGCGCTCAACTTTTTTCGTCGCTGGGTCGAGCGAGCTGAAACGTTCCGTCAGGGGGAAGGTGTCGATGGCCGCCGAGCTGGATCTGGACGGCGCGATAGCGGGGTTCGCGCAGATGGCCGCCGATGCGGAGCGGAGAGCTCAGCGGTTCGCCGAACTACAGGAGCGGATGACGGCCCTGACTGCGACAGATACGGGCGCCGGTGGACGAGTCAGCGTAACCGTGGACAGCAGTGGGGTCCCGACGGCGATCGATCTCGCACCGGGTGTGCGGGAGATGGATTCGCGTGTGCTCTCCGCCGAGATCCTGTCGTGTATGCGGCGGGCGCAGGGAAAACTCGGGCCGGGCGTGGCCGGAATGGTGCAGGATATCGTCGGCGAGGATCCGGCCGGTGCCGCCCTCATCGACGGGTTCAACCGGCGTTTCCCGGAGCCGGAACCGGGCGCGACGACGTCGCCGGATTCCGGTCCGCCACCGACCGACCCGTATTCCCCTCAGCACCGACCGGCGACACCCACATGGGACTCCACACCGACCCCGCAGACCGCTGACCCGCACCCCCCTCAGGATCGTCGGCCGTCACCCGTATGGGGCTCCGCGCCTTCCCAGCCGACCGCGGATCCGTATTCCGCCCAGCATCGTCCGATGCCATCCACATGGGATTCCACATCGCCTCCGGCACACCGCAAACCCGGCCGCGACCAGGTCGTCACTCCGGAGGAACCCGACGAAGAGGATGAGTACTACCGGCGGAAATCATGGTTGGAGTGAGCGATGACCGACAATCCTGACAGCGTCTCGGTCGATCCCGGCGAAGTACGAAATCACGCGGACCGAGTCGAAGCGCTCATGGGCAGCCTCGACCAATGTCTCGAAGCCGCGAACTATCTCGCCTCGGCGGACGACGGATACGGCGCCTTGCTACGGCCACTGATGACCTGGCTCTTCGAGGACAACCATCGATCGAATATCGAGTTGATCCGCGCAGTTGCCGAACGTGCCGCCCAGGTACCGGAGAAGCTGAAGGCGACGGCGACATCCTTCGAAGACGCGGACGGCTCGTTCGCCACGACTCTGCAGGGACTACAGGCGACGATCGGAGAATCCCGATGAGCTTCGACGACGCAGCGCCGCCCGCGAACGAAATCATCGACAAGGATTCCCACCACACCAATGCCTACTTCCAGGAGGATGTCTCCTGGCTGTCCAATGTCGGGCTCGAAGGCGACCAGAACACGGGCGGTCTGGGCGTACTCAAAGGTACCGCCGCGGGCGACGCGTGGGATGTCTACGGAAACCTGCGAAACGCCTCCTACGGTGAGGCGGTCGGCGGTGCGATCGGTACCGCGTTTTCCGTTGCCGACGCGATCAAAGATCCGTTCGGTTTCGCGGGAACCCAGGTCGCCAAATGGATGCTGGAGCATATCGAGCCGCTGAGACAGTCCTACGAGGAGCTCTCCGGCAACCCCGTGATCGTGGAAGGGTATATGAAATCGTGGCAGGCGATTTCGGACGAACTCTCCACTATGAAGACCAGCTGGCAGACCACCATCGAGCAGGACATCAGCACGTGGTCCGGTAGTGCCGGCGAGGCGTACCGCACCCATGCCGCCGAGGTCCTCACCGCGATCGACTCCGCCGCGGCCGTCGCCGCCTCGCTCGGCAAACAGATGGAGATCGCTGCGAAAGTCATTGCCATCGTTCGGGATCTGGTACGCGATATCATCGCGGCACTGCTCGGCGCGGCCATCGGATACACGATCGAGCTGGCGGTCACCGCAGGCGCCGCGGCGGGGCATGTGATCGCCTCGTTCCTGGCGAAGCTCGCCAAGAGCAGCCTGGACACCATGACCTACCTGCAGAAGCTCAAAGATGTGATCTACAGCTTCGACACGTATCGCGAGCCACTCGCCAAGGTCCTCCAGAATCTGGCACCCCTCGTTACCAGCTGGTGGAACTCCGTGAACATTGCCGACACGTGGAACTCCCTGATCGGCGACGGCGAGGAGCCCGCGGCGGCAACGTAGCCGGTCCGCGCCCCGGAATCACCGGTGCGGCAACGGCCGCCGCCGGTGATCCCGATATCCACCGCCGCGCGAACATCACCGGGCGCGCCACGACGGCCCCCGGAACCCGGGTACGGGCGGGCGGCTCAGACCAGCCAGCTGTTGCGCCGGTAGTACTCGGCTTCGTCATCACCGTCGTCGTCGATCGGTGCGACGACACTGTTTCTACGGCGAGCGGCAGCCGAGCGTGCGATCGCTTCGCGTCGATCGAATTCATCCGAGGTTGCCCCCGTTCTGTGGTCGCCCTCGTAACTCGATTGCACCGGTACACCCGCGTCCCCAACCGGCCGTACCATCGCCTGCCGCCTCCGCAGCTGCTCCTCGTCCGGGCCTTTACTCTCGGCGTCCAGCAGCTGAAGCGACTCGACGTCGGGCCGGCGGCCCACTGCGTGCGACTGCTCATTGCCCTTGTCGCCTTGCCCATCCGGACCGGCCGACCGATCCCCCTGCTGTTTTTCGGCCATCTCCTGCCAGAACTCACGCATGGCGGAAGCAGAATCCTCCGCGAGTTCGCGGCTCTTGGCCGCAGTACGTTCGTTGAGTTCGTCCAGTCGGTGAACAATCTCGGCAGCCCGCAGGCGGCAGTCCTCGGCGATACGTTCGAGTTCACTCGCCATCACTGAACCCCCACGGTAGAGATGTCAGAGAACGGTTTTCCATCACTGCTCGACGGCTCACAGTGGCCCTGCCTCGGCCAGCTGGGCACCGGTGTCGACCGGCGGCGCAGGGGGTGGATCACTCGCAGGCTGCCCCGTTTCCTCTTGTTGATCGTTCTCTTCCTCGGGCTCGGCCGGGTACGGCTGCGGATAATGTTCGCCGTCCTCTTCTTTGTTCCCGGCCGGCATACCGGGAGGTACGGTCGGCTGCCCTGCGGGTGGCTCCTGTGCCGATTCGTTCTCCCCTTGCCTCTCGGGCTCCTCCGGGGATGCCTCTTCATCGGTAACAACGACCGGCTTGCCGTCTGGGCCTATTCGGACCTGATAGGTCTGCGGCTCGCCCTCCGCGCCGGAAACCACCAGCTGCAACCGGCCGTCCGGTCCGAGTTCGAGCTTGTACTCTTTACCATCCAGCTCGACCCCTTTGCCTTCCTCCGCCGCAGGCTCGCCCGGCTCGTCGGGCCGACCGTCACCGTCGGTATCCAGATCGGGCCGGCCGTCACCGTCGGCATCCAGGTCCGGCTGGCCGTCACCATCCAGATCCACCTGTTGTTCGGCATCTTCCCGGAGTTGTTCCAGTGTATTGGTGACCTGCTCGGTCGCCGCACTCACCAATTGGCCGAGACCCTCGGAAATCTGAGTACCCAGGCCCGACGACGCCAGTTGTGTACCCAACTCGGAAAGAGCCGACAGAGGGTTGTCCGTGTCGGTGGTAGAAGGCGTCGTGGTAGTGGAGGGCGTCGTGGTAGTGGAAGGCGTCGTGGTAGTGGAAGGAGTCCCCGTGCCGGTAGGCGCACCCGGAGTAGTGGTTGTCGGCGTTCCCGGATCTTCGGATGTTTGCTGTACACCCTCAGGGCAGGGGTAAGGGGCTTCTCCCAGTTCGTCGAATGCCGGGATGATCGCCGCGAATGCGCTCTCGACGGCAGAGTTCGCCATTTCACAGGCTGTGCGAAAATCTCTTGCCTTACCTTCGTACTGTGGCCTGAATATTCCATCCAGCCATTTACGGCAGGTTTCTTTGACTTTATCGTTATAGCCGCCCGGTCCACCCAGAACGAGACCGGCCGCAATATTTTCCCCTAGACCGGTCGGCTCCAATTCGGGGAATATTCTAGCGAGCTTCGAAATTGCGCTACCGCCGTTGAGAGTGGTCGATACACCTATGCCCTCGTAACCCTGGATGATCGTGTCGACCTCATCCTTGTTCTTCCCATCGACCCTGAGCTGCCCACCCTGCCACAGCACAGCATCGGCAGCCACGGCCGCGATCCTGACCGCCGAGCTCAATGCCTTGGGCGCATCGTTGAGCAGCCCTTGAATCTTTCGAATGGCCGTAAGATCTTCCGCTGCCAGCGTGAGCTGGGAACTGATCATATCCACGGCATTGGCTGCCGCCGGACCCGACCACACCGAGGGAAGGCCCTGAAGAAGACCTTCTTGCGCAACCCGTTCGGGTTCCGCGGAGTCGATGATGTTCTGCAGGGCGGTCGCCGCGTCCTGAAAGGGCTGTTCCTTCAATCCATTGGTCTGATAAAACTTCTCGTGCAGATCTTTGTACCTGGGGAGATCAACGGACGGGGTGTTCACATAACGAAGATACGAAGATTCGAACTCCTCGAAAAATGTAAGACCTTTCGACCCCTCCACGAGCAGCTGATCGACCGTCATACCTTCGGTAACAGTCATGAGGGTCAGCTCGCCGCCTTTTCGGTTTCGTTGGAATTCTCCCGATCCGTATTCGAATACTCGGCCGAACCCCGAGCTATCCCGTCTCCGGTCAGTTGGCCTGCTTCCGACCAATTACTCAACCGCGATTTCACTTTCTCCAGACCGCGGTGAATATCCTCCCCCTGTTTCTTGAAGCCGTACCCGGCATCCCCCACCTCGATCATGTTCTCGTCTACCTTGGCAGGCTGCTTACCGACTACCGTCGCGCTTGCCCTGAACTTGTTGGCCAGCTGCCCCATTCCGTCGGGGTCCGCCCCTACTGTCGATTGCGGATTGGTACTCACGGATCGCTCCCCTCCGTCATGGCCCGTCCCCAACCGGGACCACCCCGTTCGGCCGAGCTGCACTGTTACTGATTCGACGCGCCCGCTCGAGATCCGGTTCCCAACCCCCGAGCGTTCGATACCTGCCTACTCCCCCATTTTCCTTGTCCGTCTGCCGCCGATCCCCGGACCCGTCCAGGTTGCGATGGTACTCCCGGGCAGAGTAGCCGCCGTCGTTCTCCACCACGCTCGACCGGTCGTAACCGTCGAGATCCGTATCGGTCCGGACACTCATGGAGTCCGAGCTGTCGGTGATGAAGGTATCGAGGACGGCCGTCGCCGTCGAGGTCCCGGTCGCTGTTTCCAGCTCCACCGGACCCGGAATGTCCGGCGACGAGGACGCCTCGGAACTCGGCCTACCGATGCCGGGGAACTCTCCTGGTGCAGGCACGGATTCTCCTGAGCTCCACGGGTCGAGCACGGGAACAACTTTTCCCGTTCATCTTTCCATCCTCGACGGTACAGCGCAGCCCCGCTCCTGGACAGGAACGGGGCTGGTGGCGGCTATGGGGCACAGAGGGTTACGGCCGATACGAACCAGGCCCGGCCCGGCCGCGGTGATCAGCGTTTGGGCATGAAGATCCACAGCGCCAGATAGATCAGGAACTGCGGGCCGGGCAGCACACAGGAGACCACGAACAGCAGCCGGACGATACCGGAGCTCCAGCCGAAGTACTCGGCGATGCCGCCGCAGACTCCGCCGATCCACTTATCGGCGGTGGAACGGGTGAAACGGCGTGCGGGGGCGGTCATGGCGGTCCTTTCGATCGCGGTTGCTACACCTTCCACTATCCGCACCGCCACCGGGTGCCCGCATCGGTAGCGCTACCGACCCGCACCCTGATTTCCGGGGTTCGCGGCTCAGGGTGGATCCCTGAGCCGCGTACCGGTTCAGACCGCCGCGACCAGCTTCGCGAGATCGTCGGCGAGTTGGACGGCCCGTTCGTGATCCTCGGCTTCCACCATCACCCGGACCAGCTGTTCGGTTCCGCTCGGGCGCAACAGGATCCGCCCGGATTCGCCGAGCAGGTCCTCGGCGGCGCGCACGGCTTCGCGGACCCCGGGGTCGGCGGTGACCGCGGCCTTGTCCGCGACGGGGACATTCACCAGTACCTGCGGCACCTTGTGGATCACCCCCGCCAGCTCGGCCAGCGGTGCACCGGTCCGCGCCATGCGGGCCATCAGCTGCAGGCCGGTGAGGACACCGTCGCCGGTGGTGCCGTGCCGCGGAAAGACGACATGGCCGGATTGTTCGCCGCCCAGGGTATAATCACCGGTGCGCAGCTCCTCCAGCACGTAACGGTCACCGACGCCGGTGGTGCGCACGGTGATTCCGGCGGCGCGCATCGCGAGATGGAGTCCCAGATTGCTCATGACGGTCGCCACCAGGGTGTCGTCCACGAGGGTCCCGGCTTCTCGCATCCCGATGGCCAGAATCGCCATGATCGCGTCACCGTCCACGACATCGCCCGCCGCGTCGACCGCCAGACAGCGGTCGGCATCACCGTCGTGGGCCAGACCGAGATCGGCTCCGTGTTCCCGGACCGCCTGCTGCACCTGCTCGATATGGGTCGAACCGCATCCGGCGTTGATGTTCAGACCGTCGGGGTCGGCGTTGATCGCGACGACGCGGGCTCCGGCCTCCCGGTAGGCGGCGGGCCCGACTTCGGACGCGGCACCGTGCGCGCAGTCCACGACCACGGTGAGCCCGCTCAGATCCTGACCGGTGGCCTCCACCAGATGCTCGATATAGCGCTCGTGGGTACCACCGACGCTGAACTGGTCGGGCAGATCCGAACCGGGCTGACGCGTTCCGGCGGCACCGAGCACCCGGCCGATCTTTGCCCCGGTCGGACGGTCGAACTCCCCGGCGGCGACCCGCGCCTCGATCCGTTCCTCGACGGCGTCCTCGAGCTTGTGCCCACCGGCCGCGAAGATCTTGATTCCGTTGTCCGGCATGGGATTGTGCGAGGCGGAGATCATCACACCCAGACTCGCGTCGTACAGGCCGGTCAGATAGGCGACAGCCGGTGTCGGTAACACACCGACCGGTAGGACATCCATTCCCGCGGCGGTCAGGCCCGCGGTCACCGCGGCCTCCAGCATCTCCCCGCTGGCGCGCGGATCGCGCCCGAGAACCGCGATCCTGCGGTGGCCGGTGCGGACGTCCCCGCCCAGTACCTGCGCCGCCGCCCCGGCAACCCGTAACGCCAGCTCCGGGCTCAACGAATCGTTGGCGAGCCCGCGTACGCCGTCGGTGCCGAACAGATGTCCCATACCTTGCCCCTCGTCAGTGAGTCCACAGCGCGCGACGATCCCTGCCGTAACTGCCCTCGGAACGGCCGGCCGGCGAACACCGCGGTAGATATAGCACGAGAGCAGGCGACCGGACTCCGGCCGGTCGCCTGCTCTCGGAACCGACACCGGCTCGTCCACCCGCACACGACGGACGGACAGCCGGCATCGGCGATATCAGCGCTTCGAGTACTGCGGCGCTTTACGGGCCTTCTTGAGGCCGTACTTCTTGCGCTCGGTGGCACGCGGGTCACGGGTCAGGAACCCGGCGCGCTTGAGCGCCGGACGGTCGTCCGCGTTCACCACGATCAGCGCCCGGGCGATGGCCAGGCGCAGCGCGCCGGCCTGACCCGAGGGGCCGCCGCCGTGCAGGCGGGCGTACACATCGAAACCTTCGACGCGCTCGACGGTGACCAGCGGCGACTTCACCAGCTGCTGGTGCACCTTGTTCGGGAAGTAGTCCTCGATCGAGCGGCCGTTCAGCACGAAATTGCCGGTACCCGGCACCAGGCGCACGCGGACGACGGCTTCCTTACGGCGGCCGACGGTCTGCACGGGACGATCCAGCGGAGCCGCGTACTCGACGAACTCGGCATCGTCGTCGTAGACCACGCCTTCGTCCAGTACCTCGGCAGCGGCGTCTTCGACGACCGCTTCGTCGTATTCGGTGAATTCCTCGGGAGCGGTCACTGGGCCACCTGCTTGATCTCGAACGGAACGGGCTGCTGAGCGGCGTGCGGATGGGTCGGGCCCGCGTACACCTTCAGCTTGCC
Organism: Nocardia sp. NPDC003963; assembly: GCF_053605105.1. Taxonomy (NCBI): domain Bacteria; kingdom Bacillati; phylum Actinomycetota; class Actinomycetes; order Mycobacteriales; family Nocardiaceae; genus Nocardia; species Nocardia sp. NPDC003963. The sequence continues at coordinate 171,457 of NZ_JBSGIP010000010.1, forward strand.
GGCGATCGCGTTGCCGAGTTTGTTCTTGGGGATCATGCCCTTGACGGCCTTCTCCACCAGCCGGTCGGGACGCGCTTCCAGCACCTGACCGACAGTGCGGGACTTCAGGCCACCGGGATGCCCGGAGTGGTGGTGGATGAGCTTGTTCTGCCGCTTGTTGCCGCTGATGGCGACCTTGTCGGCGTTGATGATGATGACGAAATCGCCACCGTCCATATGCGGTGCGTAGGTCGGCTTGTGCTTACCGCGCAGCAGATTCGCTGCCTGCACGGCAAGACGGCCGAGCACTACGTCAGTGGCGTCGATGACGTACCACTGCCGGGTCACGTCACCCGCCTTCGGGCTGTACGTAGGCACAGTGCTTCCCTGTCTGTCGTCGATGCTGCCGGCCCAGTGCGTGGTCGAGGACTTCCCGGCGGCCGGTTGAGACCCGGGCCTCGGCGTTCCACACACCAGCGGGTCACGATACCAGCCGGGTATGGACACCCGGAAACCGACCGGACGCTGCTCAGATATCGATCGGCGGGCCCGGGTCGGTGATACCCGGTACACCGGGCACCAGATAGCGCAGGGTGTCGATACCGGGTTCCGCGCATTCGGCACGGTCCCGTGTCTCGGCCGCCCCCGGCTCCGGTGCCGCGCCGCGTACGGAATCCCCCGGGCCGGGCGCCGCGGGAACCCGGGCGTAGCGCGGATGACCGGTTTCGCCCGGCGCCTCGCCGGCGGTGCCGGTGCGGCCGTGCGGTTCGATGGTGACCCGGGGCATGGGCACGCACCCGGACGTCGCGGTCGATACCGGGGCATCCGTGGCGGCCGCGCCGGCCACCGTGATCTCGGTTCCGGGGTATGCCTGCGCGGTTCCCGCGCCGTCCGCACCCCAGGCCGTCGCGGCGAGCGCGGCCACCCCGATGACAGCGTGCGCGCCGAACAGGTTGTCCTTCATCTTGTTCCAGAGTTTGCCCTTGCCCCGGTCGCCGTCCGGTTCCGCACCGGGGCGCGATTCACCGCCGCCGGGCCCGTTCCGGCCGGGCTCGGGCCATCCCGGTCCGGGCGGTACCGCCGATTGATTCCCGGTCGCCGGATCCGGGGCCCGGGTGAACCGGCTCGGGGGCCCCGCTATGGGCGGCGGCAACCCCCCGCGCTCGACCTTCACCGTGGCTTCCTGGTCGGCGGAGCCGTACGGGGAGGGCGCCGGTGGGACCGGTGGTGACGCCGCGGCCGGCCCGCCCTGGGCCTGCCCCGGTACCGGACCGCTGGCCCCCGGCGGTCGCGGTCCGGGCTGCGGCGCGTACGGGCCCGCCTCCGGGATATTTCGGTTCGGCTGCCCCGGGGGCGCGGTGTTCGGGCCCGGTACCGGGGGATGTGGTCCCGGCGCGGGCCGATAAGAATCCGGCGGCGGGGTCTGGCCGGGAGCGGGACCGCTGGGTCCGGGACCACCCGCGGACCGCCCGGGAATCGCCTGGTTCGCCGCGGACCCACCCTGTTCCGACTGCGGCACCGGCGCGCCCTGCGGGTAGGGCCCCGGATCCTCCTCGGCGTCCTCGTTTTCGCTGATCAGCAGATGTGTGGCACCGAGAACCAGCGCGTGCATGGGATGTTCGGCCTTCTTCAGCCGCTGCCCCAGATGGTTGCGGAACGCGAACCGCAGGGTTTCGTTGAACACCACCTGCCCGGCCAGCAGCACGGTCGAATTGTCCGCGCCGATCGAGCGCGCGGCGGCCATCACTTCGATCACGGTATCGTCGGCGACCCGGGGATCGCGGGTCGATTCGGGATCGATCGGCACGTACACCGATTCGGTGGGCCGTTCGTCGTCCCCGTGCACAGCGACCACCAGCACACTGGCGCGGCCGTCCACGACCTGTCCGTCGAAATGGACCGCGGTCGCCCCGATGCCCCCGGGCAACACATGGTCGGGTGGCCGGACCAGGCCGAGCGCGCGTACATAACCGGACAGCGCGATGGATTCCGGAATCGGCTCGACCTCGACATCGAGCTGTTCGACCAGCTGCGCGTACGCGTCGATCTTGGCATCCGGCCAATCGTCGGGATACGGCAGCGCGACCACATCGGGCTTACCCCGCAGATAGGTCCCCACCGCCGCCAGCGGGTTGTAGAGGCGCGCCCGGAACACCAGCTCGGCCGGCCAGGTCGCCCCGGCTATGACGATCTGGGGATGGCCGAGAATATCGCGTACATCCGGGATCGCCATCCCGAGATCGGGCCGCTGCCGGTCCGCGCCGGCGGTATAGAGCCGGCCGGAGGCGTCGGCCAGTAGATAGGCGGGCGGGTTGTAGCTTCCCTCGACCTGCACGGGGCGGATGGGCACGCCGGATCCGCCCGCGGCGAGGGACACCACATCCCACCCGAGATGTACCGCACCGACTCGCACCATCACAGGCATCAGTGTGCCTGGTGTGTGGTCGTCGCGCTCGCCGCCCCCACCCACCAGCGGCGGGGGCAGCGGATCGGCCCGGTCAACGGTCTCATCTCGCGGACTTCTTCAGCCGCAGGCGGCTCCAGGTGATGAGTCCGAGTACCACTGTGATGGCCACCACCAGGCCGATATCCAGGAACCATGCGTTTCGCGTATGTTCCCAGAACCCGTCCTGTTGCGATTGGACGAACAGTGAGCGAATATCCACCGTCGAGGCCGCGGCGGCGTATCCCCACCGTGAGGGGAACAGCCACGAGACCTGTTCCAGCACCACGCGATCGGTCACCGGGATCAGGCCCCCGGCCATCACCAGCAGACCCATGATCGCCACCACCAGCAGCGGCATGACCTGTTCACTGGATTTGGCCAGACTCGACAGCAGCAGTCCGAACACGACGCAGGCGACGGCCGTCGCGGCGATATCTATATAGAGTTCGGCGCCGCCGACGGCCAGCACCGATCCTTCCTCCGGCCGCTTCTTACCCAGCAGCACGAAACCGATCATCACACCCGACTGCAGCAGCGCGGCCGCGCTGAAGACGACGATCTTCGCCGTCAGATACGCCCCCGACCGCAATCCGACCGCGCGCTCCCGCAGGAAGATGGTCCGCTCGCCGACCAGATCACGCACAGTGAGGGTGGATCCCATGAAACAGGCGCCGAGGATGAGCACCACCAGCAACTGTTGCGGTTCGGAACTACCGACCCGGATGAAGCTGCCGTCGTCGGTCTGGCTCAGCGGCGGCGGCGAGAACCCGTACTGCCCCGGCACCACCAGCGACAAGCCGCCGAGTACGAACGGCAGCAGCACCAGGAAGGAGAGATAGCCGCGGTCGGCCAGGATCAGGCGCAACTGGCGCCGGGCCAGAGTGGAGAACTGTTTCCAGGCGCCCGATTGCGGGGGTGAACCACCGCCGCCCTGCCGCGCCGCGGGTGGCGGTGGCGGCGGTAGCGCGGCCTGCCGGGATCGATAGTGCGCGAACGCGGCATCCGGGTTGGCCGCCACCTCGGCGAAGATCTTGGCCCAATCGCTGGTCCCCAGCGCGGCTTCCACACCCGCCGGGTTTCCGGCGTAGGCGGTCTTGCCGCCGGGGGCCAGCAGTACCACCTGATCGCACATGTCCAGGCAGGCCACCGAGTGGGTGACCACGATGACCACGCGACCGGCATCGGCCAGCTCCCGCAACATCATCATGACCTGCCGGTCCAGTGCGGGATCCAGCCCGGAAGTCGGTTCGTCCAGGATCAGCAGGGAGGGGCCGGTGAGCAGTTCCAGCGCCACCGAGGCCCGTTTGCGCTGTCCACCGGAGAGCCGGTCGACCCGGGTATCGGCGTGTTCGGTGAGCGAGAGTTCGCGCAGGACACCGTCGATGACCTGCTGCCGGTCCGCCTTGGAGGAGTCGGGTGGCAGCCGCAGCTCCGCGGCGAAGCCGAGCGCCTGCCGGACGGTCAGCTGCCGATGCAGCACATCGTCCTGCGGGACCATCCCGATACGGGAACGCAGCGCCTCGTATTCGCCGTGCAGATCACGGCCCTCGAAGGTCACCGCGCCGCCGGAGGGCTGGGTACTACCCGCGATCAACCTCGACAGCGTCGATTTACCGGCGCCGGAGGGTCCGATCAACGCGGTCAGCGTGCCACGCGCGGCCTGCATGTTCACATCGACGAGCAGCTGTTTGTTGCCCTCGACGGTGAACCCGACCCCGTGCACGGTCAACCCCTGTTCGGCGACCGGGCGTTGCCGGTGTACCAGGGTGCCCTGCTGTACCTCGAAGTCGATATTGCCGATCGTGATGATGTCACGCTCGCGCAGTACCGTGTGCTGCTGGCGGACACCGTTGACGAAGGTTCCGTTGGCCGAACCCAGATCCTCGAGGGCGAGGCCCTCGGGGCCGGCGACCAGGCGCGCGTGCTTACGCGAGGCCAGTGGATCGTTGACGACGATCTGGTTGTCCGAGGTACGCCCGATCGCCAGACCCCCCGGCGGGATCCGGTCGGCCCGGGCGATCGGCCCTTCGGTGGCGCGGTGGCGTACCGGCGGTACCGCCGCCACGCTCGCTTTGGCGGTCATGTTCACATTGGCGGGCTGCGGCGGCACGACCGGCGGCCGGCCGCCCGTGGCGACCTGCGGCGCCCGGGCCGGTTGCCCGCCGTGCGGCGGCCACTGCTGCGGCGCCGATTGCTGGGCGGGTAGCGGCTGACCCGGCGTCTGTCCGAGCTGCCCGTGCTGCCCGCGCGGCGGGACCTGCGGTTGCGAACCGGACTGCGGCCGCGGCGGCGCGGGCCACTGCGGCGGGGGCTGCGGCGGCGGGGATTGCGGCGGCGGGGATTGCTGGAGTGGCCGCGCCGGTGCCTGCGGGGCCTGCGGGCGTGGCTGTTGCTGTTGCTGTTGCTGTTGCGGGACTCCGGAGGGAACCAGCCAGAGCAGCGGGCCGCTGATCGCGTCACCGAGCCGGACCTGGGTGGGCCGGTCGATGGGGACGGGCCCACCCACTCGGCGCGCGTCGACGAACACCCCGTTGGTACTGCCGTTGTCGGAAAGTACCCAGGCTCCCGACTGCCAGGCCAGTATCGCGTGTACCCGCGATACGAGCGGACTGTCGACGAACAGCGTCACCTCCGGCGCGCGGCCGAGCGTGATCTGCTGATTCGAATCGAAGACTCGTTCGGTTCCTTCATGGCGCACCGTGATGGTGCGCACCCCCGGTGCAGACATGCAGCGGATACTATTCCATTACCCGGGCATCGGAGGTGCCCCCGAGCGGGGGCGATCTCCCCGCTCCGGAGGCAACGTCGCGCACTCGAACCGGCCGAAATGGGGGAGGATCCATGCCGAAACTCACGACTTCCGCTGTCGTCGTCTCGGCTCTGTGCGCACTGTTGCTGGTCACCGGGTGTACCCGATCCGTGGACGGCCGCGCGGTATCGATCTACGACAATCCCTTCCAGGTGGCCGGTCTGCCGACCACGAGCGGCCCCAGCGGTCCGCGGGAGGATGCCCCGGCCTCCGACCTGGTCGCCGAGCACGGCGACGGCGGCGAGGTCGATACGCTCGCGCTGAACGCCGTCACCGATGTGCAGGCGTACTGGGAGGAGCACTACGGCGCCGAGTTCGAGGGCGAGTTCGAACCGGTCGACAAACTGATCTCCTGGAGCGCTCGGGATTCGCGGCGCGAATCGGTGGAGTTCTGCACCGAATCGACCTATCGCATGGTGAACGCGGCCTACTGCCGGCTGGACAACTCCATCGGCTGGGACCGGGCGCTGCTGTTGCCCACCATGACCGAGACGTTCGGGCAGATGTCGGTGGTGATGGTGATCGCCCACGAGTACGGGCACGCGATCCAGAACAACGCGAACATCGTCGACCGCGACGATCCGGTGATCGTCAAGGAACAGCAGGCCGACTGTTTCGCGGGCGCGTACATGCGCTGGGTGGCCGAGGGGAAATCGGACTACTTCACCATCAACACCTCCGACGGCCTGAACTCGGTACTGGCCGCCACCGTGGCGATCCGTGATTCCGACCCCGACGACCCCGAAAGTGTGCACGGTTCGGCCTTCGAACGGGTTTCGGCCGTCCAGATCGGTTTCACCGACGGCGCCAAGGGGTGCAAGGGGATCGATATGGACGAGATCGAACAGCGCCGGGGTGATCTGCCGCAGAGTTTCGAGGGGGCGTCCGGCGAGTTCGAGATCACCGAGCAGAGTCTGGTCGAGCTGAGCAAGGCGCTGTCGGTGATCCTGCCGACCCCGAAGGAACCGACCTACCGCTACGACGGCGCCGAGATAACCTGCAGCGACGGCGTCGCCACCGAACCCGTCACCTATTGCCCGGCGAGCAATACGATCGCCACCAATATCGACGGCCTCGCCGAGCGCGGCACGGCCACCGATGATTCGGAAGTCCCACTACCGGTGAAGGTCACCGGTGATTTCAACGGCTACGTGGTGTTCATCTCGCGCTACACCCTGGCGGTACAGCGGAGCCGGGACCAGGATCTGGTCGGCGCGAAAACCGGACTGCGGGCGGCCTGCCTGTCCGGGGTGGCCACCGGGAAACTGGCGGAATCCGGGCGCGCGCAGGGCGATATCACGCTGGCGGCCGGCGATCTGGACGAGGCGGTGTCGGGTCTGCTCGCCGACGGTCTGGCCGCCAGCGATGTCGAGGGCAAAACGGTACCGAGCGGATTCTCCCGGGTGGACGCCTTCCGCGCCGGAGTTCTCGGCGGTGAGGAAACCTGTAGCGCACGCTACGAATAAGCGGTGCTCCGCCGTCGCACCGGGCCGTCTCACAGGCCGAACGGTGGCGGCGCGGCCGATTCGTATCGCAGCGTCCGGTGCCCGATCAGGATCTCGGTACCCGGGATCAGCACCACGGGTTGATGTGGTGGGATCCGGACCCAGTCGCGGTAGCCCGCGGCCCGGGTGCGGGTGCCGTTGGTGGACCCGCGGTCGACCAGCGTCACATCCCAGTTCGCCAGCCGCAGTTCCGCGTGCGCGCGTGACATCCCCCCGGAATTGTCGACCACCTGCAGCGGGGTGAGCCCGCGGCGGGCCGGCTCGGAATTATCCGGGTCGCGGCCCAGCACGGAATCACCCTCCAGCAGGTAGGTCGCACCGTCGTCGAGGACCAGGATGCCCAGCGGCGGCCGCACCACTTCGATCAGCGGCTGGGTCTGATCCACCGGCATACCGCAGACGCTGCAGAAGGCCGCGCGCGGATCGGTGGGGTGGGCGCGCGCACATTTGAATCCCATGACCTTGACCGTGCGCGCATTGCCTTTGGCCGTAGCCTCGGTCCGGCGGCGCAGTTCGGCGTCCAGTGGCGGCGTCTCGCGCTGGTCCGCGTACGGCAGGTCCTGGCGCGGAGTGGGGTGCGCGGGGGCCCGCTGGAGCGGATCGGAATCTCCCGGCGAGGAAACGGCAGCATCTTCCGGTCCGGCGCCGTCGCGCGGTGGCTGCCGTCCGCTGATCTCGGTCTGTGCCCGGTGCGGATCGGTCGCGGTGCCGCTCCACGACCCGTCGGCCGACGCGGGCCCGCCTCTCGCGGTATCGGACCCGCTGCCCCGCTCGGAGAGTTCGACCGTATCCATCAGCGGTGTGGATACCGCCGTGGCCACAGCGTCCGGATCCGCGGCGGGGAACGGCTGCCGATCGGAACCACGCGATGGGAGGACGGTATCCGCGATCTCCCCGTGTTCCGGGACCGGCTCCTGGATCGTCCCGCTCCCGGCCGGGGTGCCGGGCGAGGCGACAACCGGGTCACCGGGCGACCAGACGATCACCCCAGCGGCCTCGGCGATACCCTCCACCAATCGGCCGATACCGCGGACCGGCGGTAGCGCGGGCCGGAAATCCTCCTCCGGGTCGGCAGCGCCGTCGTCGACGAACAGCGCGACCGCGCGGGCCGGCGTCGCCGCCGCGCGATCGACGGTGAACACCGCGTCGCGGCCGTGGAAGTACTCGCTGCCAGCACCGTCGAGTACCGCGGTGACGGCCCCGTGCAGGAATATCGCCACACGTCCGGGTCCCGCGGCGGAGAGGATGCCGAAATCCGTGGAGCGACCGGTCCGGTCCGACTGTGCCGTGAGCCATCTGGTCGCTTCCCGGGCGATGAGCGCGCCCGGACCGTCGGGTCGCCGCGCGGCGGCCTCGTGCACCAGTTCGGCCAGGGCCACCAGAGTGCGCATCGCGGGGGCGTCGGCGGTGGGCGGGCCCGCACCACGATGGGCGACCAGTACCACCGCCCCGGCGACCCGGGCCGCCGCGTGCGGTCCGGGGACGACCTCGACCTGCTGATCCCGCACCGGGTCAGCCTGCGTCGGAGTCGCGCTGCGGTTCGCCTGCCACGGTTCCAGGGTATGGCACGTGGTCCCGGCACCCTTCCCCGAGATCGTCCTCGGTCGGGTAACTTCGACACCGCAGTTTCGATCGGAACGAGGGGCCGGCCCATGGTTCGGATATCGCGTGTCAGCACCGTCACCGCGGTCGTCGCTCTCGTAGCGGCCGTACTGTCCGGCTGCGGTGCGCTGGCGGGGACAGCGGTCCCGGGGGAAATCGACGTACGCACGTTGGCCGTCGGTGACTTCCCGGTCGACAAGTTCAGCTATCCGAGCGACGCCGACGACAACGGTCGGCTGCTGGAGGGTATCCGCATGTCGGAGGCCGTCGTGACCAGCAGCCAGGTCGACCCCTCGCTGAAATACGGGCGCGGTTCCAAGGTGCTGCCCGATCCGGCGACCGCGATCGACTTCTTGGCCAATGTGTCCGAGCCGGTGCTGAAGAACCGCAAACTGGTGGTCGGTTACGCGGCCAGTGGGGCCGACCGCGACGATCCGGAGGGCCAGACCCGCCCCGAATCCGATGCCACCGCGATCACTGTGGTGGCGCTGCGGTTCCCCGACACCACAGCCGCAGGTAAGGCCGCCGAGGAGCTGGAGGCCGCCGATATCGGCGTCTCGCGGGACAACCGGCGGCTGAAATCGGAGGAACACCCCGACGCACTGGTGCACTGGCGGCCCGGTATCGCCAATATCGGCGCCTTCATGGCCCACGACGAGTTCGTGATCTCACTGTTCGTCCAGCGTCCGAAGGCCGATAGCGCGGATCTGGTGTCCTGGGTGGACAAAACGCTCACCGCCCAGATCGCTCAGCTCGACCGGTTCCGGCCGACCCCCAGCGCGGATATCGCGGATCTCCAGGTCGATCCCGAGAACATGCTGTCCCGGGTGGTCGTCGCCGACCGGAAAGGGCAGGTGCCCGATCCCGACACATTCGCCGTCTACGGTCGCAACTATCTGATCGACTCGGCCGACGACCAGCCGGCCCGCGCCCGCCTGCTGGACGAATCCGGTTTCGAGAGCGCCGCCTACGCCGACGGCAGTTCGGTGGCCCGGGTGCGCGATCCGGCGGGTGCGCCGATCCTGGTGGACGGTTTCATCGAATCGACGGGCGCGGCCTACGATCCGCATCCCGCTGTAGCCGGTGTCCCCGGCGCGAAATGCCTGCAGCTCAACGCCGATGGCGATCCGCAGCACCAGTACCGGTTCCGCTGCTTCGTCCCGTACAAGCGGTATGTCGGTGTCGTGTCGAGCGATAACGAAACCGAGGTCGAGCAGAAGACCGCGGCTCAGTACGCATTGCTCGCCAACAGTCTCTGACCCCGGGCCGACCGGTCGGCGACCGGTACGGAATTCGTTGCGGCGCGGACACTCTCGCCGACCGGCGCGCCACGCCGATTTTGCCCCAAGGGCAGGCTAGCCTTACCGTGTTCTGCGTCTCATCACGGCGCGAACGCCCGGCGCCCGCACACCCGCCCACCTGTAGTTTGACCGTGCCATACGTAATAGCTATCACATAGCTGTAGTTAGGTAACCCTTGCCATGGCTGCGCGAACGCACTAATTTCGCACATCGACCCCGCACTCCGGTACTCCGAGCAACGATTCCGAGAAGGGAAGTATTGGTGAAAAGCGTTCTCTCCGAACGTAAGACGCTTCACCCACCTAGCATCGAAGATATCGAGCACCGTGAGTTACCCGAAGCCGCCGGACGGGCGGTGCGTGAACTGGCCGCTGAGATCGCGTTCACACTGGAGTCCGCGCCGGGCGCTGCCGCACGCATCCTCGCCGAGCCTGCGCTGATCGAGCTGGTCCGCGCGCGCTGTGGCGAACTGCCCGCGGCCGTCCGCCTGGCGATGCGTCCACCGGCGGCCCCGGCCGGGGCCTGTGTACTGCGCCGGCTGCCGTTGCGCGACGACGAGATCGGCCCCACCCCGCCGGATTGGCAGACCGCGACCGCGTGGGCCGCCGAACCGGATCGCCCCGGTCGCTCGTTCGAACTCGATATCGCCATGCTGCTACTCGCCGCGGCGGCCGGTGAGCCCTTCGGCTGGGCCGGTCAGCAGGACGGACGCCTGGTCAACAACATCGTGCCCGCCGTGGGCCACGAACTCGAGCAGTCCGGAGCCAGCAGCACCATCCTGCTCAGCCCGCACACCGAGGACGCCTTCCATCCGCTGCGCGCGAATCTGCTGCTGCTGGGCTGTCTACGCAACCCCGACCGGGTCGGCACCACGGTCTCGTCGGTGCGCCGAGTGGAGCTGACGGCCGCGCAGCAGGACATCTTGCGCACACCGACGCTGCCGATCCTGCCCGATGTCTCCTACGGCTCAGGATTCGACCGCGCCGCCGCCGTGCCCGTGCCCACACTGTGGTGCGAGCCCGGGCACGAAGGCGTATCCGAATCGCTGACAATGCGGTTCGATCCCGCCTACACCCCACTCGACGAAGCCGACGCCGACTACCACACGGCGTACCGGCGGTTGGCGAACGAACTCGAACGGGTCTGTGTACTGGCCTGTCTCGAACCCGGCGAGCTGCTCCTGGTCGATAACGACGTCGCAGTTCACGGCCGGGTTCCGTTCACCGCGCGCTACGACGGCACCGACCGCTGGCTCAAACGAGTGAATATCCGGCTACCCGAACGCCCGCGCCGCACGGCCGAATCCAGGGAGAATGGATACGGTCAGCAGATCATCGCGCCCTTCGCGCCGCCACCGGCGCAACGGGCGCGGGCAGAGCGGAACGGTGCAGTAGATGATCGAGGATCCGTTGAGCACACGTGACCGAGCGACACCCCTTCGTGTCCTGAGCCGCGGCGATCTCGCCGATGTGCCGGTGGCCCCGGCCGAGGTGGTCCGCGCGGTAGAGGAAGCGTACATCGCATTGGCCGCAGGGGATTCCGATAATCCACGCAAGCTCAGTGTCGCCAATCCGGACGGCTGGTCGGTCGCCTACGCGATGCTCGGCCGCGACGGTCGGCGCCGGGTGGTCGCCATGAAGACCTCGTACAAGTTCGATCCGGGACACGATCGCACCACCAAGCGCTACTACACGACCATCACGCTCTACGACGACACGACGGGCGCGCCCATCGCCATGATGGACTGCTCCCGGGTGGGCGCGTTGCGGACCCCGGCGGTCTCGGCACTGCTGGTACGCGAGACGCTGCACCGGGACGCGGATACCGTGCTGCTCATCGGTACCGGCACCCAGGGCCGCAACGCCCTGCCGCATCTTTTGGCCGCCAATCCGCAACTGCGCAAACTGATGCTCTACGGCACTCACCCCGAGGGCATCGAAGCGGTACACCGGCAGCTGACCGACTACGCACCCCATGCGCTGCTGGAGAACGTGGACGATCCGTACGCCGCGGCCCGGACGGCCGATGTGGTGCTGGCGACCGCCGGGCCGGGCACCGAGGTGGCCATCGAATCCGAACACCTGAAACAGGGTTCGGTGGTCGTACTGGTGGGCTATGGGCTGGCCCCCTCCACCCTGCGCGACGCCGACCGGGTCGTCGCCACCAGCGCCGAGCAGATGGCACTGACCGGTACCGATATGGCCGACGACAACGGCGAACTGCGGCGGGTGGACGCGGAACTGCCACAGATCCTGAGCCGGCGCGCCGTGGGCCGGCGGCGCGCGGAGGACAAGATCTTCGTCTACAACAGCGGGCTGGTGCTCACCGATGTCGCGGTGGCGCATGCCCTGGCCGAACGCGCGATCGCCGAGGGCCGCGGCACCGAGGTACCGCTATGGGACTGACCGGAGCCGACGCCCCCGCCGACGCCGAACCCGGTCCCTCCGGCCTGTCCGAAGGGACCGTGGCGGCCCCGGTACCCGCCCACCGCGACGTCTGGGAACAGGAGATCCTCACCGATCCACAACTTCTCGGGGATATCGCTTTCGCGGTCGGTGGTCCTTTCCATCTGATGTATCCGGCGCGGGTGATCGACAATATCCGCGCGTTCCAGCGAGTTTTCACCGAATCCCGGGTCTCCGGAGCCGTTTACTACGGCAAGAAGGCGAACAAGGCGGCCTGTGTGGCACGGGCCTGCGCCACCGCCGGAGCCGGTATCGATATCGCGAGCACCGGTGAGCTCACCGCCGCACTCGGGCAGGGAATCCGCGGCACGGAGCTGATGGTCACCGGCCCCGAGAAATCCGACGAACTGCACTGGCTGGCCGCCCGGCACGACTGCCTGATCGCCGTGGACAGTATCGGCGAGCTGAAACGTCTGGCCGCACTGGATATCCCGGTGCGGGTGTTGTTCCGGGCCCTTCCGGCGGCCTCGGCCAGCCGATTCGGGATGTCCGGCGAGGAACTCGACCACGCGGTGGCCGAGGCGGTCGAGTATCCCTCGATCTCGCTGCAGGGCTTCAGTTTCCATCTCTCCGGCTACGACCCGATCCCACGCGCCGAAATGGCCGGGCGGCTTCTGGACCGTTGCCGCGCCGCGCGGTCGCTGGGACATCCGGCCGGCACCGTGTCCATCGGCGGCGGTTTCGGGGTCGACTATGTGCCCGCCGCCGAATGGTCGGTATTCCAGCAGCAGGTGACTCGCCGCTGGTTCCATTCCGGCAGAGCGTTCGAGTCGTACTACCCGTATTCCTTCCCCGAACCCGGCCCCGCCATGCTCGCCGCCGTTCTCGAACGCGACGATCTCGCCGGCCGCCTGCGTCGCACGGATACGACCCTCGCGGTCGAACCCGGCCGCGCCCTGCTGGACCGGGCGGGCAGCACGGTCTTCCGGGTCCAGGGCGGGAAGACCCGCCACGAACACGGGCAGCCCTACCGGATCCTGACCGTGGACGGGTCCAGCCTGAGCCTTTCCGAACAGTGGTTCGACAGCGAATATCTCCCCGACCCGGTGCTCTGGCCGGAGGAACCCGGGACCCCGACGGCCACCGTCGTCGGCGCCGCCACCTGCCTCGAATCGGACATGCTGAGCTGGCGTCGTATTCCGCTGCCCCGCGCCGCCGTTTCCGGCGATCTGCTGATCTACCCGAATACCGCCGGATATCAGATGGATTCCAACGAATCGCCCTTTCACGAATTGCCCCTTCCGCCGAAAGTGGTGCTCTCCGAAGCACCGGGCGGCCGGTATCGCTGGGCCCTCGATCAATCCTGTCAGTGAGACCGTCAGCTCCGGTCTCGTCGCACTGCCCACTATCGACGCCCAGGAGATCCGCCATGTCCCTCGTCACCCGTGTCACGGACCTGATCGGCCGCACCCCGCTCTTCGAGTTGGCCGTGACACCGTCCGGCACCCGATTACTTCTCAAGCTCGAACAGTTCAACCCGACAGGCGCCGCCAAGATCCGGATGGCGCGGGAAATGGTTCTCGACGCGGAGCGTCGGGGTCTACTGCGCGACGGCGGACATATCATCGAATCCACATCCGGAAATACCGGGCTCGGCCTCGCGGTCGTCGCCGCCGAACGCGGCTATCGTTTCACCGCGGTGGTAGATCATCACGCGAGTAAGGACAAACTGCGGGCGATGCGGGCAATGGGCGCGGAGCTGGTATTCGTCGCCGACGACGGTGACGACAATCTGGCGACCTCGGCGCGGGAAGACCACGCGGCCGCGATGGCGGCCGGCGAACCCGACGCGTATTTCACCGAACAGCACAACAACGACGCCAATGCCGTGGGCTATTACGCGGTGGCCGAAGAATTACTGGCCGAAGTGGACCGTGTCGATATCCTGCTGTCCGCGGTCGGCACGGGCGGTTCCCTGTTCGGTACCGCGACCCGGCTGCGGCAGCTGGGGTGTGTACCGCGGGTGATCGGGGTGGAACCGGTCGGGTCCATCGCCTTCGGCGGGCCCGGCGGACCGTACTGGCAGTCCGGCACCGGCACCCCACCCGGGGCCACCATCGGCACCGCCGTGGACTACGAACTGCTCGACGAGGGAGTGAAAGTGACGGATCGGGACGCTTTCGCCACCTGCCGCGCGATATCGCGGCAGCTGGGCCTGATGCTCGGTGGTTCGGCCGGCGGTTCGGTGCACGCCGCGCTGACCCGGCTCGAGGAGTTCCCGGCCGGTTCCACCGTGGTCACCATCGTCTGCGACGGCGGCGAGAAATACCTCGACACCGTCTTCGACGACGACTGGATGGCGGCCCGCGAGCTCCTCGATACCGAGGCCGAGCGTGAAGTCCATACAATGCTGGCGGACTACGCCCCGGGGGGCCGGGGCAATCATCCGGTGGGGGCGGCCGTTTTGAACGATGCCGGTGCCGGGAATACCCACGCCGTCCGCGTCACCCGACCGGACGATCACGACCATACGGAGGAATCGGACACTATGGTGCGGGCGCGGTGATCGGCACACCTCTTTCGCGATATCGTCCCGACGGCCGGCGACTGGCCGCCCTGGCCGCCCCCATTGCGCTGACCCAGCTCGCGCAGGTCGCCGTCTCCACCACCAATATCGCCCTGATGGGCAGTCTCGGCGTGCGCGCGGTCGCCGCCGGCGGTCTGGCGCTGGTGCTGTTCAACCAGATCCGCACCATGTGCGTCGGACTGATCACGGGTAGCGGTAACCAGATCGCCGCCGCGGTCGGCGCCGCCGGAAAACGCGGCGACGATCCCGCTCCCGAGGTCCGCGATGTAGTGCGATCGAGTTTCCTGATCGCCACCGTCGCCGGTCTGCTCGGCGGCGCGGTCCTGATCGGACTGGGCTGGTCACTGCAGTGGCTGGGCCAGGACGCCGGTGTACTGGCCGACGCGCGGCCGCTGATGGTGGCGCTGGCTCCCGGCCTGCTGCCCTGCCTCTGGTTCCAGGTCCTGCGCCAGTACACCGTCGGGATGCAGCGGCCACAGGCCCTGCTGGCGGTGACCCTGGGTTCGATCGCGGTGAACCTCGTACTCGCGATGGCCCTGATCCACGGCTGGGCCTGGCTGCCCGCACTCGGGCTGACCGGTGTCGGAGTGGCGACCTCGCTGGTGTTCCTGCTCATGTTCGCCGTGTTCTGGACCATGGTGCGCCGGGACCCGGAACTGGGCCGGACCCTGCCGGTCCGCCCGTGGCCGGTGCGGATGGCGACCGTCCGCGGCGAGTTGCGGCTGGGGACACCCATCGCCCTCACCTACGGTTCCGAAGCCGGGATGTTCTCGGTACTCGCGCTGGTCATGGGCGCACTCGGGCCGGCCGCGCTGGCCGCCCACAATGTGGTGTACCAGGTGATCTACATCGTTTTCCAGATCGCGATCGGTATCTCGCACGGTGCGTCGATCCTGGTCAGCCACACGGTCGCCCGGGAGGAGACCGGGCACGCGCGGGGCCTGGCCTGGCTCGCACTGCAGTTCGCCGGAGTGGTCGCGCTGGTCACCGGGCTGGCCTACGCCTTCGTCCCCGACCTGGTGCTGCGCCCGTTCCTCGATCCCACCGACTCGGCGACCGTGGAGGTGGCCCGGTCGCTGCTGCTGATCGGTATCGTGCTGCAGTTCTTCGACGCGGCCCAGAACATCGGCACCGGCCTGCTGCGCGGGTTACAGGCCACCAATGCGGGCTTCCGGCTGTCCGTGGTCGGTTACTGGATCGTCGGGCTGCCGACGGCGCTGGTACTGGCGTATCCGGCAGGTCTGGGTGCGACCGGGGTCTGGTGGGGGCTGACGGCGGGCCTGGCCGCCACCGCCACGCTGATGCTGCGCAAATACTTCAGTCTGCTGGATCAGCGGGACACTCTGGTCGCACCCCGCCAACGGGAGGCAGTAAGTTAGGATTGCCTTTCCAAACTTTGCGGCGGAAGGAGAGGCGCGGTGCGTATCGTCGTCCTGTTCGGTTCGGAAATGGGCACAGCGGAGAAAGTGGCCGAGGGAATCGTCGAGGAACTGACCGAACATCAGGTCACCGTCTCCGATATGAGCGAGTTCGATATCGCCGGACTCGACCCGGAGATCTTCCACATCGTCGTATGTTCCACCTACGGCGAGGGCGATCTACCCACCGGCGCCGAACCCTTCTTCGAAGCGCTGGAGGCATACCGCCCGGATCTGACCGGCCTGCGCTTCGCGGTATTCGGCCTGGGCGATTCGGTCTACGACAACACTTTCAACCGAGGTGGCGAGATAGCCGCCGAGAAACTCGTCGTGCTCGGCGCTGCGCAGATCGGCGACCACGCCCGCCACGATGCCTCCACCGAAATCAGGCCGGCCACCATGGGCCGCGAATGGGTCCGCACCCTCCCCCTGGAATCCACCGTCGCGGCCACCGCATGAACCCTGGACGGCTCGGGTCGCGCGCCGAACCGCGGCTCACACCGCGCCACCCCCGCCAACGGATCACCGACCACCCCGTGACCCGCGTGGATTTGTGCAACATGCACCGAGCACTGCCCGAATTTTGGCTCCCCGATACATTTTCTGTACTCACACCAACGATTAGCCTCGAAATAGCTGATCTACAGCTGGTCATCCGGCGGCGCTACCGTTCAGCGCGCGACTCTCGAGCCGGTGTTACGGATTTCGAGGTTCGATGGATGGAATTTCGCGTCTGGTGCGCGGCGGAGCCGAAATCACAATTCGCACATTGACTCGGTTCGCGGACCACAGCAAGGGATCGCTGAACCGACGCGCCGAAACACTCCGCCATTTCGCCGACCGAGCCGAGCTATCCGCTCAGCGAGGCGAGAATCAGATCGCCGCCGCACGCTTACCCGACGGCGATTCCACACGTGGGGACAGCCACCTTCCGGCACTTCCTGTGCGTCGGCGGCCCGGCCCGGCCGAGCTTCGAACCAAGCAGATCGGTGCGGAGCTCACCGAACGCCACGGATTCCCGGTGTACGGCTTCGAGAGGCAGGGGGTCGACAGGGGAACAGCACGGGACATCGTCTCCGCAATGAACGATATGCTCGCGAAGTATCCACTCACCAGAGTGATGGCAGTGGAGATCAGTTCCTTGGCGAACGACCGGGACATCGCTCAGGCGGCATCCGGATACAGGTCGGACAGTAGAGAGGACCGGGCAACTACCATCTTCTTCTCGACCAGGCACGCTACGAACCCGGCCCTACTGCTGGAAACAGTATCGGAGGCTGTCGGCCGCAAACATTTCAAGAAAAGTCCGGCTCCTCCCGCATATGCGATGGTCGTTCACGAGTTCGGTCACGCACTCACCTTCGAGGGGCATTCGCGGGCCGTCGAGAAAGCGGATTCACATCTGCGTGATCACTTCCTCCGAAAGCACGGGGACGAACTCTCGGATATCGAAAGCGAAGGCGCCTACCTCGCGTGGCGTGATCAGCTGAGCGGATACAGCTTCTCGAGGGGTAGGTTCCATCCGATGGAGGCGCTGGCCGAGGCGTTCGCCGATGTCGAGCTCAATGGAAGTGCTGCCAGCGAACCCGCGAAAGTCCTCCACGAGTTACTCGTGAGCACGGCACAGGAACAGTGGCGGAAAGAAGGTCTTTTGTGAGAGGCAGCGGATTACCTGTGGATCGGATGCGACAGAATTTCGAGACGAGCCTGGCCCGCGCGCTGGAAGGTCTACCTCCCGCGTCCCATACCGGTCTCGGGCCCGATATCGAGAGCGCCTTGATCGCCGTCTCCCTGGCTTGCCCCGCGGCCGACGCGCAACTCGTCGCGGCGGCCCGGGATGCGCTCGCGCGAGAGCTGACCTATCTCGATCAGCAAGAGGGGTGAGCCGCACCGGCTGCCCGGGCGGCGGCCGGACCTCTCGGACACTCTCACCCATCACGATGCCGGGGACTGAACGGATGGACACGCTCGGGCCGGATACAACTCCAACCTCAGGTTCTGAGGTTTCCCTTGCGCCACGACTCACCGATTCCGGTCGGTACCAGTGCGTTCCACAGCAGGTCGCGACCGGTACTTCCCCCGCGCGTGTCCGGGCCGACCTCTAGACTGGTGCGTGGTACGGCATACCCCCGCCGCACCACGTCGATCCAGGAGGGGACGATATGGCAGCCGGAATCAGTTCCGCGGAGAATCCCGCAACCGACCATCCCGAGCTGGAAGCGCTGCCGGTGTGGCCGCAGGAGACGATCGCGGTTCTGGTCACCACCGATCCCGCGCCGCATGCCATTCCGGTCTCGTGGCCCGTGCGCGCGGGTGACCGGCGGATCCTGCTGAGCCTCAAATTCGATCGCGGTTCGCTGGCCCGGCTCCGCGAGCGGCCGCAGGTGGCCCTGCTCATCCTGGGCGGCGGGAATGTGGCGCTGTGCGCGCGTGGCTCGGCCAAGGTCATCGCCGAGGAGATGCCCGGCGCCGACGACTATGTGGCGGTCCGGCTCGATGTGGATGTCATCGACGACCACCGGCAGTCGGCTTTCGCCGTCGCCCAGGGTATTCAGCGCACCGTGCTCGACGACAGCGAACTGCGCGCTCTGGAGCACCGGGTGGCGACGCTGAAGTCCTGGGCCGAGAACGAAGAGAAGATCTGAGTCCGGCCCCCGGCCGCGGGACTCATCCGACGAGGCGGTGCCTCGTCCCTGAAATTGCCGGGCGCTCCGGCGCCGTCGGCCATCGGGCGCTTTCGGCGCCGTGGGAGGAGAACATGAGCGTCACACTGGCAAAGGGCGGCAATGTCTCGCTGTCCAAACAGGCCCCCGATCTGACCAAGATCGCTGTCGGACTCGGCTGGGATGTGCGCACCACCGTGGGCGCCGACTACGACCTCGACGCCAGCGCCCTGGCCACCGGGCCGAGCCTGAAGGTCCTGTCGGATCAGCATTTCGTGTTCTACAACAACCTCCGGTCACCGGAGGGGACCATCGAGCACACCGGCGATAATCTGACCGGTGAGGGCGACGGTGACGACGAGGTGATCAATGTCGATCTGGCGAATACGCCGGAGACGATCACCAATATCTTCTTCCCGGTCTCCATTCACGATGCCGATCAGCGCGGTCAGTCGTTCGGCCAGATCCGCAATGCCTATATCCGGGTGGTCGATTTGAACACCGGCGCCGAACTGGCCCGCTACGACCTGTCCGAGGACGCGTCCTCCGAAACGGCCATGGTGTTCGGGGAGCTCTATCGCCGGCAGGGCGAATGGAAGTTCCGCGCGATCGGCCAGGGGTACGCCTCGGGCCTGGCGGGAATCGCGCGCGATTACGGAGTGAATGTCTAGGACCTGCACCGCAGTGGGATGCCCGTTGCGTACTGTCCGCGCGGCTCTTCGAGGAGATCACCGGCCGGGTGGTGCGGCGCTCAGGCCGGGGCCGGCGCCGCGCCACCCGGCCGCGTCTCGGCATCTCGGGCCAGCCAGAAGTACACCGGCGGCAGGACCAGTTCGAGGACGGTCAGCGCGATGACGAATCCGTGTGGCCAGCCGTGCGCGGCCACCGAGAAGAAACGGGCGAGGCCGCCGGCGAACATGATTCCGGCCAGGCCCCGGATGGTATTCCGGTGCAGCGGCGACTGTCGCACCGCCCGGATCCAAGCGAGTCCGTAACCCGCGAATATCGCACCGAAGAAACGGTTCTGATTATCGTCGGTAGCCGTGAGGGCCCCCGTATCCGGGACGGCATCCGGGCCGATGACGATATGCGCGATTCCGATCAGGACGCAGACGACGCCCATTGTCCAGCACAGCCACCGCAACGTCTTTTCCATACGGGCACTCCCCATCGAATCCCATGCGCAACGCATGAATTGCGCGACTCCCAGTTAGTAGACGAGTGTCTACTAAGACCATACGGCGGCCGGTAGACACGCGTCAACTAACCTGGGCGAAATGAGCACCCGTCGTCGGCTCGCCCCGGAAGAGCGCCGAGAACTACTGCTGGACGCCGGAGAGCGCCTCTTCGCCGAACGCGCCTACGACGACGTTCTGATGGAGGACGTGGCGGCCACCGCCGGAGTCTCGCGCGCGCTGCTGTACCGCCACTTCCCCAACAAGCGCGAACTCTTCGCCGAGATATACCGCCGCGCGACGGCACAGCTGCTCGCGGATACCGTTCTCGACCCGCAACGGCCGCTGAACGACCAGCTGGCCGCCGCCCTGGACACCCATTTCGACTACTTCGAGGCGAACGCGCACTCGGTGATCGCCGCCAACCGGCAGCTCGCGGGCGATCCCACCGTCCAGGCGATCATCTGGGGCGAGCTCGGCGAACTACGTCACCGCATGGTCGATGTCACCGGCCTCACCGGCCGCGACCGCGAACTGGCGTCCGCGGTGCTCATGAGCTGGCTGACCTTCGTGCGGGTACTCACCGTCGACTGGCTGGAACAACGCTCCTGCACCCGTGACCGGCTCCGGGATATCTGCATCGGCGCCCTCGCCGGGGCCTTGGGCCCGATCCTCGCACCGGACGAATCCTGAGTGCTCCGGAACCTCCGCGGCCCGCGGATCCCACCGCGACTTCGGTTACCCGGCAGGTGGTCCGGTCAGTGATCCGGACAGGTATCGGCCGGCCAGTACTCGAGCCAATCCGCGGCGGACAGCGGAAGACGAGCACCCCGAGCGGTTTCGGCGGCGTCCTCCGCCTGCCGAACGGCGGCGGCGAAGGCGAGGGCGGCTTTGCGCACCCGCTCCTCGGCGCTCTCCGGGCCGCCCAGGTGGACGATACGCAGATCGTCCGGGATCACATCCTCCGGCAGACCGGCGCGCGCGCTACGGGAGCAGATCTTCTCGGCCAGGGCCAGCGCCGGTTGCGCCATGGCGATCCCGTCCAGACAGGAACGCCGCGTCTTCTCCGCGGATTTCTTCTCTTCCCAGGCTCTTTCCTGTACCGCGACCTTCTCTTCGACCGTGGTCGCCGTTGCGAAACCGTACTCGTCGGGTCCGGCGGCCAGATGCGGGCTGCGATTCACCAATTTGGCGACCAGCGCGGCCGCCACATCGTCGATGGTGAATTCGCCCGCCGCTTCGGCGATCCGTGAATGGAACAGCACCTGCAGCAGCAGATCGCCCAGTTCCTCACGGATGGTGCCGGTGTCCTCCTGCTGGATCGCGTCGAGCAGCTCGTAGGTCTCCTCCAGCAGATACGGCCGTAGCGAATCGTGGGTCTGGGTGACTTCCCAGCCGCCGAACCGCCACAGCCGATCCATCACCTCCACCGCATCGGTCAGACCGGCGGCGACAGTGGCCGTTTCCGATTCGAGCACACCGGGTTCGGGCCGGCCGGCCGCCGCGGCACCGGGACGGTCGGAGGTCATCGCGCCGGACTCACCTCGGTCGCGACCGTGAGGTCGACCGCGCCCGCGGCTTTACCGTCGAGCGCGAGCAGCAGATCGGCGAGATACTGCAGCAGCGCCACATCACGCAGCCGGTCGGCTCCGACACTGTCCTGGACCCGGGGCAGCGGCAACTGCACCACCGAACTCGCCGCCCGATAGGTAGCGCTCGGGTAGATCCGCTTGAGCCGCATCTGTTTCGAATCGGGCAGCGACAGCGGCGAGATCTTCACCGTCGTCCCGGTCACCGCGATCTCGGTGACCTCGTACTCACGCGCCAGCAACCGCAGTTCGGCCACCGACACCAGCCGGCCGACCTCGACCGGTAGCGGACCGTAGCGGTCGACGAGTTCCTCGACCACCGCGGCCAGCGCCGGATCGTCGTGCGCGGCGGCGAGTTTACGGTAGGCCTCCAGCCGCAGCCGGTCGCTGGCGATATAATCGGGCGGTATATGCGCGTCCACCGGGAGGTCGATACGGACCTCCTTGGTCTCCTCGGTGGTGATCGGTTTCCCGTCCGCGGCCGCCCGGTAGGCCTCCACCGCCTCGCCGACGAGACGTACGTAGAGGTCGAAACCCACCCCCGCGACATGCCCGGACTGTTCGGCGCCCAGCACGTTTCCGGCGCCGCGGATCTCGAGATCCTTCATCGCCACCGCCATACCCGCGCCGAGATCGGAGTTCTGCGCGATGGTGGCGAGCCGGTCGTACGCGGTTTCGGTGAGCGGCTTCTCCGCCGGATACAGGAAATAGGCGTATCCGCGTTCCCGGCTGCGCCCGACCCGGCCGCGCAACTGATGCAGCTGGGAAAGCCCCAGGGTATCGGCCCGCTCCACGATCAGGGTGTTGGCGTTGGAGATGTCCAGGCCGGTCTCGATGATGGTGGTGCACACCAGGACATCGAATTCGCGCTGCCAGAAACCCTGCACGGTACGTTCCAGAGTGTCCTCGTTCATCTGCCCGTGCGCGACCACGACGCGGGCCTCCGGGACCAGATCCCGGATCCGCTTGGCCGCCTTCTCGATCGAGGACACCCGGTTGTGCACATAGAACACCTGGCCGTCACGCAGCAACTCGCGCCGGATCGCCGCGGTGACCTGCTTGTCGTTGTACCCACCCACATAGGTGAGCACCGGATGCCGCTCCTCGGGCGGGGTCAGGATGGTCGACATCTCCCGGATACCGGCCAGGCTCATCTCCAGCGTGCGCGGAATCGGCGTCGCGGACATGGTCAACACGTCCACATGGGTCCGCAATGCCTTGATGTGCTCCTTGTGCTCGACCCCGAAGCGCTGCTCCTCGTCCACGACCACCAGGCCGAGATTCTTCCAGCGCACCGCGGTCTGCAGCAGGCGATGGGTGCCGACCACGATATCGACCTCCCCCTCCGCCATCCCGGCGAGCACCTCACGCGATTCCGCGGGATCGGTGAAACGGGACAAGCCCTTCACGGTGACCGGGAACCCGGCCAGCCGTTCGGAGAAGGTCTGGAGATGCTGCTGGGCCAGCAGCGTCGTCGGCACCAGGACCACCACCTGCTTACCGTCCTGGACGGCCTTGAACGCCGCCCGCACCGCGATCTCGGTCTTGCCGTAGCCGACGTCACCACAGACCACGCGGTCCATCGGCACGGCCTTCTCCATATCCGCCTTCACATCGGAGATGGCGGTGAGCTGATCGACGGTCTCGGTGAACGCGAAAGCGTCCTCCATCTCCCGCTGCCACGGGGTATCCGGACCGAAGGCATGACCGGGCGCCGCCTGCCGGGCGGCGTAGAGCTGCACCAGTTCACCGGCGATCTCGCGGACCGCCTTACGTGCCCTGCGTTTGGTGTTCGCCCAGTCCGCGCCACCCAGCTTCGACAGGCTGGGCAGCTCCCCACCCACATAGCGGGACAACTGATCCAGCGATTCCATCGGCACGAACAGCCGGTCGCCGGGCTGACCGCGCTTACCGGGCGCGTATTCGATCACCAGGTATTCGCGCCGCGCGCCACCGACCGTGCGCTCGATCATCTCCACGAACCGGCCGATCCCGTGCTGGTCGTGCACGACCATATCCCCGGCGTTCAACGCCAGCGGATCCACCTGGTTACGGCGTTTGGCGGGCAGTCGTTTCCCGTCGCCCGGCGCCGTGACCCGGTTACCGGTGAGATCGGATTCCGCGACCACCACCAGGCCGGCATCGGCGAAGATCACTCCGTCGTGCAGCGACCCGCACAGCACCCCGACCACCCCGGGTACCGGCTCCGCCCCGGCCGCCAATTCCGCGGCCGGAACCTCCGCGTCCCCGAGCCGCTCCAGGGTGCGCTGAGCCGTACCGTGGCCGGCCAGCACCACCACCGCGCGGCCACCGGTCGTCACATGCGCCCGCAACGAGGCGAAAATCGTCGCCACCAGCTCGTCGGAGCCCCGCGCAGCGGGGCCGGACTGCACCGGCAACTCCACTTCCGCCGGATCACCGGAAGCCAGCGGACTCAGCGTCCACCAGGGCAGTTCCCGCTGCCCGGCGCTCGCCTGGATATCGGCGAGCGGACGATAAGCGGACGCCGCCAGATCCAGTCCGTGCGCGCCCAGCGGCGCATCACTTCCGAAGGAGGCCGCGGTCCACGAAGCCTCCAGGAACTCCTCCCCGGTCCGCATGAGATCGGCCGCCCGGGTACGTACCTTCTCCGGATCGCACACCAGCAGATGGGTATCCGCGGGCAACTGCTCGGTCAGCAGCCGCAGTTCACCGGGCTGCAACACCGGCAGCAGCGCCTCCATGCCCTCGACCGCGATACCCTCGGCCAGTTTCGCCAGCATCTCCACCAGCGCGGCATCCGCCGGATTCGCCGCCGCCACCGCCGCGGCCCGCTCCCGCACCGCCGCGGTGAGCAGCAGTTCCCGGCACGGCTGCGCGACCACGGCGTCCTGGGCGGTATCCCCCAGCGAACGCTGATCGGCCACCGAGAACGGCCGCAGCTCGGTGATCTCGTCCCCCCAGAACTCCACCCGGACCGGATGATCCGCGGTGGGCGGGAAGAGATCCAGAATGCCGCCGCGAACCGCGAACTCACCGCGTTTCCCGACCATATCCACTCGCGTGTACGCGAATTCGACCAGCCGCTCGACCAATTCGTCGAAATCGGCTTCCCCGCCGATCCGCAGCACAATCGGTTCGATATCGCCCAGACCGCCCGCCATCGGCTGCATCAGCGACCGCACCGTGGTCACCACGACCCGCAACGGCTCGGCGAACACCGGATCCTCGGGATGGGCCAGCCGCCGCAACACCTCGAGCCGACGCCCGACGGTATCCGCGCCCGGCGACAACCGCTCGTGCGGCAGGGTCTCCCAGGACGGGAACTGCGCGACCGCGGACCCCAGCATCTCGCCCAGTTCCAGGGTCAGATCATCGGCCTCCCGGCCGGTCGCGGTCACCACCACCACGGGCCGCTCGGCCGCCATCGTCGCCGCGACGAACGAACGCGCCGCCGCCGGCGCCACCAACTCCACCGGCGATCGCCCGAGCAACCCGGAAACGGTCCGCAACGCGGTATCGGCACCGGCCGCGGCGGCCAATCCCGCCAGTGGTGGACGTGGGGCAGACATTTTCTCTCCTGAACGCCGAACGAAAGCGATTCCACCGGGCCAGGCGAGTCTATCGACGAGCGTCCAGCGATTTACCGGCGGTCCGGGAAGACGGCTGTACGGTCCCCCGAGGTCAGGCGGTCGGGGGAGGGAGGGCGGGGAGAAACGGGTATCCGGGATCGGCTGCCTGCCGGCGACGGTGGGGGGCACACGCGGGCCGGGGTGGGCTCACACGCGATCGCGGGACGCGGACCCACACGCGACAACAGCACGCCGACCCACACGCGAAGGTGCTGTGTTTTTGGCGCCGCCTTCGGCGTCGCGGGGTTGAGGCCCCCTGGTGTCTCGCCGTTCAGGCCTCGAGACTCGCGCCTTCGGCGC